>JBHJHB010000145.1:0-45987 GCA_050331215.1 Sandaracinaceae bacterium | reverse complement strand
CCTCCCCCCCGCCCCGCGCCCCCCCCTCCGCCGCCCCCCGCCCCCGCCCCCCCCCCCCTCCCGTCTCCCCGCCCGGCGGGCGCCCGGCCCGGCGCTCTGCGGGGGGGCGTGGGGTAGCCAGAGCGGGCTTCGGAGATAGAGGTCGCCGCTCGCGGTGCGTCCGCCTCCGTGGCACTCGACGCGAAGCGTCCCGTCGTAGGAGAACCAGCGGCTGCTGGCTGGCGCGAAGTTGATCAGATAGCAACCGCAGCGGAGCGACCGAAACCGCCAGGGCCAGGGTCTCGGTAGGGGTTGCGGATCGGGGAGGATCGGGGGCCGCAACGGTGGCTCCGGAAAAGGGTCCGGGAGCGGTGGCAACGGGAGCGGCTGGGGCAAGGGCGGAAACGGGTGGGGAATGCGACCGGGCATGGCTCCTCTTTTCGTCAATGGTCCCGCAAACGAGGGCATGGAGCCGGCCGGCTCGGTCATGGGCCGAGCCGCGCCCGAGGCCGGGATGCGCCAACCGCGCGCTCCGGACTCCGAGGGGATCAAGCGCCCCGCGGATGCTGCGGGCATCCGCCTCCATGCCATCGAGGCGGTTCGCCTAGGCTACCGCCCGGAGCGCTGGCGTCCAAGCGGTGAATCCGCGTTGCGTTGAATTGCCTACTGGACGTCCGCGAATGCGGAGCCTCTCAGGCAGGCTCGTTCAGTACGCGTTTTTCCACACACGACGCCCGAAGACCGTCAGGAACAGGCACTTCAGGTCGAGCCAGGGGCTCCAGTGGCGGATGTAGTAGAGGTCGTGCTCGACCCGCCGGACCATCTTCTCCAGCGTGTCGGTCTGGCCGCGCCAGCCGTTGACCTGGGCCCAGCCGGTGATGCCCGGACGCACCTTGTGGCGAAGCATGTACTCGCTGATCAGCTCGCGGTACTTCTCGTTGTGGGCCACGGCGTGGGGGCGGGGGCCGACGAGGGACATCTCGCCGCGAAGCACGTTGAGCAGCTGGGGGAGCTCGTCGAGGTTGGTGCGGCGAAGGAAGGCGCCCACCCGGGTGATGCGCTTGTCGTCCTTGGTGGCCTGCTTCACCTGGGGGCCGTCCTCGGTCACCGTCATGGTGCGGAACTTGAGGCACCGGAACTCCTCGCCGTCCAGGCCGTAGCGGCGCTGCTGGAAGATCACCGGGCCCTCGGAGTCGAGGCGGACGGCGAGCGCGATCGCCGCCAGCGGCGCGGCGAGCACGGCCAGCGCCAGGCCTCCGAGGAGGAGGTCCTCGGCCCGCTTGACCACCCCGCCGAGGCCGCCAAAGGGGTCGTGGACCAGCAGGTCCTTGTAGTCCTTGGGGTTGCCGCGGAGCGCCAGGACCAGGGTGACCAGGTACGCGTCCTCCTTCAGCTCGACGATCCCGTCGGCCGCGCACACCGCCCGGGCGAGCTCGAGGAGCATCCGATGATGCAAGGGCGGCCGCTCGGTGATGCGGCTGACCGCCTCGGCGAGGTCGAAGGTCTCGAAGTCGAACTCCGCGAGGCGGGCCTCGACGTTGGGCGGCAGCTCGTCGGTGTGCAGGAGGTCCTGCAGCACCTGCCGGACGGTGCGCTGCTCGTACTCCGTGATCCGGTTGTCGATGTGGGCCGCGGCGAGCAGGAGGTCGGCGACCGGGATGACGCTGCTCGGCGTGGGGATTCCGCCGGGAAAGTGAGACTTCAGCGCCATGCGAGGTGGATCATCGAGGAGCTGCGGCCTCCGGCGCAAGGTCCTGGCCCGCCGCAGGGTCGCGCGCCGTCCGGATCCAGGCCTGGCCCCGCTTTGACGCCGCGAGGAGCCTTGGCAGCATCCGCGCCTTCTCGACCACGTACCAGGGTACGCGGGCGAGGGCCGAAAGATCCTCCGCGGTCCCGCCGCCGGCCTTGATCGCCGCGAGCACGTGGGCCCCGACCAGACCGAGGGAAGCGGCGGCGTAGGCCTGCGTGGGCGGGTAGGGGATGACGAGGGTCACCCCGAGCAGGCCCACGTGGGTCGCGAGCGGCAGCAGGAGCAGCTCGCCCAGGGGCTCCAGGAGGCGGAGGCGACCCCTCGCGACCTCGCCGACGAGCGCGGGCGCATGCTCCCGGATCATGCGGTAGCGCCCGCCCTCCCACCTGGCCCGCTGGCTCGCCTGCGCGTCGCTGCGTACGGGAACGTCGGCCGTGACCGCCGTGGCCTCCACGAAGCGCACGCGGAAGCCGCGCCGGACCATCATCAGGTGGTACTCGAGGTCCTCCACGACCGACCGGGCCGTGTAGGGCAGGGCTTCGAGCACCCGGCGGTGGAGGCCGAAGCCGTTGCCGAGGATGCCGACCGACAGGCCGAACCGCTCCCGCGCCTTCGGCCGGGCGACGTTGAAGGCGAGGAGCGCCACGTTCATCAGCCGCGCCCGGGGCGACGCGTCGGGGTTGCCGACCAGGTAGCGGCACTGGACCCCGTCGGCGCCCCCGGCGAACGCCGACGCCATCGCGACGAGGAAGTTCGGCTCCACCGAGGTGTCGGCATCGACCACGAGGACCGCCTCCACCGAGGGGTCCGCCAGCACGTGCTCGAAGGCGCGCTCGAGGGCGTAGCCCTTGCCGCGCCGGTCCGGGTCGTCACGCTCGATGACCTCCGCCCCGGCCTCCCGGGCGAGGGCCGCGGTCTCGTCGGTGCAGTTGTCCGCGATCACCACGAGGCGGTGGCCACCGGGCGGCGCGACGGCGGCCCGGAGGCTCCGCACGCAGGCCGCGACATGGGCCGCCTCGTTGTGAGCGGGCACCACGACCGCGAGCGTGCCCACCGTGGTCGGGTCGCCCCGAGGGCCATCGCCGTCCAAGAGGGAGCCGACCGTGAGGAGCGCGAGCTCCGCCGTTCCCGGCAGCGTCATGGCGCTCGTCGCGAGGCCGAGGGTGGCGAAGAGCATCCCTAGGCCCTCGCCGCGGCCCCGGCGCCGTCCGCCCGGGACGAGGCGGCCGGCGCCTCGAGCTCGAAGTGCTCATCGACCGGCTCGTGGATGCCGACCCGGACCAGGGTCTCCCGGTCGGAGACCGGCGCCCAGCCGAGCTCGGCCTTCGCCTTGTCCGCGACGAGCACCGCCGCGAAGTTGCGCCCCTGCCAGTCGGCGTAGCTCGGCACGAGGGCGGCCTTGTCTCCCCCCGCGGCCTTGACCGCGTACTTGGCCATCGCGGTGAGGTAGGAGCGCCAGCCGGGCATCGGCACCCGCTCGATCTTCACGCCGGCGCGCTGCTCGAGCTCGTCGAGGTAGTCGTTGGCGGTGATCGAGGGCTCGGCCACGAGGTTGTAGGACCGGCCCTCGATGCCCTCGACGTGGAGCGCTTTCACCATCGCGTCCGCGCAGTCGTCGACGAGCACGATCGGCAGCGGGTTGTTCCCGTCGCCGTAGAGGCGGCACACGCTGTGGTACGGCCAGGCCGCGACGCCCCAGTGGTAGGGGTTGCCGCCGCGGCCGAGCACGATCCCGGGCCGGAAGATCACGAGCGGGAGGCCGCGGGTCGCGTGCATATCGAGGAGCATCCGCTCGTTTTCGGCCTTGCTCCGGGCGTAGGGGTTGGCCTGGAGCATCGCCTCGACGGGCTGGGTCCTCTCGTCGATGGTCTCGCCCGCCTTCCCCGCGTAGTAGATCGCGATCGACGAGGCGTAGAAGAAGCGGCGCACGTTGCGTTCGAGGCAGGCCTCGGCGAGCCGCTTCGTGGGCTCCACGTCCCAGGTGAGGTACTCCTGCCACGTCTTCCCGGTGCCGCGGGCGAGGTGGTAGACGTTCTCGATGCCCTCGAGCGCCCGGGCCACGGCGTCGGGGTCGGTGAAGTCGCCGCCGACGACGTCGACGCCCTGGGCCCGCAGCTCGGGGGGGCAGCCCATCGGGTCGCGGGCGAGGACACGGACGCCGCCGCCGTCCTGGCGCAGGCGCCGGACCAGCGCCTTGCCGATGAAGCCGGTGCCGCCGATCACGAGCGTCGTCGGCCGGTCCGCGGAGGCGGCGCTCACCGGCTTGACGCCGGGTGGGGCGGGGAGGTCCGCCGCCTGGGCGACGCGCTCCGCGAGGGCGATCGCGCCCTCCGCGAGCTCGCCCCCGAGGCGCTCGTCCAGCGCGCCCGTCCGCGTGGCGTAGAAGCGGTCGACGGCCCGCGCGATGCTCGCCGCGAAGGGTCCGTCCGCCTTGAGGACGCCGGCCTTGGCGAGGACCACGCCGCCGAGGGTCGCCGCGGACTGGGCGAAGGCCGACGTGGCGGCCCGGGTCACGTTGCTGAAGCGGTCGATGTCGAGCAGGTGGGGCGTGTGGGCCTGCCGCACGTAGGTGTTGTTCTCGAAGTCGACCCGGCCCGTGCCGTTCGTCCCCCGGACGTGGACGTAGTGCTCGGGGTAGCCCTGCAGGAAGGAGAAGCGGATCCGGACGCTGGTCGAGCCCTTCCAGCCGCGGATCTCCCAGCGCCGGAAGAAGCGAAGGCCCCGCGGGAGCTCCGTCTCGTCCCGGACGTCGACCGCGACGTCGCTCAGGTCGCCGACCAGGTGCTGGGCGTGGGCGAAGGCGTGGGGCGCGACCTCGAAGAGGATGTTCGACGGGTGCTGGAGCATCCACGCGGAGTAGGGGCCGCCCTTGAGCTGGCCGAGCTCCTTGTTCCAGACGATGTCGACCTGGTCGATCGCCCCGAGGCGGCCCGACCGGAGGTCGTCGACCAGGCGCTCGTAGGCGTCGAAGAACAGGAAGTTGAAGCTCGTGCCGAGGGCCCGGCCGGTCCGCTCCGCGGCGTCGCGGAGCTCCCGGCAGCCTTCCACGGTGTGAGCGAGGGGCTTCTCGAGGAGGGCGTCGACGCCCGCCTCGAGGACCTGCCGCGCGGGCCCGACGTGCGCCTGCGGCGGGGTCAGCACGTGCACGACGTCGAGGCGCTCCGCCCCCAGCATCGCGCTGAGATCGGTGTAGGCGCCCGGGATGCCGTGGGCGCTCGCGAAGCGCTCCGCGCGGCTCGGCGACAGGTCGCAGACCGCCTTCACCTCGACGTTCCTCTGGGCGCGGAGCGCGGCCTGGTGGTAGTCGGCGATGTAGCCGGCGCCGACCAGGCCGACCGCAACGGGGGTGGATCGCGCGTCTGTGCTCATGCCGAAGGTCCCTTGTACTCGATGATCTCGGGGCTGCGGCCCCGAAGGCGGTCGAGGTGGTACTTCGCGGCCCCGATCACCTCGGGGAAGGGGGCCGCCGACACGCTGACGCCCCACGCGACCGCGTGCGGCCAGGGGAAGCCCTTCTGGCGGGTCCGGAGCGCGGTGCGCAGGGCGACGAGCGGGTAGCGCGCGAAGGCCACCCAGGACAGGCCGAAGGTGGGGACGGTGAGCGCCACCGCGGTCAGCGGCGCGACCGCGCCCCAGAGCACGGTCCGCCGGAGGTTCGTCCGGAAGTAGCGCTCCGGCGGCGCCCCGTGGAGGTGGTTGACCTGGGCGTAGCCGTGGCCGCACCGCTGGGCCCGTCGCCACCACTGGGCGAGGCGGTGCATGTCCGCGTCGTGCAGCGTGCTGTCCCGGTCGAGGCGGATCAGCTCGCCCCCCGTCGCCTTGCGGAGGCGGACCCCGAGCTCGTCGTCCTCCGCGGCGATGACCGACGGGTCGTAGCCGCCGACGGCCTGGAGCGCGTCGGCCCGGATCATCACGTCGCCGCCGAAGGCGAGGACCGGGCCGGTCGGACCGCTCCGCCACTCGACGTCGCACACGCGGTTGTAGGCCGAGCGGTCCGGGTGGCGCTCCCGGCGCCAGCCACAGACCGCCACGGTGCTCGGGTGCTGGTCGAGCTCCTCGGCCGCCGCCTCGATCCAGCCCTCGACGACCTCGCAGTCGCCGTCCACGAACTGCACGTAGGCGGCGTCGGGATGGTCGGCGAGCAGCCGGCGCCAGCCCTCGTTGCGAGCCCGGGCCGCGCTGAACGGGATCGACATGTCGAGGTCGACCACCGTGGCGCCGCGCCGACGGGCCTCGCCGACGCTGCCGTCGCTCGAGCCGGAGTCGACGTACACCACCGGGCGGCGGCCATCGCACACGGAGTCGAGGCAGCGGACGAGGCGCTCCCCCTCGTTGCGTCCGATCAGGACGACGCCGACCCGGCTCTGGCCCCCCTCCCCCATCGACCGCCTACTGGATCTCCGTGCGGTCCCGCTGGAGGCGCCAGAGGTTGCGGTCGACCAGTCGCCACGGGTCCATCGCGCCCTGCCGGGTCAGGTGGAACATCCAGAGCGCCTCGCCGCCTTCGACCTTCACCCGGGGAAGGCTGATCGGGTCCATCCCGGGGCGGATCGCGCCGTGGATCGAGTTGAAGCAGATCGTGTAGCCGGCGTCGGCGAGCGCCCGCTCCGTGACCGGGGAGAAGTCGCTGTAGGTGCCGAAGGGGTAGGCGAAGGTCACCACCGGCTCGCCGAGCTCGGCCTCGAGGGTGTCCTTGCTCCGCTGCGCCTCGTCCCGGGCCTCCGCCGGGTCCATCAAGCCGAGGCTCCGGTGCGTGTGGCTGTGGGAGCCGACGGTCATCACCGCGCTCTTCGCCAGCGCCCGGACCTCGTCCCAGTCGAGGAACCGCTCCGGCAGGCTCTCGTGGCGGATGCCGATCAGCCCCGCGCTCACGTAGGCCACGGCGGGGACGCTCCAGCGCTCGAGGATCGGGAGGGCCTCCGTGAGCGTGCTGAGGCAGCCATCGTCGAGGGTCACGAGGCAGGCCCCGTCCGGCAGGGTCCGCTGGCCGGCGACGAAGGCGTGGACGTCATCGAGGCTCACCGCGAGCCGCTGCTCGCTCAACGTCCGCATCTGGGCGTCGAAGTCCTCCCGGCTCACGCAGAAGGCGTCCCGCGAGGCCTCGCCGACGCGGTGGTAGGTGAGCACCCGGACCCGGGGCGCGCCGCGGAGGGTCGCCCGCACGAGGCGCTCGGCCCGGAGCGACCCGCTCGCCCAGGTTCCGAGGGCCACCCCGGCCCGCGCCGCCTTCTTGATGTACCAGCGTGCCGTCGACATCCCGCGCTCCTCCCGCCCGCTACGTGGCCTCCGCCTCGAGGCGCGAGAGCAGCGCCTTGCGGTCGACCTTGCCGTTCGCGTTCAGCGGAAACGAGCCCACCCCGAGGAGCCGGCTCGGTTGCATGTAGGCCGGCAGCTTGGCCCGGGCCTCGGCCAGCAGCGCGTCGAGGTCGGCGTCCGTCACGCCGACGAACCCCACGATGCCGTCCGCGCCGCTCGCGGTCCGCGGCCAGCCGAGCGCGATGGCGACGTCCGCGCCGCTGACCCGCCGGAGCACCTCCTCCACCTCGCCGAGCTCCACCCGGTAGCCCTGGATCTTGATCTGGTGGTCGGCCCGCCCGAGGTAGAGCAGCGGCCCCCCCTCCGGCCAGCGGACGAGGTCGCCGGTCCGGTAGTAGGTCCGCGTCTCGCCGGGCGGCACGACGAAGGCCTTGGCCGTCCGCTCGGGGTCCTCCCAGTAGCCGGGGGTCATCTGGGGACCGGTCATCAGGAGCTCGCCGTCGTGCCCCCGCGCGACGGACCGGAGCGCGTCGTCGACCACCCTGACGTCCATGCCGGGGTAGGGCTCGCCGATCGGCACCACCCCGTGGAGGCTCTCCTCCCGGGCGGTCGTCGGGTCGTAGCGGTAGAGGGTGCAGGCGATGGTGAGCTCGGTGGGGCCGTAGAGGTTCTCGAGGGTGGCGTTCGGCGCCGCCGCGGCGAAGCGCGCGACCAGGTCGACCGGCAGCGCCTCGCCGCAGAACAGCGCCCAGCGGAGGGTGGGGTAGGCGTCGGGCTTCAGCATCCGGAGGCGGCTCATCAGGACGCCGGTCGACGGCACGCTGAACCACACCGTCAGCGCTTCGCGCTTGACCCACTTGCCGGGCAGCATCTTGTCCTGCGCCGTCGGGACACAGAGGCAGGCGCCTCGCTCCCAGGCGCAGAACATGTCGAACACGCTCAGGTCGAAGGTGAGGTCGAAGGTGTTGCTGAAGCGGTCGTCGGGGCCGATCGCGTAGCGCTCGACCATCGCGTCGACGAAGGGGAGCACGTTCCGGTGGGCGACCCCGACGCCCTTGGGCCGCCCCGTGCTCCCGCTCGTGAAGAGCAGGTACGCGACGTCGTCCGGCGCGACCTCCCCGAAGACCGCGCCCACCCCCTCGCGTCCGGCGGCTGGCGCCACGAGGTCGGAGGCGCCGAGGAGCGTGTGGTCGGGGAAGCGCGCGCGCAGGTCGCCCACCTCGGCGCGGTCGGGCAGCACCACGACGAGGGAGCCCGCGGCGCCATCGAGGAGCTCCGGCAGGCGCGCCTCGGCGGTCGGGTCCACGACCACCGCGCGGGCATGGGCCCGCTCGAGCATCGACGCGCACCGCTCGGGCGGGAACGCCGGGTTCAGGGGGACGTAGCCGTGCCCGCGCGCCAGAGCGCCCAGGACCGCCGCGAAGGCGGTCGGATGGCGATGGCCGTAGACCGCGGTGAGCGGCGTTCCTTCCCCGGCGTCGTGCGCCGCGAGCGTCGCCGCGATCGTCAGGGCGCGGCGGGCGAGGTCGCGGTAGGTCAGGCGCTCCTTGCCCACCGTCAGGGCCTCCCGGTCGGGGTAGCGCTCGGCCGACGTGAAGAAGCCGGTGCGGAGGCTCCGCTCGTTCATGGATCCGCCGGGTCGAAGAACCCCTTGACCACCGACTCGATCGACGTGAACACCTCCGGCTCGATCTCGTCGGTGTCCACCTCCTCTTCCCGGAGCTCCTCAATGAACAGGACGAACTCCACGATGTCGAGGCTCGACAGGATCCCGTGCTCGAGGAGCGGGGTCGTGTCCGTGAGCTCCCCGTCGGTCAGGGAGGTCTTGGAATGCTCTCGGATCCAGCCTCGAAGCTGGCTTCGAACCTCGCCCTCTTGCATGCGTCGGGTCTCCGAAACGGGTGCGAGCCGGACCGCGCGCATGGTGCACGATCTCAGTGCGGTCGCAACCCGCTCCGGTGCTCCCCCCGAGACCCCCCGCCGCGCGGCGGGCGCGCTCAGAACGTGGGCGCCTCGGCCAGCAGCCCGAGCCGCAGGAAGATGTTGACGAGCTTCTTGCTCGCCTTCGTCCGATGCTCCGCGGTGGCCGGGTGGGCGAGGGCCATCTTGCGGACCTCGTAGCCGCTGTCGAAGCCGGCGTCCTTGTACATCGCGGGGTTGTAGAAGTCGTTCCAGCTCGAGCGGAGGTACTGGTCGAGCCAGGTCGAGAAGCCGGCCCGGGTCTCGTCGTCCCACGTCGGGAGCCACTGCTCGGCGAGCTCCGTCAGGTGCCGCCGCCCGAACCCGAGGTGCCGCGACTCGTCCCGGTGGTGGATCCAGTTGATCTGCTTGACGATGGGCTGGATCTCGTCGTCCATCATCATCTTGACATTGTAGTAGTCGCCGAGCTCCTCGACGACCATCACCTTGCAGAAGAACGCGATCTCCTCCTCGCCCTTCACGTACTTCTTGTCGAGGGCGATCTTCTTCTCGGGGTAGACCTTGCCGAAGTATCGGTTGAGGAAGAGACCAAACATGATCATGTGCTTGTTCTCTTCGTCGATGAAGTGGTGCAGGTACTCGGTGGCCTCGGGGGTCACGCGCTTCGAGTAGAGGCGATCACTCAGCCCCGCGACGAGGGGACGCTCCCCCTGCAGCGTGAGGCTGAAGAAGTTCGCGACCTCGCACAGGCTGAGGCGTCGGCGCTGCTCCGCGCTCAGGCTGTCCCAGAGCTCCGTCCCGTAGATCGAGATCAGCTCGGGGGTCATCGAGTAGCGGTTCTCGTCGAGCGTCTCCGGCCAGTCGATGTCCGTGTAGACGTTCCAGAACTGGTCGCGGGACTGCTTCGTGAGGCGGACGGCGAGCTCGGTGGCGGTTCCCATGATTTTCCCTCAACGAACAGAGTTAAGCCGATCCACTCGACCTTCAAGTCTCCAGGCTCAGACGACTGCGCGGTCGGTCACAGCGGATCGCTCACACTCCGCACGATGCGTCTCCCACCGTGTCGGGGCCACGCCCTCACAGCATCGGCCCGTGGCCGTCGAGGTTGGACAGGAACAGGCCCGTCTGGACGCGGTCCCAGGGGCTGAGCCGCGCCTGGAGGTCCGGCGACGCACAGAACAGGCGCCGACCGGGCACGGCGAAGAAGCCGTTGTCCACGAACGCCTGGATCCACTCCGGGTGGGCCTGGTTGGCCATCACCATGTCGACGCCGACGTCCCGCAGGTGCCGGAACGCGGCCCACACGACTTCCCCGGCGTCCTCGGGCAGGGCGAGGGCGTCGGCGACCATGCCGAGGCGCATCGTCCCGAAGTTCTTGTCCCCCTCCTGCTGGCGCTCGAGGACGACCGCCCAGCCGAGGGTCCGGCCGCCGCGGCGCACGCGCAGCCGGATCGGGGCGGGCCACTCCAGGGTGCGGTGCTCGGAGGGCAGCAGCGCGTTCATGGTGTCGGCGTCGCGGACCGCGATCGCCTCGTAGCGCGACTGACACCGCTCCCACAGGTCGTCCGCCCAGGGCCCGAAGGTCTCGAACAGCTCGCCCTCGGCCTCGAAGGTCTTGCGGCTCCGGAGGCGCATCGCGGCGTGGAGCGCGCGAAGGCCGAGGCTGCCGAGCCCGGTGAAGGCCAGCACGTCCTGGGCGACGGCGCGGCGGGGGTCCTGGCGCAGGTACGCGTTCTTGCGGAGGAAGTTGGTCGGCCGGCACACGCGGAACAGGAACGGGGTCTCATGCATGAGCCAGCCCAGCTTTCGCAGGAGCTGGACCATCGGCTCCTCGTTGCCGCCGTGGCCCCAGCTGTACATCAGGGGCTGCTTCTTCAGCATGTCCCGCACCAGCCGGAGCCCGAGGGCGGCGTAGCGGTTGTCGATCGCCCCGAGGGACACCGGGCCCTGCCAGTCGGCGACGATCAGCTCCTCGCCCTGAATCCGCCACACCTGCGGCTTGAGCCCATAGCCGCCGACGACCTTGGCTCCGTCCTCGATGGCCAGGTGCAGCTCCCGCCAGACCTTCTGCCCCGGCTTCGGTGGGATCCACCGGGGCGTCGGCTCGACGTAGAAGCCCCACGGGGAGCCCGCCTCCTTCATCGTGCGGTTGAACGCCTCCACCAGGTCCTTCTTGTCCTGGGCGTGGGGCACGATCTCGATCGCCATCCGTTCCTCCGGTGGAGCGCGAGTATGGCACCCTGACGAGGGCGGAGTCAGCGTTCGGGGGCTGTCACCGCGGGGAGCAAGGCAACGATGACCATCCGACCGCTCGACGTCGAACGGCTCCGGGACGAGTTCCGGACCGCCCAGCCCTTCCCACACGTCGCCATCGAGGGGTTCCTCGAGGACGACTTCGCGCGGGAGGTGGCGGCCAGCTACCCGGCGTTCGAGGACGCCAACCGGATCGGCCACCAGTTCAAGGCGGTCAACGAGTACCGCAAGATCCAGGTCACCGACGCGTCCAAGTTCCCCGACCCGGTCGGCCGCCTCAACCGGGCCCTCGCCGAGCCGCGCTTCCTCGCCCAGCTCGAGACGATCACGGGCGTCGACAAGCTGCTCTACGACGACCAGCTCGCCGGCGGCGGCATCCACATGACCGGGAGCCGGGGCCGCCTCGACGTGCACGTCGACTTCAACTTCCTCGCGGACCGCGGCCTCTACCGGCGCCTCAACCTGCTCCTCTACCTCAACCCGGAGTGGGAGCGGACCTGGGGAGGGGCGGTCGAGCTCTGGGACGAGGCGGTCCGGACCCGCTACCACGCGTTCGCGCCGCGCTTGAACCGCTGCGTCATCTTCGAGACGAGCGACCACAGCTTCCACGGCGTCGAGGAGGTCCGCTGCCCCCCCCGCATGACCCGCAACTCCTTCGCCTGCTACTACTACACGAAGGAGCCGCCGGCGGACTACGTCGGGGTGAACCACTCGACCATCTTCAAGGCCCGTCCGGACGAGCACCTGAAGCGCTACGTGCTGATGCCGGCGGAGCGGGCCAAGCAGAGCCTGATGGACGCGCGTGGCCAGGTGCGCGAGGCGCGTGACAAGCTGAAGAAGCTGCTCCGCGGCTAGTCACCTGTCTCAGCGATTCGTGGCAAAATCCCGCCGGCCCTCGACGCCCGACTTGGCGTCACTTCTCCTCGAAATACGCGAAGTATTCCTCGTCGTCGTTCCTTGACTCGGGCGCCGATCGCTCGCCGGGATTGACCACTCACTGCTGTTCCAGGTGACTAGCGGGCTTCAGCAGCAGCCGGCGAGCGGCGCCCCCGCGCTCCGGCCGTCGGCGCCCGTCGGGCGGCCCGTCAGCGGAAACCGAGCACCCGCTCATGGAGGCGGTCGGCCCCCCGGCGGGCCTCCGCGCGCCAGCGCCGCGCCCAGCGGTCGGCGGCCGTGGCGACCCGTTGCGCGAGAGGAGCGTCCGGCCGCGCGAAGGTCCGGGACACCTCGGGCGGGCGCTCCGCCTCGGGTCTCGGGTCGGCCTCGTAGTAGTGCGCGACGTAGACCAGAGGGGGGCGGGACCGCGCCCCGGAGCGCCCCTCGGGGCGTACGGGCCGCGGCCGCGTCCCCGGGTCCGCGGCCGAGGCGACGACCTCGGCGCTCGGCGGGGGCTCGGCCGAGCGGAACGCGACCGGGAAGCCCGGGCCGGCCCGGAAGGCGTGGCCCTGGTTGGGGGTCAGCGGGAGGACGGTCCGCGTTCGGACGGTCGGGTCCCACAGCTCGACCGCGCACCCGCGCCCCGCGAGGCCGACCGCGAGGCTCAGGCGGCGGACGAGCGGCGGGTCGGCGAGGGCGCCCGGTCCTTCGCTCACCGACGTGGCGGGCAGGCCGACGAGGAACAGCCCCTCGTCGCGCCGCTGCGGGTCGCGCAGCAGCCGGCCCCCGACCTCGGCCTCGAGGACCGAGACCACCTCCGGTCGGCTCAGGGCGCGCCAGACCTCGCTCAGGAGCTCTCCGTCCCCGGCGACCGGCTGGAGCTCCCCGTCCGCGGCCACGGTCCGCTCGGCGCTCCGGCCGAGCGCCTGCAGCGCGGCCAACGTGTCCGGGTCGAAGACGTCCCGGAGGCCGAGCGCGGCGGCCCCGCGCGACCCGGTCCCCCGGGCCTCGAGCAGGCCCGGGACGCGGCGGAGCGCCTCCGGCGTGCCGATGCCCCCGGTCGCCGGCGCGAAGCTCCGGTCCCGGCCCTTGGCGACGGCCCGCTCGAGGGCGGCCTCCATCCGGTCGGTCGCGTCGTCCAGGCCGTAGCCCGTGGCGCGGGCGTAGGCGGCGTCGGAGCGCGCCCGCCAGGCGCTCGCGCCGAGGCGCGCGACGTCGACGATCGCCTGCGCCATCGCCTCCGCGTCCTCCGGCGGCAGGAGGACGCCGCCGCCGCTCGCGACGAGCTCCGGCGCGGCGCCTGCGGGCGTGGCGACCACGGGGGTCCGGCAGGCCATCGCTTCGAGGATCGGAAGGCCGAAGCCCTCGGCCCGGGACCCGTGGACCCACACGTCGGCCCGGGCGTAGGTCGCCGCGAGGACCGGTGGGGGGGGGTCGACGACGTACTCGACCCAGCTCGGCGGCCGCAGCTCCGGCGGCGGGAGGCGCCGGCCGAAGCAGACGCCACGGAGGCTCGGCTCGAGCTCCTTGGCGCGAGCGAGCGCGGCGCGGACCACGTCGCCCCCCTTCTCGTGGGAGAGGCCCACGTCCATGAAGCCGACCGTCGGCGCCCCCTGCTTACCCCGCGGCGGCGCGTCGAAGAGGGCCCGGTCGACCGCGTTGGGCACGTAGGAGACGTCGCCGTCGCCGAACTCCTCCTCGGCGATCCGGCGCATGAACTCCGCGACCACGATCTTGTGCATCGGCAGGCGCCAGGTCTGGCGCACGGTCTCCACCGGCATGCCTCGGATGGTCCACTCCACGCCCTGGAGGAAGTAGGCCTTGGCGCCCTTGGGGGGCGGGAAGGACGAGATCCACTGGGCCGTCTCCCACCAGGTGGCCACGATCACGTCCGCGTCCGGGACATCGCCCGCCTCGATCGGCCGCGCCCGGTCGAGCACCCGGTGCTCGACGTCCAGGTCGTCGAGCCAGCTCGCTCCCGACGGCGCCCAGTCGACCGGCACGCCGCGCAGACGCGCGAGCGCGTAGCGCAGGGGGCGGGGCCGGGGCTCGCGGCCGGTCACGACGCAGACGTGGTGCCCGCGGGCCTTCAGCCGCGTCGCGTAGCTCGCGACCACCCGGTTGCCCCCCGAGAAGTTCGCCGTCTTGTGGAGGAACGTGATCCGCAAGGGAGCTCCCGTGGCCCGAGTCACTCCGGGTTCGACAGCCGCTCGTCGATCGCGGTCTTGATGCGGCCGTCGTCCTCGGTCGGAGCGCCCCTCGCCAGGCGCCGGGCCTGGCGCCGCAGGGCGCGCAGCCGGCGCAGCTCGGCCTCCTGCCGCTGGAGGATCCCGCTGCCGATCCCGTGCAGGGCGCCGGCCAGGAACATCGGAAGGCAGTTGAAGTAGCCGTTCGGGACCAGGTCCGCGATCAGGACCGCGGCGGAGACCGCGAGCGCGTTGTAGAGGATGCGGTCCTGCCGCAGCCACAGCCTCCGCACCCGGAAGACCGACAGCATCAGCGGGAACGTCATCAGCGAATAGAGGCCGAGGAACCCGACGATGCCGCGCACGCCGATGTTGATGACCCAGTCACCGTCGGTGACCGAGATGTTGTCGCCGGAGTACTCGTCGTAGATGAGGTTGCGCTCGTAGCCCCCCCAGCCGAACCAGAAGCGCTCCCGGGCCCGCTCGAGGAGCTGGCCCTCCTGGTCGAAGCGGCACCAGAGCGACAGGCCGCGCTCCTCGTTGAACATCTCGGCGTACTCGACCAGCTTGTCGGTGGGTACGTAGTCCGCGGCGCGAAGGGCGGGGTAGCTGAGGACGAGGAGGCCCAGGGCGGCGGGGATGTAGCCGCGGGGCTTCTTCTTGGTCAGCGCGATCATCGGCAGGAAGATGATCGCGTACAGCCACGTGCCCGTGCTCTTGCAGATGCCGACGATCGCGGTCAGCCACAGCGCGCGGTAGGGCTTCCGATCGAGGCCGATCCGCCATCGCGCAGTGGCCATGATCGCCGTGACGAGCATGAACATGCTGACGGCCATGCCCGTGGCCATGTAGATCATCGGACGGTACCCCCCGAACCGCCAGGTCATCAGGAAGTCCATCTGATAGTAGCCGTAGGTCCAGAGGTTGAGCTGAGGGCTCATCCGGATCTCGACCAGGCACAGAGCGGAGTAGACGAGCCCCGCGAAGACCAGGAGACGGCTGAGGTCCTCGAGGTCGCGGGAGTCGCGCAGGACGGCCCGGCCCAGGAAGAAGGCCAGGTAGATGGTGAGGATGTCCTTCACGCCGAAGGCGAAGGCGTCGTAGAGGGTCAGCGCCGGGCGGAACGACGGGCCGACCTGCAGGGCGTCCTCGTTCGTCAGGGAAGTCCCCACGTTGCCGATCAGGACGACCAGGAAGAACGCGTCGATGCCCAGGAGCGGTCGCCCCTGCCGCACCCGATCCCAGCACTTCCAGGTGCAGCCCACGAAGGCCCAGAGCAGGGTGATCGACTCCTTGTCGAAGGGCGGCAGGGCCGGCAGGTCGATCCCGAAGACCTCCGGCAGGAACATCGTCCCTGCGAGCACGCTGATGATCAGGGCCGTCGGCCCCCGGAACCGATGGAAGATCACGAGCGTGACGGGGCCCCACAGGATCAACGCGAGGTAGGCGAGGAAATTGGGGGCGCCGAACATGAGACGTCTCGGGTGGTCGGAAGCCGTCGGTGGTGGCCCGGGGGGCGCGTCTGCTATAGCACCGTCGCCCTGACGGGAGGGGTCGGCAAGGCCCCCGACGAGACCGGGGGCCCACGGAGCACGCCATGAACATCCTGGTCACCGGCGGGGCCGGCTTCATCGGCGCCAACTTCCTGAATCTGTTGGTGCCCCATCACCCCGAGCACCGCTTCGTGAACGCGGACAAGCTCACCTACGCGGCCAACCCGCGCAGCCTCGAGGGCCTCGAGGGCCTGGCGAACTACACCTTCGCCCGGGTCGACGTGGCGGACCGGGACCAGGTCGACGCGCTCTTCGCCGAGCAGCGCCCGGACGTCGTGGTCCACTTCGCCGCGGAGAGCCACGTCGACCGGAGCATCCTCGGGCCGGGGGAGTTCGTCCGGACGAACATCGAGGGCACCTTCGTGCTCCTCGAGGCGTGCCGCCGGGCGTGGGACGGCGCCTTCGACGGCAAGCGCTTCCACCACGTGAGCACCGACGAGGTGTACGGCTCCCTCGGGCCGAAGGGGCTCTTCACCGAGGAGACCCGCTACGACCCGTCGAGCCCCTACTCGGCCTCGAAGGCGTCGAGCGACCACCTCGTTCGAGCGTACGGGCGGACCTACGGCCTCCCCTTCACCCTGACGAACTGCAGCAACAACTACGGCCCCTACCAGTTCCCGGAGAAGCTGATCCCGCTGATGATCCTCAACGCGGTGGAGCGCAAGCGCCTCCCGATCTACGGGACCGGCGAGAACGTCCGGGACTGGCTCTACGTCACCGACCACGCGGAGGCGGTGTGGGCCGTCATCGAGCGAGGGACGCTCGGTGAGACGTACAACATCGGCGGCCACAACGAGATGAAGAACCTCGATGTCGTCGACCGCATCTGCCACCTCGTGGCCGAGGAGACCGGGGCCGACGTCGGCGAGATCCTCGGCTTGAAGGAGTTCGTCAAGGACCGGCCAGGGCACGACCTCCGCTACGCGATCGACGCGACGAAGATCGAGCGGGAGCTCGGCTGGTCTCCCCGGGAGACGTTCGACACGGGGCTCCGGAAGACCGTCCGCTGGTACCTCGACCACGACGCCTGGGTCGAAGGCGTGCGCACCGGCGCGTACCGGGACTGGATCGAGCAGAACTACGGCCAGCGGGCCTGAGGCGAGGGGAGGGCGAGCGTGAGCGTCGACAAGGGGATCATCCTCGCCGGGGGCTCGGGCACCCGGCTCCACCCGCTGACCCGGTCCGTCAGCAAGCAGCTGATGCCGGTCTACGACAAGCCGATGATCTACTACCCGCTCACCACGCTGATGCTGGGCGGGATCCGCGAGGTGTTGGTCATCACGACGCCCCACGACCAGGCCGCGTTCCAGAACCTCCTCGGCGACGGCAGCGCCTGGGGGATGTCGATCACGTACGCGGTCCAGCCGAGCCCCGACGGGCTCGCGCAGGCGTTCCTGATCGGGGAGCCCTTCATCGGAGGGGACGCCTGCGCCCTCGTGCTCGGCGACAACATCTTCTACGGCCACGGCATGTCGGGCCTCCTCCAGGCGAGCTCGCGCCTCGACGAGGGGGCGACGATCTTCGGCTACTGGGTCAAGGACCCCACCGCCTACGGCGTGGCCGAGTTCGATGACGACGGGGTGGTCGTGGGGCTCGAGGAGAAGCCGAAGCAGCCGAAGAGCCACTACGCGGTCGTCGGGCTCTACTTCTACGACGGCACGGTGGTGGACCGGGCCAAGACGCTGACGCCGTCGGCCCGGGGCGAGCTCGAGATCACGGACCTGAACCGCCTCTATCTCGACGAGCGGCAGCTCCGCCTCGAGAAGCTCGGCCGCGGGGTCGCCTGGCTGGATACGGGGACGCCGGAGGCGCTGCTCCAGGCGGCCAACTTCATCCAGACCATCGAGGAGCGCCAGGGCCTGCAGGTGGCCTGCCCCGAGGAGGTCGCGTACTACCAGCGCTGGATCGACGCCGAGCAGCTGCTCCGTTTGGCCGAGCCCCTCCGGAAGACCGCCTACGGCCAGTACCTCGCCGACCTGGCCCGGGAAGGGACGCCGTGAACGTGATCCCGACCGCCCTCGAGGGGGTCGTCCGCATCGAGCCCAAGGTCTTCGGCGACGCCCGCGGCTTCTTCCTCGAGCTCTACCAGGCCGATCGCTACCGGGAGCACGGGATCGGGGCGCCCTTCGTCCAGGACAACCTCTCGCTGTCGGCGGAGGGCATCCTCCGCGGCCTCCACCTCCAGCATCCCGACGGGCAGGGCAAGCTCGTGTACGTGCTGCAGGGCCGCGTCCTCGACGTGGCGGTCGACGTCCAGGTGGGCTCACCCACCTTCGGGCAGCACGTCGCGATGGAGCTCAGCGCGGAGCGCAAGGACCAGATGTACGTCCCGCCAGGCTTCGCCCACGGCTTCTGCGTGCTCGAGGGGCCGGCGCTGTTCGCCTACAAGTGCACCACCTTCTACGCGCCCGACCACGAGATCGTGGTCGCCTGGGACGACCCGGACCTCGGCATCGCGTGGCCGCTCGAGGAGCCGACGCTCTCGGCCAAGGATCGGTCGGGCCAGCGGCTCCGCGACATCGATGAGGCCCGCCTCCCCCGCTACGCCCCGAGGGCGGGTTGACGACCTTCGCCGTCCTCGGCGCTGGAGGAATGCTCGGCCGGGCCTGGGTCGAGCTCCTGCGCACCCGTGACCGGGCGGTGCGGCCGATCGGGCGCCCGGAGCTGGACCTCACCGACGAGGCGACGGTCGCGAAGGTGATCGACGGCTCCGCCGAGGTCGTCGTCAACTGCGCGGCCTATACGGACGTCGACGGCGCCGAGGCCGACGAAGGGACGGCGACGCAGGTCAACGGCCACGCGGTGGGGTGGTTGGTCCGCCGCGCCGACGAGGTGGGGGCCCGCCTGGTGCACTACTCGACCGACTACGTCTTCGCCGGGCAGGCGGACGCGCCCTATCCGGTGGACGCCCCGACGGCGCCCGTGAACGCCTACGGGCGCAGCAAGCTGGTCGGCGAGCAGCACCTGCGGGCCTCGCCCGGCGAGCACCTGCTCATCCGCACGAGCTGGCTCTACGCGCCCTGGGGGAAGAACTTCGTCCGGACGATCCACCGCCTGGCCCGGGAGCGGGACCACCTGAGGGTGGGCGACGATCAGCGGGGCCGACCGACCCGGGCCGAGGCGCTCGCCGACACCAGCCTGAGGCTGGTGGAGCGCAGCGCGGCGGGGGTCTTCCACGGGACCGACAGCGGCGAGTGCAGCTGGTACGACCTCGCCCGCCACATCGCGGAGCAGGCCGCCCCACGCTGCCGGGTGGACCCGTGCGGCAGCGACGAGTTCCCGCGCCCGGCGCCGCGGCCGTCCTACAGCGTGCTGGATGCCTCGGGGACCGACGCGCTCGGCGGTCCCGCCCCCGGCTGGCGGGCGAGCGTGTCCGAGGTCGTCGAGCGCCTCGCCACGGAGGCCTGACGCCTTGCGGGGGGACCCGGGCCTCCTCGGGTGGGCGACGGCGTTCGGCTACCTGGTGGCGTCGGCGCTGGCGGCGTGGGCGGTCCGGCGCGGCGCCGGTGGACGTCCGGTCTGGGTGCTGACCGCCGCCGTCGCCCTCGCGTTCGGGGTGAACGAGCAGCTCGACCTCCAGCTCGATCTGATGGAGGCCGCCAAGGCCTACGCGACCGATCAGGGCTACCTCCCGACGTACCGGCTCCAGATCGGGCTCGCGGTGGCCGCGGCCGCCGTGATCGGCCTTGTCGTGGCCCTCGCGTCGCTGCTCGTCGCGTTCTGGTTCGGTCCCGGCGCGGTGCGCGTGGCGGTCGTGGGCTGGGCCCTGATCGCGCTCTACACCGCGGCGCGCGTGCTGTACTTCCACCGCCTGGACGACCTGGGAGCGACCTTCCTGCGCTCGCCGTGGCTCGCCGCCGTGGAGGTCCTCGGGATCCTGGTGCTCGCGGTCGCCGCGGGGCTGGCGGCCCTCAGCGGCGCAGCACGCCCGCCCGCGGGTCCTGCCGCACCACCTCCCACGCGATCTCCTGGAACGCCCGCGCGGTCTCCTCGGGCACCCGGGCGTAGGGCACACCCTCCCGGCTCGCCGTATGGCGCCGGCCGCCGACCGGGCTCTGGCGGTAGAGCGTCGCGAACATCACGCACGCCACGAAGTAGTCGCCGAGGTCGGTCGTGTGGGCGGAGTCGTGGAAGAGCGCCTCGTCCGAGGAGACCCCGGGCACCTGCCCCGCGGCGATGCGGTCGACGAGGACCGCGAGCGCCGTCCCCGCCGGCACGAGCATCATGTCCGGGCCCTCGTGACGCCGGTTCACGCCGTCGATGATGCTCTCCCAGAGGCGCCGGTCGTCGGTCAGACGCTGGCGCCAGTCGTAGTCCCGATCCCGGAAGTGCCAGGTCTCGTAGAGGTAGACCCGCACGTCGGGGTTCGCGCGGACCGCGGCCTGATAGAAGTGCCCCGCCCAGCGGATCGTGTCGCTCCCCGCGAGCTGGTCCCTCAGATCGATCGCCTCGGTCATCACGACCGTGTCCCAGCTCCCCGTGGCGAGCGCGTCGAGAGGGGGCGGGCCCTGGCCAGCCTGCGGCTGGGTCGCGATCCACCCGAGGTTGGCGCCGATGCCGATGTGGGCGTCCCAGGTGCTGCCGCGCTCGAGGCTCCGCGCGAGGTTCGACGTCATCGACGGCATGCGAAAGCCGACGAGGCTGTGGCCGATGTAGAAGACGTGGACGTCCTCGACGGGGGGGTTGAGGTTCCCGGGCGTGGTCCCCTCGCTCGGCGGGCTGCCCTCGGGGCCGCCCTCCGTGGCCGCGGCCTCCCCGCCCTCGGCCGGGGCGGCCGCGGCGCTCGCCTCGGCCTCGGCGCCGGTCGCGCCCGCCGCCTCCTCGCCCGCGGCGGGGGCGCCCGACGGCTCGGCCACCGCGGGGCTCTCCGCTCCGACCGGCTCCTCCGGCGTTCCCTGACCTCCACCGCACGCGGCGACCAGCAGCGCGACCAGCGGAGACCATGCCCCGAGGCGCTGCCTCGAGCCCACGGGCCCCGCGTTCCCCCAGGACGCTCGTTCGACCATCTTCGCTCTCCCCTGCGATGGGCTGGGCGACGTGTAAAGGTACGCGCGGGGGCGCGCAAGGGGCTGGGCTCGCCCCGGCGCAGTGTGACCGGCCCGGAAGAGGCTCGGTGATGCTGTGCTCCCGCTCGACGCCCGCTCGTGGCGCCCTCCTCCCCGCCGGCGTGGCCGCGCTCCTGCTCGCCTGCGGCGGCGCCTCGGCGCCCGAGCGCGCGGGGGCCGGGACGCCGACGGAGGAGCCCGCTGCCTCGACCGAGTCGCCCGCCGGCCCCCCCGCCGACCTGACCCTCCGCGTCGACACGACCCGCGACCGCGCGCCGATCTCCCCCTGGATCTACGGGGTCGGGGACGTCGACATCACGCCCGAGCTGCTGCGGGGCCGCGAGCACGTGTTCACGTTCCAGCGCCTCGGGGGCAACCGCACGACGACCTACAACTGGGAGAACAACGCGTCGAACGCCGGGAGCGACTACCACCACATCAACGACGCCCACTTCGGGGCGACGGACGAGCCGGCGGCCGCGGTGGTCGCGTTCGTCGAGCGGGCGCACGGCATGGGCGACGCCGCGCTGGTGACAGTGCCGATCATCGACCGGGTGGCCGCCGACAAGGACGGTGGCGACGTGATCGAGACGCCCGACTTCGTGAACCGGCGCTTCCACCGCAACGTCGCGCGGAGCCCCAACGGCCAGCCTCGCCTGCCGCCGGACCGGAGCGACGGCGTCGTCTACCAGGACGCCTACGTCCGTACCCTGGAGCGGCGCTTCGGGACCGGGCAGGGCCCGGGCCTGTTCTACTCCCTCGACAACGAGCCGGGGGGCTGGACCACGACCCACCCCCGGATCCGGGGCGGCGACGGGTCCGCCGACCTGACCTATGCCGAGCACCTGCGGCGGAGCGTCGAGTTCGCCTCCGCCATCCGCGCCGAGGCCCCGCGCGCCCTGATCTTCGGCCCCGCGAGCTTCGGCTTCGCGGACTTCATGCGCCTCGGCTTCGCGCCGGACCACAACAACCGGGACTACGTCGAGGTCTACCTCCAGCGCATGGCCCGAGCGGAGCGGGAGGGGGGCAAGCGCCTCCTCGACGTGCTCGATGTGCACTTCTACTCGAGCGCCGACCTCGACGGGCAGCCGATCGGCCCGCTGACCGGCGCCGCCGCGGAGGACCTGCGGATGCAGCTCCCCCGCTCGCTCTACGACCCGACGTACGAGGAGCCGAGCTGGATCGTCCGCGACTTCCTCCACGAGCCGATCCAGCTCCTGCCCCGGCTCCAGCGGCTGATCGACCGGCACTACCCCGGGACCGGCATCGCGATCACGGAGTACCACTACGGCGGCGGCGCGGACATCGGCGGCGGCGTCACCCAGGCGGACATCCTCGGCGCCTACGCGCGGCACGGGGTGAAGGCGGCGTCGCTCTGGCCGGTGGTGTTCCTGCCCCAGCAGTACGTGATCGGCGCCTTCGAGATGTACCGGCGGCGGGAGGGGCCCTTCGGCGACGTCGCGGTCCACGCCGAGACGCCGGACGTCGCCCGCATCAACGTCTGGGCCAGCGTCGGCCAGGACGACGGGCGAGTCGTCGCCGTGGTGGTCCATCGGGCGCGCGAGACCGCGACCGTCGCGCTCGACGTCCGGCACCCGACGCCGCTGACGTCCGGCGCGGCGATCCGCCTCGACGCCCAGGGCCCGGAGCCCCGGCCGGCCGGCGACGGCGAGGTGCGGCGGACCGGCGATCGCCACGTCGTCCGCCTCACGTCCGTCGGGCCGAGCGTGACGACGGTGATCCTGAGGCCGTAGGCCCTCCGCCGCCCCCGCCCCCTCGGGCGGCGCCCGGTTCCTGCGCGCGCGGGCGACCTTCCCCGCGACGGCGGCCAGGCCGCGGCGCGGCCTCTGCGGTGGCCATCGCCGGGCGGGGACCGTCGATGGGGCTCAGGCCGACGGGAGGTGCTCGACCAGCAGATCGTGGAGCGCGGCCGCCGTCACCCGGACGTCGTGCCGCTCCCGCACCGCGGCCCGGCCGGCCCGGCCCATCGCCTCGAGCAGGCTCGTCGGGGTGTCGAGGACCCGCCCGACCGCCTCGGCGATCGCGTCGACGCTCCCTGCCGGGATCAGCCAGCCGCTCTCGCCCGGGACGACGAGCTCCGGGATCCCGGCCACGTAGGTGCTGAGCACCGGCCGACCGAGCCCGAAGGCCTCCATGATCACCACCGGGAGGCCCTCCGCGAAGCTCGGCAGGACCATGGCGCGGCTCGCGAGGATGTGCTCCCGCACCTCGTCGCCCGCCGCCCACCCGGTGATCCGGACGCGCTCCTCCAGGCCCTGCTGGGCGATCGCGGCCTCGACCTGCGGGCGGAGCTCGCCGTCCCCCACGAGGACGAGCTCGAAGTCCCGGTCCCGGATTCGCCCGAGGGCCTCGATCAGGAGGAGCTGGCCCTTCTGCTCGCTCAGGCGGCCGACGCTCACGAGCTGGGGTCGCTCGGGGAAGGTCCGCCCATCGCCCTCGAGGAAGCCCGGGTCGACGCCGCAGCGCACGACCTGGACCTTCGGCCAGTGCTCCGCCGCCACCTGCCGGTAGAGCTGGCTTCGCCCGAAGCTGCTGATCGCGCAGACGAAGCGCGAGCGCTCGATCTTCTCCCGCAGATGGAGCAGCAGGGGCTTGTCGAACTCCTCGGGTCCGTGGACCGTGAAGCTGTAGCCGGGCCCGCCGAGGGCGTGGAGCAGCATCGCGACGGTTGCGGAGTTCGTCCCGAAGTGGGCGTGGACGTGCTCGACCCTTTCGTCCGCCATCCACTCCCGGAGCACGCACGCCTCCGCGAGGTAGGCGCCGTGGAGCACCAGCCCCCGGTCCGAGCGCTGGCCGACCCTCGCCGCGAGGGCCGCGGCCTCGGCGAAGGCGGCCGGGCTCCGGGTCGCCTCCCGCGCGAGCGCCGACGCGAGGCCCTGGGCGCCGACGTCGAGCACGACCCGAGTGCGGCTGGCCTCCTCGACGTCGGCGGGGTCCGCGAGGGGCTCGTTGACGCGGCGGACCGAGGTGCGCACGACCTCCACGCCGCGGGCCTCGAGGGCCTGGAGCTCCCGCCGGATGAAGGTGTGGCTGACCTTCGGGTACTGGTTGACGAGGTAGGCGACGCGCACGCGCCGTCCATAGCAGGTTCGGGGGGTCGCCGTCGCCGCCGGCGGGGACGGTGTGGCCGCTTCAGGCCTCCTCGAACGGAAGGCGCCGGCGCCGCTCCCCCGTGAGAGCGGCCAGCGCGTTCCCGACCGCGGGCGCGATCGGCGGCACCGCGACCTCCCCCATGCCGGTCGGGGAGCGGTCGGCGTCGAGGATCGACACCGCGACCTCGGGCATCTCGTCGAAGCGCAGCAGGCGGTAGTCCTGGAAGTTGCTCTCGACCACGGCCCCGGCCCGGTGGGAGATGCGCCCCCGGAGCGCCGCGGTGAGCCCCCACACGATCCCGCCCTCCACCTGGGCTTCGATCGACAGGGGGTTGATCGGCTGCCCGCAGTCCACCGCCGCCCACACCCGATGGACCCGGGGGCGGCCGTCCTGGAGGGACACCTCCGCCACCTGCGCGCAGTAGCTCCCGAAGCAGCCGTGGACGGCGACCCCGTACGCCTTCGGCCCCTCGGTCGGGCGGGCGGACCAGCCGCTGATCTCGGCCACCTTGCGGAGCACCGCCTGCTGGCGGGGGTGGCCCGGCAGCCGCTCGAGGCGGAACTGCACCGGGTCGGCGCCGGCCGCCTCCGCGACCTCGTCGATCATCGACTCGACCGCGAACGCGTTGTAGCTGTGCCCCACGGAGCGCCAGATGCCGGTGGGGAAGGGGAGGTCGACGCCCGCCCAGCGGACCTCGACCGGCCCGACGTCGTAGGGCACCTCCGCGGCGCCCTCGACGGCGTAGCGGTTGACCTCGCCGGAGGCGCCCCCGCGCGGCGTCACGATCTCGTTCTTCCACGCCAGGGGCCGCCCCGCGGCGTCGAGCCCCACGGTGAACCGGTGCGCTGCGATGTTCCGGTAGAGGTCGTTCCGCACGTCGTCCTCGCGGGTCCAGACGACCTGCACCGGCCGGGGCGACAGGGCCTTCGCGAGCTCGAGGGCGTCATGGACCTCCGGGAGCTCGGAGCGGCGCCCGAACCCGCCGCCGAGGTAGGTCACCTCGACGTGGCAGCGCGCGACGGGCAGGCCGGTGACCTCCGCCGCGACCCGCTGGACCCGCTGGGGCGCCTGGGTGGGTGCCCACACGTCGCAGCGGCCGCCCGCCACGCGGGCCGTGGCGTTGATCGGCTCCATCGTCGCGTGGGCGAGATAGGGGAACTGGTAGGTCGCGGTCAGGGTGCGCGGCGCTCCGCGCAGCGCCTCCTCGGCGTCGCCGTCCGAGCGCGCGGCGCCGCCCGGACCAGCGTCCAGGGCCTCGAGGAGGGTGGCCTCGATGCTGTCCGTGGACAGGTGCGCGTGCGAGCTCTGGGACCACTCCGCCCGGAGCGCCCGCCGACCGGCGAACGCGGCCCAGGTGCTGAGCGCGACCACCGCGATCCCCTGCGGCAGCCGAAGCACGTCGACGACGCCCTCGACCTCGCGCGCCGCGCCGTCGTCCAGGTCGATCAGGTCGGCGCCGAGGGCCGGCGGCCGCTCGATCGAGGCGACGAGGCGCCCCGCCACGCGGACGTCGAGGCCGTAGCGCGCGGTCCCGTCGACCTTGGCCGGCGCGTCGAGGCGTCGGGTCGGGCGGCCGATCAGGCGGAAGTCGGCGCTCGCCTTGAGCGGCGCGTCCGCGGGCATCGGGACGTCGGCGGCGCGCGTCGCCAGGGCCCCGAAGGGCAGGCGGCGGCCGCTGGGCCGGTGGACCACCGCCCCGTCGGCGGCGAAGCAGTCGTCCGCGGGCGCTTCCCACGTGTCGGCCGCGGCCTGGACGAGCATCGCCCGGGCGACCGCCCCGGCCTGCCGCAGCTCTCCGTACATCGTGCGGATCGACGCGGAGCCCACGGTGAGCTGGTTTCCGTAGACGGGGCTCGCCGGCGCCTGGTGGATCCGCACGGCCCGCCAGTCCGCCTCCAGCTCGTCGGCCACGATCTGGGGGAGGCTCGTCGCCACGCCCTGCCCCATCTCGGACCGCGTCACCCAGACGTGCACCGTGCCGTCGGTCGCGATGGCCAGGAACGCGCTCGGGTTGAACGCCTCGTCCCGGCTCGGGACGTGGCGCGTGCGCCGCTCGTAGCGCCGCCCGCCCAGGAACCCGACGGCGAGGCCCAAGGCGCCGGCCGCGGCCCCCCCGAGGCCGAGGCCCAGCATCTCGCGGCGCGACAGGCGCCACCATCCGGGCCGGTCGCCGTCCTCGGCCCGGACGGCCGGGGAGCGCCGGGTCGGGTCGGCCTCGGACGGCGTGGCGGTCGGGACGGTCGTGCGTTCGCCAGCCGGGACCTCCCGCGGGTCCACGGGCGTCGCGGCGTCGGTCGTCGGCTCGGCGGAGGGCTCGTCGGCCGCTGGGACGGCGGGCGTCGGGTCCTTGTCCCCTTCAGCCACGCGGGTCCTCCTCGGGCGCCGCCGTGTCGGGCGCCGTGGGCGCGGGCCGCGGCGCCGGCGAGCGCGGCTCGGTCGCCATCGCCTCGGCGGCCCGGCGGATCGCTCGCCGGATCCGCCCGTAGGTCCCGCAGCGGCAGAGGTTCCCGCGCATCGCGCGATCGATCTGGCGCTCCTCGGGGCGAGGGTGGCGTCGGAGGAGCGCGGCTGCGCTCATGATCTGCCCCGACTGGCAGTAGCCGCACTGGGGGACGTCCTCGGCCAGCCAGGCCTCCTGCAGCGGGTGGGCGCGGTCCCGGCTCAGCCCCTCGATCGTCACCACCCTGCGCTCCCCGACGTCCTCGATCGGCGTGACGCAGGAGCGGACCGGCTCGCCGTCCAGGTGCACCGTGCACGCGCCGCACTGGGCGATCCCGCAGCCGAACTTCGTCCCCGTCAGCGCGAGCGTATCCCGAAGGACCCAGAGGAGCGGGGTCCCCTCCGCCACCCGGACGGTGTGCGAGCGGCCGTTCACGTCGACGACGAAGCGGGCCATCGTGCTGGGTCGGTAGCTAGGGCCGGTGCGGAGGGCAAGAAGGTTCGATCCGGACCCAGGTATGCGACAGTGCGCCGGAGGTGGCGATGGTCGACCAAGCGTACCAGCTCGCCTACAAGGCGGCGTATCGAGTCATGCGGACGTACTGGAAGGTGCGTCGGCCCCACACCCACGGGTCGCTGATCGCCATCTGGCACAAGGGGTCGATCCTCCTCGTGCGCACGTCCTACCTCTCCTACTGGAACCTCCCCGGCGGCTACGTGAAGCGGGGGGAGACCGCCAAGCAGGCGGCGCTCCGGGAGCTCGGCGAGGAGGTCGGCATCCACGGTATCCGGGAGGCCGACCTCGAGCCCGTCTACGACGACGTTCGGGAGTGGGAGGGCAAGAACGACCACGTCGAGATCTTCGACCTGGACGTGGAGCGCGAGCCCCGGGTCGAGATCGACAACCGCGAGATCGTCGACGCCCGGTTCGTCAGTCCCGAGCAGGCGCTCCGGATGCCGCTCTTTCCGCCGATCGCGGAGGTGGTGCGCAAGCGCTTGAGCGACGAGGGCTGAGCGGCTGTGCGGCGTCCGCTGCTCGCGCTCACGCTGTTCTCGATCGCGGCGTGCTCGCCGAGGAGCCAGGCCCCGGAGCCCGCCCCGGGCTGTGACCCCGACGATCCGAGCCTGGCCGACCTCGTGTTCGAGCGCTCCCCCGGGGGTGCGCCCGAGGTCACGGCCGACTGGCTGCGCTCCCACGCGTGCGCGGTCCGCGTGATCGACGTGCGCGAGGACGACGAGGTGGCGCGCGTCCGTCTCCCGTTCGGAGAGCACGTGCCCGCCGAACGGATCGCGGACGACGCCGGCGCCTGGGACCCGCACGCGCCGGTGGTGCTCGTCGACCGGTCCGGCCGGCGCTCGGCACGGCTCGCGAGGAGGCTCGAGGACCGGGGGCTCGCCCGTGTGGCGTCCCTGACCGGCGGGATCCTGCTGTGGGTCGAGGCCGGCTTCCCGGTCGTCGAGGGGGCCAGGGGAGCGCCCGGCGAGGCCGGACCGGCGCCCGCGGCTGGCGGGCCGCCGTCCGGTCCGGTCGACCGCGCGGCGATCGAAGCTCACCTGGGCGCGCCGACGGGCATCCGCTGGGTCAAGGCGGCGTCGATCCTCATGCAGGGAACGGAGGCCTGCGTCGACGGCCGCACGCGCTCCGCGGTGATCGGGACCCCGGGCGGCGACGCGGGCGAGCTGCTCCTCGCTCTGGCCGCGCTCGAGGCGACACGGGGAGAGGCGCTAGGGGAGCTCGAGGTGGCCGAGATCCTCGACGCGTACATCGAGGCCTTCGGGCGCTTCTACCTCCACGCGGACGAGCACGCGCTCCAGTCCCTTCGCGACGACCCACGCTTCGCCCCGGCGGTCGAGGCGCGGGGCGTCGCTGCGCTCGTCCGACATCCGCCGCGGGCGCTCGAGGGCGAGCTCCTGACCGCGCTGAGCGAACCCGAGCACGTCGGCTGCGGCCACCTCCGGCTCACGCTGCTCCACCCGGAGGAGTACGGCGTGCGCCCGGCGCTCACCTCGGCGCTCCTTCGCACCGTGCTCCGGCGCCTCTGGCAGGGTGGCCCGATCGACTTCGTCGTCCTCGAAGGGGTCCACCAGGAGGGCGCGGTCGTGAACGTCCGCCTCGACCGGCCCGTCTACGCCTTCAGCCGGATCCCGATGGTCGTGCCCCACGCCGGCGGGCGGGAGCTGTTCGTCAACCACCCCGAGGTCAGCGCGTGGCTGCGGGAGCAGAACGTCGCGTTCCTCTTCGAGGTCGACCCCTGGCTCCGGGCCCACCCCGAGGCGCGGGAGGCCTTCCTCGCGCGGGTGGAGGGCCTCGGCGCGCGGCAGCTCGCAGCGACCCTCGCCCACCTCGCCGCGCGCCTCCCCGTCTTCGAAGCCCACGTCGGTGAGCACGGAATCCGGGTGGAGGGTCCGCTCCGCTAGCCTCGAGCCGAGCCCCGGAGCCAGGCACCTCCCGGGGAGGTCCAGCCGGGCGGAGGGCCCCGTCACGCAGCTGCCCCGAAACCACCACGGGCGGCACCGACGAGGACTTCGGCCTCCGCGTGACGCCGTGGCGCAGAGCGACGGCATCGAGGTGGTCGACGTGCCGCTCGGGCCGCTGTGGCCGGACGGCCTGTTCATCGCCCACGACGACCTGAACGCAGGCTTCACCAAGAAACGTCAAGCTGGTCGACGGAAGGACGATCGCGGAGGCCTGGCCCGAGCCTCCGGCGGTGAGCCTGGACGGCTGGTCGCCCCGCCTCGATCGCGAGCCCGAGCCGGGAGGTGCGCCCTTCCTGGACGTCTGCCCGCCTCCGGCATAGGCACCTGGTCGGGGGAGCCCGCGATGACCGAGAACCGTCCGCTCTGCTTCGTGCTCATGCCCTTCGGTCGGAAGCCGGACCCGGCCGGCCAGGGGGACATCGACTTCGATGCGCTCTACGACCGGGCGATCGAGCCGGGCGTCGATGCCGCGGGGCTCGTCCCGGTGCGCGCCGACCGGGAGCAGCTCGGGGGCGTGATCCACAAGGCGATGTTCGAGCGGCTGCTGCTGTGCGAGTTCGCGGTGGCCGACCTGACCACGGCGAACGCGAACGTGTTCTACGAGCTCGGGATCCGGCATGCGGTACGTGCGCACACGACGCTCCCGATCTTCGCGAGCCATCAGCGCGTCCCTTTCGATGTGAGCTTCGTGCGGGCGCTCCCCTACACGCTGGGCGAGCACAACCAGGTGACGGATGCCGTCGTCGCCTCCCTGCGCGAGTCGCTGACGGCCCGCCTCGTGGAGCTCCGAGGCGTGACGGCGCGTCAGGCGGCCGCGGACAGCCCGCTGTTCGAGCTGGTCCGGGAGTATCAGCCGCCGGATGTGGCGCGGCTCAAGACCGACGTGTTCCGGGAGCGCGTCGACTACGCCCGGGCCCTGAAGGACCGGCTGCGGGAGGCGCGCCAGGCGCCGTCGTTGGACGAGCTCGACGCGATCCGCGGGGAGCTCGGCGACCTCGACGGGGTCGAGGCCGGCGTGGTGATCGACCTCTACCTCTCCTACCGGGCGAAGAAGGCCTGGGACGCCATGGTCTCGCTCCACGACGCGATGCCCGAGATGCTCCGGCGGACGGTGCTGGTCCGCGAGCAGCTCGCCCTCGCGCTCAACCGGCGGGCGGGGGACGATCCGGACCACCCGGACCGGGCGCGAGCCCAGGCGGTCCTCGAGGGCGTGATCGAGCAGCAGGGTCCGAGCTCGGAGACCAACGGGCTCCTCGGTCGCATCCACAAGGACCGCTTCGTCATCGCGAAGGAGGCCGGGAGCGCCGCAGCGGGGGGCCACCTCCGCCAGGCGATCGAGGCCTACGTCGAGGGCTTCGAGGCGGACTGGCGGGACGCGTACCCGGGCGTCAACGCGGTCACCCTGCTCGAGGTCCAGGGGACCGCCGATGCCCTGGCCCGCAAGGAGCGGCTCCTGCCTGTGGTGCGCTTCGCGGTCGAGCAGAGCCTTCGGGGCACCAAGGCGGACTACTGGGACCACGCGACGCTGCTCGAGCTGGCGGCGCTGGCGGGCGACGCCGACCGCGCACGCGAGCACCTCGAGGACGCGCTGGCCATGGTGCGGGAGCCCTGGGAGCCCGAGACGACCGCGAACAACCTCCGCCTGATCCGGAGGGCGTGGGCGGAGCGGGAGGTCGACGGGGTCGTCTGGCTCGACGAGGTGCTGGACGCGCTGGAGAGCAGGAGCGCGTAGGATCCGTCCCCGCGGCAGGGCGCTGGACGGGCTGGGTCCGCCACGGCATGCCGGGGCCTGCGCCGGCCCGGCTCGGGCGTGACCCCGACGGGCGCCGCGGGCGCCGGATGGCCGCCACTCAGCGGGGGAAGAGCGTGTCCAGCTCCCCCTGCACCTCGCGCGGGAGCTCGACGTCGACGGCCTTCACGTTCTCGAGGACCTGCTCGACGCGGGTCGCCCCGGTGATCACGCTGGTCACCTCCGGTCGGCGCAGGCACCACGCGAGGGCCAGCTGGGCCGGGCGGACGCCGAGGTCCGACGCGATCTCGCTGAAGCGGCGCAGCCGCTTGCGGCCATCGCCGGCGAGGTGGCGGTCGAGCCACTCCGTCTCGGCGCCCCGGGTGCCCTCCGGGAGCCCGTCGTCGTACTTCCCGGTCAGCGCCCCGCCCGCGAGCGGGGACCACACCACGATCCCCATGCCCAGGCCGCTCGCCGTCCGGAAGAGGCCCTTCTCGGGACCCCGCTCGAGCAGGCTGTACTGGGGCTGCTCGACGACCGGGCCGTAGAAGCCCCGCATGCTGGCCATCGCCCCGGTCCGGAGCAGCCTCCGGGCCGACCAGCAGCTCGTGCCCCAGTAGAGGATCTTGCCCTGGTGGACGAGGTCGTCCATCGCCCGGACCGTCTCGTCGAGGGGCGTGTCGTCGTCCTCCCGGTGGCAGAAGTAGAGGTCGAGGTACTCGGTCCCGAGGCGGCGCAGGCTCCCCTCGCAGCTCTCCAGGATGTGCTTGCGGCTGAGGCCCCGGTTGTTCGGGCCCTGTCCCATCGGCCAGTAGCACTTGCTGCTCACGACCAGGGCGTCGCGGCGAGCCTCGCCGAGCAGGCGGCCCACGGTCCGCTCCGCCCGGCCGGCCCCGTAGACGTCGGCGAGGTCGATGAAGTTGACGCCCTCGTCGAGGGCCGCGCGGAGGATGTCCAGGCTCGCGGTCTCGTCGACCCGCGCCCCGAACGTCAGCCATCCTCCGATCGAGACCGCGCTCACCTTCAGGCCGGTCCGGCCCACCCGGCGGTATTCCATGGCGCCATGGTGTCCGATCGCGGTACCGGTGCCAGCCGGGTGGGGGGGCGCCGCCCCGCGGCCGTTGCATGGGGGGCGTCAGATGACCATGCTCGGTTCACTTTTCCAGGCGAGACGATGCGCGAGGGGGCAGCGGCCGCGCCCGAGGAGAGCACATGGGAGACGACGACTACGAGGTCTACGAGACGGACATCGCCATCACCGGCATGGCGGTCCGCCTGCCCGGGGCGCGGACCGTCGACCAGTTCTGGCGGAACCTGGAGCAGGGCGTCGAGTCGGTTCGCTTCTACACGGAGGAGGAGCTCCTCGCCTCCGGCGAGAGCCCGGACCTCATCCGGCAGAAGAGCTACGTGCCGGCGTCCGCTCCCCTGGACGACATGGAGATGTTCGACGGCGAGTTCTTCGGCTTCAGCCCGAAGGAGTCGGCCGTGATGGACCCCCAGCACCGGCAGTTCCTCGAGTGCTGCTGGGAGGCGCTGGAGCACGCCGGGCACCCGCCGGAGCAGTTCGACGGGCCGATCGGTGTCTTCGCCGGCTGCGGGATGGGGAGCTACTTCTACTTCAACGTCTGCACCAACCCGGATCTCGTGCGGGACGTGGGTCTGTTCCTCCTGCGCCACACGGGGAACGACAAGGACTTCCTGGCCACACGGGTGAGCTACCTGCTCGACCTGAGGGGCCCCTCGGTCAACGTCCAGACCGCCTGCTCGACGTCCCTCGTCGCGACCCACCTCGCCGTCCAGAGCCTCCTCCAGCGGGAGTGCGACATGGCGCTGGCGGGGGGGGTGACCATCGAGTTCCCCCACCGCCGCGGCTACGTCTACCGGGAGGGCGAGGTGCTCTCGCCCACCGGCCACTGCCACGCCTTCGACCACCGGGGCCAGGGCACCGTGTTCGGCTCGGGCGCCGGCGCGGTGGTGCTCCGTCGCCTCGAGGACGCCCTCGATGACGGGGACATCATCCATGCCGTGATCCGGGGCTCCGCCGTCAACAACGACGGGTCGACCAAGGTCAACTACCTCGCGCCGAGCGTCGACGGGCAGGCGACGTGCATGGTGGAGGCCTACGGCGTGGGCGAGGTCGACCCGCGCACGATCGGCTACGTCGAGTGCCACGGCACGGGCACCTACCTCGGCGATCCGATCGAGGTGACGGCGTTGACCCAGGCGTTCCGGACCGGGACCGACGACAAGCAGTTCTGCCGCATCGGCTCGGTCAAGACGAACATCGGGCACCTCGACACGGCGGCCGGCGTCGCGAGCCTGATCAAGGCCACCCTGGCCCTCGAGCACGGGGTCATCCCTCCGAGCCTGAACTTCGAAGAGCCGAACCCCACGATCGACTTCGCCTCCTCGCCCTTCCGGGTGGCGGCGGAGCGGGAGGAGTGGCCGGCGCCGAGCCGCCACCCGCGGCGGGCCGCGGTCAACTCCCTCGGCGTGGGTGGGACGAACGCCCACGTCGTCGTGCAGGAGCCCCCGGCGCGCGCCCAGGGCGGCGAGGCGACGCTCCCGGTGCAGCTCCTGAGCCTGTCCGCGCGGACCGTCAGCAGCCTGGACGCGGCGAGCCAGCGCCTCGCCGCCCACCTCCGGGCGCACCCCGAGCAGCCCCTCGCCGACGTCGCCTGGACCCTCCACCACGGCCGGCGCCACTTCGGCAAGCGCCGTGTGCTCGCGGCGGCGAGCCACGAGGAGGCGGCGCGGCTCCTCGAGGACGCCGACCCGCGGCGCGTGCTCACCCACAACGCCCCCGAGAAGGTCTCGATCGCGTTCCTGATGCCGGGCGGGGGCTCGCAGTACGCGCGGATGGCGGCCGATCTCTACGAGGCGGCGCCCGTGTTCCGGGAGCACCTCGACCGGGGGCTCGATCTGCTGCGCGGCAAGCACGACCTCGACCTGCGGCCGCTCCTGTTCGCGCCGAAGGACCAGCTGGACGAGGTGCGGGACGAGCTCGACCGCGTCTCGCGCCAGCTGCCCGCGATCTTCATCGTCAGCGTCGCGATGGCGCGCCTGTTCGAGAGCTGGGGGGTCGCCCCGGACGCTCTGCTCGGCCATAGCCTCGGCGAGAACTCGGCCGCCCACCTCGCCGGGGTGATGGACTTCGAGGAGTGCCTCGGCCTCACGGTGCTGCGCGGGCACCTCTGCGAGCAGACGGAGGAGGGGGCCATGCTCTCGGCGAGCCTGCCCGAGTCGCAGCTGCGGCCGCTGATGGGCGAGGACCTCGACCTCGCGGTGGTCAACGCGCCGGAGGCGACCGTGGTCAGCGGCCCGCCCGCCGCCGTCGACGCGCTCCAGGCGAAGCTCGAGGCGATGGAGGACGTCGACGTCCGGCGCCTCGCGATCCCCACCGCCGGCCACAGCCGCCTGCTCGACCCGATCCTGCCGCCGTTCCGCGACTACCTGCGCTCGATCCGGCTCAGCCCACCGAAGATCCCGATGCTCTCGAACACGACGGGCACGTGGCTGACGGACGAGCAGGCGACCGACCCGGAGTACTGGGTGCGCCACTTCCGGGGCACGGTCCGCTTCGCGGAGAACGTCGCGACGCTTCTCGACGGGAGCACCCGGCTGATGGTCGAGTGCGGCCCGGGGCGGGCGCTCAGCTCCCTCGCCCGGCAGCAGCCGTCCTTCCGCGGGGGCGGCCACAGCGCGTTCCCGTCGCTGCGGCATCGGGACGAGGAGGTCGACGACTTCACCTTCTTCATCGCGTCCCTCGGCCGCGTGTGGGCGGCGGGCGGCGACTTCGACTGGGATTCGCTCTGGCCGGGCGAGGAACGGGTCCGGGTGGAGCTCCCGACCTACGCCTGGAACCACAAGCCCTACTTCATCGAGCCGGGGCGCGTGCAGGTCGAGGACGACGCCTTCGACCTGCCGCGGCTCGAGGACCTCGCGGAGTGGGGCTGGAAGCCGCGCTGGAAGCCGGCGCTGGCCGATCCCGAGGACGGGGGGGAGACCCACACCTGGCTCTTGTTCATGGACCAGGCCGGGATCGGCCGGCGGCTGAGGGAGCGGCTGGTTTCGCGAGGCGACCACGTCGTCTGTGTGTACGAGGGCGACGCCTACCACCGGCGCAGCGACGGCGAGTACTCCCTGAGCCCGGAGCGCGGCAAGGAGGGCTACGCGGCCCTGGTCCAGGACCTGGTCCAGCGCGGCCGGACCCCGGACCGCATCGTTCACCTGTGGCTGCTGGAGGCGGAGCGGACCTTCCGGCCGGGCTCGAGCCTGTTCCACCACCACCAGGAGCGCGGGTTCTTCAGCCTGTTCTTCCTCGCCCAGGCCCTCGCCGACGAGAGCCTCCCGCCGGCCCACCTCGCGGTCGTGGAGAACGGCCTCCAGCGCGTGCTCGACGACGACGAGGTGACCGACCCGGACAAGGCGACCGTGCTCGGGCCGGTCAAGGTCATCCCGCGGGAGCTCGAGGGCTTCACCGCCCAGGCGATCGACGTCGACCTCCCGGGCCCGAGCGGCGAGCTCTTCGGCGGGACCCTCCGGATGGCCCTGGTCGACCCCTTCCGCGGCAAGCGAAGCCGCGAGGCGGCCCTCGACGACCTCGCGGACCGCCTCATGGAGGACCTGACCAGCCCCCCCCGGAGCAGCGTGGTCGCCTACCGCGGGGACCGCCGCTACGAGGAGGTCCTCGAGAGGGCCCCGCTCGCCCCCTTCGAGGGCATGCCCGAGACCCTGCAGGAGGGCGGCGCGTACCTGATCACGGGCGGCCGCGGTGGCCTCGGGCTGACCATGGCGGAGCTCCTCGCCCGGACCTGCCGCGCCAAGCTCGTCCTGCTGAGCCGCACCCCGGTCCCGCCCCGGGACCAGTGGACCGAGTGGATGCGCCAGCACGGCCCGGAGGACCGCATCAGCCGTCGCCTACGGCGCCTGCTCGACGTCGAGGAGGCCGGCGGGGAGGTGATGGTCGCGAGCGCCGACGTCACCAACCCGGAGGAGATGGCAGAGGTGGTCGAGGCCGCGAGGGCCCGCTTCGGCCGGATCCGCGGGGTGCTGCACGCGGCCGGGACCGTCGACGACGACCTGATCGCGCTGAAGACCCAGGAGTCCGTCGAGGACGTCTTCACGCCCAAGATCCAGGGCACGCGGGTCCTGGCGGACCTGTTCGCCGACGACGAGCTCGACTTCCTGGTGCTGTTCAGCTCGACGTCGACCGCGACGGCCCCGGCCGGCCAGGTCGACTACGTCGCGGCGAACGCCTACCTCGACGCCTACGCCGAGAGCCAGATCGGGAGCCGGACCCGCGTGGTCAGCCTCCACTGGGGCATCTGGCAGGAGGTGGGCATGGCGGCGGAGGCCTTCAGCGAGGGGCCGACGGCCGGCCAGCCCGTCGGCGAGCAACCCGAGCACCCGCTCCTGGATGCGAGGGTCTACGACCACCACGGCGAGACCGTGCTGACCGCCACCTACCGCACCACCGGCCAGTGGGTGCTCGACGAGCACCGGACCGGCGCCGGCCACGCGCTGATCCCCGGCACCGGCTTCCTCGAGCTCGCGCGGGGGGCGCTGTCGGCCTACGGCGAGGACGGGCCCTTCGAGGTGGAGGACCTCTTCTTCATCCGGCCCCTCGCCGTGGACGACGACGCGGAGCGCGAGGTCCGGGTCAAGCTCCGGCCCTCGGCGCGCGGCTACGACTTCGAGGTGCGGAGCCGGGTCCTGCTCGACGGCAAGCCGGGCTGGGAGCTCAACGCGACCGCCCACCTGGCCCTCCGGGCCCTGCCGGTCCCGCCCCGGGTGGACGTCGACGCGCTCGAGGCGCGCTGCACGGCCGAGGTGCGCACCGAGGAGGGCGGGCGCGGCCTCGAGACCCCGCAGGAGAAGCACCTGCGGTTCGGGCCGCGTTGGCGCGTGCTGCGTCGGGGCGCCTACGGCGAGGGGGAGGCGGTCGGCCGGGTCCGGCTGGGGGATGCCTACGCGAGCGAGGTGGGCGCCTACCGGCTCCACCCGGCGCTCCTCGACATCGCCACCGGGTGGGCGATGCACCTGATCGAGGGCTACGAGGCCGACGCGCTCTACGTGCCGGTCAGCTACGAGCGCGTCCGGGTGCACGACGCCCTGCCCGCGGAGCTCGTGAGCTGGGTGCGCAACGCGACCGACAACCGCGCGGACGAGGACTTCGTGTTCTTCGACATCACCCTCGCCGACCCTTCGGGGCGGGTCGTGCTCGAGGTGGACCGGCTCGCGCTCCGGCGGATGGAGGGGGACGTCGACTTCACGGTCAAGGCGCGGCCCTCGGCTCGGGACGTGGAGCTGGAGGAGGCGGTCGGGGAGCGGGAGCTCAGCCCGGCCGAGCTCCAGCTCCAGCGCAACGTCGAGCGCGGCATCACCGTGGCGGAGGGCCAGGAGGCCCTGGCCCGGGTGCTGGCGGGGCCTCGCCTTCCGCAGGTGTTCGTCAGCAGCCTCGACCTGCCGGGGCTGGTGAAGCAGACGGCGCGCACCTCGGCTCCGTCCGCGGGCGGCGACGGGCTCAAGCTGGCCCGCCCGGACCTGGAGAGCGAGTACGTCGAGCCCCGGGACGAGGTGGAGCGGACGCTCGTCGGCTGGTGGCAGGAGCTGCTCGGCGTCGACATGGTCGGGGTCAAGGACAGCTTCTTCGACCTCGGCGGCCACTCGCTGATCGCCGTGCGCCTGTTCGCCAAGGTGAAGAAGGCCTACCAGGCCGAGTTCCCGATCAGCGTGCTCTTCGAGGCGCCGACGATCGAGCGGTGCGCGGCGCTGATCAAGGACAAGATCGGGAGCGACGGGGCGGAGGCCGTGGCCGCTCCGGAGGAGGCGGCACCCCGCACCCGCTTCACGCACCTCGTGGCCATGCACCCGGGCGACGGGGGTCCGAAGACCCCGTTCTTCCTCGTGGCCGGCATGTTCGGCAACGTCCTCAACCTCCGGCACATCGCCCACCTGATCGGGAGCGACCGCCGCTTCTACGGCCTCCAGGCGCGCGGCCTCTACGGCGACCAGGCGCCGCACGAGACCTTCGAGGAGATGGCGGAGGCCTACCTGGCGGAGATCCGCACCGTGCAGCGGCGCGGGCCCTACCTGCTCGGCGGGTTCAGCGGCGGCGGGATCACGGCCTACGAGATGGCCCAGCAGCTCACCCGCGAGGGCGAGGAGGTGGCGCTGCTCGTCATGCTCGACACGCAGCTGCCGTTCCCCCCGCCCCAGCTCAGCCCGAAGGACCGGGCCCTGATCCAGGTGCAGCAGCTCCAGGAGCACGGGCTCTCCTACGTGGGCCAGTGGGCCGTCAAGCGGTGGAACTGGGAGATGAAGAAGCTCCGCAAGCGCTTCGACGACGCCGAGCCGGACCTCGCCCCGGACGCCTTCCACGACGAGGCGATCGAGCAGGCGTTCCGCCGCGCGCTGGGCCGCTACGACCTCGAGCCCTGGAAGGGGCACGTCACGCTCTTCCGCCCGGAGCTCGAGGTCGCCTTCGACCTCGGCAACGGGCGGCTCCTCAACCACCAGCGCGACTACGTCTACGAGGACAACGGGTGGGGGGAGTACGTCGACCGCATCGACATCCACGTGGTCCCGGGGGACCACGACTCGATGGTGCTCGAGCCGAACGTCCGCGTCGTCGCCCGGAACCTGCGCAAGGTCCTCGAAGCGACCGAGGCGAAGATCAGGGCTCGCCCGATCGAGCTGAGGGCGGCCGCGGAGTGAGGCAGCGAGGGCGCGCCGAGCCGCGCGCCGCGATCGGAGGGAGCCGATGCGCCTTCAGTGCGTGATCCTGAACTACCGCACCGCGGACATGACCATCGACGCCATCCGGGCGGCCCGGCGCGCGCTGGCTGGCATCGAGGACCATCGCATCGACGTCGTCGACAACGACAGCCGGGACGGCTCCTTCGAGAAGCTCCGGGAGGTGGCGGAGGGGGAGGGCTGGCCGGACGTCCAGGTCATGGCGAGCCCCCGCAATGGAGGCTTCGGGGCCGGGAACAACTTCGCGATCCGGAAGGCCCTGGCGTCGGACGACCCGCCGGACCTCGTCTACATCCTCAACTCGGATGCGTTCCCGGCGGAGGACGCGGTCGACAAGCTCATCTCGTTCCTCGACGGCCACCCCGACGTGGGCATCGCGGGGAGCTACATCCACGGCACGGACGGCGACCCGCACCTCACCGCGTTCCGCTTCCCCACGCTCAGGAGCGAGATCATCGGCAGCGTGCGCCTCGGCCTGCTCGAGCGGCTGTGGCCGGACACCGAGGTCCCGATCCGGCCGATGCCGGACGAGACGCGTCAGGTGGACTGGCTGGCGGGCGCGTCGATGATGCTCCGCCGGGAGGTCCTCGAGGAGATCGGCCTCTTCGACGAGACCTTCTTCCTCTACTTCGAGGAGACGGACCTCTGCCGCCGCGCGCGCCTGGCGGGGTGGCCCACCTGGTACGTCGTCGAGAGCCGGGTCGCTCACGTCGGGAGCGCGTCGACCAACTGGCAGGACAAGACGCGCCCGATGCCGGCCTACTGGTTCCAGAGCCGCCGCCACTACTTCGTCAAGAACCACGGCCGGGCCTACACGTGGGCCGCGAACACCGCCTGCGCCCTCGGCCTGGCGAGCTTCAAGCTGCGCGCGGCCCTGCAGGGCAAGGAGGACCCCCACCGGGTCCACTTCTTCCGGGACTTCGTCAGGTTCAACTTCCGGGACTCCCCGCCCTAGCCACCCGGACGACCGCCCGGGCGACCCCTAGCGCGGGAGGGCTGCGGCCGACCCGCTCGCAGCCGGGGGGCCGCGCCCGATCCGCCACAGGATGCGGAGGTCGGTCGGTGGAGGCGCCGCCTACTGCGCCGCGTCGCCGGTCTGGTCCAGGAACGCGCCGAGCCCCGGCCGCGCCGCGGCCAGGCTCGCGCCGATCGCGACCACGTGCATCGGGTCGATGTCGAAGCGGGCCCGGCGGCCGAAGTACTCGCTGACCATCTCCTTGAGGCCCGGCAGCCCCGTCGAGCCGCCCGCGAGGAACACCGCCTGGATGTCCCTCGACTGGATGCCCGCCTTGGCCAGCACCTGGTCGCAGAGGCCGAAGGTCCGGCGCACGAGGGAGACGGTGATCTCCCTGAGCTCCTGCTGCTCGAGCACGAACGGGTTCTTCGCGAAGGGCCCGGCGGGCTCGACCCTGGACAGGCGGATCTCGGTTGACTCCGCCTCCGCGAGCTCGAGCTTGGCGGCCTCGCACGCGGCCGTGAGCCGCGCGAACACCTCGGGCTCGCTCCGCAGGTCCCAGCGGTCGCGCTTGAGGATCCGCTCCGCGACCCGGGTCGCGATCTCCCGGTCGACGTCGTCGCCGCCGAGGTACGGATCCCCGGCGTTGGCGACCACCCGGAACGGCTCGGTGCTGCAGTCGACGACGGCGATGTCGAAGGTGCCGCCCCCGAGGTCGTAGACGACCCCGTACGTGAGGTTGCTCCGGGCGAGGTAGGCGATCGCCGTCGCCACCGGCTCCTCGATCAGCGCCGGCAGCGCGAAGCTCGCCAGGCGTGCGGCCTGTAGGGTCGCCGTGCGCTCCTCGGTGCCGAACGCCGCGGGGATCGTGATGACGGTGCTCGTCGACCCGGGGTCCCGCGCCGTGCGCTGGCAGGCGTGCATCAGCAGCTGGGCCGCCACCTCGACCGGGTCGACGTCCCCCGCCCGCGTCCGGATCAGGGCCCGCTCGCCGTGCTCCACGATCTCGTAGGGGTGGCGCTCCGCGAAGCGACGGGCCCGGTAGCTGTTCTGACGGGCGCCGATCAGGCGCTTGGTCGAGAGCAGCGTGTGGCGCGGGTCGACCGGCCACCGGGCCCGGGCCGGGTACCCGATCAGGACGTCCCCGCTCGGGGGGTAGGCCACCGCCGACGGCAGGAGCGTCTCCCGGCCCTCGTCGGCCAGGCTCGGCGTCAGGACCTCGCCGAGGTGGGCGAGGACGGTGTGGGTGGTGCCGAGGTCCACCCCGAAGCTGCCTCGGGAAGCCGGTGCGCGCGCCATGATTCGCCGGTTCGCAGTTGAAGGTCGGAGAGGCGGAAAAGCGTGGCCCCGCGCGGGCGAGGGTCTCGCCGCGTGGGGTGGGGTCATAATCTTTCAGTGACGTTGTTTCAAGCCGACCGCCCCGAGCTCAGAGCGCCCGAGAGCTGGTCGGCTTGGGTCGCCGCCCCGATCGGTCCCACCTCGAGGATAGGGACCACGCCCCGAGCATACGAGCCGGCGGGGTGAGCCTTCCCGCGGTCGCGCTGGCGGCGTGCTCGCCGTTCAGATCTGGACGTTCGACCGTCGCGAAACGAACGTGCGAAGGCTGACGCCGAGCCGGCCCGTCACACCGCGCGGAACGTACCGGCCGCGTCGCGGATCCACGAGCGTCAAGGCGCCGGCGTGTGTGCCGGCCTGGCGCGATCAATGCAAGGGACTGGGGTGCAGCCGGCGTCGACAGGCGCCGGAGGGTGACGGAGCATGACGTTCTCCCGACTCGCGGGTGCCGTCGGCCCTCCGTCCTCCTTGACGGGTCTGGGGCGGGTAGGTAGCTTCCGCCCGTTTCTCCGAGGGGTTGGCCAGCCCGGCCTACGCCCCTCGGTCAGGGCGCCGCGACGCGGCGGAGGACGATAATGCAACAGCGGTGGAACTTCGTATTCTTGGCCTGCCTGGCGTTCGGCCTGGCCGCCTGCGGTAGCGGCGAGGCGTGTCCGTTCGACGCCGACCCCTGTCCCACGGACGAGGACATGGGGGACCTGATCCTACCCGACGCGGGGCCCCCCGACCTCGGCGTCGACGAGGGGCCGGTGCCCGAGTGCAGCCCGGACCGAGCCGGGAGCGGTCCCGGCGCAGCCTGCCGGCGCGGCACCGAGTGCGATGACGGCAGCCGCTGCAACGAGCAGCTCGACCTGACCTTCGCGGGCAGCGGCTTCGCGATCACGCAGTACCCCGACTCGCTCTGCGGCGACGAGTGCAACCCCGACGTCGCCAACACCTGCGGATCCTGCGCGCTTTGCGCCGACTACACGGTCGTCGGCCGCCTGCGCTTCCCCAACTTCGAGGTCCAGCCCGGTGGGGCCGTCACTGCGCTCAACGGGGTGTGCCGCCAGGTGTGTGAGGCCAACGTCGACGACAACGGCGGCTGCCGGACCGGCTACACCTGCGACATCGAGAGCTTCCTCGCCCCCGCCAACGAGGAGGGCGCAGAGGTCCAGTTCTGCGTGGAGGCCTGCCGCAACGACGGCGACTGCAACGTGGACGGCGCGACGCTCGAGGTGGACCCGTTTGGGCCCTGGAGCTGCAACCGGACGACCGGGCGCTGCGAGCACCCCGGCACCGAGGGCGTCAGCGCCGGTGACCCCTGCAGCGAGGACACCGACTGCATGGCCAACGGCGAGTGCATCGGCGACCCCGGCTTCTGCATCCGGCGCGGGTGCGCCGACCCGGACTTCGCCTGTGGGGAGGCCGAGATCTGCACCCAGTTCGGCGTCGGGGCCAACTCGAGCGCGTGCGCGGTCCCGTGCACGGTCGGCGCCGAGCCCGTCGAGGACCGCCTCGGCGTGGACGGCGGGGGCGACACCTGCGCGACCGGCCAGTCCTGCGTGTGGGCCGGCGATACCGCGTCGACCGCCGGCGCCTGCCTGACCGGCAACTACAACGACATCACGACGCCCAACCTCGGCGTGCCCTGCAGCGAGGACGCGGACTGCTACTCGCCCTATGGCTACGGCCGCTGCCTCACGACCCAGACCGGCCAGCCCGGCTTCTGCTCCATCGCCAACTGCCTGACCGGCGGCGACGACGAGGACGAGATCATCCCCGGCGTCGACACGGGTGAGACGAGCGTGTGCCCCGTGGCCGACGGGAACATCTGCGCCAACTTCGGCGACCTGACCTTCTTCTGCCTCACGGAGTGCGACGACGCCGAGGACTGCGGCGGCACCTCCGCGTGCAACGAAGACATCCTCGCCAGCGGCGACCGGATCTGCTGGGATACCTGTGGCGGGGCCGCCGGCGACGACGGCTCCGACGACTGTGCCCTCGGCTACACCTGCCGCGGCGAGGAGACCAACGCGATTTGCGAGGACGGCGAGGCGGACTGCTCGTGCCGGCTCAACTGCTCGAGCGACGCGGACTGCGGCGAGGGCCGCGAGTGCGTCACCGGCGAGGACGCCGACCCCTGCGAGGGGGAGGAGTGCTTCTGCCAGATCGTCGAGGACGAGTAGGCCGGAGCCGAGCCTTCGCCCGGGGGGCCGTCCGCGGCCCCCGGGCCCCCGAGCCCCGTCGCGTCCGCGGCGGGGCTCGTGGCCTTCCAGGGACGGGCTTGAACGGCGCGCCATCTCAGCTAGGGTCCGGTGCCCTGAGGACGCCCACGCCATGTTCCTGATGATCTCCCGCAAGCCCCGGAAGAAGAACCGTGGGCGCACCAATCGCCTCCGGGCGAAGCAGGCCGCCAAGCAGCGCCGCCGCATGAACCGGGCGAAGAGCCGCCCCGTCGGTCGGCGCATCCCGAAGGCCGGTCGCTGAGTCGGCAGGGCCGGGCGCTGCGCCCTCATCGGCCCCTCGGCGGGCCGGAGGCGCGCGCGACGAGGCGGAGCGCCTCGGTCCCGATAGACCCGGCCACGGAGGGTTGAGCATGGACCGACCGACGATCTTCGTGGTCAGCGATTCGACCGGTGAGACCGCCGAGCGCGTGGTGCGGGCCGCGCTCCTCCAGTTCCCCGACCACCGCGTCCGGGTCCGCCTGTTCATGCGCGTCCGCGACCAGGAGGCGGTGAGCGAGGTGCTCTCGAAGGCGGCCGAGGTGGGCGCCATGGTGGTCTTCACCCTGGTGTCGCCCGACCTGCGGGAGTTCTTCCACGAGGTGGCGGCGCAGGAGGGGATCGAGAGCGTCGACGTCATCGGGCAGCTGATCCACAAGGTCGCGACCTACGTCGAGGCCACGCCCCTCAACCGGCCGACCGCCACGCTGCCGCTCAGCGAGGAGTACTTCCGCCGGGTCGAGGCGATCGAGTTCGCGGTCAAGAGCGACGACGGGAAGGAGCCGCGCAACCTGCGCCGCGCCGACCTCGTGCTCACGGGCGTGAGCCGCACCTCGAAGACGCCGCTGTCGACCTACCTCGCCGGCCGGGGGCTGAAGGTGGCCAACGTGCCCCTCGTCCTCGGCGTGCCGCCGCCGCCCGAGCTGCTCCAGCTCCCTCCGGAGCGGGTGGTCGGGCTGACGATCAACATCGAGCAGCTGATCGACATCCGCAAGGCGCGCCTCGTCCAGCTCGGGATGCCGTCGGACGCGGACTACGGCCTCCGGGAGAACGTCCAGAGCGAGCTGATGTACGCCGAGGACCTGTTCCGGGAGAACCCGGGCTGGATGGTGATCGACGTCAGCGGCCGGGCGATCGAGGAGACCGCGTCGATCATCCTCGAGGCGATCAAGGACCGCGAGGACATGAAGGCCCAGGCCGCGCGCGTCGTGGCTCGCTGAGGCGCGCCCTCAGTCGTCGTCGGGCGGCTCGCTGCGCCGCACGTACTGCTCGGCGACGGTCCCGACGAACTGGCTGAGGATGCCGTCCGCCACCCGGAGCCGACGGCTGAGCTCCCGCGCGATGTTCATGACGAGGAGCGCGTAGGCCTTCAGGTCGCGCCGATAGAGGAGCCGGTCGACGTGCTCCGCGCTGAAGCGGAGCAGGACGCTCGGCGCGAGGGCGCGAACCGTGGCGGAGCGAGGCTGCACGTCGACGAGCGCCATCTCGCCGAACCAGTCCCCGGGCCCGAGGAGGCCGAGGCGGATGTCCGAGCCGTGCTGGCTCTGCTTGAGCACCTCGAGCTCGCCGGCGACCACGACGAACATCTCCCGGGCCGGGTCGCCCTCCTCCACTACCTTCTCGGCCACGCCGACCTGCACCGTGGGCAGCTCCTGGACCAGGAGCTCGAGGGTCGCCTCGTCGAGGCCTCCGAAGAGGCCGATGTCCCGGAGGATCGCGACGCTGATGGGCGGCCCGAGGGTCGACGTCATGGCCGACTCCTAGCCGGCCGCCGCGGCGCCAGCAAGGCCTGCCCGAAGCTGGCCCGCACCCGAGCGCGCGACGTATCATCCGCGGTGACCCTTTGGCCTCTGCCCACGGCGCGCCCGCGGCGCCCACGGATCGCGGACGAGTGCTCCAGGACGTCACCGACCTCCCGCGCCCCTTCGGCCCCTATGTGCTCCAGCGGCGACTCGCCGTCGGGGGCGCAGCCGTCCTCTACGCGGCCACGGCCCGCGGGGTGGGCGGGACCGAGCAGCCCGTGATGGTCCAGCGCATCCACCCCCAGCTCGAGCGGGAGCCGGCGTTCGTCCGGGCGCTCCTCGAGGAGGGGCAGGCCACGCTGACGCTCCAGCACGCGAACATCGTCCGCACCTACGACGTGGGCTTCGTCGACGGGGCCACCTACCTGGCCACCGAGCTGGTCGAGGGCGCGGACGGGGTCCGCCTCGAGGGGCGGGCGCGGGAGCTCGGGACCCCGCTGCCGATCGACGTGGCGTTGCACGTCGCGATCGAGGTGTGCCGGGGGCTCGCGTACGCGCACCGGCGCCTCGATGGCGAGGGTCGACCCTTCGCGCACGGGGACGTCTCGCCCCGGAGCGTGGCGATCAGCGTGCACGGGGAGGTGAAGATCGGGGACTTCGCCCTGTCCCGCGCCGCCCGACGCCGCGGCCACTCCGGGCCGCCCGGCCGCTTCGCGAAGGACCCGGCGCCGAGCGTGGATGGAGACCTCGTCGGCGTGGGCCTCCTGCTCTCGGAGCTCCTCACCGGCGTGATGGTCGACCGGGACGACAGCGCGCCAAGCCTGCTCGAGGGGCTCCGCCGCGCTCACGCGGAGGGTCTCAAGGCCAGCCGTCCGGACGTCCCCGACGACCTCGCCCAGCTCGTGCGCCGCGTGACGGGCGGCCACGACCCGGAGCTGTCCTCGGCCGACGCCCTCGGCCAGGCCCTCACGCGGGTGCTGAACCGGATCGACCCCGCCCTCACCCCCGGCCGCCTCGCCACGCTGATGGCGCAGCTGTTCCCGGAGAGCTCCCCCGCCGCGCGGGGCCCGTCCGTCCCGAGCCCGGCGCCTCCCCCGGCCGGCGCGGCTCCGTTCGCCTCGAGCCTTGCGCCTCCCCCGGCCGGGGCGGCACCGCCCGCCGCGGCCCCGTTCGCCTCGCGCCTCGCCCCCCCCCCGCCCGGCGCGGCCCCCCCCGCCGCGGCTCCGGCCGCTAGGGCCGCCGGCCCGACCGGGTCGCAGCGCGAGCCGACGGTCGCCGGTCCGCCGGGGCACGGATCCGCGCAGGGCTCCGCACCGTCGGCGGGTGCGAAGGCGCCCCCCCCCCCCACCCCCAAGCAAACCCCCCCCCCCCGGGGGGGGCAAAAAAGCCGGGGCCCCCCCCCCCCCACCACCGCG
>JBHJHB010000144.1:0-15145 GCA_050331215.1 Sandaracinaceae bacterium | reverse complement strand
AGAACGCCTCGGTGCGGCCCGGGAGCAGGCGCCAGTGGTAGAGCACGGTGAACATGCGAGCCTCCCTCGCCCCCGGCGTCCCGAGGTCGGTCCACTCGCGGTCCGACCCCTTTCGCTTCTGCTTCTGTGCCCTGGACCGCCCCCGTTCAGGGACACGCTGCGGCGCCGGAGCGGACGGCAGGCTCGCATGAAGGCTACGTCCCGAGCCTCGCTCGGGTCCGATGGGAGGTCCAGGACGGACCGCTGCGTCTCCCCACCCTGCGTCGATGTCGAGTGGGGCGTCCGCTCACATCCCCGGGAGGACGAGCTGACGAGGGGGCCGGGGGACGGGCAGGCCGGCTCTCGACGCGGCGGTTCGGCTCGAGCGTGGGATCGTCATGGAGGTCGATGGAACGCTGCGAATCTTTGGGGAGATGGGCCGATGACGGGCTCCGGGGCGGACTGTACCGTCAAGGGCGTCGACCGCGCCAACGGGGGCCCGGCCGAGCTCACGGGAGGTGTGCCATGGAGGCACCGAAGCTCATCACCGGTCACCACCACGTGACCTCCTGCGTCGGCGGCGCGCAGGAAGACCACGATTTCCACACCAAGGTCCTCGGCCTTCACAGCGTCAAGAAGACGCTCCTCTACGATGGCCGGTTGCCGATCTATCACCTCTATTACGGGAACGAGAAGGGACAAGAGAGCACGCTCCTCACCACCTTCCCGGTAGCCCACACCGGCCTCAAGGCCCACCACGGCACCGGTCAGTTCTCGTCCCACGATCTCTCGATCCCCGAGTCCGCCGTCGACTACTGGCAGAAGCGGCTGAACGACCACGGCATCGACACCGTGCGGAGCGAGCGCTTCGGTGAGATGCGCCTGACGTTCAGCCACCCGGGCGGTATCCGGTACGCGCTGGTCACGGTGGCCGACGACGACCGAGGGCCCTGCACGAACCACGACGTGCCGCCGGAGATGGGGATCCGCGGGTCGCACGGCATCACCCTCCCGCTCCGCGAGCTCGAGCAGCAGGAGTTCTTCATGGCCATGGCCTGGGGCGCCCGGAAGGTCGGCACCGACGGGGCGTTCCATCGCTGGGAGATGGGCCAGGGCGGCACCGGGACCTACGTCGACCTCGAGGTCCTGCCGGACGTGAAAGCGGGCACCTGGAACTTCGGCCAGGGCATGGTCCACCACTGCGCCTTCGGTGTCGGGAGCCTCGAGGAGCAGGCCACGGTGAAGGCGCACATCGAGGGGCTCGGCTTCACCGACGTCTCGGACAGCAAGGACCGTGGCTACTTCCACAGCATCTACGTCCGCAGCCCCGCCGGCGCGCTCTTCGAGGCGACGGTCTCGAAGCCGGAGGGCTTCTTGATCGACGAGCCGGCCGACCAGCTCGGGCGGAGCGTGATGCTCTCGCCTCAGTTCGAGGACCAGCGCGCCGAGATCATGGCGCAGCTCGAGACCATCGAGGACTGAGCGGCCGCTCTGCCCTCAGCCTGCCCGGGACCGAAGGCAGGCTCGAGCGTTCGGAGCTACCCCACCCCTCCCCGCAGCTCCTCGAGCCTCGCCTCGAGGTGCTCCACGGCGGCCCGATGCACCTCGGCCCCACGGTGATGGCCCCGGATCAGGGGGACCCGCTGTCCGTCCGTGGTCTCCAGCACCGGGCGCTCGCCCGACCTTCGGGCACGCTCGACCCGCACCTCGCGGATCGCCGCCTCCACCCGGTCGCCGAAGGCCAGCTCGCGCCAGGCCCCCCGCCAGCCGAGGAGCCGAGGCTGCACCCGGATCGACCGCGGCCGCACCTCGACCCGATAGACCCGGAGCTGCCGGATCGCCCCGGCGACGAAGACCGCCGGCAGGGCAGTCACCGCGAGGCACATGACCCAGGTCTGGAGGTCGCCCTGCGCCAGGTCCTCCGCGAAGTTCCAAGAGAGTAGCGTCGCCAACGCTACGAGGTACGCCGCCACGAACAGGTCGTACCGAGGCACCGGGAAGGGGCCGTAGTCCATGACCCACGGCTCCTCGACCGGGGCGGCTTGCACCCGATAGGCCACGGCCCGAGGGTAGCGCCCCGCCGCCGACCGTTCCGGCTCGGCCCAGGAGGAGCAAGCTAGTCTCGAGCTAGAAGGTCGAGCTCGACGCGTCCCCGGATCGACGACCAACGCCCATGAGGGGCCGCATGACCATGTCGCCGATCGGCCGCTCGAAGGCCGTCTCGACGCCGACGTCCACCAGGCCGGCACGCTCCAGGGCGGAGCGGATCCCGTCGCGGGTGAGGCCGTAGGGTTCGTCGGCGTCGGGGTCGAGCTCCCAGTCCCACTGCACGAAGAGCCCGCCGGGGCGGAGGAGCGCGGCCAGAGCGGCCACCGTCCCCGGGTAGTCGGGCACGAACGCGCAGACCGAGGAGCAGACGACGAGGTCGAAGGTCTCGCCGAGCGCGGTGGCCTCGGGATGGGAGCCGACGAGGGTGCGGACGTGCGTCCACCCGCCATCGGCGACCTTCGCGTCGAGCTGGGCCAGCATCTTCGAGGACAGGTCGAGGGCGACGACCCGCGCTCCCACGCCGCTCAGGCGCTCCGTGAGCAGACCGGTGCCGCATCCGAAGTCGAGGACGCGGGCGTCGACGAGCGAGGAGCCGCGGGTGGCAAGGGTTGCCGTCAGGGAGTCGAAGGCCGCCTCCGCATAGGCGCGCGCGGCCGGGTCGGCGTCCCACCCGTCCGCGTACTCGTCCCATTCGTTCGCTGCCTCGCTCACCGCGCCACGATAGCAGTCGGCTCGGGCCGGGGTCGGAGGGCGACGGAGTCGGTGGCCACGGCGTCAGTCGTTGTGCCCGGGTAGGCGCTGCATGAGAGCGGCAGCATCGTCGAGGCGAGGTCTCGGCTTGGGCGGGAAGGGCGGCGCTCCACCGAGCACCTGGGCACACCAGAAGGCGGTCCGCAGCTTGAGCGCGTCGAGCCAGTCGGCCACGTCGGTGCCGCTGTCCCGCAGGCTGCGGTACGAGGCGAGGGCTGCGCCGATCTCGGAGGCCCATGGGTGCCCCTCGGGCCCGAAGATGCGCGCCTCGTCGGCCCTCGTCACGCCCCTCTCCAGAAGCCGCTCCGCCTCGGCGATCCAGCGGGCCCCGTCGCCGCCCTGCGCCCCGTGGCGAGCGGCGAGCTCGGCGCCGTGCACGAGTCGCGCGGCCGACTCGGCGAGCCAGATGTCGCCGCAGTTCACCGCCCACCCCCATCCGTCCTTCTTGGCCGCAGCGAGGCGCAGCGTCTCGGCGGCCGCCGCCCACTCGCCCCGCATCATCTGCTCGACGCCATCGATCCACATGAACCGCGCCGCCTCGAGGAGGCGCTTCTGATAGCAGCCCTCGAGGTTCTGCTCCGCCAGGTGCCGAACCTCGGCGTCCCCGAACGTGAGCGCGTGGCCGAGGTAGAGCTCGCACTCGAACAGGGTGTTCTCGAGGAGCTTGTGCACGTTCATGTGAAACCCGCCGAGGTGGGCCCACCACCGACCGCCGTCGAGCCGGGGGTGCGCCTCGAGCAGCTCCCGCAGGCGGCGAAGATCAGCGCCCATCCGGTCGCACGTGTCGCGATGGCCGAGCTCCCCCCGCTCCCACCGCCCCCACGCGTCGATGAGGTCGCGAAGGATGCGGTCGGCGGTGGCGCGAGCCCGGTCCTGCTCCCGCAGGAAGGCGCCCTTATCGAATCCCTCCGGCGGCGGCTCGTTGCCCTCGACGACGAACGCGATCTCCAGGCGGACGATCCCCACCGCGGGGTCGTCCCAATGGGCCGTGCTCACCGCGACCAGCTCGACGCGGTACACCGCGTCTCGGTGCGGGTCGAAGCGCACCTCGCCGGCGAGGGCGCCGTCGTCGGTGAGGCGGACCCCGGGCGGGAGCCGTACCAGCGTGGGGCACTGCATGAACCCGCCTCGGCTCGGCGCGCCCTCGCCCGCGGGGTGGTGCACCGAGTCCCCGACGCGGACCGTGCCGAGATCGACCGCGCGCCGCGTCACCCGGAGCCCGTTGCGCGCAGCGCAGCGGTAGTGCTCGCTGTACAGCTCGGCGCACGACCAGCTTCGGGGTCAGCAGTCGCACCCCTGGCATCGCCCGCTGCGGTAGGTTGGGCGGCCGGGCTGAGGGGTGTCGCCCGCGCAGCCGAGCTCCGCGCCGGCGGCCGCGCCCGACGCGGGCTCAGGCCGTGGCTCCGTCCCTCCCGGGCCCGGCGGGAGCGCGGCGAGGGCGTCCATGCGGCGGGCCACTCTCAGGTCCTCGGGGGTGGGCTCGCGGCAGTAGCGGGCGTCGTCCTCCGGGACGTAGATGAGCGTGGGGTCGGCCTCGAGCGCCACCTGGTAGGGGGCGACCATCCCGGCTGGCCAGTGATCCTCGCGGTAGTGCAGCGCGATGATCCGGCCGAGCCTCCAGCCGCTCGGCCCGAGGTTGCACATCACGGCCGCGCCGACCTCGAAACGGAAGTCCGACATCACTCCCCCGAGCTTGGTGGCACAAGGGTGCGCCACGCAGAGGCCTGTTTGCAGGAGCTGCTTACTACACCTTCCGCGCCCCGATCGTTCGGGGTTCGCTCCCATCGCCAGGGTCGCGAGGGGCTTCGCTGCCACAGGACCGTTTCGGGCTCGGCTTGCCGGCTCGACGTCGCGACGCGACGCTCCTCCCCGTGTCCAAGACGAACTCCACGATGAGCCGACGCGAAGCCCTCCGGGCGGGGGTCACCGGTGCAGTCCTCGTGAGCGTGCCCGGCGCGCTCAACGCGTGCGGAGGGGCCAGCGCCGTGCGTTCCGCCGCGACGACCGCCACGAGCGAGCCCAACCCCTTCGCGTCGATCTTCGGCGTGGACGAGGCGATGATCCGGGGCTCCCTGGGGGAGCTCACGGGTCGCGGCGCCGACCAGGCGGAGCTGTTCTTCCAGGCGTCGCGCTCCACGTCCATCCTCTACCAGGACGGCATCGTCAGCCGCGCCAGCAGCACCGTCGATCTCGGCGTGGGGCTGCGCTGCGTGACGGGCGAGCAGACCGGCTACGCCTACACCGAGGAGCTCACCGACGGCTCGATGCGCGCCGCCGCGCGCACCGCGGCGACCCTGGCCCGGGGCAGCGCGCGCACGCCGCCGCAGGCGGTCACCACCGAGGCGCTCGAGGCCTCTCGCTACGCGATCGAGGTGCCTTGGCGGGAGGTGGGCATCGACCGCAAGCTGCCGATCATCCAGCGCGCCGCGGCGCTCGCCAGCGCGGCGGACCCCTCGATCGTGAAGGTCGACGTAAGCTGGACTGACGACGAGTCCCGCGTGCTCATCGCCGACATGCACGGCCGCATGGTGTTCGACGAGCGCCCGATGACCCGCCTGTACGTGACGATCACCGCGGAGCGCAACGGCGAGAGGCAGACCAACCGCGCGAACATCGCCGCCCGCCAGGGCATTGGCTTCTACACCGAGGAGCGCGTCCAGCAGGTGGTGCAGCAGGCCGTCGACCGCACGATGATCCTCTTCGAGGCGCGCCGGCCGCCGGCGGGCGAGATGCCCGTGGTGCTCGCCGCCGGCGCGAGCGGGATCCTGCTGCACGAGGCGATCGGCCACGGGATGGAGGCCGACTTCAACCGCAAGCAGATCTCCATCTACGCCGACATGGTCGGACGCCAGGTCGCCGAGCCCTTCGTCAGCATCGTCGACGACGGCACCCTCGAGCACGAGCGGGGTGCGCTCAACGTCGACGACGAGGGTCAGCCCGCGGGCCGCACGGTGCTCGTCGAGGACGGGCGCCTCGTCAGCTACATGCACGACGGCATCAGCAGCCGGCACTACCGCACGGGCGCCACCGGCTCCGGCCGGCGGCAGAGCTTCCGCTTCCCGCCCATGCCGCGGATGCGGTGCACCTACATGGAGAACGGCCCCCACACGCGCCCCGAGATCATCGAGTCGGTCGAGCGGGGCATCCTGGCCGAGACCTTCACCAACGGGGAGGTCGCGATCGGCGCGGGTGACTACACCTTCTACATCAAGAACGGGCACCTCATCGAGAACGGCCGCGTCACCGCGCCGATCAAAGACGTGAACATCATCGGCACGGGCCCCGAGACCCTGCGCCGGATCTCGATGGTCGCGGACGACACGGAGCTCGACACCGGCGGCTGGACCTGTGGAAAGCGCGGTCAGATGGTCCCCGTGAGCATCGGGATCCCGACCGTCCTGGTCAGCCGGCTCACCGTGGGAGGTGAGAACGATGCTGCGTGAGCTGGCCCGGCTGGCGGGCGACGCGATCGAGATGGCGCGCGCGGCGGGCGCCGACGACGCCTTCGCCTCGGCCACGCGAAGCCGCGACGTCGAGGTCCAGGTTCGCGACGGCGAGGTCGAGAAGCTCCAGGAGAGCACCTCGCGCCGGCTGTCGCTGCGGCTCTACGTCGACGGCCGCTACGCGACCTACCGCACGAGCGACCTGCGCCCCGAGCCGCTGCGAAGGTTCGTGGGCGACGCGGTGGCGATGACCCGGGCGCTCGAGCGCGACCCGTTCCGGCTCATCCCGGAGCCGGCGCTCTACGAGAACCGGCCGACCGACGACCTGCAGCTCGAGGACGGCGCGGTCGTCGCGCTCACCGGCGACCAGCGCGTGGCCCTGTGCCTGGAGATGAGCGAGCGCACCCGCGACCACGAGCGCCTGGTGAGCGCGACGGTCACGTCGGCCGACTCGCACTCCCTCGTGGCGTCCGCCTCGAGCAACGGGTTCTCCGGTCATCACCGGCGCACCAGCCACTGGCGGGGCGGCAACGTGACGCTCCGGGGGGAGGGCGACGCCCGCCCCGCGGGCTCGTTCTGGGCCGGCGCCCGTCACCTCGCCGACGTGCCCAGCGCGCGCCAGGTCGGCGACCGCGCGCTCGCCGAAGCGGTGCGGCGTCTCGGCGCCGTGCAGGGCCCCACCGCGCGCACGACGATGGTCGTGGAGCCGCGCGTCGGCGGCCGTCTCGTCGGCTCCCTCCTCGCTCCCGCGAGCGCGGACGCCTTCAGCAACCAGCGCTCCTTCTGGCGCGGGCGCGAGGACGAGCGCGTGGTCGCCGAACGGCTGACCCTCGTGGACGACCCCCTCGTGGTGCGCGGCCTCGGCTCGCGGCTCTACGACAGCGAGGGCATCAGCTCGCGCCGCATCCCGATCATCGAGAGCGGACAGCTCGCGAACCTCTACGTGGACACCTACTACGGTCGCAAGATCGAGCGCGCGCCGACCACCGGCAGCGGCTCCAACCTCGCTCTGTCGCCCGGCGAGCGCGGCCTCGACGCGATCGTCAGCGACGTGCCGGAGGGCTACCTCGTCACGAGCTGGCTCGGCGGCAACAGCAACGCGACGACCGGTGACTTCAGCTTCGGGCTGCGGGGCCACCGGATCGAGAACGGCCAGCTCACCGACACGGTGCAGGAGATGAACATCACGGGGAACCTCCTCGAGCTCTTCGCCGGGCTCGCGGAGGTCGGCGACGACCCTTGGCCCTACTCGACCTTCCGCACGCCCACCCTCGCCTTCGAGGGCGTGCAGTTCAGCGGCGCCTGATCCGACCGCTCCCGACGCGGGTCGGGCTCGCGCCCGCGGGAGTCCGCTCGGCCGATCTTGCGGATGCTCAGTGGGCCGCTTCGAGCTGGCCGCCGAGCGGCGCGCCCTGGACGACGTGCTCGCACTCGGGCTCGACCTTCGGCTGAAGGAGCCACGTCGCGTTCGCGGTCTTCCCGAAGTCGTGGTCGGGGCCCGTGCCGATCTGGAGCGTGCCGTCGTCCTGCCGCTCGATCAGGCGGAAGGTGGCGCCGGGCTCGAGGGTCCCGACGACCTCCGGCGCCGCCTCCGCCACCTGGACCGTGAGGGGGAGGCGAGCGGGGCTCCGGCAGAGGTCGAGCTCGACCTGCTCCCTCAGGGCGCCGAGCGCGACGAGGCGGTCGCGGCTCATGTCGACCTCGTCGAGCTCGCTCCTGGCCGCCCAGCCGATGACCACGGCGTCGAGGCCGCGCAGGACCAGCCGCGCCGCGCCGTCCCTCTCCTCGAGGACGTAGGCCCGCCACGGGCGGTCGCCGACCTGCACGGCGGCGTAGGGCGGGCCGTTCGGGGCGCGGGCCAGCGAAAACCGGGAGCCCGGGGCCAGGCGGATCCGGCGGGTCTCCCGGAGGCCGAGGCTCTCGAAGCCGTCCTCCGGCTGGGGGTTCGACAGCGTCAGCTGGTCGCAGGGAACCCAGGTGCTCGGGAGGGGGTCCAGAAGACGCACCCCCAAGACCGGCTCCTCCGCGATGCCTACCCGGAGCTCCCCCGGGCGCGCGTCGAGCACCCGGACATGGCTGGCCGCCGGGAGCGCCAGCACCTCCGGCTCGAGCCAGAGGGCCTCCATCAGCGCGAGCACACGATCCCGAGAGAGGTCCAGCCAACCGAACAGGTGCCACCCGGCGTCGTCGAGGGCGATGTCGAGGCGGGGCGCGCCGTCGACCCGGCGGATCGCGGCCCGCACCCGAACGTCGGACACGAAGACGAAGCGAGCCCCCGAGCGATGGGCCCGGAGGCTGGCGGCGCGCAAACGGTCCTCCCCCTCGCAGAGCCTCGGTGGGGGGGCCGTGGCGGTCACCGCGGTCTCGACGGGCGGGGGCGCGGGGCCGACGCAGCCGATGGCGCCGGCCAGGGTCAGGAGCGCCAGGAGGGCGCGAGCGCTCGACGACTGCATGGCGTCGAGCCTACCGGACCGGGGAGCGGGTGGGCTGTGATCGTCTCCCGCCCCCGGGAGCACCACAGCCGAGGCCGACTACGCCGAGGTCGACTTCGGCCGAGCGCTCGTGGCGTTCGGCATGGCCGAGGGCGACCTGCTACGGCCCGCCGACTGCGAGGCTCTCTGTCCAGTCGTGGGTCGCCGTCCTCCCTCGGGCGTCCCCTCGGCGTCCGCCGCGGGGTCGCGGCGCCGGTCGCCTGCGGCCAAGTAGCGGCCGACCCGATCCCACAGCGCGTGGAACCGGTCGGCGCCGAAGCCCGAGTCGGACCGGAGGTAGTCGCCCATCGGGGCGCCCTCGTAGTAGCCGATCACCTCCAGGTGGTCGGCGACGTCGGCGAAGATCACCTCGCCGAAAACCTGGGAGGCCACGGGAACGACCCCGTCGTTCAGGGAGGTGTCGAGAGGGTGCTTCAGGCCCGCCTCGAGCGAAGCACGGTACGGCTCCGGGACCCGGACGGGTTCCGTCGACCGGGCCACGATCTCGTGGAGCACGGCGTAGAGGTCCCGGCCGAGGGCCTCCGACGGAGGCGCGGCGATCACCACCGACGCCTCCCGAACCCGCGACGGGGAGCAGACGGCCGCATCGAAGAGCTCCTGAGCGGCCGGCGTGAGCTGGCCGAGGATCCGCCGCGTCGACGCCACGAGATCGATGAGCCGACGCAGCTCCTCGAGCCGGTCGCGGGCGAGGACCGAGGAGAGTCCGCGGACCGAGGGGCCGACCATCGAGCGCCGCAGCATCCACTCGAAGGGCGCATCGACCGCCTCGCCCACCCGCTGCGCGTAGGGCAGGGCGCGGGCGACGGCCGGGAGGTACTCGCTGATCAGGACCGCGCTGAGCTCCCGGATCGCCGAGACCATGGAGCCGCCGAAGGTCCCCGCGGCGAGGGACGCGAGCGGTGTGCCGCGGTGCGGGGTCGCGATCGTGACGATGCTGTCGACCCGGTCGGCGAGCGGTCCGGTCGAGAGCTCGAGGCCGAGGCGCGCACCCGGGGTGATCGCGAGGCGGGCGTCGAGGCCCCCGGTGGAGTGGCCGACCAGGTGGACCCGCTGCCCCTCGACGGTCTCGCGCGCGAGGGCGCTCATCACCCCGGCGGCCCGCTCCCGGAGGGACCGGGCGGGCCGCCCCCGGATGCTCGAGACCTCCGCGTCGAGCCCCAGCCGGTCGAGGCTGCCCTGCAAGGTCGGCTCGACCTCGTGGAAGTAGGGGCGATCCGAGCTCGCCAGGAAGCCGGGGACCAGGAGCACGCGGTGCGCGGCTGGTCGACGGTCCCGCGCGGGGGTCGTCGGGGGGGGCCTCCTCACGCGCCCCTCCCGTCCCTCGGCCCCGGATCCGGGCCGGCGGCCAGGGCGGTCGCGATCCAGCGGCTGGAAGGAGGCAGAGGCTGCTCTTCCCTCTGGGTGACCGACGGGGCCCGGGGCGCTACGGCCCGCCGATCGCGAAGTTCTGCGTCCAGTAGTGGGTCGCGTTGCCCGCGGGGTCGAAGGCGTAGCCCACGCCGAGGTGCGTGTAGCTCGGGTTCATGATGTTCTCGCAGTGCCCCGGGCTCTGCATCAGGCCCTGCATCGCGCTCTCGGCGGTGGCGCTGCCGCCCGCGATGTTCTCGCCCACGCCGCGGGCCCACACGTAGCCCGCCTCGGCCACCCGGTCGGCCGGGCTGCTGCCGTCGAGGCCCTGGTGGGCGAAGTAGTTCTCCGCGCCCATGTCCTGGCTGTGCAGGCGCGCGGCCCAGGTGAGGAGCTCGTGGCTCACGAGCGGCGCCGCGGGGGGCATCTCGACCCCGCCGCACACCGCCCCCTCGCTCCTTCGCTGGTTGACCAGCTGGAGCATCCTCGCCTCGTTCTGCGCCCAGTCGAGCGGCCACTCGCCCCCCGGGTCCGGGGTGTTCAGGCAGGCCGGGTCGAGGAGGCACTCCTGGTCGGCGCAGTCGAGGGCGCCGTCGCCGTCGCCGTCCACGCCGTCGTCGCAGAGCTCTTCATGGCCCGTGATCTGGAGGCGGAAGCTGCCCGTCGAGGAGGTCTGCGCGCCGTCGATCACCACCGTGACCGTCTCGCACGCCTCGAGCTCGACGCTGAGCGCGCTCGACCGGGTGCCCGCGACGTTGTCGTTGCAGGCGACCTGCTCGCCCTCGCAGGCCGCGCCCCGCAGGACGTAGAGCACGGTGTCGAACTCGGAGCCCACCGTCGTGAGGTCGTAGGTGCCGGCCCGCGGCGCCGTGAACAGGACCGTCTGGTCCGGCACGCCCGCGCCCGACGTGCGGCACACGGTGCGGTCGTTCGCGAAGTCGTCCCGCGCGTCGAGGGTGCTCCCCGTGATCTCGAAGGGGATCGTCTCGGCCACCATCATCGGCGCGCAGAAGGCGGCCGGGCTGGGCACCTGGCACGCCTCGGGGTCCGGGCCGCCGCCGCCGCCGCAGGCGCAGACGAGGAGGGCGGTCAGGCCGGTGGTCGCGGACGGAAGGAAGCGGGTCATCGGGCGCACCATAGAACGATGATGGGGGCATCGGCACCCCGTGCTGTGCGATACGCCAAGGTTGAAGGGCGGTGACAAGGGGATCGGCGTGAGATCGCTCGCGGCCCACCGTCAGGCGTATCACTCGGCGCTGGCGTAGGCCTCCGCCCAGCCCACGAGCCCGTCCGCGGGCCGGGGCTTGCTGATCAGGTCGCCCTGGATCTCGTCGCAGCTCCGCTCCTGAAGGAAGGCGAGCTGCGCCTCCTCCTCCACGCCCTCGGCCACGGTGCGCAGGCCCAGGCGGTGCGCCATGTCGATCACGGCGCCGACGATGCTCGCGCTCGAGCGGTCGTCGTGGACCTGGCGGATGAAGCTCCGGTCGATCTTGAGCTCGGTGACCGGCAGGGCGTGGAGGGTCTTGAGCGTGGAGTAGCCGGTGCCGAAGTCGTCGATCGCGAGGCCGATGCCGTGCTCCACGAGCGAGCGGAGGTCGCGGACGGCCCGCTCGGTGGCGCGCACCATCAGGCTCTCGGTCAGCTCGAGGGTGAGCTGCTGCGGGGCGAGGCCCGACGCGTCGAGGGCGCCCAGCACGGTGTCGACCAGACGGCCGTCCTCGAGCTGCAGCGCGGAGATGTTCACGCCGACCCGGGCGCGCCCGAGCGCGCTCGACCACGCCGCCGCCTGCCGGCACGCCGCGCGCAGCACCCAGGGCCCGATCTCGAGGATCAGGCGGGTCTCCTCGGCGACCGGGATGAAGTGGAACGGCGAGATCGTGCCGAGCTCGGGGTGGCGCCAGCGCAGGAGCGCCTCCATCCCGCGGACCCGGCGCTCCGTGGCCGCGACCTGGGGCTGGTAGAGCACCTCGAGCTGGTCTCGCTCGAGGGCCCGGTGCAGGGAGCTCTCGAGGACCACCCGGCTCAAGGCCTGGTCGTGGAGGTTCGGGTCGAACAGGGAGACCACGTTGCCCCCCGACTGCCTCCCTTCGGCCGCGGCGATCGAGGCGCGGCTCGCGATGCGGGACAGCGCCGAGCCCGACCCGTGCCCGGGCCACTGGGCCACGCCGACGGTCACGCTGAGGCGCAGCTCGAGGTGGCCGCCGCTCAGGGCCGGCCGGGCCGCCCCGACCAGCGCCTCGGCCACCGCCAGCGCGTCCTCGGTCCCGTCCACCCCCTCGGCCACCGCGGCGAAGCGCGACGTGTCCAGGCGGAACAGCTCCACCGCGCGTCCCGTGGCGTCGGACGCGGCCCGGGCCAGCCGCTCCGCCGTCGCCCGCACCACCAGGCCGAGCACGTCGGACTGGCCGGGCGACAGCGCCGACTGGAGGCGGTCGAAGCGGTCGATGTCCACCATCAGCACCGCCCCCGACGCCTCGCGGGCGCCGCGCCGCAGCCGCGCCTCGAACGCGCGCTGGTTGGGGAGCTTGGTGTCCGCGTCGCGCTGGATCGCCGCCTCGTAGGCCTCCCGGGTGCGCTCGAGGCGGCGCGTGTACACCTCGTTGAGGCGCGAGTGGTGGTCGAGGCGGGCCCGCACCGTCTCGCGCACCTCGGCCCCGGTGAAAGGCTTCGTCAGGTAGTCGTCCGCGCCGAGGGCCATGCCCCGCCGCACGCTCGCCCGGTCGTCCTGGGCGGTCATGATCACCACCGGGATCGTCGCCGTGCGCGGGTCCTGGCGGACCGCCTCGAGCACCTCGAAGCCGTCCATGCCGGGCATGTTGACGTCGGTCAGGACCAGGTCGGCGGGCTGCTCGCGCACGAGCTCGAGGCCCTCCTCGCCGGTCTCGGCGCCGAGCACGTCCACCTCGAGGAGGCCCAGGCAGCGCACCACGGCCCGCAGCACGTCGGCGCTGTCCTCGATCACGAGGACCCGGGGACGGCGTGCGGGCGCGGCGTCGACGGGGCTCGAATCTCCCCCCGAGGCCACTGCGCGCACCATGCTCCCTCCTGCGTCGGGCACCGCGGAGGGCGTTGCGGGCTCGCCCTCCTACCCTTCGGTCCCCAACGGTACACCAGGCGGTGGCTTGAGGCCTGATTCAGTCGACCTTCAGGATCGCGTGGAAGGCCGCCTGGGGGATGTCGACGCTGCCCACCGACTTCATGCGGCGCTTGCCCGCCTTCTGCTTCTCGAGGAGCTTGCGCTTGCGGGTGATGTCGCCGCCGTAGCACTTCGCGGTCACGTCCTTGCGGAGCGCCTTGACCGTCTCGCGGGCGATGATCTTGCCGCCGATCGCCGCCTGGATGGCCACCTCGTACTGCTGCCGGGGGACGATGCCCTTCAGCTTCTCGGCGAGGCTCCGGCCCACCGTGTAGGCCTTGTCCCGGTGGACGATCGCGCTCAGCGCGTCAACCTTTTCGCCGTTGATCATCATGTCGACCCGCACGAGCTTGTCGGCCCGGTAGTCGGCGAACTCGTAGTCCATCGACGCGTAGCCCCGGGTCGCCGTCTTGAGGCGGTCGTAGAAGTCGAACAGCACCTCCGCCAGCGGCAGCGCGTAGCTGATGATCACGCGGTCCGTCGACGCGTACTGGATGCCCTTCTGCTCGCCCCGGCGCTCCTCGCAGAGCTTGATCACGGCCCCGACGTAGGTGGCGGGCACGTGGATCGCCACGTCGAGGTAGGGCTCCTCGATCGCCCGGATCGTGGCCGGGTCCGGCAGCCGCGAGGGGTTCTCGACCTCGGTGACCTCGTCGTCCTGGGTGTGGACCTTGTAGACGACGCTCGGCGCGGTGCTGATCAGGTCGAGGTCGTACTCGCGCTCGAGCCGCTCCTGGACGATCTCCATGTGGAGCATGCCGAGGAAGCCGCAGCGGAAGCCGAAGCCCAGGGCGTCGGACGTCTCCGGCTCGAAGGTGAGGCTCGAGTCGTTGAGCTGGAGCTTCTCGAGGGCGTCCCGCAGCGTGGGGTAGTCGTTGGAGTCGGTCGGGAAGATCCCGCAGAACACCATCGGCTTGACCTCCTGGAAGCCCGGCAGGGGCGTCTCGGCCCGCGGCTTCATCTCGGTGATGGTGTCGCCGATCTTCGTGTCGCCCACCGACTTGATGCTCGCGGCGAGGAAGCCGACCTCGCCCGGCCCGAGCTCATCGACGGCGCGCGGGAACGGAGCGAAGGCGCCGAGCTCGGTCACGTCGTAGTCGGCCTTGGTCATCATCATCCAGACCCGGGTGCCCTTCCTGAGCATCCCGTCCACCACCCGGACGAGCACGACGGCGCCGCGGTACGCGTCGTACCAGCTGTCCACCACCAGGGCGCGCAGCGGCCCCTCGGGGTGCTCGCTGCGCGGCGGCGGCACGCGCTTGACCACCGCCTCGAGGATCTCGTGGATGCCGATCCCCTCCTTCGCGCTCGCCGCGATCGCCCCCGAGCAGTCGAGGCCGACCACCTCCTCCACCTCGTGGGCGGTGCGGTCGATGTCGGCCCCGGGCAGGTCGATCTTGTTGAACACGGGGATGATCTCGAGGTCGTTCTCGAGGGCGAGGTACACGTTGGCGAGCGTCTGGGCCTCGACCCCCTGGCTCGCGTCCACGACCAGGAGCGCGCCCTCGCACGCGGACAGGGACCGGGACACCTCGTAGGAGAAGTCCACGTGGCCGGGGGTGTCGATCAGGTTGAGCTGGTACTCGAGCCCGTCGTCGGCCTCGTAGAGCAGGCGCACCGCCTGGGCCTTGATCGTGATCCCGCGCTCGCGCTCGAGCTCCATCTTGTCGAGGAACTGATCCTGCCGCTCCCGCTCGGTCAGGGCGCCCACGTGCTCGAGGATGCGGTCGGCCAGGGTGCTCTTGCCGTGGTCGATGTGGGCGATGATCGAGAAGTTCCGGATGCGCTCGATGGGGAAGGCCATGGGGTCTCCCGCGCTACATGGCTGCGCGCAGCCGGCGCGGCAAGCAGGGGTGCGGCGAGGAGGGGGCCGCTGGAGGTGGATCGCGCGGGCGGGGGGGCTGCGAGCGGGCGTCGAGGTAGCCGTGGGAGGCGATGTGCACCACAGC
>JBHJHB010000143.1:0-28235 GCA_050331215.1 Sandaracinaceae bacterium | reverse complement strand
GCGGGTAGTTGGTCCCCGAGGCCCTCTTGTTGCGGGCGGCCCCGGGCGGGGCCACCTTGTGGCGGGCCCAGCGGGCCCGCCGGGGGGCGTGGCGCGCGGGGCGCGGCCGGGCGCCGCCCGACCGGAGCCGGAGCGGCGCGGACGCCGACCGGCCGCCGCGGCGCGAGGCGGCCTCGCCCCTCGAGGGCTGGCTCGCCCTGCCGCGCCGTGGCTTCGGGTTCGTGACGGCGGAGGACGGGGGCGCCGAGGTCTTCATCCCGCCGAACGCGCGCGGCGAGGCCTACCACGGCGACCGGGTGCGCGTCCGCGTCCGCAGCACGGCCAAGGGCAGGGAGGGAGAGGTGCTGCGCGTCCTGCGGCGCGGCCTCGCCCGCGTGGCGGGCACCCTTCGCATCCGGGGCTCGCGCCGCTGGATCGAGCCGGGGGACGCCCGCCTCCCCGACCGGGTCGAGATCGTCGGCACCATGCCCCTCGGGGTCGCCGCGGGCGACGACGTCGTGGCGCAGTACGAGTCCTTCCCGATCGGAGAGGACGCCCTGCCGACCGCGCGCGTCCTGAGCCGCCTCGGCCGGCCGGGCTCGGCCGCGGTCGAGGTCGAGAAGATCAAGATCCGCGAGGGGGTCGAGGAGGACTTCGAGGAGCACGTGCTCGCCGAGGCTCAACGCTTCGGGACCGCCGTGCGCCCGGAGGACCTCGAGGGGCGGGTCGACCTGAGGGACCTCGAGCTCTGCACGATCGACCCGCCGGACGCCCGGGACCACGACGACGCGGTCTGGGCGGAGCGCCGGCCGGACGGCGGCTTCCGGGTCGTGGTCGCGATCGCGGACGTGTCCCACTACGTGCGCGAAGGGAGCGCCCTCGACGCGGCGGCGCTCGCCCGCGGCACCTCGATCTACCTGCCGGACCGGGTCATCCCGATGCTGCCGCCCGAGCTGTCGTCCAACCTCGCGTCCCTGGTCCCGCACGAGGACCGGCTCACCCTGGCGGTCGAGGTGGAGCTCGGCCCCCGGGGCGCGGTGCGTTCCCACCGCTTCCTGGAGGGGGTCCTGCGCAGCCGCGCGCGCCTCCACTACGCAGGGGTCGCCCGGGCGCTGCGTCTCTCCGAGGGCGGCGACTACCAGCACGAGGCGGAGGAGAGACGGGAGCTCTTGACCACGCTGTTCGACGTGGCCCATGTGCTCCGCCTGCGCCGGCTCCAGCGCGGATCGATCGACTTCGAGCTCCCGGAGCCGCAGGTCGTCCTCGACGATGCGCAGGAGCCCCTCGATGTCCGCCGCTCCCGCTCCGGCCGGGGCCTGCGCGAGGCCTACCGGATGATCGAGGACCTGATGCTGCTGGCGAACGAGGTCGTCGCCACGGACCTCGCCAAGCGCGACGTGCCCGCGATCTTCCGGGTCCACGGTCAGCCCCGGGAGGGGCGCATCGCCCAGTTCGCAGAGCTCGCCGCGAGCCTCGGCTACGTGCTGGACGAAGACGCCGCGCGCACGCCTCGGGCCCTCGCGAAGTTCCTGCAGCGGGTGGAGGGGAGCCCCCACGCCCAGGCGCTGAACTACCTGCTGCTCCGGTCGATGCAGCAGGCCACCTACGACACGACCAACGTCGGCCACTTCGCGCTGGCCGCGCGCAACTACCTCCACTTCACCTCCCCGATCCGGCGCTACCCGGACCTGGCCGTTCACCGCGTGGTGCGCTCGCTGATCCGCGGCGAGCGGATCGACCGGAGCGAGCTGCGCGAACGGCTGACCCTGCAGGCGGCGGAGTCGAGCCGCCGCGAGCGGCGGGCGATGGTGATCGATCGGGAGACGACCGACCTCTACCGCGCGATCCTGATGAAGGACCGGGTGGGCGAGAGCTTCGACGCGACCGTCACCGGCGTGAGCGAGGGCGGCCTCGACGTCACCTTCGAGGAGCCCTTCGTCGAGGCGCGCTGCCCGATCGCCCAGCTCGGGGACGACTGGTTCGAGCTCGACAGCCTCGGCCTACGGCTGACGGGGAGGCGGACCGGCCGGTCCTTCGCCCTCGGGGACCGCCTCACGGTCCGCCTCGGCGAGGTGTCGATCGAGCGGCGGGAGCTGACCGCGCGGCCGGAGGGCAAGCTCCCCGACGACCGTGAGCTGTACAGCCCCGCTCAGGTCCAGGTGAAGGCCCGCGAGCGTCGCCAGCGCGGGGACGGGTGGGCGCGGGGCAAGCGCCGCCGGGGCGGGGCAGAGCAAGGGAGCGGCGGTCGACGTCCCGGCGCCAACGGGCGCACGAAGAACGGGCGCACGAAGAAGGGGCGCACGAAGAAGGGGCGCGCGAAGAAGCGCCGCTCGTAGCCCGCCGCGTCGGCTCCGGCCGGGGCGGCGCCGCGCGTAACCGCGCGCCTGGCCCTAGCGTCGGGAGGGATCCGAGCACCCCAGCACGCGAGCCAAGGAGAGCACATGACCTACCTACCGATCGAGGACTACGGCCTGATCGGGGACATGCACACCGCTGCCCTCGTGGGCCGGAACGGGTCGATCGATTGGCTCTGCCTGCCCCGCTTCGACGCGCCGAGCGTGTTCGGCGCGATCCTCGACCACCGGAAGGGCGGCCGCTTCCGGATCCACCCCGCGGCCGCCGATGTCTCCTGCCGCCAGTTCTACTGGCCGGACACCAACGTGCTCGTCACGAGGTTCCTGACCGAGCACGGAGCCGCGGAGCTCACGGACTTCATGCCGATCGCCGAGACCCGCGCGGCCAAGGCCCACCACGGGATCGTGCGGCGGGTGACCGCGGTCCGGGGCACGATGCGCATGCGGATCGACTGCCGGCCCGCCTTCGACTACGGCCGGGAGGACCACCGCGTCCAGGTCACGGGCGGCGGCGCCCGCTTCGAGTCGTCGACGACCGTCCTCGGCCTCGCGACGGACGTGCCGCTGAGGGCCGAGGGCTCGGCGGCGGTCGGCGAGGTCACCCTCGCCGAGGGGCAGAGCGCGGTGTTCGTGCTCCGGATGATGGACGGCGAGGGAGGCATGGGGGAGCTCTTCTCGACGTCCCATGCGGAGCAGGCGTTCCGTGACACCGTCGGCTTCTGGCGCGCGTGGATCGGGCGCTGCCGGTACCAGGGGCGGTGGCGGGAGATGGTCCACCGGTCCCTCCTGACCCTGAAGCTCCTGACCTACGAGCCGACGGGGGCGATCGTCGCGGCGCCGACGACGAGCCTCCCGGAGGGCATCGGCGGCGAGCGCAACTGGGACTACCGCTACACGTGGATCCGCGACTCCGCCTTCACGCTGTACGCGTTCCTGCGCCTCGGCTACCGGGAGGAGGCGTGCCGCTACGTCGGCTTCCTCAACTCCCTGGAGGACACGTCGGCCGCGAGCGGGTCGCCGCTCCAGATCATGTACGGCATCGACGGGCGCCCCGAGCTCACCGAGCGGACCCTCGACCACCTCGAGGGCTACCGGGGCTCCGCGCCCGTCCGGGTCGGCAACGGGGCCTACGACCAGCTCCAGCTCGACATCTACGGCGAGCTGATCGACGCCCTCTACCTCTACGACAAGTGGGGCGAGCCGATGTCGACGCAGACCTGGCGGACCGTGCAGCGCTACGCGAACTGGGTCGTGGACAACTGGCAGCGCAAGGACGAGGGGATCTGGGAGGTGCGGGGCGGCCAGCGGGAGTTCGTGTACTCGCGCCTGATGAGCTGGGTCGCGCTCGACCGGGCGCTCCGCATCACCCGCCGCCGGTCCTTCCCGGCTCCGGTCGGGACGTGGATGAAGGCCCGCAACGCGATCTACGACGAGATCATGACCCGCGGCTTCGACGCGGACCGGGGCGCCTTCGTGATGTCCTACGGCGACCGGTCCCTCGACGCGGCCACCCTGATGATGCCCCTCACGCTGTTCACGGCCCCCACGGACCCGGAGTGGCTCTCGACGCTCGACGCGATGATGAAGCCCCCGGAGGCGGGAGGGCTGCTCTCCAACAGCCTGGTCTACCGATACAACGTCGAGGAGACGCAGGACGGCCTCGCGGGGGAGGAGGGCACGTTCAACATCTGCACGTTCTGGCTGGTCGAGGCGCTCACCCGGGCGGGGCGCTACCGCCCGGAGCTCCTGGACCAGGCTCGCCTGATCTTCGAGCGGATGCTCGGTTTCGCGAGCCCCCTCGGGCTCTACGCGGAGGAGACGGGGTCCCGGGGAGAGGCCCTCGGCAACTACCCCCAGGCCTTCACGCACCTCGCGCTGATGAGCGCGGCCTACAACCTCGACCGGACGCTGGGGAAGGACTGAGCGGAGCCGGCCCGGTCAGCCCTCCCGCTCCAGTGTCACGGTGACGCTCCGCGGTCTCGTCGTCGCACGGCGAGGGCCAGGTTCGGCCCGGTCACCCGCCCGTAGTGGTTGTCGACGACGAGCCAGAGCTCGCCGTCGTCGGCCACGACCAGGCCCTCGAGGTTGGGGCGGTCCGGCAGCCGGCCCTCGAAGGCCACGACCACCTCCGGGGTCACGAGCCGCTGCCCTGCGTCGGGCAGGGCGAAGCGCAGGACGCGGCCGGCCCACGCGCGGGACCCGAGCCAGGTCGGAGGCGAGAGGCCGCGCTCGATCGCGTAGAGCACGGTCCGCCCGTCGTCGTCGGTGGTGCACGCGAGGGCCGACAGCTTCCCGAAGGACGTCGTGAGGCGGAGCCGGAAGCTCGTCCAGGCGGAGGCCCCGCTCCGGCGGACGCAGAGCGCGGCCTGCCGCTCCGCATCATCGTCCTGGGCCCGCTCGATCGCGGCCACGATGCCGTCGGAGAAGGCGCAGAGGCCCTCGATGCCGTTCCTGTCGTCGGGCGTCGCCTCGACGTCGCGGTAGACGAGGCGGGCGCTGTCCTCGACCACCGCCTCGCCCCCGGCGACGCGCGCGAAGAGCACCAGGTCGTGGCCGCGGCTCGCGCCGGAGGCCTCCGTCCCGATCGCGAAGCGGCCATCGCCGAGCCAGGTCACCGCCTCCGTGTCCACCTCGTCGGGCACCCCGCGGAGAGGGACGGTCCTCTCGACGCCCGACGCCGTGAAGGCGACCAGGAGCCGGTCGCGCTCCGGGATGGTCCAGAGCATCCCCCCGTCGTCTCGGGTGAGGCCGGAGAGGCCGGTCGCGTCGACGTCGAGCACGAGCCTCCGATGAGCGATCGGGTCCGGGCGGGCCGGCTCGGCCCCGCAGCCCAGGAGCGCGAGCGCCGCCGTGAGGCATCCCCGGCGGAGGGCGGCGGCGCTCCTGGCGCCGATCATCCGCCCTCGTCCGCGCCCGCCGGGTCCACCGCCTCGAGGAGCTCGATGGTCTGGAGGATGCCGGCCGCGTTCCGCGCCGCGCTCTTGACCAGGCCGACCCCTTCCGCGACCCAGAGCTCGCCGGTCCCCGTCTCTCCGTGCTCGCCGAAGGCGTGACGCTCCTCGTAGGCGATGCGCCAGGCCTCGAAGGTCCCCGCCGGCACCTCCACCCGCTCCCGCGCCTCGACCGTATGGCGCCGGACCACCTGCAGCACCTCCGCGTCCTCGGCGCCCTCGGGCACCGCCATCTCCGCGTCGGCGGGGTCGAAGGTCGCCGTGCCCTCGAAGCGGACCTCCGGCGCGAGCCGGACCGGCCAGCGCCAGCGGCTCGCGCCGTCACCCGGGGTGAGGCCGAGGGATCGCTCCAGCACGCCGAACCACGGCTCCTCGGCGTCGACGCCGGGCCGACAGGCGGCGGACAGCACGGCCGCACCGAGGCGCTCGTCGTCCTGGGTCTCCTGGACACGCGCCCGCCAACGGACGAGCCGCTGGCCATCGCGCCGGCGGCGGACATCGAGGGCCTCGAGGGACAGGCTCGCCTCCAGCCCCTCGTCGCTCTGGCGCCACACGTAGCGCCGCACCGTCCCCGGGCGGCTCGGGACGAAGGGGTGCTCGCAGCCGCCGTCGGCGAGCGCGAGGTCATCCGCCTCGTCGTGCGTGGACGGCGGGTCGGTGTCGGGCACCACCGGCGAGCCCTCCGAGCGGGCCGGCGCCGCTTCGGCCGTGGCGCCAGCCGGCGGGTCGGGGGCCGCGCCCTCTCCGTCCCCCTCCTCGCCCTCGTCGACGAAGAGGTCGCTCTCGGCCGGCGGCGCGAAGGTGGTCGGGCCGAGGTCCGGGTCCGGGTCCTCGCGGACCGCGAGGTTCAGCGCCACGAGACCCAGAACCCCGATCGCGAGCGCCGCCAGGACGAGCCGTTCACGCATGGGGAACGCTATAGCCGACGCGACGGCCCGGGTCCGCGCGACGACGCGGCCGTGCCCCTGTCGCGCCCGCGACCCATCATCCCCCGATGGCCCCCACCCCCGAGCCCTCCACCGTGGCCGAGCTCCTGGCCGCCAAGCGCGACGGCGTCGCGCTGAGCGCCTCCGCGATCCGGCGGTTGATCGAAGGCTTCACCCGGGGCGAGGTCGCGGACTATCAGATGAGCGCCTTCGCGATGGCCGTGTGCACGCGCGGGCTCTCCATGGCCGAGACCACCGCGCTCACCCTGGCCATGCGGGACAGCGGCCGGGTGCTCGCGCTGCGCGGCCCGCCGGGCCGACGCATCGACAAGCACTCCACGGGCGGCGTGGGCGACAAGGTGTCGCTGTGCCTCGCGCCCCTCGTCGCGGCCTGCGGCGTTCGCGTCCCGATGGTCAGCGGCCGCGGGCTCGGGCACACCGGGGGCACGCTGGACAAGCTCGAGGCGATCCCGGGGTTCCGGGTCGATCTCACCGCCGAGCGGCTGGTCGCCCAGGTCGAGGAGCTCGGCTGCGCCCTGGCCGGCCAGACCGACGAGCTCGCCCCGGCCGACCGGGCGCTCTACGCGCTCCGGGACGTGACGGGGACGGTCGAGTCGATCCCCCTGATCACCGCGTCGATCCTGAGCAAGAAGCTCGCCGCGGGCATCGACGGCCTCGTCCTCGACGTCAAGGTCGGACAGGGGGCCTTCATGAAGACCCTCGAGGACGCCCGCGCCCTCGCCGGGAGCCTGGTGAAGGTGGGCCGGCACGCGGGGACGCCGGTCCGGGCGGTGCTGACAGCGATGGAGGCGCCCCTCGGGCGGGCGATCGGGAACGCCCTCGAGACCGCGGAGGCGATCGCGGTGCTCCACGGGGAGGGCCCCGAGGACGTCCGCGAGGTGACGCTCGCCCTCGGCGGCGAGATGCTGCGCATGGCCGCGCTCGCCCGCAGCGGGAAGGCGGCCCGGCGACGGCTCGAGGCGGCGATCGAGGACCGGACCGGCCTCGAGGTCCTCCGGCGCGTCATCACCGCCCAGGGCGGAGATCCCCGCGTCGTCGACGAGCCCGACCGGCTGCCCGCCGCCCCGACCCGCCTCCGCGTGCGGAGCCCCGCCACGGGGGTGGTCCAGGGGATCGACGCCCTCGCGCTCGGCCGCCTCGCGATGGCGCTCGGCGCCGGACGCCAGCGAGCCGAGGACGTGGTCGATCCCGCCGTTGGCGTCGTGCTCGCGGCCGGGGTGGGCGATCGGGTCGAGGCCGGCCAGGAGCTGGCGACGCTCCACGTGCGGGCCAAGAAGGGCGGGCGAGCGCTCCGGGACCGAGCCGCCGCGGCGTTCCGGATCGGCCGGAGCGCGCGGAGGCTGTCGCCCCTCGTGATCGAGACCCGTCGACGGTAGGCGCCCTGACGGATCCATGAGTGATCCGTCCCAACTGTCGAGTCTCTGCGGAGACCTGCTGGTACGGCGTAGAATCGCCTGGTAGGGTCGTTGAACCTGTGGCGGACAGCCGAAGCTTGGGTTGACCGTCGGCGACGACCGCGCGCTCCTGCGGCTCTGGCGCGCGCGACGGGTGCGTGCCTCGGGCTCGTGCCGTGAAAGGGGGAATCATGAGCTCGGAGGCGGAGGCCCCGGACGAGGGGGACCTGCTTTGGGACATCGTGAGCGGGCTTGCCGCCCGCGGGAGCCCCGACGCAGAGCGCAGGTACGCGGAGATGCTGGCCGAAGCCGCCCCGCCCGAGGCCATGGGGGAAGCAGCGAGGGGCGACACGGGAGGCGCGCTCCCCGGGAACCGCACGCCGACCGTCGACCGGCTGCGGAACCGCAAATGGGTGAACTACGGGCAGAACCTGCAGACGAAGGTGGACTTCACGTACCGCGTCTTCAACGGCAACCCGAGAAGCTGGAAGAACGGCTGGCAGGGCATCGTCGACGTGGTCCGGGACGTGGAGTCTCGGGGCGACAGCCTCATCCCCATGGGGTCCCGGTGGTCGTTCTCGCGTGCGGCGATGAACCGGTCATGTGTCGTCGATCTCGGCGTGCTCAGTCGACGGATCCGCTTCGATGCCTGGCAGACCGCACCCGGCGTGGATCCGGACGAGCTCCTTCACGTCCAGGGCGGGACATTGGTGCAACGTGTGCTGACACTCGTGGAGCGAAGCATGGGGCGAGCCCTCGCGGCGATGGGCGGCAACTGCGGCCAGGCCATCGCGGGCGCCGTGGCCACCGGGTCCCACGGGAGCTTCATCGGCCGCCCTGGCTACCCCGACCTCGTCCGGGCCCTCCTCGTGGTCGCCGAGGGCGGAAAGACCTACTGGCTCGAGCGCAAGAGCCGGCCGGTGATCAGCGAGGCGTTCGCCGAGGCGCTGGCGGCCGGGAGCGTCGGCGGCCGGAAGGTGGAGGTGCTCCGCGACGACGACGCGCTCTTCGATGACGCCGTGGTCGGCCTCGGCGCCTTCGGGATCGTCCACTCCGTGGTGCTCGAGACCGTGCCCGCCTACCACGTGGCCCTCGAGCGGTCCCGACGCGCCGCCAGCCCCGAGCTGATGGCGGCGCTGTTCGACGGCGACTTCGATGCGATCGGCCTGAGCGTCGACCCGATCGAGCTCGAGGTCGTCCTCAACCCCCATCGCCTCAAGCGGCAGGCGAGCGGCGAGTGGATCGGGCCGAACGCCGCCCACGTCACCATCCTCGAGAAGATCCCGGTCGGGCCGATCGACCCGGGGGGTCCGCCCGGCGCCAGCCTCAACGACCGGGACCTGGGCAAGATGATCCGCGGCTGGGCCCAGCTCGCGCCGGGGACCGTGCCTGGCCTCGTCGACCTGCTCATCCCGACGCTCTACCCGGACCGGAAGGTGCGGGGCCCGCTGTCGGTGGCCTTCCCCCTCGGCATCACCCGCGCGCCGACGATCAGCATGGAGGTGGGGGTCGACAGCAGCGACGCACGCCGGACCCTGGACGTCATCCTGGGCTACCTGAGCCGGACCGGGTTCCTTCTGCCCGGCGCGCTCGCCGTCCGGCAAACGAGGAAGTCGACGGCCACGCTGTCCGTGGCGGCGTGGCCGACGACCTTCACGTTCGAGTTCGCCCTGCTCGGCGTGAAGGGCATCGAGAACGACCTGATGAAGGTGCTCGACGACCTCGAGAGCGCGGGCATCGCCTTTCGTCTCAACCTCGGCCACATCGTGAGCGATCAGGCGGGCAAGCCGTGGCTCACCGCATCCCGCATGAAGGCGATGTACGGCGCGCAGCAGCTGGACCGCTGGAAGAAGAACCGCGCGCGGCTGTGCCCGAGCGGGAAGGTCTTCCGGAGCGAGCTTACCACCAACCTGGGGCTGACGACATGACGACACGTCAACGGCTCGGCCTCCTGACTGCCGTGGCGCTCCTGCCCGGCTGCTACCACTACTACTTCGCCACCCAGACCCATGACCCCGGCAACACCACCACCTTCCAGTCGACGCGGGTCATCGCGCTCTGGGGCGCGGTCGATGATCGAACGCCGATGCCGCCCGGGGCCAACCTCCAGGAGTTCTGCGCCGAGCACCCGGAGGCCTTCCAGTGCATGGACTGCCGCGGCGGTGGCCTGGTCGACGTGCACGTCCAGCGGAACCTGGGGTTCACGTTCCTGAGCGTGATCACCCTCGGCTTCCTCGACTTCGTCCGCATCACGTACCGGTGCGCCCCCGACACCGGCGAGGAGGGGTTCAGCGCGGTGCAGGGGACCGCCGGCGGCAGCGGCTGAGCGGGCGGGCGACCGCGGGATGCTCAGAGCGGAAGCGCCTTCGCGATCACCTCGTTCATCACCTCCCGCGTGCCACCCCCGATCGGGTAGAGCCGGGCGTCGCGGTAGAGCCGCTCGACCACCGTGTCGCGCATGTAGCCGTAGCCTCCAAAGATCTGGACGGCCTGATCGCACACGGCGCTGCACATGTCCGTCGCGGCGTTCTTGGTCATCGCCGCGAGGGCGGGATCCTGCTCGCCGCGGGCGAAGCGCGTCGCGAGCTCGCCGGTCAGGGCGCGAGCGGACGCCAGGCGGGTCGCCATGTCGGCGAGCTTGTGCCGCGTCACCTGGAAGCCGGAGAGCGCCCGACCGAACGCCTTCCGCTCCGCCGCGTAGCGCGCCGCCTCGGTGAGCGCGAGCTGGCCGATCGCGACGCACTGCCCCGCGAGGAGAAGCCTCTCCTGAGTGAAGTTGGTCATGATCGCCACGAAGCCTCCGCCCTCGATCCCGATCAGGTTCGAGGCCGGGACCCGGAGGTCCTCGAAGGCGAGCTCCGCGGTGTCGCTCGCCCACCACCCCGTCTTGCGGAGCTTCGCCGACACGTGGAAGCCGGGGCGGTCGCTCTCCAGGATCAGGAGGCTGATCCCGGCGTAGCCCTCGCCTCCCGTCCGCACCGCCGCGACCACGAAGTCCGCCCGGCAGCCGGACGTGATGAACGTCTTGCGGCCGTTCACCACGTAGTCGTCGCCGTCCCGCGTCGCGCGGGTCGTGACGGCAGCCACGTCGCTTCCGCCGCCGGGCTCGGTGATCGCGAGCGCGCTCACCTTCCGGCCCGCGAGGGTGGGCGCGACGAAGCGGGCGCGCTGCTCGTCCGTGCCGTGGTGGACGATCGGGGGGAGCGCGATCGCATGGCTACCGAGGCCGACGCAGGTCCCGACGCTGGTCCCCGCCAGGATCATCTCCTCCGCCGCGGCGAGCATATGGGTGACGTCGCCCCCGCCGCCGCCCACGCTCTCGGGGTAGCCCACCCCGAGCAGGCCGGCCTCCCCGGCCGCGCCATAGAGCTCCCGGGGGAACGCCTCGGCCTCCTCCCATGCGGCCGCGTGGGGCGCGATGTGGGTCGAGGCCCAGCGGCGGGCCTGGGCCCGCAGCGCACGGTGGTCGTCGGTCTCGAAGAGGTAGGCGGAGATCATCGGCCTGAGGGTAGCCGAGGCGCGGACGCTCGCGGCCGTGCCTGGTCGGTCTCCCCGTCCCGGGGTAGCGTGACTCGCGCCAGTGCTTCGGATCTTCATGAGCTACCCCCATGCCGCCGACCGGGAAGGGGAGATCTCGGAGTTCCGGGCGAAGCTGGAGTACGCGCTCCAACAGAAGACCGGGGAGCGAGCCCTCGCGATCTTCCAGGACCACGAGCACATCGGCCTCGGCGAATCCTGGAGGGACGTCCTCGGGAGGACCCTCGAGGACGTTCCGGTCCTGATGCCGATCGTCCAACCGCTCTACCTCACGAGCGCCTGGTGCACCGAGGAGTTGCTCGACTTCCACGCCCGGGTGAAGGGAGAGGATCCCCCGCGCAGCAGGATCCTGCCGGTGCTCTGGCAGCGGACCCCGGCCCTCGCCGAGGACGCGAGCGCAGCGGCTGCGCTGCTGCGGGAGCTCCAGTACTTCGACTGGAGTGGGTTCCGTCTGATGGACTGGGGCGAGACGAAGCGGCTCGCCCTGGACGCGCTCGCGGAGCGCATCCGGGCTGCCCTTTGGCGCGGCGTGGCGGCCGGTCCGGGCTCGGCGGCGGGCCCCCCGGCCCCGGCCGCTCCGGTCCCCCCCACCGCTGCCGGCCCCCCGGTGCGCTCGGACCGCGCCCGGCTCAAGGCTCTGCGCCAGCTGCTGACCGAGCTGTTCTCCCTCGCCGAGCTCCGCCGCTTCGTCAGGGACGAGGTTGCGGACGGCGAGGATCTCGCGGTCTCCCTCCCCTGGGAGAACGGGACGCTGATCGACGTGGCGAGCGAGCTCGTGGAGATGCTGGAGCGACGGGGGGCGATCACCGAGAGGTGGTGGTCGGCGCTGCGCCGATCGCGGCCCCTCCGCGTCGGCGAGATCGACGCGGTGGCCCGCGCCTTTCGCAATCGCGGGTAGCACCCCGAGGGCGGGCGTCGGCCCGGCCGGGCACGAGCGGCTCGACCGTTCCTAGGGCCGGGGAGGCGGCTCGCGGAGCAGGTAGGCGAGGAGGATAAGGAGCCCCAGGCCCAGCGAGACCAGCTGGAGATAGAACGTGAAACGCACGTTCGGCTGGTAGACGCTCACGAGGACAGCGGCCTCGGCCGGAGAGCCCGGGGGCTGGAGGGTGCCCGCATCCACCGCCTCCAGCCCGCCTCCACCCGCGGTGGCGAGGTTCCCGGCGAGGGACATGAGCGTGGACACGCCCGCCAACGTGCACAGGATCAGCGCCAGGAGTGCGCTCGCCACGAAGAGGTAGGCTCGCCGGTCGGGCCCGCGGCGGGACCAGCGCGGGAGGACGAGCGCCAGGGCCCCGAAGACGGTCGAGAGCCCGATCATGACGAGGGAGGCCGAGCTGACGAGATCGATCGCGCGGAGGATGAGCGGGTCCGGCTGCACGGAACTCCTAAGCCTTTCGCGGATGGGCTATGGTGCGAACCGCTCGCGGGCGTGAAGGGTAGCGGATGGCTCGCAGCCGGGGGAAGCGCCCTCCAGGAGCGAGCGGCCCTCGAGATTCCATGGGAGAGCCTCACGTGCTTCGGGCAAGGCGCTGGACCGCCCTTCTCCTCGTCGGGCTCGTCGCCCTCGCAGGCTCAGGCTGCGCTCCCGACGGGGCTAGACCGAGCGACGGGCGCCGAGGACCCGGCCCGAGCCCCGGTCAGAGCGACCGGTAGAAGACGGCCGCCAGCACGGCGAGCACGGCCAGGATCAGGAGCCAGATCATCCCGAGCCCTGGCCTGAAGGGGCGCCCTCGGCCTCGCCGGCGGGGGGGGGACGCGAAGAGGGCATGCACCTCCTCACGCCGACCCTCCCGCTCGTGAAGGAGCGCGTCCCGAAGCGCGGCGTCGAGGCGGTGACGGTCCGCGAGGTCGACGAGGTCCTCCGCGATCGTCCGCAGGGACTCCGTCCAGCGGATATCGGCGGCGAGCTGGGGGAGGTGGTGGCGAACGAGGCGGCGAAGCTCGTGGACCGAGAACGCGGACACCAGGAACGCCGTGAGCTCTTCCCGTGAGCGAGCGGACCAGACCGGGCCGGCGCCGAGGGTGGCGGCTCCGGCATCGCCGTCGCGGGCCTTCGCGGGCTGCGGTTCCATCGCTCAGCAGAACGGAAAGAAGGGGCACAGGGAACGGACGAGGCTGCGCTCGGGCTCGGTCGGCTGGGCGTTGCGGCCTCGGCATTCGAGGGGGGTGCACCGCTCCGTGGCGACGCGGGCGATCACGTCCACGACAGCCGGGACCCGGTCCCGCGCGCGCCTCAGCTCCTCCGGGCGGGGTGACGCGCCGAGGCGCGCGGCGGCGCGGCGGAGGAGCTGATCGAGCTGTTGGCTCGCCCACCGATGGTAGGGCTGGGGGACCGTGGACCAGGGCGCGGCGGGCGCGGCCTCACGAAGGCGAGCGAGCGTGTCGGGCGGGACCGAGCTCTCCGCGCCGCCCCCGGCGCCGCCGGCCCCGTCCTGCCCGGAGGAGGACGGCGACGCGTCACCGGACGAGCCCTCCGGCTCCTCGAGCTGCCCGATCTCGGGAAACAGGAGCTCGATCATCCGTCGCGCGCGCTCCTCCCGGGGTCGCTCCGGATCCCCGGCACGCTCGATATCGCGCAGCACGCCGCTCTGGGTGACGGTCTCCAGCGCGGCCATGACCTCCGGGTCGCCCCGGAGAGCCATCGCGATGCCCATCATCCGCCCAAGCATCGCCTGGGCCATCTCCTCCTCGGTGACCGACCCCTCGAGCAGCTGGGCCAGCCGCATCTCGAACAGAACCTCGATGAGGTCGATCAGGGGGGGGACGATGCGGTCCCGCACCTCCCTAGGGTGCCCTCCTTGCTCGAGGATCCCGCCGAGGAGGGTCGCCATGTACTCGCGCAGACGGTCCGGCCGGCCCACGAGTTGCTCGAGGGGCACGTCGCCGGGCATGCGAACCTCCCCGAAGATCTGCGGGGAGGACACGAACGCCGGCACGCGCACCTCCTCGGTGCGCTGCGCGGTCGTGCCGCGAAGCCGCACGTGCGGTTGACACCCGGTCAGGTCGATGAGCCGGAGCTCCAGCAGTCGGTCCTCGGTACGCTCCAGGATCAGCCGGGGCCCCTCCCGGTCACGCGCCAGCGCGCCGTAGGCGTTGGCCAGCTCACCTTCGGCGCCGCCCGCGATCGTGATCCCGACGAGGCGCGGGCGGTCGAAGGTCGGCGCCGAGGCGATGTTGACGCTGCCGAGGTATCCGCCCGGGAGGGCAAACTGGAGAGTCTCCCACTCCGGCGCGGCGGCGGGGAGGGTGCGCATCACCACGTCCAGCCGGTCGAGCCGCTCCGCGAAGCTCGGATGGGACGCCGAAGCGACCTCGCCCAGGATCCCGAGCTGTCGCCACCGGGCCTCCGCCGCGGCTCGGCCCGCGAGGTACGACCGGACGGTGCACAGCCGGTAGCCCGTGGCGTACATTCGCTCGAACGCCCAACGGTCGGCGTCGAGCTCCTCCTGCTGGAGCTCGGCCGTCGGCCTCGAGCCCCCGGGCTCGAGGTGACCGAGGCGGTGGTGGGCCACTTCGTGGAGCGTCGTCCACGCCACCATGTCCAGCGCGATCGTGAAGCGCATGGTGTCGTAGGCCTCCCGACTGTCGTCCGTCCTCGGGTCCGGGGTCAGCTCGAGCTCCGTGTACCAGCACGCACCGCGGGGCTGGACGGCGCCGAGGTCGGGAGGCGCTAGCCCGCCCCACCCGGTCTCCCGCAGAGCGATGGTCGTGGCGAGGTCGAGGTAGAACCGGTCGAAGGCGAGGTAGCCGACGTCGACCTGCACCGCCGGCCGCCCGCCCTCTCCTCGAAACGCGGCGGCCTGCGGCTCGAGCTGCGATGTGGACGCCGCCACGCTGAGCTGGTCGAGGAGCGCGAGAAGCTCCGGGTCCGTGGCCGCACGCGCGCGGACCAGACGGATCGCGGGGCTGACCACTCGGTCGCGGAAGAGGCCCTCCACCGCTGCCCTCCGCTCGCCACCGCCTCCCGGCACCAGCGGGCAGTCGACGTGGGCCGGCGCGACGGACCTACCCGCCGGGCCCGCCGCCGACGAGCACGCAGCAGCGACGCCCAGCAAGGCCACGATGAGCGAGCCAGACACCGCGCGCGGTCGAGCCATTCGCCCCAACGCCGTCACGTTATCGGACCCCGCGCGCGCCGGTCAATCGCCCCTTCGGTGCGGCGCCCACCACGCGAGAGGCCGCGCGCAGGCGGTGCCCGCGCGCGGCCTCCTCCGGTCAGCGACCGGGCCCCGGTGAGGCCCGGCCCTTCGAGCGTGCGACCTACTCCTCGCTGGCCGCCGCCATCGCCTCCGTGTGCGCGACCTCGAGGTCGGCCGGGGACGCGACGTCGTCGACGACCGCGTCGAGGCGGTCGTAGGCCGCGAGGCCGGTGCCGGCTGGCAGGAGCCGGCCCATGATGACGTTCTCCTTCAGGCCGCGGAGCTCGTCGACCTTGCCGTTGATCGACGCCTCCGTCAGCACCTTGGTGGTCTCCTGGAAGGACGACGCGCTGATGAAGGACTCCGTGGAGAGCGACGCCTTGGTGATGCCCAAGAGCAGGGGCTCGGCCACGGCCGGCTGCCCGCCCTTGGCGATCACCTTCTCGTTCGCTCGCTCGAAGATCGCCTTCTCCACCTGCTCATCGCTCAGGAAGTGGGTGTCACCCGGGTCCTTCACCCGCACGCGCCGGAGCATCATGCGGACGATGGTCTCGATGTGCTTGTCGTTGATCGACACGCCCTGAAGCCGGTAGACCTGCTGGATCTCGTTGACCAGCCAGGCCGCGAGCTCCTTCTCGCCCTTGATCTTCAGGATGTCGTGGGGGTTCGCAGGGCCGTCCATCAGGGCCTCACCGGCGCGGACGAAGTCACCCTCCTTGACGGTGAGGTGCTTGCCCTTCGCGATCAGGAACTCCTTGGGGTCCCCGATCTCCGGCGTGATGATGACCTTGCGCTTGCCCTTGGTGTCCTTGCCGAAGGTGATGGTGCCGTCGATCTCGGCGACGATCGCGTGGTCCTTCGGCTTGCGGGCCTCGAAGAGCTCGGCCACCCGCGGCAGGCCGCCGGTGATGTCCTTGGTCTTCGTGGTCTCGCGCGGGATCTTGGCGAGGATCTCGCCCGCCTCGACCTGCTGGCCGTCCGCCGGGAGCACATTGGAGCCCACCGGGAGGAAGTAGCGGGCCACGTTGGACCCGACGCCGGTGCTGAGGACCTCCCCGGTCTCCGGGTCGCAGACCTGGATCCGCGGGCGGGCCCCGGCGTCGCGGGACTCGATGATCATGCGCCGGCTCAGACCGGTCACGTCGTCGAGCTTCTCCTCCATCGTGACGCCGTCGACGATGTCGCCGTACTGCACCACGCCGGAGACCTCGGTGAGGATCGGGATCGCGTAGGGGTCCCAGTCGGCGAGGGTCTCGCCCCGCTTGACCATCGCCCCCTCCTCGACCTTCAGGCTTGCGCCGTAGGTGAGGTTGTACTGCTCCTTCTCGCGCCCCGACTCGTCCACGATCTTGAGGACGCCGTGGCGGTTCATCACCACGGTGGAGCCGTCCTGCTTGGTCGCGGTCTTCACGTTGTCGAACCGCACGCGGCCCTCGAAGCGGTTCTCGATGCTCGACTGCGCGACCTTGCCGCGCGACGCCGTTCCACCGACGTGGAAGGTCCGCATCGTGAGCTGGGTGCCCGGCTCGCCGATCGACTGGGCCGCGATGACCCCGACCGCCTCGCCGATGTTCGCCTGGTAGCCTCGAGCGAGGTCTCGCCCGTAGCACTGCGCGCAGATGCCGCGGCGGGTCTGGCACGTGAGCACGGAGCGGATCACGACCCGCTCGATGCCCGCCTCCTCGATCGACCGCACCTTGTGCTCGTCGATCTCCTCGCCCGCCTCGACGAGGATGGTCTCGTCGCGGGGATCGTAGACGTCGTCCAGCGCCACGCGCCCGAGGATGCGCTCGCCGAGGCCCTGCACGACCTCGCCGCCCTCCTCGAGCTTGGTGACCTCGATCCCGTCGAGGGTCCCACAGTCGAACTCGTTGATCACCGCGTCGTGAGCGACATCCACGAGCCGCCGGGTCAGGTACCCAGAGTTGGCGGTCTTCAGCGCCGTGTCCGCGAGGCCCTTCCGCGCCCCGTGGGTGGAGATGAAGTACTGGAGGACGGTCAGGCCCTCGCGGAAGTTCGCGGTGATGGGCGTCTCGATGATCTCGCCGCTCGGCTTGGCCATCAGGCCCCGCATCCCCGCGAGCTGCCGGATCTGCTGGTTGGAGCCTCTCGCGCCGGAGTCCGCCATCATGAAGATCGGGTTGAAGGAAGCGGTCTGCTTCGTGTTCCCGGTCTCGTGATCGACGATGGTGTCCTTGCCGATGCCGTCGAGGAGGTCCCGGGCGACGTTGTCCGAGGCCTCCGCCCAGATGTCGACGATCTTGTTGTAGCGCTCGCCGTCGGTGATCAGCCCCTCCTGGTACTGGTCGACCACCGTCTCCACGTCCGCCTGCGACTGGGCGAGGATGTCCTTCTTGCTCTCGGGGATCGTCATGTCGTCCATGCAGATCGACACGCCGGCCTGCGTGGACATCTCGAACCCGAGGGTCCGGAGCCGGTCCGCCAGCAGCACCGTCGCCTTGTTCCGGCTCTGCCGGTAGCAGGCGTCGATCAGGCGTGACAGGGCCTTCTTGTCGAGGACCTTGTTGACCAGGTCGAAGTCGAGCCCCTCGGGCAGGAGCTCGCTGACGAGGACGCGACCGCAGGTGGTGTCCGCGAGCTGACCGGACGGCGTCCGGCACAGGACCCGCGCGTGGAGCTCGAGCTCCCCTGCGTCGTAGGCCATCCGCACCTCCTCCGAGGAGGAGTAGATGCCCTGGATCGCCTCCTGGATCAGGGCGGCCGAGTCCTTCTCGCTCAGCTTCTTCGCCTCCCGCCCCTTGGCCAGCGCCTCGTCGGCGGCGTCCGGACGCTCCCCCCTCGCGAAGGGGCGCATCCGGGTCACGTAGTAGAGGCCGAGGACGATGTCCTGCGTCGGGTTGATGATCGGGCGGCCGCTGGCCGGCGAGAGGATGTTGTTGGTGCTCATCATGAGCACCCGCGCTTCCATCTGCGCTTCGGTGGACAGCGGCACGTGCACCGCCATCTGGTCGCCGTCGAAGTCCGCGTTGAAGGCCGTGCAGACGAGGGGGTGGAGCTGGATCGCCTTGCCCTCGATCAGCACCGGCTCGAACGCCTGGATGCCCAGACGGTGGAGGGTGGGTGCTCGGTTGAGCATCACGGGGTGCTCCGTGATCACCTCTTCGAGGATGTCCCAGACCTCCGGCTTCTCCTTCTCGACGAGCTTCTTGGCGCTCTTGATCGTGGTGACGTAGCCCCGCTCTTCCAGCTTGTTGTAGATGAACGGCTTGTAGAGCGCGAGGGCCATCTTCTTCGGCAGCCCGCACTGGTGAAGGCGCAGGCTCGGGCCGACCACGATGACCGACCGGCCCGAGTAGTCGACGCGCTTGCCGAGCAGGTTCTGACGGAAGCGACCTTGCTTGCCCTTCAGCATGTCGCTGAGGGACTTGAGGGGACGCTTGTTGGGACCGGTGATCGTCTTGCCGCGGCGGCCGTTGTCGAACAGCGCGTCCACGGCTTCCTGGAGCATCCGTCGCTCGTTCCGGATGATGATCTCCGGCGCGTTGAGCTCGATCAGCCGCTTGAGGCGGTTGTTCCGGTTGATCACCCGGCGGTAGAGGTCATTCAGGTCGCTGGTCGCGAAGCGCCCTCCGTCGAGGGGGACCAGGGGCCGGAGGTCCGGCGGCAGGACGGGGATGACGGTCAGCATCATCCACTCCGGCCGGTTCCCGGACTCCTTGAAGGCCTCGACCACCTTCAGGCGCTTGGCGTACTTCTTCCGCTTCGCCTCGCTGGTCGCCTCCTTCATCTCCACCCGGAGGGTCTCCGAGAGCCCGTGAACGTCGACCTCCCGGAGCATCTCCAGGATCGCCTCGCCGCCCATGCCGGCCTTGAAGGCGTCCCAGCCGAACTCGTCGGCCAGCTCCTGGTAGCGCTCCTCGCTGAGGACCTCCGCCTTCTCGAGGGGAGTCTCCATCGGGTCGAGGACCACGTAGCTCTCGCAGTAGAGGATCCGCTCCAGGTCCTTCAGCGAGATGTCGAGGACCGCGCCGATCCGGCTCGGGAGGCTCTTCATGAACCAGATGTGCGCGACCGGCGTGGCGAGGGTGATGTGGCCGAGGCGCTCCCGCCGAACCTTCGACTGGATGACCTCGACCCCGCACTTCTCACACACGATCCCACGGTGCTTCATGCGCTTGTACTTGCCGCAGATGCACTCGTAGTCCTTGACGGGCCCGAAGATCTTCGCACAGAAGAGGCCGTCCCTCTCCGGCTTGAAGGTCCGGTAGTTGATGGTCTCGGGCTTCTTGACCTCACCGTGGGACCACTCCCGGATCTTCTCCGGCGATGCGACGGAGATCCGGATCGCAGAAAAGGAGAGCGGATCCTTGGGCTTCTCAAAGAAACTGAAGATGTCCTTCATCGGATCCTACTCCTCCTCCGCAGCGAGGGCCTCGTCACGGGTCCCGGGTCCTTCGATGAGCTCGACGTTCAGGCAGAGCGCCTGAAGCTCCTTCATCAGCACGTTGAAGCTCTCCGGCAGGCCAGCGTCGAGGGTGTACTCACCCTTGACGATGGACTCGTACATTCGGGTCCGACCCTGTACGTCGTCGGACTTGACGGTAAGGAATTCCTGTAGAGCGTGGGCGGCGCCGTAGGCCTCCATGGCCCAGACCTCCATCTCGCCCAGACGCTGTCCGCCGAACTGCGCCTTGCCGCCCAGGGGCTGCTGGGTCACCAGGCTGTAGGGCCCGATGCTCCGCGCGTGGATCTTGTCGTCCACCAGGTGGTGGAGCTTCAGGATGTACATGATCCCGACGGTCACGTCCCGGTGGAAGGCCTCCCCGGTGCGCCCGTCGAAGAGCACAGTCTGCCCGGTCGTCCCGGAGCTGACGTGGTAGAGCGGGGAGCTCATGTCGAACTCCTTCGCGGTGTCGCCGACGAGGGACAGGAGGCCCTTGATCTCCGACTCGTGGGCGCCGTCGAAGACCGGGGTGGCCAGCTTGACGCCATCCCGGAGCTTGCCGGCGAGCTCCACCAGCTCCTCGGCGGGCGTCTCCTCGACGATCTTGCGGCTCTCACCGCTGTTGAAGACCTTGAGGAGGAGCTCCCGGAGGGGCTCCCCGGCGAGGCCCTTCTCCTCGAGCAGCTCGTGGATCTGCCGGCCGAGCAGGTACCCGGCCCACCCGAGGTGGGTCTCGAGGATCTGACCGACGTTCATCCGGCTCGGCACGCCGAGGGGGTTGAGGCAGATGTCGACCGGGCTCCCGTCCGGGAGGTAGGGCATGTCGACCTCCGGGAGGATCCGGCTGACGACGCCCTTGTTCCCGTGGCGACCGGCCATCTTGTCGCCGACCTGGAGCTTGCGCTTGATGGCGATGTAGACCTTCACCATCTTGATGACGCCCGGCGGGAGCTCGTCGCCCTTGCTGAGCTTGGCGATCTTCTCCTGGAAGAGCGTCTCGATCGCCGCGGTCTGCTCCTCGAGCTGCTCGAGGATGCTCGCCACGGTCTCGTGGCCCTTGTCGATTTCGATGTCCTTCCAGTACTTCTTGGCAATCGGGTCGAGGTCCGCGGCGGCGATCTTCGTCCCCTTCGCCAGCAGGACCTTGCCCTTGTCGTCGACGAGCTTGGCCTCGGTGGTCCGACCGAGGAGCAGCTTGCGGACGCGGTCGTAGGCGGACTCGCGGATGATCTTGATCTCATCCGCCATGTCCTTCTCGAGCTTCGCCCGCTCCTGGTCCTCGATCTCCTTGGCCCGCTCGTCCTTCTCGGTGCCCTTGCGGCTGAACACCCGCGCGTTGATGACGACGCCGCCGACCCCCGGGGGGACCCGCAGCGAGGTGTCGCGGACGTCGCCAGCCTTCTCGCCGAAGATCGCCCTCAGGAGCTTCTCCTCGGGGCTGAGCTGAGTCTCGCCCTTCGGCGTGATCTTCCCGACCAGGATGTCCCCGCTCTTCACCTCGGCGCCGATGCGCACGATGCCGCTGTCGTCGAGGTCCTTGAGGGCCTCCTCTCCGACGTTCGGGATATCGCGGGTGATCTCCTCCTTGCCGAGCTTGGTGTCGCGCGCCACGCACTCGAACTCCTCGATGTGCACGGACGTGTAGACGTCCTCCTTGGCGATGCGCTCCGAGATCAGGATGGAGTCCTCGAAGTTGTAGCCGCCCCACGGCATGAAGGCGACGATGCAGTTGCGCCCCAGCGCCAGCTCCCCCATCTCGCAGCTCGGCCCGTCCGCGATGACGTCGCCGGACTTGACCCGCTCCCCCGGCCGAACGATCGGCTGCTGGGTGTAGCTGGTGCTCTGGTTGGAGCGCTGGAACTTGTTGAGTCGGTAGATGTCGGGGAAGGCGCCCTCGGCGCCGTCCGCCTTGACCACGATGCGGGTCGCGTCGACGGAGTCGACGACGCCGTCTCGCTTCGCGAGGATGCAGACCCCGGAGTCGCGGGCGACCTTGTACTCGAGCCCGGTGCCCACCAGGGGGGCGTGGGTGCGGACCAGGGGGACCGCCTGCCGCTGCATGTTCGAGCCCATCAGCGCGCGGTTCGCGTCGTCGTGCTCGAGGAACGGGATCAGCGACGCGGCAACGGACACCAGCTGGTTCGGCCCGACGTCCATCAGGTCGATCCGGTCCGGCGTGACCATCACGGTGTCGCCGTTGTAGCGGGCGCTCACGAGGTTCGCGCTGAGGCGGTTCTCCTCATCGACCAGCGCGTTGGCCTGGGCGATGTGGTAGCCCTCCTCCTCGAGGGCGCTGTACCAGCGCACGTTGTCGGTGACCTGCCCCTCCTCGACCTTTCGGTAGGGGGTCTCGACGAAGCCGTACTCGTTGACGCGCGCGTGCGTCGAGAGCGACGCGATCAGGCCGATGTTCGGCCCCTCCGGCGTCTCGATCGGGCAGATCCGGCCGTAGTGGGTAGTGTGGACGTCGCGGACCTCGAAGCCGGCCCGCTCCCGGGTCAGGCCGCCCGGCCCCAGCGCGCTGAGGCGCCGCTTGTGGGTGACCTCCGACAGCGGGTTCGTCTGGTCCATGAACTGCGAGAGCTGGCTGCTCCCGAAGTACTCCTTGACCACCGCGCTCACCGGCTTGGCGTTGATGAGGTCGTGGGGCATGAGCGTCTCGATCTCCTGAGACATGCTCATGCGCTCCTTGATCGCGCGCTCCATCCGAACCAGCCCGATGCGGTACTGGTTCTCCATGAGCTCGCCGACCGCGCGCACCCGACGGTTGCCGAGGTGATCGATGTCGTCGACCGTTCCCCGATCGTTCTTCAGCTCGATGAGGTGCTTGACCGTGTGGAGGATGTCGAGCGGAGTCAGGACCGACGTGTCGAGGTCGGGCCGGCTCTCGTCGTCCTCCCGGTAGAACTTGTAGCTGAGCTTCAGGCGCCCGACGCGGCTCAGATCGTAGCGCTCGGGGGTGAAGAACAGGTTGTGGAAGAGCGTCTTGGCCGTGTCGAGGGTCGGCGGGTCACCCGGGCGCAGACGCCGATAGATCTCGAGGATCGCGTCGTCCTGAGTGACGATCTTGTCCGCGATCAACGTGTCCCGGAGGTAGCTCCCAACGTTCAGCCCGTCGATGAACAGGACCTTGAACTCGCCCGCTCCTGCCTCGCGCAGCGCCTCGAGCTTGTCCTCGGTGATCTCCTCGTTGACGCCGAGAATGACCTCACCGGTCTCCTCGTCGATCACGTCCTCCGCGCTGACCTTGCCCACCACCTCGGTGTCGCCGAGCGGCAGCCGATCGACGCCCGCCGCCTGGAGCTTGCGGATCGCAGAGCGGGTGAACTTGCGGTTCTTCCGCACGACGATCTCGTCGTCGACGGTGATGTCGCGCGTCGCGCGCTGGCCCGGAAGGAGCTCGTACTCCAGGGACTTGGAGAAGCTCCCGTCGCCGCCGAGGTAGACGGTCTCCGTGTCGTAGTAGAACTTGAGGATTTCCGCCGTGCTGTAGCCGAGCGCCTTGAGGAGCACCGTCGCGTGCATCTTCCGCCGGCGGTCGATGCGAACGTAGAGGAGGTCCTTCGGGTCGAACTCGAAGTCGAGCCATGACCCCCCGTAGGGGATCACCCGCGCCTGGTACAGGAGCTTCCCCGAGGAGTGGGTCTTGCCCTTGTCGTGATCGAAGAAGACGCCCGTGCTTCGGTGCAGCTGGCTGACGACGACGCGCTCGGTCCCGTTGATGATGAACGTGCCGTTCTCCGTCATCAGCGGGATCTCGCCGAAGTAGACCTCCTGCTCCTTGAGGTCCCGGATGGTGCGCTCCCCCCCGTCCGAGCCGCTCTCGAAGATGATCAAGCGGATCGTGACCTTGATGGGCGCGGCGTAGGTCATCCCGCGCTGGACGCACTCGTCCACGTCGTACTTCGGGCGCTCCAGCGTGTAGGACACGAAGTCGAGCTGGCTCGTCCCGTTGAAGTCCTTGATGGGAAAGACGCTGCTGAAGACGCCCTGGAGGCCGTACTCCTGCCTCTCCGAGACCGGAACGTTGGCCTGGAGGAATTTCTCGTAGGACCTCTTCTGAATATCGATGAGGTTCGGGATCTCGATGATCTGGGTGATCTTCCCGAAGCTGTGCCGGATTCGGAAGTTGGTCTGAATCATCGACGCCATGGTGCCGGAGCTCCCGTTGGACCGATTTGGCTGCGTCGGTCGCCGCAGACTGCGTGGGCGTTGAGTCCCACCACCTTTGGATTCAGGCTTGGCAAGCATCGCGCGGTGCGTCGCCGCGTGATGCAGAGGCTAAGGCAGGGACGCGCGGGCCCTGCGGTCCCGCCACGACGCCCCCCGGAGCCGGACGGTCGACGTCCCACGCCGGAGGTGCGACCGCGGAGCCCGCCACGCGTGGAGGCCACGGCGCGTGCAGGGTCCGCCGAACGCGAGCAAGGAATTGGGGACCCGGCCCGAGGGCGCACTGCCCCCGAGCCGCGGTCTTCGGTCGACAGCGGATGGATGAACCGGTGTCCGACCGAGCGCTCGACCCGGCCGGTGGGCACCCCACGCGTGGTGTGGCGCTCCCTTCGTTGACGTCCGTATCGACCCACTACTTGAGAGTGACCTTCGCTCCCGCGTCCTCGAGCTTCTTCTTGAGCTCCTCCGCCTCCTCCTTGGAGACACCCTCCTTGACGGCGGTCGGGGCGCTCTCGACGAGCTTCTTGGCGTCCGCCAGGCCGAGGGACGTCACCTCGCGGACCGCCTTGATGACATTGATCTTCTTCGCACCAATGTCGGCGAGCTCGACCGTGAACTCGGTCTGCTCCTCCTCCTGGACCGCCTCTGCACCCGGCGCCGCGCCGACCGCGCCGACCGCGGCCACCGGAGCGGCCGAGACGCCCCACTTCTCCTCGAGTGCCTTCACCAGGTTGGCCACGTCCAGGACGGGCCACGAGCTCAGCTCCTCGACCATCTGATCCACATTCATGTTCGCCATCGCTATCGTACCTCTTCGTCATCCATCCGCGTTTGCTGAGATCGAAACACGGCAAAGGTTGTTTTGCGCACCGTCGGGTGCCGAGACAGGCTCCCCCGCGCCGAGCGGAGAAGCGAAGCTCCTCAGGAGGCCTTCAGCCTTCCCCCTCTTCGAGCTGCGTCCTCCGCGCGTCGAGGGCGTAGACGAGGCTCTGAAGGGGAGCCATGAGCTGCCGGACCAGGTTCTGGGCGGGCGCCTGGAGCTGAGCCAGAAGCATCGCACGGAGCTCGTCCTTGCCCGGCATCGTTGCCAGCTGGTTCTCCACCCGCTCGGCGTCCATGACGACCGTCTCGAGGATCCCTGCCTTGACCTCGAGCTTCTCGTTCTCCGGGTCCTCCTTGCGGAAGCTCTTGATGATCTTCGCCGCGGCGGACGGGTCCTCGAAGGACCAGGCCACGCCAGTCATCCCGACGAGGCTCTTGTCGAGGTCCTCGTTGCCGTCGAGGTCGGTCCCCCGCAGCGCCTGCCGGATCAGGTTGTTCTTCACGACCCGGTACTCGACCCCGGCCTCGCGGAACCGGTTCCGAAGCTCGGTGATCGTCGGGACGTCGATCCCCGCGAAGTCCACCAGCACGGTGGAGGTGGCCTTCTCGAAGTGGGACTTCACCTGCTCGACGACGGCTGCCTTGTCTTCTCGCGCGCCCATCTCAGGCCTCCACCACGGTGGTCAGGGACGAGGGGTCGATCTTGATGCCGGGCCCCATCGTGGAGCTCAGGGTGATGCTCCGTACGTAGTTTCCCTTGGCGCTGGCCGGCTTGGCGCGCATCAGCGCGTCCATCAGGGCCCGCACGTTCCCGGCGATCTTGTCGGCCTCGAAGGACCGCTTCCCGACCGGCGCGTGCACGATGCCCGCGCGCTCGACGCGGAACTCGACCTTGCCGGCCTTCACCTCCGTCACCGCCTTCTGCACGTCGAAGGTCACGGTCCCGACCTTCGGGTTGGGCATCAGGCCGCGGGGGCCGAGGATCCGGCCCAGACGCCCGACCTGACCCATCATGTCGGGCGTCGCGACGACTGTGTCAAATTCGAGCCAGCCCTCCTGGATCTTCGCGACGTAGTCGTCCGCTCCGACGTAGTCGGCGCCGGCCGCCTCCGCCTCGATCGCCTTCTCGCCCTTCGCGAACACCAGCACGCGGACGGCCTTCCCGATCCCGTGGGGGAGCACCGTCGCGCCGCGCACCATCTGGTCTGCATGCTTCGGGTCGACCCCGAGGCGCACGGCCAGATCCACGCTCTCGTCGAACTTCGCGAAGGAGGACTCCCTGACGAGCGTGCACGCTTCGCTGAGCGCGTAGAGGCGCGAACGATCGACGCGAGCGACCGCCTCCTTTCGCCTTCTACCGAGTTTCATCGTTCCTCCGTCGGCGAGACACCGCGGCGCGGCCTCGCCTCCCACCGCCATGGTGGTCAAGCGCCCCGTGTCGGGACGCGTCCTCTGGTTCAGTCGACGACCTCGACGCCCATGGAGCGGGCAGTGCCGGCCAGCGTCCGGGCGGCTGACTCGACCGACGCGGCGTTCATGTCCTTGAACTTCTGCTCCGCCAGCTCCTGCAGCTGCGTGCGCGTGATCCTGCCCACCTTGTCCTTGTTGGGACGGGCGGATCCCGAGCCGGGCTTCTTGCCGATCTTCAGCCCGATCGCCTTCTTGATCAGGACCGACGCGGGGGGCGTCTTAGTGATGAACGTGAAGGACCGGTCGCTGAAGACCGTGATCACGACGGGGATGATCAGGCCGTCGTCCTTCTGCGTGCGCGCGTTGAACTCCTTGCAGAACTGCATGATGTTCACGCCATGCTGGCCCAGGGCAGGGCCAACCGGGGGCGAGGGGTTGGCCTTCCCCGCCGGAAGCTGAAGCTTGATCTGTCCGATTACCTTCTTCATTGCGTGCCGCTCGGCGCCGTGCTGGCGCGTGCTCGTCCTACCCTCAGACGGTCTTCTCGACCTGCCCGTAGTCGAGCTCCACGGGGGTGGCTCGACCGAAGATGCTCACCAGGACCTTGACCTTCTGCTTCTCCGGCTTGACCTCCTCCACGGTGCCCGTGAAGTTGGCGAAGGGCCCGTCCATGACCCGCACGTGGTCTCCCTGTTCGAACACCACGCGGGGCTTGGGCTTGGCTGCCCCAGCGGCCACCTGCTCGAAGATCTGCTCGATCTCCGGCTTCGGGACCGGCGCCGGGTGGCGCCCCCCGATGAAGCCGCTGACCTTCGGGGTATCCTTGATCAGGTGCCAGGTGTGGTCGTTGAGGTCCATCTCGACGAAGATGTAGCCGGGGTAGAAGGTCTTGCTCATCACGCGGCGCGTGCCGCCGCGGTTCTCCTGGACGTTTTCCTTGGGGATGAGAATCTGTCCGAAGTGCTCCTCCATCCCCGCCTGCTTGATCCGCTCCTCGAGGGAGAGGCGCACCTTGTTTTCGTAGCCGGAGTAGGCCTGGATGACGTACCACTTCTTGGACATGAGAAACCCTGAGAGACCTGGGATGAGCTCCGGCGTGACGTAGGCGCCCGGAGCACGCGTTCCCCTACATCGAGTAGACCAGGTCAGTGAACTTGGACCACACGGCGTCGAAGACACCGAAGTAGGTCGCCGCGATGATGGAGGTCACGATGACGACGACGGTCGACGTCCACGTCTCCTTCCGGCTCGGCCAGGTGACCTTGGACATCTCCACCGCCACCTCGTGAGCGAGGGGGTTGACCTTGGGGTGCCAGTAGAGGCCGAGCCCGGTCCCGATCCCGATCACCGCCGCGGCGGTGGTGGCCACGAGGGGGTCGGGCTCCGCGAAGTAGCCCCAGACCAGCTGGATGAGCCGGTCCGAGAGGAAGATGGTGATCGCCGCGATCGCCACGAAGGCGAACTGAACCCACCGCTCGAGCCCGAGCGTCTGCGTTCCCTCGTCGTTGCGTGCGTCTGCCATCATCGTCCTCTTCTTCCAGGGCAGGAGGGACTCGAACCCCCGACCAGCGGATTTGGAATCCGCTGCTCTACCAACTGAGCTACTGCCCTACACCCGAGCGGCGGGTTCGCTTCCCTGCTGCTCCCCGATCCGCTGACTCCTACTTCGATTCCCGGTGGTCCGTGTGACGCTTGCAGTGGGGGCAGAACTTCCGGAGGGTCAGACGTTCCCTCTGGTCCGCCCTGACCGCCTTGGTCGTTCGGTAGTTGCGCTCGCCGCATTCGGCGCAGACGAGCGCGATCCGTACCCTCTGCCCCACGTCCTTTCCTTCGCTGTGGCTCTCCCGCTCGGCCCCGGTGCCCCGGTGCTCGCCGGGCCCGTGCCCGCCGCCGCCTACTCGACGATCTTGGTGATGACGCCCGCGCCGACCGTGCGGCCGCCCTCGCGGATGGCGAAGCGCTGCTTCTCCTCCATCGCGACCGGGTTGATCAGCTCGACCTTCATCGCCACGTTGTCGCCCGGCATGACCATCTTCACGTCCTCGGGCAGCTTCACCGTCCCCGTCACGTCCGTGGTCCGCATGTAGAACTGCGGGCGGTAGTTCGTGAAGAAGGGCTTGTGCCGGC
>JBHJHB010000142.1:0-15705 GCA_050331215.1 Sandaracinaceae bacterium | reverse complement strand
GGTGTGGCCCGTCCGCGGGTGCGCCGGCGGTCCGCGGCGGCTGGTTGTGGGTGTGGGGGGGGCCGTGGGGGGGGGTGGGGGCGGCCTCGGGGGTCGGGTCGGCCACCGGGCTCGGCGCGGGTCCCTCGACCTCGTCGGGCTCGGCCCGCCCGCTGGCGTCCGGCTCCGCATCGCCCGCGGTCGGGGCGTCCCCGTCGGCGGGGGTCTGCGCCTGCGCGCGCCCCCCACCGGCGGCGGGAGCCAGGACCGCCAACGCCGGGAGCGCCAGCGCGCACGCCAGGGCCCAGCTCGGGGGCGCGGTCCGGCGGTCCGCCCCCCGTCGCGCGCCGTCCCGGCGCGGCCCCGAGCCCCTCGGCCGACCCGCCATCGTCAGTTGGGCTCGGGCGAGGGCGCGAACACGCGGGCCGTGCCCGCCTGGAGGGCCACCTCGTCCACCTCCACGGCGTCGTCGTCGAGGTCGTAGGGCGCGAGGCACAGGAGCGGGTCCTCGTCCCGGTGCTCGAGCTCGACCCGGATCGCGGCGCTGACGAGCTCGTCGTCGTCGTCCGTGAGGGTGACGTCCGTGACGAGGGCCGTCGCGCGCACCCGACCCCGCTGCGCCTCCTCGCGCAGGCTCGAGACCAGGAGCGCGATCGCGTCGGCCTCGTCGGGGAGCGTCTCCTCGGCCTCGACGAGGACGACGTCGTCGGGTCCCACCACCGCCAGGGCGAAGGGAGCGAACTCCGTGTCCTCGGCGAGCCGGTCGGTCGCGCGATCGATCGCGCCCTGCGCGAGGGCCTCGAGCTCTTCTCGGGGTGTCATGGGCGCGGAGACTACGCGAGGTTGGCCCTCGGGGCAGGCCCCGCGCGCCGTCAGGCCGCGGACGGCAGCGGCAGGCGCTCGAGGCCGCCCACCGTGGCGCCGAGCGCCCGCAGGAACGCGCCGACCTGCTCGTCGGCGAGGCGGCCCGACGCGCGGAAGCACACCTGGCCGTCCGGGTCGAGCAGCAGCACGTGCGCCCCCGCCTCGGTCAGGCCGTAGGGCGGCTCCGCCAGCGCGCCGTCGAAGTCCATCCAGAGCTCGGTGCCGTAGCGCGCCGCGATCGCCCTGACCGCCGGCCGGACCATCCGGCGGACGCAGCCGAGACCGCGCAGGTTCGCGACGCCGACGACCTGCGCGTCGATCCGGCCCTCGTCGACCAGGCCCGCGCACCAGAGCTTGAGGGCCTCGTTGTCGCGGTCATGGCCGCGGCTCTCGTAGAAGACGATCGCCGCCCGGCCCCGGAACGCCGTCAGGGGCGACCGGGCTCCGCTGGTGGACTCGAGACATGCGGTCATGATGTCCTCGTCATGGGCCTGCAGCCTGGGGCCGATTTGGGCGGATGGGCAATGCACGACTTTCACCTCGCCCAAGGCGACCGACCGATTCTCGCGAGTATGCCTCATGTCGGGACGGAGGTGCCGAAGTTCCTGCTCCCCCGGCTGACACGAGCCGCCCGGGCGGTCCCCGATACGGACTGGCTCTTGCCCGAACTCTATGATTTCCTTGAGCATCTCGGCGTCAGCAGGCTCGCCGCGGTCCACGCGAGGCAGTGGGTCGATCTCAACCGCCCACCCGACGATGCCCCGCTGTACGACGGCCCGACCACCGGGCTGGTCCCCCACACCCTGTTCGACGGGCGGTCTGCCTGGCAGCGCGGCGCGGCCCCGGACCCGAGCGAGGTGGCGATTTGGCTGGAATCGGGCTGGCGCCCCTACCACCGGGCCCTCGGCGACGAGCTCGCGCGCCTACGCCGGGCGCACGGCGAGGTCGTGCTCCTCGACCTGCACTCGATCCGGAGCCGCGTGCCGCGGCTCTTCGAGGGCCGCTTGCCCGACGTCAACCTCGGCACGAACGACGGGGCGAGCTGCGATCGGTCCCTGACCGAGGCGCTCGTCCGGTCGGTCGCGGGCCGTGGGTATGACCACGTGGTCGATGGCCGCTTCCGGGGCGGCTACATCACCCGCTTCTACGGGCGGCCCGGCGACGGCGTCCACGCGGTCCAGCTCGAGCTCGTCCAGGCGACGTACATGGACGAGGACGCGCCTCCGGCGGTCAGCCCGGAGCGCGCCCGCCGCGTCCGACCGGTGCTGCGCGCGTTCGTGGAGGCGGCCCTTCGCTGGATCGAGGAGCGCACCGGTTCGAGGGGTAGATGAGCGCAGCGGTCCTCGGCTGCCCGGCGGCATGCCTGCCCGAGGGGTGGCGGGAGAGGGTCCGCCTCCGGGTCGTCGACGGCATGATCGCCGAGGTCGAGAGCCACGTGGACCTCGCCGGCGTCCCGATGCTCCCCGGCCCCGTCATCCCCGGGATGGCGAACGCGCACAGCCACGCGTTCCAGTGGGCGATGGCGGGGCTCGCGGAGCGCGCCACGGGCGCCGAGGACAGCTTCTGGACGTGGCGCCGGGCGATGTACGGCCTCGTGGCGGCTCTGGGCCCGGAGGAGGTCGAGGCGATCGCCGCCTCGGCGTACGCGGACCTCCTCGAGGCGGGCTACACGCACGTCGCCGAGTTTCACTACCTGCACCACCAGGCGGACGGCACCCCCTACGCGGACCGGGCGGAGCTGGCTCTGCGGGTGGTGGAGGCGGCGCGGCGGACCGGGATCGGGCTCACCCTGCTGCCGGTCCTCTACGCGCGGGGCGGTGTCGGGGGCCGGCCACCGACCGAGCGCCAGCGCCCGTTCGTGACCGCCCCGGACGACCTGCTCGCGCTGATCGCCCGCCTGCGGGCCGTGGCCTCGGGCGTCCGCGTGGGCCTCGCCCTCCACTCGCTGAGGGCGGTCACGCCCGCCGAGCTCGACGAGGCCGTGACCGGCCTCGAGCGGCTGGACCCGACCGCGCCGGTCCACATCCACGTGGCGGAGCAGTCGAGGGAGGTGGAGGAGGTGCGCGCCGCCCTCGGCGCGCCGCCGGTCCGCTGGCTGGCCTCGGCGGTCCCCCTCGGCCCGCGGTGGTCGCTCGTGCACGCGACCCACGTCGACGCGGACGAGGTGGCGACGGTCGCGCGCGCCCGGGCCGTCGTCGTGCTGTGCCCGACCACGGAGGCCAACCTCGGCGACGGCCGCTTCCCGACGCCGGCCTACGTGGAGGCGGGCGGCGCCCTCGCGGTGGGCTCGGACAGCCACGTGGTGGTCGACCCGGCCGAGGAGCTGCGCCTGCTGGAGGTCGACCAGCGCCTGACCCGGGAGCGCCGCCTCGTTCTGCGGACCGACGGCGACCACATCGGGGCCGGGCTGTGGCGCCGGGCCGCCGAGGGCGGCGCGACCGCCGTCGGCGTGCCCACGGGGCGCCTGGCGGTCGGCCACCGCGCGGACCTCGTCGTGCTGGACGGGGCGCACCCGCGGCTTCAGGGCCGCGAGGGCGACGCGCTCCTCGACACCTTCGTCCTCGCGGGCCGTCGCGGCCTCGTGCGCGAGGTCTGGGTCGCTGGCGAGCGCGTGGTGGCGGACGGGCGGCACGCAGGGCGGGCGCGGCTCGACGGGGAGCTCGCAGCGGCCCTGGCCGCCTTGCGCCGCCGGGGCTGGCCGGAGGCCGGGTAGGCCCGGGGCGGCCCGCGGCCTCGTCGCTCAGCGCGCCGGGGCCGTGACCTCGAGCTCGGCCGACCCCGCGTTGCCGCTCGCGTCGGTCGCGCGCACCGCCACGACGTGCGGGCCGGCCGGCAGCGCGGTCAGGTCCACGGCGAAGCGCTCCTCCGCGGTGTCGAAGAGATCGTCCTCCGGAAACACCGTCCGCCAGTCGCCGCCGTCCACCGCGAGCTCCAGCCGCGCGATCGGGCCGAGGCCGTCCACGGCCCGGCCCGTGAGCCGGCCTCCCGCGAACCGCAGCGCGCGGACGACCGGTGCGTGGTTGTCGATGCGGAGCGGCTCGCTGACCCGCGCGTCCCGCAGCGTCAGCGCCGGTGTGTTGTCCAGCTCGTCGCTCGCCTCGACCTCCACCCGGTAGAAGCCGTCGGGCAGCGGCGCGGTGTCCCACTCGAGCTCCCGCTCCGTGAGCACGGTGCGCGGCTCCAGGGCGTCCCGCCAGACGCTCTGGTCCTCGAGGCGGAAGCGCACCCGGTAGCGGAGCCGGTCCCCGTCCGGGTTGTCGACCTCCCAGACCAGCTTGACCTTCGCCCCCGGGTCCGGGATGTGACCCTGCCGCTCCGCCCGGGCCCGCTTCTCGGCGGCCTTGCTGCCGCCGTGGATGCGCACCGAGCCGACCGTCGCCCGCTGGTTCTGTGGCAGGAAGTACGCCGTCACGGCCCAGAGCACCGCGTCCGGATCGCGCTCGAAGCGCGCCCGCACCTGGAGGAAGCGCGCCGCCGGGCTCCGGATCGGCCCGGGGCTCCGGATCGGCGTGGACCAGTCGCTCCAGGTCTCGTCCGGCTCCTCGGTCTCGCCCGATCGGGTCTGGAGGACCAGGTCGCCCTCGCCCCGCCAGTCCAGCTGGCCCCATCGCGCCCGGAAGCGCGCGTCGAGCACCTTGCTGTCCCAGCGGGCCTCGGTCGGGCGACCCTGGAGGATGCGGTACACCGCCGCCCCGTCACCCGTGGCCAGCAGGGGGTCCTCCGGGTCGAGGTCGAGGGCGAGCACCTGCCGCTCGTCGACGTCGATCCAGGTCGTGCTGGTGCGGTCGGGGTGCGCCCGCACCACCCTGCCCTCCGCGCCGGCCCCCGCGACGACCGTGCCGTCCGGCAGGAGGGCGACGGCCGCGAAGTGGCCTCCGTCCTGCTCGACCAGCAGCTCGGGCCGGCCGTCCAGACCGATCCGGAAGAGCCGGCCCTGGCCGGGCCGGGGGCGCGGCGCCGTCCCGCCGCCGTTCGCCCGCTGCTTCGCGGCGCGCGCGGTGAGCGGCGGCGGGTCCGGGAACTGGTTGGCGGCCACCGCGAGCACGCCGCCCTGGACCGCGAGGGCCGTGATCTCGTTGCCCGGGAAGTCGTGGACGATCGCGACCCGGTCCGGTCCGCTCACGCGCGCGACCACCGCCTCGTCGCTCGTGCCGGCGTAGACCGTGTCGCCGTCGAGCGCGAGGCTCATCACGTGCCCCGCCGGGGCGTCCCACCAGACCTCGGCCGCTCCCGTGCCGGGGTCGATCGCGACGAGCTGCCCCTCGGGGCCGGTGCCGGCCAGGAGCCGCCGCCGGCCCGGGTGCCACGCGAGGGCCCAGACGTGCTCGGTCCCGTCGGGGCGCGCGATCTCGCTCGCCTGCCCGTCGGGGGTGACGGAGAAGATCCGCCCTTCGGGCAGGGTCCCGGCGTAGACGGTGCCGTCCGGGCCGATGGCGAGGGACGACACGACGAGCTGTCCGGTGGACGCGAAGGGGGTCACCTCGTCCCCACGGAGCCGGAGGATCGCGCCGTCGTCGTCCGTGCCGAGGTAGACGGCGCCGTCGGCGCCGCGGGCCAGCGCGTAGACGAGCCCGACGCCCTCCGGCAGCGGGATGCGCGCGAGGCTCGCGCCGATCGTCACGCGCCCGTCGGAGTGCACCGCCGTGCCGACCATCTCCCCGGCCGACAGCGACTCGGCGTCGTCCAGCACGAAGCGCTCCGTGCTCGTCGCGATCGCGGTCGTCGCGAGCAGCGCGCAACCCAGGGCGGCGACCAGCGCGAGGGCGGCGGCGCGTCGGCGGACGCTCATCGGCGGGGGCGGCTCCGGACCGCCAGCTCGATGCGGGCCGAGCCCGAGACCACGGCGTCGAGGGGCACGACGCTCCGCTCGTACGTCACGAAGGGGCGGGCGCGGTCGCCATCGTTGCGCTGCTGGAGGGTGTCGAGCGCGGACGGGGGGAGCGACCGCACGACGTGGCCGCCGAAGCGGAGCCCCCGCGACGGGGTCTTCAACGAGATCACGAGGTCCTGACTGCCATAGGCCGACCGGATGTTGGCGAGGAGCTCGCCGAGGCTCCGCGCGAAGGGCTCCTGCACGCGGACCGCGCTCCCCGCCTCGACCAGCACCTCGACCCGCTCGCCGGCCAGGCGCTCCGGGATCCGGACGGGCACCACCCGCACGGCCTCCGGCTCGCCGAAGCGCTGCAGGACCACGCGCAACGGCACCTCGCTCCCCGGGTCGACCTCCCGGACCGGCGTCGCGGCGTCGACCACCCGGACCGTGGTCCGGTCGAAGGTCACCTCGAGGTCCACCTCCACCCGCTCCACCCGCGCCTCCTGGAACGGGTTGCCGTAGACCGCCTCGAGGATCGGGAAGAGGCGGAGCTGCCCGAGGGTCCCGGCGACGCCGCCCGTGGCCACGTCGACGTCCTGCACCTCGATGGTCTCCGGCTCGCCGGCGAGGTGGACCCGGGAGGTCGCCCGCACGAGCGTCGGCGTGACGTCGCTCGCGGTCGCGTCGACCGCGTTCGCGATCGCCGCCCCGATCAGCGCGGGGGTCAGCGCTCGGTGGCTCGCGACGCGGGCCGACCAGGCCGTGCGCGGCGCGTTCGGGACGCCCTGGACGCGGAGCTCGAGCGCCACCGTGTCCGGCGCGCGGTCGGTCTCGAGGACGATCGCGGCCTGCCGATCCTGGACGAGCGTGCCGAGCGGCCGCCCCGCCTCGGCGATCTTGAAGGACCTCGACCGGCTCGCGAGGATGTGGAGCACGCGGGCCACCGCCGTGGGCAGCCCGGGCTCGCCCGCGTTCAGCATCGGGTGGCCGAAGGCCGCGCCCCGGTTGCCCTCGATGTGGGTGACGGTGCCCACCGCGGTGGCGTCGATGTCGCCCTGGATCAGCTGGACGCCCACCGCCCCCCCGTCGACGTAGCGGCGCGGGGCGCTCGGGTCCGTTCCGCCACCGCCCCCGGCCTGGACCGGGACCATCCCGAAGGGCGACAGCGCCTCCTCGAGCTGGCGCACGACCCGTCCCTCGAAGCCGCCGAGCAGGAGCGGCGTGGCGGCCGTCCGAGGGCCATGGGCGGTCGGCGCGGGCTGCCGGGCGGCATGGGCGCGCAGCGCGGGCAGCGCCTCGACCGGTCCCCCTCGGTACGGGGGCAGGCCCGCGAGGCGCGCCGGGCCGCGCGCTCCGGCGGCCACGGGCGCGGCGCCGGGTAGGGCGTCGGGCCGCGCCGGGCGCCGGAGCTCGGCGAGCATGTTGCGGATCGGCGTCACGCCGACCACGGGGTCCTGGCCGAAGCTCCACCCGTAGGCGTATGCGCCAGCGAGGCGACCGTCGAGGTAGATCGGGCTCCCGCTCATCCCGCCGACGGTCGTCGCGTGCTCGAGGATCGGGTGGAGGGTCCGCACCAGGATCAGGTCCTGGCCGGGGCGGAAGTTGTGGAGGACGTCGATGACCTCGACCTCGAAGCGTTCCGGGGTCGTGCCGCGGAACACGGTGAGGCCGTAGCCGGTCATGCCGGGGCGGATCTCGTCGACCCCGATCGTGCGCACGCCGTTGCGCTGGGCCCGGAGCGGCCCCCCGAGCGAGGCGACGACGAGCAGGGCGACCGCGAGGGCGCTCAGGGCCTTCGTCGGCGCGCTTCGAGGTCGCGCGCGCCCCGGCAGCGTCCGTCGTGGCGCCGGTCGCGTCGAGTGGGGCCGCGTCCGTGCCCGGCCCCGGGGGCTAGCGGTCCTCGCCGATGAGCGCATTCATCACGGCCAGGAGCCGCTCCGTGTCGACCGGCTTCTCGACGACCCCGTCCACGAGGTCGGGCGGCGGCACGAGGCGCGCCGTGCTGGTCATCAGCACCACCCGGACCTCCGGGACGCGGACCCGGAGCAACGACGCGAGCTCGACGCCGCTGATGCCGGGGAGGGAGTCGTCGAGCAGCACCGCGTCGGCGCGCCACTCGCGGAGGACCTCGAGCGCGGCCTCCGCCGAGCTCGTGCCGACGACCCGCCGGTTGCGGATGGCGAGGGTGCGAGCCAGGCGCCACTGCGTGTCGGGGTCGTCCTCGACCACGAGGACGCCCTGCACGCGCTCGGCGGCGCGGCGAGGCACGGAGCGACGGGGGGTGGGCGGCGCGGGGGCGGTCGGCAGGCTGGTCACGCGGGCGAGGGCGGCGCGGCTCAGTGCCTTCGGGCGCGGCAGCCCCGGCCGGCGGACCGTCGGGGCGGCAGGCTCGAGGCCTTCGTCGCGGAGCTCCTCAGCCATGTTGGGGGTCGTCCTGGAAACAGCAGGGTCACACGGGCCGACTCGGAAGGCCTGGCAGGCGCCGGCCGGTGCTGCGCTCGACCGCCCGCGCGTGGGTCCGCGCGGCCGGGGTCGGGGGACCGACGGGCCGAGGCGGACGAGGCGAAGGAAGACGAGGGGGCCGGCCCCACCAGGGTGCCGGGCCTGCCGATGATAGCGGAACCGGGGGCGCGCGCCAGCCGGGGCCCGCGCCGGGTGTTTCACCCGTGGCTCCCCTCCGATATGCTACCTCGAGTGCTTCCGCCGCCCCTTCCTCACCAGCAGGACGTGTTGAGTCGGGTCCTCCTGACGGTCTCGGACTGGGCAACGGCGCGGCCCCCTCTCGTGGTCTTCGACCTCGACGCCACGCTCTATGACACGCGGCCCCGGACGCTGGAGATCCTCCGCGATCTCTCGGAGGACGCATCGACGGAGGACCCCGACCTGTCCGCCGCTCTGCGCGGTCTGACCGCCGACGGCGTCGACTACCTGTTGACCGACACCCTGCGGAGCTGCGGCATCGTCCGCGCCGACGCGGTGAACTGGGCGAGCACCTACTGGCGCGAGCGCTTCTACGCCGATGAGTGGATTCAGTTCGATCTCCCGACGCCCGGCGCCGTCGACTACGTCCGGGCATGCCACGACGCCGGGGCGGTCGTCCTCTACCTCACGGGGCGCGACCTGCCGGGCATGCTCGCGGGCACGGTCACCAAGCTCCGGGACGACGGCTTCCCCGTCGGCGTCGTCGGGACCGAGCTCGTCCTGAAGCCCGACGCGGGGATGGGCGACGAGGCCTTCAAGCGCGGGGCCCTGCCGACCCTCGAGCGCGTGGGCGACGTGGTCGCGGTGTTCGACAACGAGCCGGCCAACTGCAACCTGGCCCTGGACCTCTACCCGGCGGCGACCGTGGTGCTGGTCGACACCCAGCGCGTGCCGGGCGCCCCCGAGCCCTTCCGGGGGATCGAGGCGGTGGCGGACTTCCGCATCGAGCGCTAGCGCGAGCCGGTCCGGCGGCCCGACCCGGCGCGCCTCCGCAGCTTTCGTTGCTGCTCGAGGTCCCGATGGTACATCGCAGGGGATGCCCCTCGGCGGAGCGGCTCGAAGCCTCCTGACCCTGGCCGCGCTGGTGATCGTGCTGGCGGGTCTGCGCGCCGCTGCGCCGATCGCGACCCCGATCCTCCTCGCGCTCCTGGTCGCCTTCGTCAGCTCCCCCGCCGTGTTCCGCCTCACCCGGTGGGGCATCCACTACGGCTTCGCGGTCAGCCTGGTCCTCCTCTTCGAGCTGGCGGTGCTCGGGGGCCTCGGGAGCCTGCTGCTGAGCCCGATCGAGGAGCTCCGGCGGCGGCTGCCGACCTACCAGGAGCGCTTCGGCCAGCTCGCGTCCGACACCGCCGCCTGGCTCGAGGCGCACGGCGTCGCGGTCGACGAGGCGGAGCTCGCGGAGATCGGGGATCCGGCCGCGCTGCTCGACCTCCTCGGGTCGACCGTGGCGAGCGTCGGAACGGTCCTGACGCAGGGCGTGCTGTTTCTTCTGATCGTGGCGTTCACGCTGTTCGACGCGTCCCGGCTCTGGAAGAAGCTCGAGGATCACTACCGGGATACCCGGGCCGGGGAGCACGTGCTCAGTCGGATCACCGACGAGGTCAACCGCTACCTCGGCGTGAAGTCCGTGACGAGCGGCGCGACCGGGTTCTTCTGCGGCGTCTGGTGCGAGATCCTCGGCGTCGACTTCGCGGTGCTCTGGGGGTTGCTCGCGTTCCTTCTCAACTACATCCCGAACGTCGGGGCGATCGTCGCGACCATTCCCCCGTTCCTGATCAGCCTCGCGATGTTCGGGCCGGGCCAGGCGGCGCTGGTGGTGCTGGGCTTCACGGTGGTCAACATGGTGATCGGGAGCGTGATCGAGCCGCGGATCATGGGGCAGGCCCTCGGCATCTCCCCCGTGGTGGTCATCCTCTCGATGGTGGTGTGGGGCTGGGTGCTCGGGCCGGTCGGGGCGCTGATCAGCGTGCCGCTGACCATGGTCCTCAAGATGATCATGAAGAACACCGAGGAGTGGGCCTGGCTCGCCGACCTGATGAGCGACCCCCTGCGCCGCTCCCAGCTCCCCGTTCCGCGGTCGCTGAGCGAGCGGGCCAGCATCCCGCCGCCCCCGCCGGCGGCCAACGCAGCGCGCCCCCCGACGGCGAAGTCGGCCCATCCGTCGGAGCCGTGAGGCCGCACGAGCCCCGCGTGGGTCCGGGGTGTGGGTCCGGGGTCAGCTCGGTCCGCAGTGCGACGCCTCGGTGGGCGCGAGCGTGGCGGTGGTCGTTCCCGTGAAGCTCGTGGCCGGGCGGTTGGCGGGGCCGCGGGTGTTTCGCGCGCTGGGCTGGAACACGGTCAGGGTGAACGGCAGCACCCGGTCGGGGCGCGGGCTGGCCACCCAGACCGGGTAGCGGCCCCGGGTCCACGGGGTCCTGCCCTCCTCCTCCCGCAGGCAGCGCCGCCGTCCGCTCGGGTCTTCGATCAGCACGGTCAGGTCGAGACCCTCGTCCCAGCAGAGCCGAAGCGGCCGATCGTAGGGCACGTCGAGCACCACGTCGGGGCGGGAGGGAGCGAATCCCTGGCAGCCCTCGGCCACCCCCGCGAGGTGCACGAAGGGGTCGGTCGCGCCGTCGACGCGGGCCTCGGTGTTCGATGCCGGTCGCACCACGCCGAGCCGCGGCCCCGCCGCCGGCGCCAGGCCGGTGCTGTCCATGCTCTCCGCGACGGGCCTCGAGCGGACGGTGAGGGAGAACGCTGCCTCGGTCGTCGCGTGCTTCGTGCCGACCCAGAGCCGGTGCTCTCCTGCCGGAAGCGGCACGGCGAGGTACGGCAGCGTCCCCACGCCTCCGTCGTCGTCGCACCAGACCGCGCCGCTCGGCTCCCGGACGAGCACCGTCAGGTCCTCGTCACCCTGCGGCGCCGCTTCCACGCGGACGAGCCGTGGGTCCTCCAGGTCGAGGGTCAGATGGGCGCCGAGCGGGACCCACCCCGGGCAGCCGCTGCTCACGACCCGGGCCTCGACGTCGGCGCCGGTGCGGCCCTCCCTCCCCTCGGGCCGCTCGCCCGGGCGGAGCGCTCCCAGGGTGCCGGGGCTCCGGGTATCCAGCCCCGTCGGATCCGGGTACCCGCCGGCGGCCTCGGCGTGGAGCTCGACGCCGTACGCGCGGCGGGCCGCCGACGCCGTGGTCCCGACCCACACCCGTGCCTCGCCGGGCGCGAGGTGAGCCGACAGGAACGGCGTCCGATCCGGGCCGGAGCTCGTGTCGCAGAACGTCTGGCCACGCGAGCCCTCGACGACCAGGACGAGGTCCTCCCCCGCCGCCGCCACGCGTAGCCGGGTCGCCCCGTCGTGGAGGAGCCGATAGAGCGGTGCCTCGCGTATCCGGCCCGGGCAGCCCGGGGCGACCGCCGACGCCGGCCGCAGGTGGTCCCCGGCGTCGAAGCGTCCGTCGATCCGTCGTTGCTCGGGGTCCGGTGGGCCGATCGTGATGACGTCGGCCGCCCCCGGGCGCGCGGCGGTGCCGGCGCTGCCCTCCGCCCAGCCGCAGGCGGCCCACGCGGCGAGCGGGGCCAGGAGGAGGAGCCGGGCGAGGCGCGCCCGCCGGCCGCCGGCGTCGCGACCGGCCAGGCGGCGCGCGGAGCTGCTCGCCCTCGTCACGGGACGAGCGTACGTCCCCGGGCGGGCAGCCGCCGGCTCACGTCGCGGGCGTCGCGACCGCAGCCCGCGCCGGGACGCCTTCGCGGTGCTGGCCGGGCTCCATCCGCGCGTCGCCGTGGAAGGTCCGACCGCTCTCCGCCAGCGCCCGCAGCACCGGCGCGGCGGCGAAGCGGTCGCCGTGCCGGTCCCGGTAGCGGTCGAGGCGGCGCACGATCTCCTTCGCGCCCACCGTGTCGACGTAACGGAAGGGCCCACCGCGGAACGGCGGGAAGCCGAGGCCGAACACCGCGCCGATGTCGCCGTCCCGGGCGCTCCTCAGGATCCCCTCGCCGAAGCACCGGGCCGCCTCGTTGACGAAGGCCAGGGCGCAGCGCTGCGCGATGTCCTCGGCCTCGACGCTTCCGGTCGGCTCCACGCCGAGCACGGCGTAGACCGTCGGGTCGACCGCCTTCTTGCCCCGGCCCGCCTTCTTGCCGTTCTCGTAGCGGTAGAACCCCCTGCCGTTCTTGCGCCCGTGGCGGCCGTCGGCGATCAGCTTCTCGAAGCCCGCCGGCGCCCGCATCCGCTCGCCGAACGCTTCGACCACCACGTGGCCGACCTTCTCCGCGACGTCGATCCCGACCTCGTCGAGCAGCGTGATCGGGCCGACCGGGAAGCCCCAGTCCATCAGGGCGCCGTCGATCCGCTCGATCGCGGTGCCCTCCTGGAGCAGGAAGGCCGCCTCGTTCATCAGCGGCCCGAGGATGCGCGACGTGTAGAAGCCGACCCCGTCGTTGACGACGATCACCGTCTTGCCCTGGCGCTTGCCGAGCTCGACGGCGGTCGCGACGACCCAGTCCGCCGTGCGGTCGGTCCGGATGATCTCGAGGAGCGGCATCTTCTCCACCGGCGAGAAGTAGTGCATGCCGACCACCGTCTCCGGGTGCCGGGAGGCCTCCGCGATGCGCCCGATCGGGATCGACGAGGTGTTGCTGGCGAAGATCACCTCCTCGGGGCCGGCGTCCTCGACGTCCCGCAGCACTCTGTGCTTGAGGGCCAGGTCCTCGAAGACCGCCTCGATCACGATCGGCGTCCTCTCGAAGCCGAGGTAGTCGGTCGTCCCCGTGACCCGGTTGACCAGCACGTCCCGCTCCCGCGGGGTCAGCCTCCTTCGCTTGACGCGGCCGTCCAGGATCCTGCGCACGGTCCGGAGCCCCGCGGCGATGCCCGCTTCGTCCCGGTCCTTCAGGCGGACCGGGAGGCCGGCCAGGGCCGTCGTGACGTAGGCGATGCCGGCCCCCATGAGGCCGGCCCCGAGCACGCCGACGCGGTCGATCGTCCTCGGCTCGACCGAGGCGTCGTCGACGCCGGTCGACCGCTTCATCGCGGTCGTGGCCCGGAAGATGCCGATCAGGCTCTCCGCCTGAGGGCTGACGACGAGGTCGCCGAAGGCCTCCGCCTCCGCCTCCAGGCCCCGCGCGAACCCCTGGGCGAGGCCCTCCTGCACCACCTCGAGGGTCCGCTCCTGCGCCGGGTAGTTCCCGCGCGTCTTCTTCAGGAGGTTCTTGCGGGCCTGATCGAAGAGGATCTTGCGGCCGATGGCGGTCTCGGTGAGCGCGGCCTCGCGGAGCGCCTTCGCGTCGAGGAGACGCGACGGGCCGGAGGACGCCGGCGAGCGGTGGTCGGTCGCGGCGAGGCGTCGGGCGTGGTCCGCCGCCACGTCGACCAGGATCGCCTCGGGGACCACCTCGTCGACCAGGCCCAGGCGAAGCGCCCGCTTGGCGGGGACCTCCCGGCCCGTCAGGAGCAAGTCCAGGGCGCTCGCGACGTCGATCAACCGAGGGAGGCGCTGGGTGCCCCCCGCGCCCGGGATCAGGCCGAGCTTGCCCTCGGGCTGCCCGAGCTTCGTGCGGGGGTCCGAGCTCGCGACGCGACCGTGGCAGGCGAGCGCGATCTCGAGGCCGCCGCCAAGGCAGGCCCCGTGGATCGCCGCGACCACCGGGACCCGGAAGGACGCGATGCGATCCATCGCGCGCTGGCCCGCGCGCGCCAGGTCGGCCGCCTGGCGCGCGCTCTCCACGGTCTGGAGCACCTTCACGTCCGCGCCGACCACGAAGTCCCGCTTGCGGCTCGCGAAGACCACGCCGCGGATGTCCGCGTCGCCCTCCAGCTCGTCGAAGGCCGCACGGAAGTCCTCGGTGAAGTCGTCCCGGAGCGTGTTGACGCTCTCGCCGGGCACGTCGAACCAGAGCACCGCCACGCCGTCCGGGCGGCGCTCGACGCTCAGCGCGCCGCGCTGTCGATCCGCGATCTCGGTCGTCATCGTCCCCTCCTCAGGCCGCCTCGAGCACCATGGCCGCCCCCAGGCCGCCGGCCGCGCAGGCGGTGGCGAGGGCCAGGTTGCCGTTCCGGCGGCGCAGCTCGCGCAACGCCTGCGTGATCTGGCGGGCCCCGGTCGCCGCGAACGGGTGACCGATCGAGATCGAGCCGCCCGTCACGTTGAGCTTGTCCGGGTCGATCTCGCCGATCGCCTCGCCCCGGCCGAGGTGCTCCTCCGCCCAGGCCTTCGAGGCGAAGGCCTGGGTGTTGGAGAGCACCTGCGCGGCGAAGGCCTCGTGCATGTCGATCAGGTCGATGTCCTCGAGCGTGATGCCGGCCCGGTCGAGGGCCTTCGGGGTGGCGTAGCTCGGCCCCATCAGCATCTGCCCGCCCGGGTCGAGGGCGGCGAAGGCGTAGCTCCGGATGTAGCCGAGGGGCTGGTAGCCGAGCGCCTTCGCGCGGTCCTCCCGCATCAAGAGGAGGGCGCTCGCCCCGTCGGTCAGCGGCGAGCTGTTGCCGGCGGTGATCGTGCCGTGCTTCTTGTCGAAGACCGGCTTGAGCCGTGCGTACCCCTCGAGGGTCCCGTCCTTGCGCACGAGGTTGTCCTCCCGGACCGGCGTGTAGTCGGGCTCGACGTAGACCTCCATCACCTCCTCCGCGAGGCGGCCGTCGGCCCAGGCCTGCGCGGCGCGCTGGTGGCTCCGGTGCGCGAAGGCGTCCTGGTCCTCGCGGGCGATGCGGTTCTCCTTGGCCATCTTCTCGGCGCTCTCGCCCATCGTCAGGCCCGTCGTGTACTCCTTCAGGGCGGGCGGCACGGGGAGGAAGTCTTTGGGGCGCAGGCCGGTGAAGGCGGCGACCCGTTCCTGGAGGCTCCGCGCGCGGGACGCCTCCATCAGGGCCTTGCCGAGCGCGGTGCTCACCCGGATCGGCACGTCCGACGCGCTGTCGGCGCCGCCGGCGATGCCGACGTCGACGGCCCCGGCCGCGATCGCCTGGGCGACGCTGACCGTCGACTGGTAGCTCGTCGCGCAGGCGCGGCTGACGCTGTAGGCCTCGATGTCCCGCGGCATCCCCGTCAGCAGCACGACCTCCCGCGCGATGTTGGGCGCCTTCAGGCTCGGCACGACCTGCCCGTAGACGACCTGCTCGCCCTCGCTCGGGTCGACGCCGCTCCGGGCCATCAGCTCGGCGACGACCTTCACGCCGAGGTCGAGGGCGCTGAGGCGCCGGTACGCCGTCCCCTGCTTCGCGAAGGGCGTGCGCAGGCCGGCGAGGATGGCGACGCGCTCGCCCTTCTGCGCGTCCGTGCTCCCGGCGTCGGTGATCGTGGCTTCGGACATCGTCGAGGCTCCTTCCCGTCGGGGCCCGGTCCGCGCCGCGGCGGCCCTGAATGACGGTTCATTCTGCGACCTAGTCCTCGTGACGCACCGAGTCAAGACGTCCCCTGGACGCGTGCGACAGCTGGAACGAGACTGTCGAACGATGCGTATCAAGGTCCTCTACTTCGCCGCCGTGCGGGAGCTCCGGGGGCTCGACGAGGAGACCCTCGAGGTGCCGGAGGGCCTCACCGTGACGGCCCTCCGCGCCCACCTCGAGGAGCTCTACGCGCCGCTCCGGGGCCGGCTCCACC
>JBHJHB010000141.1:0-4785 GCA_050331215.1 Sandaracinaceae bacterium | reverse complement strand
CCTGCGGAGCGCGCCCCCGGGCCACCCGCCGCGCCGGCTGCCCGGCTCGGCGCCCGCGGCGCCTTGGCCGTGGAGGCCGAGGCCCGCGTCGCGCCGCCGCCCGCCGCGGTCCGGCCCCTGGCCCGTGCCGGCTGGGCCGCCTTCGAACCCGACGCCTTTCCGCTTGCGCCCGCCATCGGGGCGGCCGACTTCGCGGCCGCAGCCGCCTTCGGTCTGGCCTTCGTCGTGTGAGCCTTCGTCGCGGCGGCCTTCTTCGCGTGAGCCTTCTTCGCGGGAGCCTTCTTCGCGGGAGCCTTCTTCGCCGGAGCCTTCTTCGCGGGAGCCTTCGTCGCGGCCGCCTTCGTCGCGGCCGCCTTCTTCGCGGGAGCCTTCATCGCGGTCGCCTTCATCGCGGTCGCCTTCGTCGCGGGAGCCTTCTTCGCGGGCGCCTTCGTCGTCGCGGCCCTCTTGGGAGCCGTCTTGCTGCTCGCGGCCTTCGCGGCGCCCGCCTTCTTGGTCGCCGCCTTCGTCGCGGTCGCCTTCTTGGTCGCGGCCTTTTTGGGGGCCGGCTTGCTGCTCGCGGCCTTCGCGCCGCCCGCCTTCTTGGTCGCCGCCTTCGTGGCTACCTTCTTGGCAGCCCGCCCTCGCTCGCCGCCCCTCGGACTGCTCGACGTGGCAGCCTTCTTCTTCGCCGTCTTCTGGGACGCGCGTCCGGTGCTGGCCATCGACTTCCTCTCCTGAGCTGGGCGGCCCGGGGTGGCCCCGCGGCGCCGGAGCGGGCGAGGCGTCAGGGGGATGATACGGGCGCCGAAGCCGCCGCTCTATTGCACGAAGAAGGCCATAATGCAAACTATTTTCATTACTTCCAGACGGCAGAGGGGTCGGCGACGCAGGCCCTCGAGCCGGCGACGGGGACATCTCGGCGCCGGGCCGGACCCGTCGTGAGCCTCGCCTACCGCATCCTCGCCCGGCGCCTGCGCGCCGCGGGGGCGCGAGCCCCCACTCGATGGCCCGTCCGGCGTGCCCCCAGCCCGCCGGGCGACCCGATCCTGGGGCACCTGCGACCCATCCTCCGGGATCGGCTCGGGTTCATGACGCGCTCCTTCGAGCGCTACGGGGACGTGGTCCGGGTGCACGTGCTCGGCGGCCAGGCCCAGCTCTTCGCCCACCCCGACCATGTGGAGGAGATCCTGGTGCGCAAGCACCGGCTCTACACGAAGAACACGCCGGGCTACCGCTGGATGCGAGAGTTCCTCGGGGAGGGGCTCCTCACCAGCGAGGGGGCGGTCTGGCGCCGGCACCGACGGATCGCGCAGCCCGCGTTCCACCGGCGCCGCATCGAGGCGTTCGCGGCGACGATGACGCGGGCCGGCGAGGCGCTCCTGGCCACCTGGGACGAGGCGGCCGACACCGGGCGACCGAGAGACATCGCCGTCGACCTGAGCGCGGTCACCCTCCGGATCGCGGGGGAGACGCTACTGAGCACCGACCCGAGCGCTGAAGCACGGGAGGTCCGAAGGGCGCTCGACGTCGTGCTGCACGGCTTCAACGAGCGGAGCAGCCGACCCCTGATGCTGCCCCTGGCCGTCCCGACGCCGTACAACCTCAAGCTTCGCGCCGCCGCGCGGTCCCTGGACCGGGTGGTGCTCGGCATCATCGAGCGCCGCCGGCGGAGCGGGGCGGCCCCCGACGACCTGCTCCAGATGCTGCTCGAGGCCCGGGACGAGGACGGATCGGGCATGGACGACCGACAGCTCCGGGACGAGGTGATGACGCTGCTCCTCGCCGGCCACGAGACCACCGCCAACATGCTCGCCTGGACGCTCTACCTCCTCAGCCGGGCGCCCGAGCACGCGCGCCGGGTCGCGGGCGAGGCGCACGACGTGCTCGGGGACCGGCCGCCGACCGTGGACGACCTCCCGCGGCTTCCGCACGGCCGCCGCGTCCTTCACGAGGCGCTGCGGCTCTACCCGCCCGCATGGATCTTCGGTCGGAGCCCGAGCGCGGACGACGAGGTCGGCGGCTACCCGGTGCCCGCCGGCTCCATCGTCTTCCTGAGCCCCTTCGTGACGCACCGCCACCCCGGCTTCTGGCGCGACCCGGAGGGCTTCGATCCCGACCGCTGGCGCCCCGAGCGCGCCGCCGGTCATCACCGCACGCAGTTCTTCCCCTTCGCGGCCGGGCCGCGGATGTGCATCGGGGCAGGCTTCGCGCTCATGGAGGGCCAGTTGCTCCTGCCGATGCTCCTCCGGCGCTTCCGCTTCGCGCTCCGCCCCGGCCACCCGGTGGAGCCGGAGCCGCTGATCACGCTGCGTCCGAAGCACGGGATCCGGATGACGGTGCACCGACGGGAGCTTTGAGCCCCGAGGCGTCGGCCCCGTCGTGCTGCGGTCCCCCGTCGGGCGCAGAGCGGCGGGGCGCGGCGGAGGCCTCTCTCTCCACGCGAGCATGCCGCCCACGAGAAACGCCGGACCCGCAGCGCGGGCCCGGCGTGCCGAGCGTCAGGAGCGTGCGCAGAGGGACCGAGAGCGCCCCCGCGCGAAGCTCACTCCTCCACGACGCAGTTCGGGTCGGAGTCCGGACCGCCGGCGCACACCTCCGGCGGGACCAGGAAGAAGACCCGGCGCTGGTCGAGGGGGGAGCCGTCGCCGAACACCGTCAGCTGCGCCTCGAACACCTGCGGCCGGTCCTGGCGGGGCCGGACGCGTGCGTTCGGCCGGACCACCACGTCCCAGCAGACCGGGGTGCCGACCTCGAGGGCGCTGAACGCATCCTCGAAGCCGTCGCCGTTGACGTCGGCGTAGCCGCCCGGGTCGGAGCACCCGAACGTCTCGGTGTTGATCTCCAGGCGCTGGATGAACTGCACCGCGTCGCCGTCATCGCCGGTCAGGTCGACCGCCTCGATGTCGACGAAGAGCTGCAGCTCCGCGGAGATCTGGGTGATGCCGTCGATGATGGCGTCCGCCACCGCGGACTCGTTGCCCTCGAAGTAGAAGGGCTCGCCGCGGCTATCCACGGACCCCGAGGAGGAGGCCACCGCCCGCAGGTCCGCCCGGGGGGAGTTGTTCGCGTCCGCGTCGATCCCCACGAAGCGGATCTTCTGCAGGCCGAGGCGCCCGCCGGCCGCGCCCGCGGTGTTGACCAGGTCGCAGTCGTTGGCCTGGCACTGGTTGTTCTCGTCGGTGATGAAGAGCAGCACCCGCACGGCGTCCCGGCGGAAGCTCGGGCAGCCGATGCCGTCACCGCCGCACAGCGCGCCGAAGCAGACCGTGGGGTCCGCCACGCAGGCGGACGTCTCGAAGAGGCTCTCCGCCCCGCCCGGGCCCTCGGCCCGTTCGGGCACCGCGTCCTGCGTGACCGCCGGGTCGGGCTGGAGGCTGAGCTCGTTCCGGTAGGTGTCGCTGAACCCCGCGTACGTCCCCAGCCCCGTCCAGAGGTCCGGGATGCACCCGCTGGTCTCCGGATCCTCGATGCAGAGGCCCTCGAAGTTGCAGATCTCGCCCTCCTCGCAGCCGAGGTCGCCCGTGCAGACGTTCATCGACGACGTGCAGCTCAGGCCGTCGATGATCTCCACGACCCGGGACCGCATCGTGGAGATCTCACCGACCATCGAGCAGGTGGTATCGATGGTGAAGTACGCATCGAGGCGCCGGATGTTGGTCCGGAAGCGCAGCGTGTCGCGCGGCGGGTTGGCCGCCTCCCGGAACGGGACCTCGAACACGAAGTCGCCGCGCACCCGCGGGTTGTCCGACGCGTTGGCGCAGTCGGTGCCCGCGCCGAGCTCGATCAGGTCGGAGCTCTCGTCCCCGTCCGTGTCCGCGCTGGTGGTCGAGCACCCGATCTCGAGCTCGATGTCGTCCCGGAGGCCGTCGTTGTCCGAGTCGAGGTCGAGGTAGTCGGGGAGCATGTCGCCGTCGGTGTCGATCGGCGAGGTCTCGAGGAGGGTGTCCCCCGCCTCCTCGGCGTCCGGGATGCCGTCGTTGTCGGAGTCGAGGTCGAGGTAGTCCAGGATTCCGTCCTGATCGCTGTCGCGACCCTCCTCCTCACCGCCGCGCTCGGTCCGGTCGAGGATGAAGTCCCCGTCGGAGTCGATGTCCCGGAAGTCCGGGACGGTGTCAGCGTCCGTGTCCCGCGGGAAGTCGCCGCCCCCGATCTCGATGATGTCCAGGATGTTGTCACCATCGTCGTCCGGGTCGGCGTAGTCGCGGATCCCGTTGCCGTCGGTATCGCCCTCGCCCTCGATGCGGTCGACGAGGCCGTTCCCGTCCGAGTCGTCGTCGAGGTAGTCCGGAACGCCGTCGTCGTCGCTGTCGAAGGGCGGCGTGGTCAGGCTCTCGTCACCGGCCTCGATCCGGTCGAGGATCGAGTCGCCGTCGGAGTCCGTGTCGAGGTAGTCCGGCTGGTTGTCGCCGTCCGAGTCCCGGTCGGGACGCCCCTCGATCGTGTCCGAGATGAAGTCGCGGTCCGAGTCGAGGTTCGGGGCGAAGAACTCGCCGATATCGACCAAGCCGGTGCCCGCGTCGCGACCACCACCGCTGTTGTCGCAGCCGGTGGTGATCGCTCCGGCCAGCACCGCGGCCAGGGAGAGAAGGAAGATGCGTTGAGTGCCCATATCTCGATTCTTCTTCGTCGGTGAGGGGATATCGCTGTCCTGAGGAAGCCGACTCAGGGCACCAGCGTCATGGTGACGCTGGCGCTGATGGTGCCGGTGCGGCTCGGGATGGCCACGCCGACGTCGAAGGCGGTGCCGCCCGCCACCGTCTGCGTGATGCTCCCGACGCCTGCCGCCGAGCTCGACGTGCACGC
>JBHJHB010000140.1:0-19284 GCA_050331215.1 Sandaracinaceae bacterium | reverse complement strand
GGTCCGGGGCGCGGGGGCGCGGCGCCGGGTTGGTGGGGGGGGTGCGGCGCGGGGTGGCGCGGCCGCCGCCCCCGTCCCGGTGCCCCCCGCCCGCGGGGCTGGCGGCCGGGCCGGGGCTGCCTCGCGCGGCCCCGGCCGGGGCCGGAGCAGGGTCGAAGGGGGGGCCGGATCGCCCGCCCGCTGCCGGGCGGCAGGTCGCGCCGGACCAGGCGCCGGACCCGGGCTCGCCCGGAGAGGCTCCGGGGCTGGGCGCCGGCGCCAGCCCACCGCTCGGCCCGTCGGGGACGCCGGGGACGACCGTCCAGCCCTCCGAGCTCCGGCGGCTGACGGGGCCGATCCTCGAGCGGTGCCTGGAGGCCGCGTCGACCCTGCGTCTGGCCGCGCCGGGGGACCCCGCGGCCTATCGGATCGCGAGGATGGCGCTCGCCCTGGACACGGGCCGGGCGCCGCCCGCGACGAGCGGGACGCGGACCGCGGTGCCGGCCCCCTCCGCGTCTCAGGTCCGGGAGCTGGAGGCGTGGGCCGCGCGCGGCGACTTCGCGAGCCTGTTGGACGCGGCCGAGGGTGCGCTCCGCTCTCACCGGTTTTGGCTCGACCTGCATCGCTACGCGGCGATCGCCCTCGCCGGCCTCGGCGTCGACTACCGCGCTGCCCGCGCGGAGGTCCTCTCGGGCTGCGCCTACCTCGCTGTCCGCTACCCCGAGCTCCTGGAGCTGACCTTCCGTGACGGGTTGCCGTTCGCGAGCGAGGCGACGCGAGCCTGGATCGAGGCCGAGGTCCTGCCGGGCGCCGCGCGGCGAGGCGCCGCAGCCGAGCCGTCGCCCGGCCTCGGCCGAGACGGCGACCTCGCCGCCGCGCGACGCGCGCTCGTCTCGGGAGACCGGGATCACGCGCTCCGCCTTCTGGCGGAGCTCACCCGGGCGGCCGAGGGCGGCCGAAGCCGCTTCCGGGCTCGCCTCGAGCTGGCCAGGGCCCTCGCCACGGGATCGACCGTCGACGCGGCGGAGGGGCTCCTCGAGGGGCTCGGGCGGCGGATCGATCAGCTGGGTCTCGAGGCGTGGGAGCCGGAGCTCGCGGCCGAGGTCTACCGCGTTCACCTGGTGTGCCTGAGCCGCTCGGCCCGACCGGCCGACCCGGCCCTCGCTCGTCGGCGGAGCGCCGTGCGCCGGCGCCTGTGCGGCGTCGAACCGATGACGACCCTCGCGGCGACCCCGCGCGGGCGCTGACCGATACCGCCCGCCCGTCCCGTGGGGGCACTCCCTCGTCGCGGGGCAGGGGCGAGCGTCGCGTGGACCCGCGCAGGGTCCAGGGAGGAACGGAGATGGCCAACGACAGATCGGTCGCGCCGAAGGAGCGCGTCAACATCACCTACGCGTCCACCGACGGAGATCAGCCCGAGGAGGTGGAGCTTCCCCTCCGGATCCTCGTGATGGGCAACTTCACGGGCGCACCGGACGATAGGCCCCTCGAGGAGCGCAAACCGATTAGCATCGACCGCGACAACTTCAACGAGGTGCTCGCGGAGCAAGGCCTCTGCCTTCGTATCCTCGTCGAGGACCGCCTGACCGACGACGGAACGGAGCTCGAGGTCGATCTCCGCTTCGACCACATCAAGGACTTCACCCCCGAGGGGATCGCCGCTCAGGTGCCCGAGCTGCAGCGACTGATCCGCCTCCGCTCGGCGCTGACCGCGCTGCGGGGTCCCCTCGGGAACATCCCGAGATTTCGTAAGAAGATCGAGGCGATGCTGGCCGATGAGGGAGCGCGCCGTCGGCTCTCCTCGGAGGTCGAGCGCGGCGGAGACAAGGGCTGAGGAGCACGTCGAGCGCTCCGTGACCGCCGGGTGATTGGCGGTCGAAACGGGTCCGTCCTCGCGACTCGAGGAGGCCGGACGCATGGAAGGAGGGCCAGATGAGCAGCGATCGGATGGTCGGCGATCGAATCGTGCCGGCCGAGGCCCCGGCGGAGGAGCGCCCCTCCCTCGTCGAGGAGATGCTGAGCGAAGCGAGGCTGTCGCCGGAGGACGAGACCTACGGGATCGCGCGGCAGGGCATCCAGGCCTTCATCGGCGAGATGCTCACGCCGCCCCGTCAGGGCGAACGGGTCGACAAGGCGCTGGTCGACGCGATGATCGCGCGGATCGATCAGCGCCTCAGCGCGCAGCTCAACGAGATCCTCCACCACGACGCGCTCCAGACCCTCGAGTCGACCTGGCGCGGGCTGAAGTACCTGATCGACCAGGTCGACTTCCGCGAGAACCTCCGGGTGTCGATCCTGAACGTCAGTAAGGAGCAGCTGCTCGAGGACTTCGAGGACACTCCGGAGATCGTCAAGAGCGGCCTCTACCAGCACGTCTACGCCAACGAGTACGGGACGTTCGGCGGCAAGCCCTACGGGCTCCTCGTCGGGAGCTATGCCTTCGGGACCAGCGCCCGGGACATGCAGCTCCTGTCGAGCATCGCGAGCGTGGCCTCGATGGCCCATGCCCCGTTCGTCAGCAACGCGGGGCCCGAGATGTTCGGCTGCGAGAGCTTCCTGGAGCTGCCGAAGCTCAAGGACCTCCAGAGCCTGTTCGAGGGTCCCCAGTACGCCCGCTGGCACGCCTTCCGGGAGAGCGAGGACGCGCGCTACGTGGGCCTGTGCGCCCCTCGCTTCCTCCTCCGGCTCCCCTACGGGCCGGAGACCATCCCCGTGAAGGCCTTCAACTTCCGCGAGGAGGTCGCCGGCGACCACGGCGCCTACCTCTGGGGCGGCAGCGCGGTCGCGCTCGCGGCGCGCGTCGCCGACTCCTTCGCGAGGTACCGATGGTGCCCGAACATCCTCGGGCCCGCTGCCGGCGGCGCGGTCGAGAACCTGCCGCTCCATCCGTACGAAGCGATGGGCGAGATCCAGACGAAGTGCCCGACGGAGGTCCAGCTCACGGAGCGCCGAGAGTACGAGATGGCGGAGCAGGGGTTCATCGGCCTCGTGTTCCGGAAGGAGAGCGACAACGCCGCCTTCTTCAGCGCCAACAGTGCCCAGAAGCCGAAGCTCTTCGCCAACACTCAGGAAGGGAAGAGGGCGGAGACCAACCATCGGCTCGGGACCCAGCTGCCCTACATGTTCGTGATCACCCGTCTGGCGCACTACCTGAAAGTGATGCAGCGCGAGCAGATCGGTGCCTGGAAGGAGCGGGCGGACCTCGAGCGGGAGCTGAATCAGTGGATCCGACAGTACGTGGTCGACATGGAGAACCCCGCGCCCCAGGTCCGCTCCCGCAAGCCGCTCCGCCAGGCGGAGGTGACCGTCGAGGACGTGGAGGGGCAGCCCGGTTGGTACCGCTGCAGCCTCCGCGTTCGCCCCCACTTCAAGTACATGGGGGCGAGCTTCACGCTGTCCCTGGTCGGCCGGCTCGACCGGGCGTGAGCGCGGCCAGGCCCTCGCCGGTCATTCGAAGGCGACGGGTCCCTTCGCCTCGCGGTCCGGCAGCGCGCTCGACTCCTCGAGCTCCTTGCCGCGGGTCTCCGGCAGCCAGAACTGGATCAGCAGGAGCGCCAGGACCAGGAAGGGGACGGTCCCGATCACGGAGGGACCCCAGCCGTAGAGCTTGTGGAGCTCGCCGACGATGAAGGGACCGCCGATGTAGCCGATGCGACCGAGGAGGTTGTTGGACCAGGCGAAGGCCTGGCTCCGGGACTCCGTCGGGAACAGCTCGGTGGTGAAGGCGTTGAGCACCGGCAGCACCGCGGTGCCCCCGAAGATCGCGGCGGTGAGGCTGATCGTGAGGAGGACCAGGTTCGTCTGGGCGTACGCCCCGACGACCGCGAAGGCCATCACGCCATAGACGATGGCGGCCCCGAGCTTGCGGCCCACGAGGTCGAAGAGGTGGCCCACCGCGAACGTCAGCGGCATGGCGACCAGCGCGGCGACGACGACGATGCCGCCGACCTGGGCGTCGGTGTACCGGAGCGGTCCGTCCGCCGCGACGGCGTGCTCCTTCCAGAAGAACACCGCGGTCTGGGTGCAGAGGTACGTCAGGGCCCAGATGATCGCGAGCTGGACAACCCGCCGGCGATAGGGCGTGGACCAGATCGCGAAGAGCGACGGCAGCTCGATGCCCTTTTGCTCCTCGAACCTCCGGGTCTCCTTGAGGGAGCGGCGCGCGAAGGCGAGGAGGATCAGCGGGAGGGTCCCGACGAAGTAGACCGATCGCCAGCCCCAGCCTTCCGGCGCGCTGTCGAGCAGGATCGGCACGAGCCCGGCGCAGGCGACGGAGCCGAAGGCGGCGAAGGCGTTGACGAGACCGATCATCAGGCCCCGCCGGTCCGCCGGGAACTCCTCCGCCGCGTAGACCATGGAGATCGCCCACTCGCCGATCAGGAAGATCCGGGCGAGGAACTGCAGCACCATGAACACCCACCAGTTGGGCGAGAGGCCGCTGAGGAAGCTGCAGATCGTGTAGCCTGCGATCGTGAGGGTCAGGACCGGGCGGCGGCCGACGCGGTCGGCGTAGCGGACCAGCAGGAAGGCGACGACGGTGCCGGCCATGATCACGCCGACCATGCGGGAGCCGAGGACCTCGCTGACCCCCATCTCGGCCCGGAAGTTCGGCAGGATCTGGCTGAGCGCGATGTGGTCGTAGCCCTCGAAGAAGCTCGCCACGCCGAGGAAGAGGAACAAGCGCCAGTGGTACGGCGTCATCTTCGTGCGGGCGTCGCTGGTCATCGGCCGCGGCATGATACGTCCCGCGGTAGGCTCCCTCCATGCTCTGGTTCCTCGTCGGCGCGCTCCTCGTGGTCATCGTCATGGTCCTCTGGCAGCGGAGCGGCCTCGGGACGAAGGGTGGCCGGCGCCGGGCGGTGCGGGCCTCGGCCGCCAGCCTGCGGCGTAGGCTCCGCCGGATGGTGCACGGCGCGTCGACAGCGGAGCGGCTGATCGACGCGCAGAAGAGGAAGCAGCCCGGCCTCAGCGAGATCGAGGCGATCCGGCGAGCGATCCGGTCCGTGAAGAAGGACCGGCGCTAGGGCCAGCGACGGCTCGGGGGGCGCCGATGTGCCGGCCTGGCCGACCGCTCTAGAACGTCGCCAGCACCACGGTCACGTTGTCCGTGCCGCCGTCCTTCTTGGCCCGCGCGATCAGGTCCCGGGCGACGTCCTCGAGGGCTCGTCCCGACGCGACCTCGTCGAGGGCCTCCTTGAGGGCGTCGTCGTCGACGTGCTTGGTCAGCCCGTCGCTGCACAGGAGCAAGATGTCGCCCGGGTAGAGCTGGGCGTGCCGCAGCTCGATGTTGACCTCCTCCGAGTCGCCGCCGAGCGCGTTGACGAGGACGTTGCTGAAGTCGCTCTTCTCCGCCTGGCTCGCGGTCATCACGCGGTGGTCGACGAGCTGCTGCGCGAGGGTGTGGTCGGTGGTCACCTGGTGGAGCTGACCGTCGCGGTAGGAGTACATCCGGCTGTCGCCGACGTGGACCGAGAAGAGGTCCGGCCAGGCGACGTAGGCCATGGTGAACGTGGTGCCCATGCCCTTGGTCCGGCGCTGCTCGCGGGTGTGGGCCTTCATCCGCTCCTGGGCGCGGAGCACCGCGTCCCGAAGGCCGGAGGCGAGCGTGCGCTGGTCGACGGAGCCCTCCTTCGTGATCCAGGGCATGCGGGTGAGCGCGTAGTCCGTGACAGCATCGATCGTCAGGGCGCTCGCGACCTCGCCGGCCGCATGCCCGCCCATCCCGTCCGCCACCATCAGGAGCTGACCCTGGCACGGGCCGGTCCGCGTCCCGGCCCGACCCGGGCGGTTGGTGCCCCGGACCTCGATGCTCCGGTTGAGGTCGGCGACGAGGAAGCTGTCCTCGTTGTGGTCGCGGACGCAGCCGACGTCGCTCAGGCCGTAGCTCCTCGGCTCGACGCGGGGGGGCGGCGGCGGGATCGTGCTCGCGGTCGCCGACCCCGTCCCGTCGCCCCCGGACGCGGCTTCTGCCGGGGCGTCCGCGCGCCCCCCGTCGATGCTGTCCCGCTCGGCGCCGCGCCCCATCCGACGACACTCCAGTCGGCAGGATACTGCGAACGGGCCCCCTGCACCTACCCCGATGATCCGGCCGGGGATCCGCCCGGTGCTCAGTCGCTCGGACAGCCCGTGACCTCGGTCCGGTTCTCCACGAGCCCGGAGCGGTCGCACGTCGTCGGGCTGCCCAGGACCTCGATCCGGCCGCGGCCGCTCCCCGCCAGGATCGCCGTGTCCGTCGCGGTCCCGATCACCAGCGCGCCGCGCATCGCGGTGAAGTCGCCCACGGGACAGCTCAGCCCCGCCGCGTCCAGGGTGGTCGTGCTGTCGATCGCGATGAGCAGGGAGCTGGCGCAGGTGCCACTCAGCACCAGCCTGGAGCGGGTGTCGGCGGCCGCGCGGAACTCGTCCCGGTCGATGCCGGTCACCTCCGCCCGCCCGTCGAAGGTCGCGGAGATGTACTCCATGTCCGACGTCGTGATGTCGACGATCGTGGGCGCGACGTTGCGGAACCGCGGCCGCTCCCGGATGACCAGGGAGCGCACGCCCGCTTGCTCGTCGACGACCGTGAACACCCGGTCGATCGCGTTGTCGTCCGCGAACACCGTCATGCTCGGGGTCTGCACGGCCGGATCGATCGTCACCCGCACGAAGATCTCGTCCCGGAGCAGGATCCCGTCGAAGGGGACCTCCAGGCCCTGCCGGTTGACGATCGGGCGCTCCTCCATCGCCAGCTCCCCGCTCCCGAGGAGCTGACTGCAGGCAGTCAGCGTCGTGAGCAGCAGGAGGGTCGACGCGGCGGTCATGGCCCCATGCACGATGGTCCTCATCTCACTCTCCGTCCTCACGCCCCACCGGCTGGGGGGCCGAGGCCCGCCGGAAGCGTTGCCATGCTCCGACGATGCGCTCGCTCAGCACGTTGACAGCCGCCCGCACGTCGGCTCGATGGGCGCGTACGAAGGCGGCCTCGTCGTGGCGGAGCTGCTCGCCCAAGGGCGCCGCGATCTGCTTGATGTGCCCGCGGCCGAGCTGGATGCCGATGTCCCGCGCGATCTCGATCAGCACGTCGGGGCGGGTGAGCCCGGTCTCCACAGGGAGCTCGTAGTAGTTGGGGGTCCAGGCCTTCAGCCAGAAGGTCTTGCTCTCGGTCCTCACGAAGCCGAGGAAGGGGAAGGGCTGGTACGCGATCCGGGATTGCGCGACGAGGATACGGTACGGGTCGACGGTGCGCCCGGTCAGGATGCACGGGACGCTCTCGAGGGCCTGGACCTCCTTCGCCTCGAGCATCTCGTCGTCGTCGGGGTCCTCCGTCGGACCCTCGACGCGGATCAGGTACTTCGTGTCGAGGGCGCTCCCGATCCCGATCCGGAACCGGCCGATCTCCTTCACGGTGAAGAAGCCCTCCGGCAGCTCCGGCGCGAGGCGGTGCTGGATGGCGAAGTAGCTCGCGAGGGTCTGCACGGCCCTCGACCGCTCCTCGGCGTCCACCGGCTCCATGGCCTCCTGGGCGAGCCGGAGCATCGCGGGGCGCTCGGTGTGGAAGGACGCGCGGATCGCGGCCACGGAGGCGGGCTCGTCGGGGGGCGGGCCGGTCTGCATGAGCCCCTCGAGGTAGCCGTCGAGGAGCGCGTCGAAGGCCCGGTCCCGGACCGAGCCCTCGAACCGGTGGTGGCGGCACCCGAGATCGATCGAGCTCCCCATCCGGACGAGATCGATCACGGCCGGTCCCATCGTGGCGAGGTCGTAGTCGGTCAGGCCGCGGCCGAGGTCGGTGACCGCGTACTGCTCGAGGTGGGCGTCGCCGTGGAGGTTGACGGTGGGCATCTCGTGGTCGAGGTGGGCGAAGTGCTCGCACACCGCCGTCGCGAAGGGCTGGCCCAGGAAACGGAAGTAGTTGTGAGGGGTCGCGCGCAGGCGCGCGAGGAGCCGGGGGTTCTCGCGGAGGTCGACGTGACGCGGGTCCACGGCGAAGGGGTCCGGGGAGGCGGGGGCGTCGGGGGGGCGGTCGTCCTCGGCGCCCTCGCCCGTCTCGTCGGCCGCGCCCCGGACCTCCGACGATGGCCCGGCGGTGCCTCGCTCCTCCCCCGGGACGCCGCAGCCGAGCATCCAGGCCGTCCCGAGCAGGCCGATGCCCTTCGCGATACGGCCCGCCGCGCTGCGCCCCGCCGCGAGGCTCCCCGCCGCGAGGCTCCCTGTCGCCAGGCGAAACGCCCCCGTGCGCCGCGCCATGCCCATGTCAGAACCCGTGCTCGCTGCCGAAGACGAAGCGGACGCTCGTGATCGACGTCCCGCGCTCGAAGGTGTCGGTGCCGAAGGCCAGGGCGAGGAGGCCGGAGTTGTCCCGGTCGCCGACGGTCCGGAAGCCGAGGCCGAAGGAGAGCCGGTTGCGGCCGATGTCGAAGTTCCCGAGCTGGGCGCTGAAGGCGTTGCCCACGCCGATGAAGGCGGTGGCGTCGAGCCAGACCCAGATCGGGTAGCGGTAGGCCACGGTGACCACGGCGGCGCTCCGGCCACGCAGCTGGCCCGGGAGGAAGCCCCCGAGCAGGAGGGCGTCGTCGCCGAGGAGCACGAGCTCGGTGAAGGGCACCTCGCCGTTGACGGGGTCGGCGAACTCGATGTGGGTGGCGAGCTCGAAGACCCGCTGGCTCCCCACGTCCCAGAAGAGCGCGAGGTCGCCGCCGTACTTCAACCAGTGCTGCCGGTTCGGGTCTTCGATGTCGAAGGCCTGCTCGAAGAAGCCGCCGAGGCGCATGCCCGACCCGGGCGCCGGGCGCGGCAGCCGGTTGTCGATCGCGCCCTCGAGCCGGTAGCGGAACGCGAAGTAGCCCTCGACGAAGCCCGGCGGAAGGTCGTAGAGACCCTCGGCCACGGCATCGAGGATGCCGCGGTTGTTGAAGTCGGAGTTGTCGAACTCCTGATAGCGAACGCCCGCGGTGACCCGGATCTCGCTGGCCCGCCAGGGCCGATGGTAGAACCAGCTGTTGCCCTCCATCAGGACGCTGCGGTAACGCGACCGTGCGCTCTGGAGGATGTCGTTGTTGTCGCTGTTCGTTTCGCCCGCGATGCCGTGGTAGATGTAATCCGGCCGGCGCCAGAACACGTACTGGAACGAGAGCTCGGTGCGGTCGTCGAAGACGATCCGGTCGACCGCGTCAACTCGGATCCACTGCGCGCCGAAGGTCCCAGCGAAGATCCGGAAATTGTTCCCGGTCACCGGGACGTCGTTCCAGAAGAAGTAGACGCCGAAGCTCGGCTGGAACCCGAAGTCGAAGAAGAGGGTGGGCACGAAGCCGATCGGCCCGGGCTCGAAGGCCTGCTTGATGACCTCCCATAGCGGGCTCTTCTCGAGCTCGGTCACCGCGGCGGTCAGCGGCCGGCGGATGACGTACTCGGCCAGGAAGTAGACGGGCGCGAACAGGACCCGGGGGATCCAGAGCCACGGGTCGTAGACATCCACGGGAGGCAGGCCCCGGCCGTCGTAGTCGGGGAGCTCCCGGCGCGCCCCGTCGTCGATCGGCGTGCCGTGGCCCTCCGCCTCCATCCCCTCCCGCGGTGAGGCCGCGCCCTCCCATGCCTCGTCGGGCTGGGCCGGCGCCTCGTCGGCGGGCTCGGTCTCGGGCTCCGCCTCCGTCGCCTCCGCGGGCGCGTCGGGGAGCTCCGCTGGTGATCCCTCCGGGCTGGCCGCCCCTGCCTCCCGCTCGCGGTTGATCCGGGCAGCGTCCTCGGCGTCGGGCGGCTCGGGCGGGTGGGCCTGGCCAGCCGGCGCGTCGTCGGCCGGTGCGCCGTCGGCCGGTGCGTCGTCGGCCGGTGCGTCGTCGGCCGGTGCGCCGTCGGCCGGTGCGCCGTCGGTCGTGGATCCTTCGGCGGGCTCGCCGTCGGTCGGTGCCCCGTCGGTCGTGGATCCTTCGGCGGGCTCGCCGTCGGCCGGTGCGTCGCCGTCGGTCGTGGAGCCCTCGGCCGGCGCGGAGTCGCCGCCCTCGCGGGGGGGCTGGGCCGCGCCTACCGCCGGGGTCGACAGCAGCGCGGCGACGGCGGCGAGGAGCAGGGTGAAGCGGAGGGGCGCGAGAAGAGCCATCGTCATCGTCCTCAGCGCCGGGGCGGAGCCGCGGAGGCCGGACGCTCCAGCCCGACCAGCTCCGCCCCCGCAGGGCCCAGGGAGTAGAAGTGGAGTCGGGCCGGGCCCGTCGTCTCCCGGTCCTCGGTCGCCGCGATCACGTCGACGATCAGGTAGGCCGGGGCCTCCGGCATCGCGCCGGGGGGCTCCGGAAGGTCCACGCACACGTAGCTCTCGTCGGCGGGGACGGGCGCCTCGACGGGGAGCGGGGCCTGGTCGTCGCCGGCGTAGGCGGCCGCCCGGTAGGTGCGGGTGTCGGCGTCCCGGATGCCCGTCCAGAGGGCGAGGTCCTGCAGGCACACCCGCGCGCCGCTCCCCGTCGGGGAGGGCTCGACCCGTGCCCACGTCAGGGGTGAGAGGTGGGTGAGCCAGCGCTCCAGGATCCGGTCGCGGCGCCCCCGGAGGATGCGGTCGAGCTCCGCGGTGACCACCGGGTCCGGGAAGCGGGCCCGCTCGACCATCGCCCGAATGTGCTCGTCGCGGAACCGGGCGATGATCCGCGCCATCCAGGTCTTGTCGAGCTCCGTGACCCGGTCGTACGCGTTGTTGGCGTAGCCGGGCCGCCACGCGTCTGGCTGGAAGCGGACGACGTCGTAGTAGCCGAGCACCCGCCCGGCGTCGCTGAGCCGCGCGTGGTACCAGGGCCGATCGATCGCGCCGAAGGTGAACAGGTCGGTGACGATATCGCCGGTGTCGAGGTAGCCCGAGTGGCCGAAGCGACGCGCCAGGTTGTCCCAGGGGTGGAGGATCCCGAAGCAGTCGCCGAAGTCGATCATGTAGTGGCGCACGTGGCCCGCGCCGTCCTCCTCCGTCCGGAGCCACGCGAGGAGCGTGTTCTCCTGCCGCGCGTCGATGTGGTCCGTCCAGGCGCTCAGGACGTACATCGCCCTCACGTCGCGCCGGTGCTCGTGCGGCACCACGTCGTTCGGGTCGCCGTCCCGGAGGCCGTGGTAGCGCCACGGGCTGATCGGGCGGCCCTGGATGAACTGGCTGACGCTCGCCCGGTACCCTCCGTCGGGCAGCCGCGTCGCCTGGGCGAGCACCTCCTCGACGTGGTGGTCCTCGAGGGGCTCGACCGAGCCGTTCGTCCGCTCGATCGTCGCCTCGGAGTCCAGGATGAAGACGTCCCGCTCGAAGTGGACCACCCGGTTGCAGGGCACGTAGTAGCCCGCGGCATGGAAGATCATCGCGCCGACGGTGTCCGCGGCGGCGGGCCGGTAGGGCTGGTAGAGGCCCTCGGTCTTCAACAGGTACCGGACGCCGTTGCCGTCCTCGATCTGGAAGCCGGGGTTGGCGCCGTCCGGCTTGCCGCCGACGATCCGCCAGGGCGCGGGGATGGCCCAGTCCTCGGCGCACGCCCCCTGGCCGACCTCCTCGGGGGTCATCGTCCGGACCCCGAGGCGGTTCTGGAACCAGCTCGAGTCCGGCACCTCGTCCATCGCGTTGACGTTCCAGGACTCGCGGTCCGTCTCGAAGGTGAAGAACTCCGCGAACGGCCGGAAGACGGCGTTGTCCGCGCCGTCCCACGTGTACGACGAGTAGAACGACGGGGGCGGTGTCGGGTGGGGGCGCGTGTCGGCGTCACGCCAGACGATCGGTCGGCGCTCGAAGGTACGCAGGCCGTGCGCGCATCCGACAAGGGCGAGCGCCAGGCCTAGCGCGAGGGCGACGCGGGGGCCTCGTGCCGGCCTCGGGAAAGCGATGTCCATGGTGTCCTCGAGATGGATGGGGGCCTCCGGCCTACCGTGATGCCGCCCTCGCCGGCGGCGTTACGAGGGCCGAGCCGCGCCGGAGATTAGCGCCTCATGCATCCCGCTTGGCGCGCTCCACCTCCAGCATCGCGCGCACCTCGTCGGCGGGCTCCACCGCCTTCACGTCCCCCTGCCCGGCTGCCTCCCCCCAACCGCGTTTGATGTTGTCGGCGAGCCATGCCCGGACCTGCGCTTCGGCCTCCTCGAGCGTCGAGCCGGTCCGGAGCGCGGTCTGGAGCGGCTCCTTCCGCCCCGCGGAGAAGTCCGTGAAGTAGGCGACGAAGGGCGGCCAGGAGCGGTCCGCAGGGCGGTTCGTCGCGAGGAGGACGTACTTGCGCACGGCGAGCCTACCCTTGGTCTCCTTCGTGAAGACGCGCCGCCGGAGCACCTCCGGGTCGGCCTCGGGCTGGGCCGGCGGCGGGTCCTCCCGGGGCGCCTCGATCGAAACCCGCGAGGTGAGCTGGGCCATCCCGACCGAGCCCGGGTCCACGGGCTTGTCGGCGCGCTCCCTCAGGAAGATCGGGTGGATCATCACCGCCGTCGGCTGCTCGGCGACCGGCCGGTAGCCCTCCTCGGGGTCGAAGGCGAGGCTCATCCGCCGGATCGGCGCGTCCCAGCTGTCCGACGCGAGGAGGTCGCTGCAGCGCACCTCGAGGACGATCTCCGGCCGCACGAACTTCGAGAGCGTCCCTTCGCGGTTCGCGAGGCGGAACGTGCTCGGCACCTGCATCGGGCTCAGCCGCTCGTACCACGCGGCGCGGTCCTCCTCGCTGAACCCCGTCCCGACCGGGCCGACGAGCTGCCACGTCCCGTCGTCCCGGAGCAGGCCGAGGCTCATCTCGCGCATCTGCCGTAGCTCGCCGGTGATCCGCTCGCCGTACGCCAGCACCACGAGGTCGAGCGTCAGCGTGCTCTTGATCTTGTAGGTGAGCCCCCGCTCGCTCCGGACGACGAGCCCCTCGTAGCGGTCGGTGACGACCCACTCCCGGTAGCGGCGCAGCACGTCGGCGCCGACGCCCGCCTCCGTCTCGACGGTCCGCACCCGCTCCCCGCCGGCCAGCAGGGCCCGGAGACGCTCCAGGCGGGACCCGTAGTCCAGCAGCATCAGGTCCTGGTCGCCCTCCTCGACCAGGTCGAAGGCCTCGAACCCGAGGGCGGGCTCCAGGGAAGCCGCGCCGAGGGCCGAAGCCACGTGGTAGACCCGGCTCCGGTCGTCGGCCTTCGGCCGCGACGGCAGCTCCCCCGCGATGATCGAGTCGCCCGCGTCCGAGAGCAGCTGCGCCGCCTCCTTCGCCAGCGGCGTGCCGAGGTGGACGCGGCCGTTGAAGGAGCACAGCGCGACCTCGTCGTCCCGCTTGACGAGGAACCAGAGCTCCCCATCGTGCTTGGGGCTGATCCAGTAGGGCCCCTGGGTGAGCTGCCGCTCGATCTGGTCGGGGTCGATCACCCGATAGCGCTTGGCGACCTGGCGCTTGTAGGTCCGCAGCCGCTTGGTCAGCTCGGCGTCCGCCAGCCCGCCGACCGGCGCCCGCCGGCCCCCGGCGTACTCGGTGAAGGTGGTGGCCCACTCCACGTCAGGCGCGCTCCGCCCGGGCCGTCCGTCGCGATCCAGCCATCATTCCCCCGCGTCGAAGCGACGGATCTCCAGGTTCGACAGGTGGAGGACCAGCAGGTAGGCGTCGTCCGCCACCCGGCCCTCGAGGAAGCCCCGGAACGGGGTCCCGTTCGTCTGGAAGATCAGGGGCTCCTGCCCCTTCGGCCCCGAGCCGACGTAGAGGAGCTTGCCCTCCCGCTGCAGCGTGGCTGCGATCTCGTGGAGGAAGTCGAACGTGAGCCCGTTCACGTGGCGCAGCTGCAGCTTCCGAACGAAGGCGAAGCGCCGGATCACCGTGTCCATCGGCAGAAGGCGGCCGGTCCACGGCAGGGGCGGCAGGTCCTCGCCGACGGTCGCCTCGACGTCGACGAAGTCCTCCCGGCTCTGCTCCTCGCCGTCGGCGTCATACACGACCTTCAGCACCCGCGCGACGTACAGCACGTTGCCCTGGGGCCCGAGGTACACGCGGGACGTGTCGACCAGCTGGCGGCCGACCTGCGGCCCGTCGATCTCCGGGTCCCCCTCGACCAGAGCCCTCGCGAGAGCCTGGTCGTCCCCGCCGTGGTCGGCGAGAAGCGCTTCGTAGGTCGTCTTCTCGGTCCCCTTCACCAGCCGGACCATGCGCACCGGCTCCCCGTCCGGCCCGCGCCAGCCGTGCCCCTCGCGGCGCTCCGGTCCCTCCACCTCGACCTGCGCGTCGCGGCGCTTGTCGTCCATGATGCTGATCAGTCGGGGCACCGTCCTACCCTCGCGTGCGCGCCCTGCATTACAGCATGCTGAAATCGAGGTCGTCGCCGAGGCCGTCGGTTTCCTCGTCGTCCTCGTCGAGGCGCAGGCTCTCGCGCTGGATCATCGCGAACCCGGTCGGTCGGGCGACGAGCGCGAAGAGCCCCTCGTCGTTGCCCAGCAGGAACAGCGCGTCGTGCTCGACGCCCCCCCGGTAGTTGTAGACGGTCTCGAAGAGGTCGCCGTCCGCGAGGGAGCGCTGCAGCGTCTCTCCGAGCTCCTCGGGGTCGAGCTGGTACACGCTGACGACGCGGTGGTCGAGGATGCGCTCGGGGCCGATCGGGACCAGCTCCTGGGCCTCGCCCAGGGTCGACGGATGGGTCTCGAGCACCTCCCCGTCCTCGTCGATCGGCACCAGCTCGGCGCGCTCGATCGTATCGAAGTGCTCGTCGACGTAGAGGTGGGCGCTGCCCCCCGGCGGTACGAGCGCCGCGCCGTCCGCCGTCAGGTAGGCCGAGACGCACGGCTCGCCGTTCTCGTCGAGGACCACGCGCTCCTTGCGCCCGTAGAGCTTCGCCCGGTCCACCCGGTGGAAGCGAAAGCGGCTCACCTCCCCCGAGAGGTCGACCACGATCTCGCGCCTGGCCACGCTTCGATCTACCCCGGCGTCGAGAGTCGGGCTACGGCGTGGCGCTCCGCAGGTCGAGCTCGGGGCGGGGGAACAGCGTCAGGTCGGGCCGGCGCGGATAGACCCAGAGCGCCTGCGTCCAGGGAACCCCTCCGCGCCGCACGACCAGGCGCTGGTCCGGCTCGAGCGTGCCGGGGGGGTTGATCATCGCCTGGTCCGCCACGAAGCCGCGGTGGAGCCGGTCGGTCAGCTCGCCCGCGGTCAGGAGGCCGTCCCGGGGCCGGTGGTCGGCGTCCCCGAGCACCGCCTCGCGCAGGTGCCACGCCAGGTAGCCGCCGGCGCGGCGCGCCGGGGCCGTGTCGCTCAGCACGTCCTCGTCGGAGCTGAAGATGCCGATGCGGTCCGGTCGGGTGATCAGGTCGTCGGCGAAGCCGCCCGCGTTGCAGGCGTCGATCGCCACGACGAGCGCGTCGGCCCGGATCGGACCGAGGGCCTGGGCGAGCTCGTCGTCCGTGAGCGGGCCGTCCCGGAGGATCAGCGTCTCGTCGAGCCCGTCCAGCTCCGGCGAGCCCTCGGGGGCCGCCTGCTGAGCGCCGTGGCCGGAGTAGAAGATCAGCACCACGTCCTTCGATCCGGCCCGCCGTGCGATCTGCGCGAGCGCGCGCAGCACGTTGTCGCGGGTCGCGAGCCCGTCCGGCAGGACGAGCTGCTCGTCGGCGCGCTGGAGGTGGCTGGCCCGCATGGCCGCGGCCAGGAAGCGCGCGTCGTCGGCGCACCCGTAGAGCTCGGGCTGCCGGCCCCCGTAATCGGTGATGCCCACGTAGAGGCCGAGGATCCGGCCCCCGCCTCGGGAGCCCGCCACGCCGAGGGGCTGCTCGCCCTCCGTGAGCACGACCGGGGGCCGCAGCTCGGACCGGACCCGGAAGGGGCCGGCGCCCGGGCCGAAGCTGGTGACGACGAGCTGGTAGACGCCGGGTCCCGGAAGCGCGGCCACGAGGGTGCTGTCGACGGCGCGCTCCGCCCCGTCCGGCCCGAGGTCCTGGGCGTCGTCGTTCGTCCAGCGTACGCCGTCGGGGCCGAGGAGCGTCGCGACGGTGTCGAAGCTCCGGCTCGTGACGCGAAAGCGGACCACCGCGCCGGGCTGCCCGCGAAACCGAAACCAGCTCCCCGGGAGGTCGGGGTCGCCCCGGCGTCCGAGGACCTCGTCGACCGTCGTCCCGAGGTCCAGGGGGCGCCCGACCCCGCCGGGCCGGGCGCGCGCGGCCCGGAGCTCGAAGGGCCCGGTCCGGTCCGGGAGGGCGCTCGTGACCCGCACCTCGAACGTGCCGCCGCCGGGCGGCGCGAGCTCCACCCAGGCGTCGCCGGTGCCGGGAAAGGCGTCGTCGTTGCGCACCGTGCCCGTCGGGCCGTGGACCTCCAGGACGGGGTCGAAGGCCGGGGACCGGAGCCGGAGGCGCGCCCTCTCGCCGGGCGACAGGTCCAGCCGGTAGGTGCTCCCGAAGGCGCCCCACCGGTCGCGTGGCTGGTCCTCGGTCAGGGCCCCAGCCACCGTCGCCCCGAGCGCGAGCGCATCGAGGTCCTGGCTCCCCGCCGGGGTGGGCGCGGCCGGCGGGAGGGTGGCCGGTCCGCCGCAGGCGGCGGCCAGGGTGAGAGCGAAGACCGGGGGGCGGCGCACGGGCGGGCTCCGCTCGAAGCTTCTCACGGCAGCAAGGCGATCGCCCCTCGGCCGCCGGCGGCGCCCCGGTGACGCGATCCGCCGCACGAAATCATTGGTGATCTTCCCCTCGAGGGACGCCCAGGGATCGACGCTCGCGTCCCGTTGTGATCCGCTGGGGTAGCGAAGGTCGGGCCCGCGCGTCAGTCGGCGCGCGCCCCGCCCGTCGATCGATCCGTGCGCCCTTCTCCGCTAACGGTCCTCCACACGAGCGATTGGCACCTCGGCCACACGCTCCACGGCCACGCGCGCGCGGCCGAGCACGACGCGTTCCTCGCGTTCCTGCTCGACGTGCTCGCGCGCGAGGCGGTCGATGCGCTCATCGTCGCGGGCGACGTCTTCGACACGTCGAACCCCCCCGCCGCTGCCCAGGCGGCTTACTACCGCTTCCTCGCCGAGGCCCGGCGCCGCCGGCCCGGGCTCGACATCGTGGTGGTGGCCGGCAACCACGACTCCGCCGCCCGCCTCACCGCGCCGCGGCCCGTGCTGTCGTCTCTGGGCGTCCGCGTCGTGGGCGCGGTGCCTCGCCGCGGGCCCACCGGCCGCGCCCCGATCGACCCCGAGCCGATGATCGTCCCGCTCCACGCCGCGGACGGCGAGGTCGGGGCGTGGGTGGCGGCGGTCCCGTTCCTGCGGCTCAGCGACCTCGACCGGGCGCCGGACCGGCCCGGCGTCGACGGGCCGGCGGGGTCGGCCACCATCGACGGGGTGCGGCGGCTCTACGGGCAGGTGCGGGACGCCGCCCGGGCGCGACGCGAGCCTGGCCAGGCTCTGCTCGCCACGGGCCACCTCCACCTGGCGGACACGCGGCCGAGCGAGGAGAGCGAGCGGCCCGTGATCGGGGCGCAGCACGCCCTCCCGGTCGACGTGTTCCCCGACGACGTCGCCTACGTGGCCCTCGGCCATCTGCACCTGGCGCAGGCGGTCGGGGGCCGGGAGGAGGTGCGCTACTCCGGGTCGCCGATCCCGCTCTCGATGGCGGAGGCGACCTACCCCCACCAGGTCCGGCTGGTACGCCTCGAGGGGGAGCGGGTCGCGGCGCAGCAGGCGGTCCGGGTCCCCCGGGCGGTCGACGTGCTCCGCGTCCCGGCGGACGGTCCGGGGGAGCTGCCCCACGTCCTGAAGGCGCTGCGCCGCCTTCCGGACGCGCTTCGCCGCGAGGACGGCCGCGAGGCGCCCTTCCTCGACGTGCGGGTCCGGCTCCCCGGGCCGATGCCGGACCTTCGGGCGCAGGTCGAGGAGGCGCTCGGGGACGCTCCGGTGAGGCTCGTCCGGATCGCGATCGAGCGGCCCGCCACCGGCGAAGGCCTCGCGGAGGGCGCGGAGCGGCGCCGCCTGAGCGACCTGACGGTCGAGGAGGTGTTCCGGCGCTGCTACGCCCGCCGCTACGACGGGGAGCCCGACGCGCGTCTCCTCGCCGCGTTCCGGGAGGTGGTCGAGGCGGCCTACGCCGGCCCGGAGCCCGAGGTCGACGTCCCCGCCCGCGGCTCCGACGGGGCCGAGGGCGGGCCCGCGGCGACCGCTCGGCGACTCGGCCCCTCCGAGGAGGCGACGCGGTGAGGATCCTCGCGATCCGGGGCGCCAACCTCGCGAGCCTGGAGGGCGCCTTCGAGGTACCGCTGGACGACGGGCCCCTCGCCCGAGCCGGCGTCTTCGCGATCTGCGGGCCGACCGGCGCCGGCAAGAGCACGCTCCTCGACGCGATGTGCCTCGCCCTGTTCGACAGCGTCCCCCGCCTCGCGGGGGGCCGCCGCGCGCGCTACGGCCGGCCCGAGGAGGAGGGCGGCGACCGCCTCACGGTGGCCGACCCCCGGTCCCTGCTCCGCCGCGGCGCGGGCCGGGGGTACGCCGAGGTCGACTTCCGCGGCGTCGACGGCCGCGACTACCGGGCCCGGTGGGAGGTCCGCCGCGCTCGCCACCGGGCGGACGGGCGGCTCCAGCCGTCCGCCATGAGCCTCCGCGACCTCGCCGAGGACCGCCTGGTCGGGCACCTCAAGACCGAGGTGCGCAGCGAGGTCGAGGCGCGCCTCGGCCTCACCTTCGACCAGTTTCGCCGCTCGGTGCTGCTCGCCCAGGGCGACTTCGCCACGTTCCTCGAGGCGGACGCGAAGAGCCGGGCGGATCTGCTCGAGCGCATGACGGGGACGGAGATCTACGGCCGCATCTCGGCCGAGGCCTTCGCCCGGGCCGGCCGGGAGCGCCGCTCGCTCCAGGTCCGGATCGCCGAGCGCGACGCGATCCCCGTCCTGAGCGACGAGGCGCGGGCCGCGCTCGAGGGCCGGGTCCCGGGCCTCGAGCTGGCGGCCGCGGAGGCCGACCTCGCCCACCGCAACGCCGCCGAGGCGGTCCGCTGGTACGGCGTGCTCAGCGGGCTGACGCAGGAGGAGCGGCAGGCCGAGGAGGCCCTCGCGCAGCTCCGGCGCCAGCTCGCCCTCGCCGAGACCAGGCGCCGGGAGCTCGAGGCGATCGAGGCCGCCCAGCCCCTCCGGCCGGCGCTCGAGGCGGCCGAGCAGGCTCGCGCGGCGGCGCGCCGGGCGGCCGAGGCCCACGACGCCGCGGCGACGCGTGTGAAGGCCGCGGGCGTCGCCCTCGCGGAGGCGGAGGACCGCGCGCGGGCCGCCGCGCTCACGCTCGCGGCGGCGCGGGCGTCGGAGCGGGAGGCCCAGCCGACGCTCGAGGCGGTGCGGGACCTCGAGCGGGACCTCGCGCGGGAGCGCCGGCGCCGCGCGGCGGCGACGACCGCCGCCGACCGCGCGACGCGCGCGCGTCGCGAGGTCGAGGCCC
>JBHJHB010000139.1:0-55437 GCA_050331215.1 Sandaracinaceae bacterium | reverse complement strand
GGCCGGTCGGCGTCCGCGCCGCTCCGGCTCCGGTCGGGCGGCGCCGGGCCGCGCGCCGCGCGCCTAGCGCCCAGGCGGAAGCGCTGGCCCGGCATCTGGGTGCCCAGGCCGCGGCCCGACAGCTCCTCGAGGACGTCGAGGACATCGTCCCGGCGGGCCTTGTCCACGCCGAGCCGCTGCACGACCTCCATCAGGTGCATCGCGCGGGGGGCCCGGCTCGAAAGGACCGCGAGAACCTCCTCGCGGCCGATGCTCTCACTCATCTGCCTTCCTCTCGGACCCGCTCACCGGAGCGCGTACACCCCGCCGTCGTCGGTGCCGACGACCAGGGCGCCATCGGCGGTGAGGGCGCAGGTCGAGTCGATGTCCTGGCCGAGGTTGCGGCTCCAGCGCACCGCCCCGTCGGGGTCGACGGCGTAGAGGTGGTCGTCCTGACTGCCCACGTAGATCCGGCCATCGGCGTCGATGCGGGCGCTCGCGCGGATCCGCCCGCTCGTCTCCACGCGCCAGCGGACCTCCCCGCCCGGGGTGAGCGCGTAGAGCGTGCGGTCGTAGCTCCCGACCACGATCGTGCCGTCCAGGGCGATCGCGGGCGTGGCCCGGACGTCGCCGCCCGTACTGAAGCGCCATCGGACCTGTCCGTCCGAGGCGACGGCGACGACCTCGCCGAGGTCGGTGCCGACGAGGATCGTGCCGTCGTCGGCGACCGACGGCGCGCTCTCGATGGAGGCGCCGAGCCGGGTCGACCAGGCGACGTCGCCCTCGAGGTCCACGGCGGTCAGGCGGCCGTCCGTGGTCCCGTACACGAGCAGCCCCTCCGGATGGAGGGCGGGGCTGCTGTACACCACGCCGGCGGCGGCGACGTGGAAGCGCACCCTGCCGTCCCCGTCGAGGGCGTAGAGCCCGTCGCTCGTCGCGTATACGGTGCCGTCCGGGCCGAGGACCGGGCTCCCGTCGACCGCCTGGGGGAGGGCCTGCCGCCAGCGGACCTGGCCCTCCGGCGTGAGGGCGACGAGGTCGCCGTCGTGGCTGCCGACGAACACGGTCCCGTCATCGCCGACCGCGGCGGTCGCGTAGATCTTGTTCCGCGCCGTGTAGCGCCAGCGCAGCCCGCCGTCCTCGGGGGCGAGGGCGGCGAAGCTCCGGTCGAGGCTGCCGACGTAGACCGTACCGTCGTCCGCGATGACCGGTGACGCGAACACCCGGGCGCGCGTCCGGTGCACCCACGCCACCTCGGGCTCGTCGCGCGGTCCCCGGTGCCTGCTGCGGCCCGTGTGGCGAGCGTCGCCCATGAACATCGGCCGATCCTCGGCCAGGGCGGGCTCGAGGGAGGCCCCCGGGGGGTCCTCGACCGGGCCTGCGTCCGGCGCGGCCGCGGGGAGCGCCGGGCGGCCGACCGCGAGGCGCTCGTCGACCTCCGCTCGCGCCTCCTCGTAGAAACGACAGCGCCCCTCGTGGCACACCCGTTCGCTCCGGCACTCCCGGTCGGACATGCAGGGCACCGGCCGGGGCGCGGCGCTGCAGGCGGCGGCGGCGAGCAGCGCGAGGGGGAGGGACGACCGGCCCATCGGCCGTGCCCTAGCAGCGGGTGTCCGAGCCCTCAACGGTCGGTCCTCGTCAGGAGGCGCACCCGGCCGCCGCGCAGGACCGCCACCCGCCGCCCCGACGGGCTGCCCGCGGGGTCGGACGGGGGGCCGCGCAGCTGGCCCCAGCCCGGCGGCCACCACACCTCGGGCTCCGTCCCCCGCCCGTGCACCAGGATCACGGGGCCGGCCAGCTCCACGCGGAGCGCGCCGTCGGTCGTCGCGGCGCCCGGGGGGAGCGGCGCCGGCACGGGCGTCCCGCGGGGGAGGACCTCGGGCGGACCGGCGGGGCGCGCCTCGACGTCGAGGGGCACCACCCGGAGCTCGCGGCCCATCGCGAGGACGAGCCCCTGGGGGGCCCACCCGAGGATGCGCGATCCGGTGTCGTCCGGGAGCACCGTCGACTCGTCGCAGGGCGTGCGCGGGGGGGCGGCGAGCTCCACGGCGAGCGCGCCTCCCGTCGACACCAGCGGCCCGACGCGCTCGCCCTGCACCAGCCCCTGGGCGGCCGTGAACCGGATGAAGAGTCCCGCGCATCGGCGCACCCGGTCGGCGACCGCGAAGCGTCCGGTCGGGTCCACGATCGCCAGGCCCTGGGGCGCGTCCGGCGGGGCCGGGGTGGTGGTCTCGGCGGCGACGTCCAGGACCCGCGGCGGGTCGCCCCGGATCAGTAGCCGCTCGTCATCGAGGAAGGCGAGCGCGCTCAGCCGGGGCGCGGCGCCCCAGCGTGGGGGGCTCGCCGCAGGTCCGTCGTCCAGGGTGGCCGGGGTGGCCGTCGGGGCCTCGGCGAAGGCCCGCTCGATCGCGTCCCGCCGGTCCTGCGTGTAGGCCAGGCGGTCATCTTCCTCGAGGCGGCGGACCAGGGCGACCGCCGAGAGCAGGTGCCCGGACCCGGCCAGCCCGCGGGCCAGGGTGGTCGCCGCGCGGCCCGCCGCGTCGGACGCCCCGCAGTCGAGGACCGATCCCCCGCCCTCCAGCCGGGCGCTGACCTCGCCCCCGCAGAGCACGTCGTGGAGATGGAGCACCGGGCGGGAGCCGGCCATCGCGGCCACCGGGTCCCGGCGCAGCGCCCGCAGCGCCCGCAGCGCCTCCCTGGCGAGGCTCGTCTCCGGCTCCTCGGGGTCCCGGGCCAGCCCGGACGCCCGGTCGAGCCAGGGCAGCGTGACCTCCCCCGCCTCGGCCCCCTCGCCCGCGCGGACCGTGACCAGGAGGTCGTCGTGACCGTCCTCGTCGTGGTCCCCGGTTCGCATCAGCAGCTCGAGCGGCCCCGGCGCGCGACCGGCCGCCGGAGCCCTCAGCGTGAAGGTCTCGAGCAGCCGCGGCGGGGCCGCGGGCCCGATCACCCACCTCGCCTCCACCGCCGCCGCGGGCGCTTCGGGGCAGGCCTGCCGGGCGCGCGCGATCACGAAGGAGGCGGCGGTCCCGATCCCATCGAGGTGGGTCTCCGCGAGGCGGCACCCCTCGCGGCCGGCCAGGGTGGCCAGCGGTCGCGCCGGGCCGAAGGCTCGCCCATCCCGCGGCAGGTAGACGGCGCGGGCGCCCGCGTCGGCATCCTCGACGACGGCGATCACGTCGCGGTCGCCGTCGCCGTCGAGGTCGTGGACCAGCACCGAGCGCAGGAATCCCGACGTCTGGACGGGCGCCCCCTCCACGTCGATCCGCCGCGTCCCGGCCGGCAGGTCGCGGCCGGCCAACGGCGCCGGGCTCGGGGCGGGGGCCGCTTCCGGGTCGGCGGGCTCCGCTGCCTCCTCATCGTCGAGGCCGAAGGGCACCGCGGGGTCGTCCCCGCCCCCGCAGCCGAGGACGAAGGCCACGAGGAGCGCGGGCCCCGTGCGGTGACGCCCCCCCGGGCGTAGCGGGAATCCGACCACGCCCCGAGGTCTATCAGAGGCGGGGCGCCCTGTCCGACGGTAGGCTTCGCCGCCGATGCTGCGCTCCTCGTGGTTCGCGGTCGCTCTCACGGTCCTCCCCGTGGCTCCGGCCGCGGCACAGGACGGGTCCGAGCCGAGCGGCCCGGAGGGCGGCCCGCTGCCCGCGGCCTTCAGCGAGGAGGGGGCCGGGGAGGCCGGCGAGGGGGCGCAGGAGGAGGAGCCATCCCCCTTCGGCTACGCGATCGACGTCCGCTACCGCATCCGGATGAACTTCCTCGGCGACTTTCCCCTCGACCCGATCCCGGGGGAGGACCGGGCGGAGACGTCGGACCTCGGCCAGAACTACTTCGGGACGCAGTGGCTCCGCCTGGGCGGTGAGCTCCGCTACCGCTCCGCGCTCCGGATCGTCGGTGAGCTCGACCTGATGTTCGGGGTGGCCTTCGGCGAGCTGGCCGTCGGGACGCAGCCCGCCGCGTTCCCGCGCGACGAGTACGGCTACCCGGGCATCCGGCTGCGCCAGCTCTATCTCGCGTGGGACACGGGCATCGGCGAGCTCCAGGTCGGTCAGCTCGCGTTCGACTGGGGCCTCGGCGTCGTCTCGAACGGGGGCGACCGGGATACGGTCTTCGGCGACCCGCAGTTCGGGGACCTCGTGCGCCGGGTCGCGTTCGTCACGAAGCCGGGCGGCGAGGGCAGCGCGTTCTCCCTCGCCCTGGCGGGCGACTGGGTGGCCTGGGACCTCGTGGCGGACTTCGCCTCGCGCAGCGACGTGGCCTTCCAGGGCCTGCTCATGGCGTGGATCGAGAGCGGGGACGACGAGCTCGGCGTGTACCTCGGCTACCGCCGGCAGGAGAACCCCCAGGACGCCTTCCTCGAGGTCTTCATCGCGGACGCCTACGCTCGGCTCCACGTCGCGGACCCGACCGGGGAGGGGCGGATCCGGCTGGCGGGGGAGATCTCCGGGTCCTTCGGCCAGACCAGCTACTTCCGGACCCCGGAGCGGCCCCGGCAGGACGTCCGCACGCTCCTCGGCGTGGTCCAGCTCGGGCGGGTCAGCGACCAGCTCGACGTCATCGTCGAGGGGGGCTACGCGAGCGGGGACGCCGATCCGACCGACGGCGTGGTCCGCCGCGCGACGATCGACCCGGACCACCGGGTGGGCCTCGTGATGTTCAGCGAGGTGATCGCCTGGCAGACCGCCCGCTCGGCCAACCTGCTCAGCTCCCCGGAGCTGTTCGGGCGCCCGGTCCGGGGCGCGGAGCTGCTGCCGACCAACGGGGGCGTGGCGGGCGCGTACTACCTCTTCCCCCACGTGGTCTGGCGGCCGACCCCGCTCTTCGAGGCCCGCCTCGGAGGCCTCCTGGGGTGGGCCTCCGCGCCGGGCGTCGACCCCTTCCGCGTGGTCGCCCTCAACCGCCGAGCGAACTACCGAGGGGGGGACCCGCAGCGCCGGGACCTCGGCGCGGAGGTCGACGCGGCGCTCCTGCTCCACGGCCCGCTGGCGCCCGGGATCGCTCTCCGCGCCGGCGTGGAGGGCGGCCTGTACTTCCCCGCGGGCGCCCTCGCCGACGCGATGGGTCTGCGGCCCGGTGCGGTGGGGATGCTCCGGATCCGGCTCGGCCTGACCTACTGAGCTTCGCTCCCGAGCTCGGCCGGGACCGCGCGCGACGCGTCTCAGCCCGACAAAGCGGTTGACTTGAACGTGGCGTACGCGGGAAAACCGTCGCATCGATTTCACGTGCCTTTGCAGAATGGGCGTTCTGCACCGGGGCGCCGGCCGGAGGTAGAATGACGGACGGGATCAAATGGGCAGCGCTTCTGTCCGCGTGTCTCTGGGCGGTGCCGGTCGCCGCTCAGCCCCCTGTCGAGGAGGAGGAGCCGTCGACCGGGACCGAGGACCTGTCCGAGGACCCCGCTTTCCCGAGCGACGATGAGCTCCTGGGTGCCGAGGAGGTGCCGCCGCCCGAGGGGGAGCCGGCCGCGGAGGAGCCCACCTCCCCGCCGCCCCCGCCGCCCCCGCCTCCTCCTCCCCCGCCGCCTCCGTCCCCCGGGGCGAGCGCCGGGACGTCCACGGACATCCCGATCAGCGTGGACTTTCACGGCTACTTCCGCGCGCGGCTTCAGACCACGGATTCCCAGCCCGTTCCCTCGGGCTTCAGCGGCCAGGACAGCGCCGCCAGCGCGGCCTTCGCGTTCATGCGGCTTCGCCTCGAGCCATCGATCGTCTTCGGTAGCGACCGCAACTCACCGATCGCCGCGATCCGCATGCAGATCGATGCGCTCGACAACGTCGTCTTCGGCGACAACGCCCGCATGAACCCGGTGCCGCTGTTCGCCGAAGACCCGTCGCGAACCTCCTTGCTCGGCACCGACCTCGACTCGTACTTCTTTCTTCGCCGGCTCTGGCTCGAGTTCCTGACGCCAATCGGCCAGATCCGCATCGGCCGCCAGCCCTCCCACGGCGGGCTCGGCCTGCTCTTCAACGACGGTAACGGCTTCCGAAACGACTTCGGCGACGCCCTCGACGGCACCACCTTCGACCGCCTGCTGTTCGTGACCCGGCCCCTGACCATCGCCAACGCGCTCGCCCGGGGGGACCGCCGGCCCACGCCCCTGATCTTCGCGCTGGGCTACGACTGGCTCGCCGAGGACACGCTGGGCTTCGGCGCGGAGCCGGCGCCCCGGCGCAACAACGCCCCCTTCCAGTTCACGACCGGGAGCGCCGACGACGTGTACCAGGTCATCCTGGTCCTCGCGTGGCGGGACCTCGAGTTCAACTCGAACGTCAACGCTCGGGACGAGGCCACGGGCGGCCTGATCCTGGTCTACCGGGGCCAGGACCTCACGTCGTCCGATGTCTTCATCGGCGACCTGTTCTACCGGGTGCTCTGGTCCGCCTTCGGCCGCCGCCGCCTCCAGCTCTACGCCGAGGGCGAGCTCTACACGATCCAGGGCACCACCTTCGGCGTGTCGCTGCGCGAGAACCCGCCCGTGATCAACGACTCGACGGGGCGCACCGGGCAGCGCCTCGGCGCCAACATCTGGGGTGGAGCGGCTCGCTTCGGCGTCGAGGACCCCCTGTGGGCCGCCCGCGTCGAGACGGGCTTCTCCACCGGTCAGGGCGGCGTCGCCGCCTTCGGCAACGAGGTCTTCACCCAGCGGCCGAACAACCGGAACTACCTCGTCGGTCTTCTGCTCTACCCCGTCGTCCTCGCCGTCCGGACCGCCGCCGCCTACGGCACCTCCGCGCGGAGCATCTGGTCGAACCTCGGCCTCGGCACGGGCGGCGTGTGGAACTCCCACTACCTCTTGCCGCAGGTCCGCTTCCGCCCGCTGCCGGGCGTGGAGCTGATCAGCCAGTTCCTCCTCGCGTGGGCCAACCAGCTCAACTTCCCGCTGGCCAACACCCGGGAGGGCGACCGGGCCGGCACGACGGGGTGCAAGGGCCTGGACTTCAACGAGTGCCTCATCGGGTGGGAGCTCGACTTCGCGCTCAAGATCCACTGGGGGCCCAACGAGGAGATGCGGCTCAGCAACGAGTTTGGCTTGATGGGGGCCGGCCCGGCGATCGGTCCGTTCCTCACCGAGAACCTGATCTGGACCCTCCAGAGCCGGATCGCCTTCGTCTTCTGACCGCCCCGGTCGGCGCGGCGGTCCCTCGACGGTGGGGCCCCGCGCTCGCTTCCGCGACGCCCCCGCCGCCCGGCCCTACTCTCCGGTGGGCGGTGCCTCGGGCACGTCGTCGTTGTCGACGAACACGCAGATCGCGGCGGTGCCCGTGGCCGGGCAGCTCGGCGACCTCCCGACCCTCTCGCACACCGGGGTGGGCCGGCACGGCTCCTCGAAGCCGTCGCAGCTCCCGTCCTCGGTGTCGGTCGACACCGGGATCAGCCCGCCCGGGGTGATGTCGAGGCCCGGGACGCGCGTCTCCAGGTAGATCGACGTGGGCGGACCCTGGCAAGCCGGGACCTTCAGGTCGTTGCATTGGAGCACCGGAACCTCCGGGTCTCTCGCCGAGGCGATGCAGCGCGGGGTCTCGGTACAGCCCGAAGCGACGGGCAGGGCGAGTAGGACGACTGACGGGAGGCAGAAACCGAGGCGAGGCATGGCCGGGACCCTACCCGACGGCGACCCGGGTTGTCACCGGGTTGTTGACGGAGGGTCGCGGGTCACGACGCGGCGCGCCGTCGTCGCCCGCGAGGAGGCCGAGGAGGTCCAGCTTCTAGTTGAGGTAGCGCGGCGGCTCGTCGTCGTCGTCCACGGGGCGCAGGTACGGAGGCAGCTTCCGCTTCGCCCGCTTGGCCTTCGATCCCTTCGCGGACGCTCGGCCGCCTCGACGGCGGGGGCGGAACAGGCCCCAGCGGACGTAGGCCAGGCCCGCGCCGATGGCGCCGACGCTGCTGATGAAGAAGAACGGCGTCCCGGCGAGGAACGCCTGCCCGGCCATCAGCACGACCACGGTGACCACGAGGTGCCAGGGCTTCATCCCGACCACCCCGAACAGGCGGAGCTCCCCCTCCGGGTAGGTCCCGGCGAAGACCGCCACCGCGGCGAGGGCGATCACGCCCGCGCCATGCACGGGTACGTAGGCGCCGGGCCAGCTCGCCGGCCAGAGCGCGCCGAGGATCATCACCGGCACGGCGCCACCGAGCACGCCCGCGACCACGACCTCCCAGGTGCGCCGGGCCCCGAACCGGAGCTCCACGTGGGCCAGCAGGAAGTACAGGAAGAAGAGGCCCACCGCGGGCATGATGACCAGCCGGCCCTGCCCGAGGGGCTCGACCAGGACGTACGTCAGCGGCTGCCAGGCCCACACGACCAGCGAGGAGGGCCTGGGGCTCAGGGCGAGGAGCCCGTACACGTCGAGGTTGCTCTCCCCCTCCAGGACGGCCTGGAGGACGAGGAGCCCGGCGAGCCCGAAGACCACGATCCGGACCGCGGGCGTCAGGGGCGGGAGTCGGAAAGGCATCCGCTCCCGGTGTAGCAAGGCCTCAGAAGGTCGTCAGATCGAACGCGAAGCCGTCGCCGCCGAGGCGCGGGACGTCGTCGTCTCGCCGGGGCGCCTCGTCGAAGGGGGCCTGGGCGAACACCTCCTCCGGCCCCTCCCGGCCGTCCTGCAGGACCAGGCGAGCGCGGTAGCGGACGCAGGGTTGGACGTAGCTCCCGAGGAGGCCGACCTGGCAGGGGCCGTCCACGGGCGACGGCAGCGCGACCCCGGGTCGCACCTCCACGCCCTCGCAGGCGGACAGGTCCCCGAGCTCCTCCTTCTCCTCGTCGGTGAGGTCGGCCACGGCGGTCGCCTCCGTGAACACGAGCCCCACGTCCTCGATGAGCGCGTCGTCGCAGCGGGACGCGGTGGCGGGGAGGCCGCCGAGGTTCCACTCGGCCAGGATCCGGCCGGTCGGGAAGTCGAGGGTCGGCAGCTCGATGCACGGGGCGTCGGGCTCGACCCCCTCCACGGGCTCGCTGCACGTCGCGGTGCTGGTGGAGAACCGGGGCGGGGCCGGCTGGACGGAGAGCCGCCGGCCAGCTCCGGTCACCGCCCGGAGCCCGATCGTCCACGTCCCCTCCTGCACCACGCGCCGCCTCCGATCCCGCGTGTCGAACACGCCGGGCAGGTTCTCGCCGCCCTGCTGACGCGCCGTGCAGCGGAACACGAGGCCGGTGTGGACCACCGGACGAGCGAAGGCGATGTCCACCGGGGGCAGCGCGGCGTCGGTGAGGCCATCGCCGGTCTGGCTGCGCTCGTCGAAGAACACCGTCTGGATCCGAACGCGGCCCCACAGGCGGCCGCAGAGGTCGTCGGTCGGGACCTGTCCGTCGATCGTCCAGGCCCCGGCGATGAAGGCGGTGTTGCCGACCGGGTCGAAGTCCGACGCGGCGACGCAACCGGCGCCGGCGAGGGCGGACAGCAGGGCTGCGGCGACGGACGAGCGGCCGGGGAGCATGCGCTACAGGGTGTAGCGAAGCGTGCAGGTCGCCACCCCGAGGTCGCCCGCTTCGCCCACCGAGGTCTCGCACGACCCCTCGACGTCCCAGGCCTTGACCGGCGGGTCGGCCGGGAGGGCGCCGGGGACGAAGCCCTCGATCAGCAGCTCGTAGGTCCCGAGCGCGGGGGTGCTCCCGAGGCCGAAGACGAGGCTGTCCTCGCAGGCCTGCTCGTTGTCGGGCGACTCGAGCACGGTGCCGCCGCCGCCGTCGAGCAGCGTCCAGCCGATGAGGTCGGGGCTCCCGGCGTCGAGGCAGTCGTCGAAGACGTTCGGCACCGCCTGGGACTCCCAGCGCAGGTCGAAGGCCACCGACGTCTCGGGGAGCCGGTAGTCGATCGTCGCGAGGTCGGTGTTCTGCCCGATGCGGACGATGGCGACGAGCGCCTCGGTCGCCGCCAGCAGGTCGTCACCCGTCTCGGACCCGTGGAACTCGACCACGGCCTGGTAGGTCCCCGCCCGCAGCGAGGGCGAGCCCTCGGGGATGAAGCCGTTGGAGCACGCTTCGCTGTCCACGACGACACCCTCCTCGAGCCCGGCGTCGTCCTCGGCGTAGAAGACCACGTCGACCCGCGCGACCCCGGCCGAGTCGCACGCGAAGCGGGTGGGCACCGCATCGCCGACCGTCCAGCCGACGGACAGCGTTCCGTCGTCGCCGAGCGGATCGAAGGCGGTCGAGAACGCGATCGGGGTGCCTCCATTGAGCTGCTGGGTGCCCTGGGCCGCGAGCGTGAAGGTCTCCCGGGGCCCGGACGCGATCACGGTCTCGGTGGCCGTGTCGAACGCCTCGAGAGCGACGGTGTACGTGCCGGGGTCGATCAGCACCGCGATCCCGCCCTCCACGCAGTCGAAGCGCTCGACCTGATCCGGGATGACCTCGCCCCCAGTGTCGAAGAACACGAGGTCGACCGCGTCCGCGCCCAGCTCCGCGCAGAGGCCCGCGGTCGGCACGAGGCCGTCGATCGTCCAGCTGCCCTCGATGGTGCCGCGGTTGTCGGCGCCGCCGATGATGTTGAAGGGCGCGCCGCCGTTCAGCGCGAGGTGGTCGCCGACGTCGACGGTCACGGTGTCGGGCACGTCCTGGGAGCCGATGATCAGGCCCGCCGCGTCGATGGCCTGGAGCGCCACCTCGTAGGTCCCCGCCGCCAGCACGCGGTCCGGTCGGGTGTCGAAGCTCCCGATCTCGCACGGGTAGACGAGGGACCCGACCTCGAACAGGTCTCCCCGGTCGAAGAACGCGACCCGGACCTGGTTGACCCCGAGCGACTGGCAGTTGGCGCGCGAGGCGGCCTGCCCTTCGATCCGCCAGCTCCCGCTCACGGACACGTCGTCGCCGAGCGGGTCGAAGATCACCTCGACCGTGCAGCCCGCCGAGGTCAGAAGCGCGACGCCGAGCACCGCCAGGGTGGCCCTCCACCTTGCCATTCCAAGCTCCTTCCGCGCCCTTGGGGGGGCGCTGCCGCCATAGTCCCCCGGGCCGATCCGGCAGGCAAGTCGAGGTGGATCCGCCGCGGTCGGAGCGAAACACTATGGCACAACTCGGCGTGCCTTGACCCGCTCGAAGCGATGGCTAGGTTCGAGATCGCCGGAGGGAAGGGCGCCCGCGAGGGGCCTCGAGACCCCCGGATGACGAATGCCACCCAAGGAGGCCCGACGCCGGGCCTCGACAGGAGAGAGAGCCATGGCCATTACCCGATGGGACCCGTTTTCCGAGATCAGCCGACTCCAGAGCGACCTGAACCGCATGTGGGGCGAGTCCCCGTCGAGCTCCTTCGCCCCCGCGGTCGACATCTTCGAGGAAGAGTCCGCCATCCTGCTCAAGGCGGAGGTCCCCGGCATGAGGTCCGAGGACATCCACGTGAACATCGACAACGGCGTGCTGAGCCTCAGCGGGGAGCGCAAGCTCGAGAACGAGGAGAAGCGCGAGGGCTACCACCGCGTCGAGCGGCGCTACGGCAGCTTCACCCGCTCCTTCGTCCTGCCGAAGACCGTCGACCCCGAGGCTATCGAGGCCGACCTCAGCGACGGTGTCCTCACCCTGCGCCTGCCGAAGGTGCCCGCGGCCCAGCCCCGGCGGATCGCCGTCAAGGGCTCCTGAGCTCGACCGACGGCCCTCGCCGGCTGCGCCATCCCCGATCGGAGGCTCTCCGATCGGGGATGTTCATTTTCGGCCAAAACGGCCACGACGTGCCGGGTGCCCCTGCGCACGCTCACGAGGAACTGCGCTCGGGGGGCTCGCGCCTCCGGCCCATCGGCCCAAGAGTAGGGGTGACGGCGCTCGTGCGGCCTGCCCCTCCCCCCCGTGGTCGTGCGGGCGCCGTCCCTTATCACGCCGACGAACCGTCCGAACCGACCAAAACGGCGGGCGGCACGCGGCCCCTCAGGGGCGCGCGCGCTCGTCGGCGACGATCGGACGCCCCTTGGCGGCGCCCGGCGCGAAGGCCGACTCGACCAGCGCCTCTTGCTCCATGCGGTGAGCCTCCTTCGACCCCGTGGCGGGGCTCGCGCTCGGCAGGCGGGACAGGCAGCGGAGCGGCACCCGGTCCCCGAGGAGCTCGGGCAGGACGGCGTTGAGGTAGTACCAGGCGCCGCTGTTGCGCGGCTCCTCCTGCACCCAGATCAGCTCGGTCTGGTCCGGGTAGGGGCCGAAGACGTCCCGCAGCTCCTCGGGCCGGAGTGGGTAGAGCTGCTCGAGGCGGAGGATGGCCACGTCGTCCCGCCCGCGCTTCGTCCGGCCCTCGAGCAGGTCGTAGTAGACCTTGCCCGAGCAGGCGAGGATCCGCTTGGTCTTGCCGGGCGGGACCTCTCCGTCCCGGATGATCTGCTGGAAGGTGCCCTCGGCGAGGTCCTCCAGGGGGCTCGCCGCCTTCGGGCTCCGCAGCAGGCTCTTGGGGCTCATCACGACGAGGGGCTTGCGCCAGCCCCGCTTCACCTGCCGACGCAGCGCGTGGAAGATCTGCGCGGCGGTGGTCAGGTTGACGACCATCAAGTTGTCCTCGGCGCACAGCGCGAGGAACCGCTCGAGGCGGGCGCTGGAGTGCTCCGGGCCCTGCCCCTCGAAGCCGTGCGGCAGCAGGAGCACCAGCCCGCTCAGGCGCTCCCACTTGTCCTCCCCGCTCGAGATGAACTGGTCGATCTGGACCTGGGCCCCGTTCGCGAAGTCGCCGAACTGGGCCTCCCACATCACGAGCGCGTCGGGGGAGTCCAGGCTGTAGCCGTACTCGAAGCCGAGGACCCCGGCCTCCGAGAGCGGGCTGTCGTAGATCTCGAAGCGGCCCTGGCCCGGGCCGAGGTGCGAGAGCGGCGTGTAGGGCTCGCCGGTCTCGCTGTCGTAGAGGACCGCGTGGCGGTGGGCGAAGGTCCCGCGCTCGGCGTCCTGGCCGGTCAGACGCACGTTGACGCCCTCCTCCAGCAGGCTGGCCATCGCGAGGAGCTCCGCGCTGCCCCAGTCCACCGGCGCCTCGCCCTGCCCCGCCCGGCGGCGATGCTGGAGCATCGCTCGGATCTGGCGCATCAGGGAGAAGCCCTCGGGCAGGGTCGTCGCCCGGTCCATCAGCTCGGTGAGCTTGGCGCGGGGGACGGCCGTGGAGGCGTCTTCGGTGGCGCGGTCGTCCCCGCCCGAGTAGCCCTTCCAGATGCCCTCGAAGGCGCTGACCTCGTAGATGTGGTTCGTGTCCCGGACCCGCTCGAGGGCGCTCTCGAGGCGCTGCCGGCTCAGGTTGTAGACCTCCTCCACCTCCGCGAGGGAGATCTGGCCACGGGCGACCAGGTTCTCGACGTAGGCCTCGCGGACGCTGCGCTTCGCGTCGATCGCGCCGTACATCCGGGGCTGGGTGAAGCGCGGCTCGTCGCCCTCGTTGTGGCCCCACTTCCGGTAGCAGAACAGGTCGATCACGACGTCCCGGTGGAAGCGCTGGCGGTACTCGGCCGCGAGCTGGGCCACGTGGGCGACCGCCTCCGGGTCCTCGCCGTTCACGTGGAACACCGGGCACCGGAGCATGCGGGTGATGTCGGTGCAGTAGCGGGTGGAGCGGGCGTCCGAGGACGACGTGGTGAAGCCGATCTGGTTGTTGATCACCACGTGGATCGTGCCGCCGGTGTGGTAGCCCCGGAGCAGGGAGAGGTTGAGGGTCTCCGCGACCACGCCCTGGGCGATGAAGGCCGCGTCGCCGTGGATCAGGAGCGGGAGCACGCGGATCCGCTCGGTGTCGCCGTACCGGTCCTGCTTGGCCCGGACCCGCCCCTCCACCACCGGGTTCACGAACTCGAGGTGGCTCGGGTTGAAGGACAGCGTCAGGTGGACGTTGTGGCCGCCGAAGGTCCGGTCGGTCGAGTGCCCGAGGTGGTACTTCACGTCGCCGCTGCCGAGGTAGCGCTCGGGGTCGGTGTCCTCGAAGGCGGCGAGGATGTCCATCGGGCTCAGGCCGAGCACGTTGATCAGCACGTTCAGGCGCCCGCGGTGGGCCATCCCGATCACGACCTCGCGCACGCCGCGCGGGGCGGCGTGCTCGATCAGGAGGTCGAGCAGCGGGATCACGCTCTCGCCGCCCTCCGCGCTGAACCGCTTGGCGCCCAGGTAGGTGTTGTGCAGGAAGCTCTCGAACGTCTCGGCGTCGGTGAGCTTGCTGAGGATCCGGAGCTGCTGGTCCCGGCTGAGGTCGACGTGGTTGCTGGTCGACTCCATCCGGTTCTGGAGCCAGCGGCGCTCGTCCGGGTCCTCGATGAAGGTGAACTCCACGCCGATCGTCCGGCGGTAGGTGTCCCTCAGGCGCTGGACGATCTCCTCGAGGGGCATCTCCTGGATCGAGGCGCCGCTGCCGAAGCTGAAGGGCGTCCAGGGGTCGACCTGGTCGAGGCCGAACGTGCTCGGCCCGATGTCGAACCTCGGGCGCTCGGCGATCCCCAGGGGGTCGAGATCCGCGAACAGGTGTCCCCGGACCCGGTGCGCGTTGATCATCGCGCTGACCCGGGCCTGGAGGTTGGTCATGGTCGGCCCCTGCCCCGGCGCCGCGGCCACGAGGGTCCCGGGCCCCTCGTGCATCTCCGCGGTCGCCGGCAGCGCGAACACGCCGCTCGAGGTCTGCATCGCGCCGAGGTCGGGCCCGGCCTCGGCGTGCGGCTCCGCCCGGCCGTTCGAGGCGATCGCTCCGCCGTCGTCCCCCGCGCCGCGCGGCGCCGCGCGGTCACGTGCGACGTGGTCCGCCGGGCCGCCATCCTCCGCCCGCTGGCGGTCGAAGTAGCGCCGCCAGGGCTCCGGGACCGCCTTGGGGCTGTCCTGGTAGCGAAGGAACAGCTCCTCGACGAACGCCTGGTTCACGCCGAAGTCGTCAGTCATCTCGACCTTTCGGGGGAGGCGGCCGCTCCTCGGACGGCGCGCGCATGGTCACGAGGTATATAGAACGGCGGCCGGACCGGGCCAGCCGAGCGGAGGCGCTGCCGGAGGCGGGTGTCGGCCGCCCGCGGCTGTCCCTCGCGCTCCGCGGCCCTCGAGAAGCGCGCTTGAGCCCGAGCGGGGGGTGGGGTACGGTCCGTCGTCGTGGCGGAGCGCGACCTGAGCGGGCGGTGCGGGACCTGCTCGTTCTTCATGGCTCTCCGCACCCATCCGGAGACCGGTGCGCAGGAGGGGGAGTGCCGCCTCGGCTGCTGGCCACCGCCCCTCGCGGACACGGCGACCTGCCCCCACCACACGCCCCGCGGCGGGTCCTGGGAGGGGGCGCTCCGCCGCACCCACGCCGCCGGTCCGCCCCGCTCGATGCGGGAGCCGGCGGTCGAGGTCCCGCCGCGGCGGCCGCTCCCTCAGGAGATCGACATCGACATGGACCAGGACGAGTTCCGGCGCGTGATGCGCGAGGTGCTCCTCGAGGAGCTGGGCGTCGGCGAAGTTCAGCTCGCCGACCGTTGGCGGGGCGGCGAGATCGTGATCCGACCGGGCCGCGAGGGCGTTCAAGAGAAGACCCTCCCGATCGACGCCCTGTTCAAGAAGGTCGTCATGATCCGGGACAAGCTGCGGGTCCTCGAGCAGAAGGTGAACGCCAGCAAGAAGCTCTCGAACGACGAGAAGGTGCAGCTCCAGCAGTACATCACGGGCTGCTATGGGTCCCTCACCACCTTCAACGCCCTGTTCAGGGACCGGGAGGAAGGGTTCATCGGTCAGTCCGGCAAGGACTGAAGGGGCGAAACGGACCACGCCGTGCGCCCGTACGTGGGTGCGCGACCACGCCGTGCGCGCGTACGTGGGGTGCGCGCCAGCGGCGCGGAGGGCCCCCTGGCCCGCCGGGGACCGGTCGGGGTAGCTTTGGGCGCGCCGCACCCACCCGAGGAGAGACGATGATGTGGATGGTCATGGCGGGGCTGGCGGCCCTGCTCGGGATCGCGGGGGCCGGGCTCCTGCTGTGGGGTGCAGGGAGCTTCCTCGGGTGGTTCCAGGTCCGGGGGCGGGCCCGGCTCCTCCTGCTCGGCGGGGCGCTCGCCTGCTTCCTCGGCTCGGCGCTCGCGACCGTGTTCATGACGTCCTTCGATCGCGGCCTCACCCTCGAGGACGCCGCGGCCGACGAGCCCGAGGCCTTCGAGGACGAGGTGGGCGACGACTGGGACTCCTTCGACGACCTCGACGCACCCCTCAACGAGTAGTCCCGCGGGGCCAGGGGGCGCGCGCCAGGGCCACGCGATCGCCGCCCTCGTCCTGCGCCCGTCGTGCAGCGCTGTCGGCGGCGCCGAGGAGCTCGTCGGGGGGCGCGACGTCGAGGGACGCCACCCCGATCGACAGCGTCGGGGACGGCTCGAGCGCCAGCCAGCGCCCGGGCTTCGGGTCGGGCGGAGCGAAGGCGCGCCGGAGCCGGCGCGCGAGGCGTAGCGCGCCCGCCTCGTCGAGGCCCCGGCAGAGGATCCCGAAGGAGCTGCTCTCCAGCCGCGTCAGCACGTCCTCGCTCCGGATGCCCTGCTCGAGGCGGCGCGCCACCTTGTCGAGGAGCTCGCGGGACCTCGTCGGCGGGTCGACCCGCAGCACGAGGAGGGCGAGCGGGTGCTGGCACCGCTCGGCGTAGGCGGCCTCCGACGCGACCCGCTGGTCGAGGTACGACCCGTCGAGGAGGTCCGTCGCGTGGTCGCGATGGGCCAGCGGGGCCTCCCGGGGGCGCGGCGGGGTGCGGTCGGTCAGCCGCACCTTGAGCACCGTCCGCGACCCGACCTGGATGGTGTCGCCGTCGGCGAGCTTCGACCGCTCCACGTGGCGACCGTTCAGGAGGGTCCCGTTCCGGCTGCCGAGGTCCTCCAGCCACACCTCCCCCGCCACGTTGCGGATCCGGACGTGGTCACGCGAGACCTCGTCCCCGGGGACGTGGAGGTGGGCGTCGGCGGCGCGCCCGACCCGCACCTCCTCCCCGTCCCGCACGGGCAGGATCCGTCCGCTTCCGGGCCCGTTGAGGACCAGGACGAAGGGACGGGGATACGACGCCGGGGTTCGCGGCATGCCAAGGGCGGGGGGCCTCGAGGCCCCTCAGGTCCCGGGACGACCGATGAACCGCTCGATGAAGGTGTAGGTGCGCTGATAGCGCGCGACCGCGTCGCTCCGACGGGTGCCGACGCCGTGCCCCTGGTCGCGAGCCATGTGGAACAGGACTGCGGGCTCGTCGTCGCCCGCCGCCTCCTGGAGGCGCGCCGCGAACTTCGTCGAGTGCGCCCAGTGGACCCGCGTGTCGTGGTCGGCGGTGGTGATCAGCGTGGGCGGGATCGGTCGGCCAGCGTCGACGTGGTGGTACGGCGAGTAGGCGTGGAGCCAGCGGAACTGCTCGGGGTCGTCCGCGCTCCCGTACTCGCTGACCCAGAGCTCGGCGGGGGGGAAGCGGTGGTAGCGCAGCATGTCGTAGAGGCCGACGTTCCCGACCGCGGCGCCGAGGGCCTCCGGAGCCCGCGTCACCATTGCCCCGCCCAGGAGGCCGCCGTTGGAGCCCCCCGCGATCGCGATGCGGTCCGGGCGGCTGATGCCGCTGTCCCCGCCGAAGAAGCGCAGCACCGCCTCGAAGTCCTCGAAGACCCGCTCCTTGCTCTCCAGGTTGCCGGCCCGGTGCCAGTCCTCGCCGAGCTCCCCGCCGCCCCGGAGGTTGGCCACGGCGTAGACGCCGCCTCGCTCCACCCAGTAGAGAGCGTTGCGCTGGAACGCAGGGAGCAGGGCGATGTTGAAGCCGCCGTAGCCGGTGAGCACGACCCTCTGCCGTCCGTCCCGCCGCATGTCGTCGCGGTGGACGAAGTGGACGTTGATCGGCGTTCCGTCGGCGCTCTCGACCGTGGCTTGCTCGAGGACGAAGCGCGACAGGTCCACGTCGCAGGCGACCTGGTCGATCTCCTGCACGTCGGCCTGGCCGGGCGTCCAGCTCATCAGGGTCGGCGGGTGCACCAGGCTCGAGAAGGTCAGCGCCAGGCGGCCCGTGACCTCGTCGCCCGCCAGGCTCCCGACCTCGCCCCGCGCGGGCAGCGGGAGGCTGCGCTCGACGCGACCGTCCAGGTGATGCACCCGGATGGTCGAGTGGAAGGCCTCGATGAGGCGGACCGCCAATCGGTCGCCGATGAAGGCCATCGCGTCGATGACCCCCGGGCCTTCGGGCACCACCTCGCGCCACTGGCTCCGGTCCCCGGCCACCTCGGGGTCCACCGCAACGATCCGGTAGCGGGGGGCCTCGGCGTTGGTCAACAGGAACAGCCGCCCGTGGTGCACCTGGCCGACGAAGGTGCTGTCCACGCCGCGCACCACGGGAACCACCGGGTGCTCGTCGTCCGGCACGTCCCGTCGGTCGCCGCGGGGACCGCGATCGAAGAGGAACACGTCGGACTCGCTCCAGCCCCGCGCCTCCATGATCGCGAGCCACCGGCCGTCCTCCGACAGGGTGGCGCTCGGGAAGCTCGTCCTCTCGCTCGGCTCGAAGACCACCGGGTCGCTGGCGGGGTCGGTCCCGAGGCGGTGGAACAGGAGCCGCAGGTGGTAGGTGTCGGGATGCTCGGCGTCGTAGTGCGGCTCGTCGGGTCGGGGGTAGCGGCGGTAGTAGAACCCGTCGCCGCTCCTCAGCCAGCTCACGGCGCACCACTTCGCGTGGTCGATCACGTCGTCGAGGACCTCACCGGTGTCGACGTCGACCACGCGAAGGGAGCTCCGCTCGTCGCCGTCCTGCGAGATCCCGAAGGCGACGTAGCGGCCGTCGGGGGACGGGAAGGCCCAGTCCAAGGCGGCGCGGGGCCCGTAGGTCCCCGGGTCGATGACCGGCGTCTCCCGCGGCGAGCCGTCCTCGACGACGTAGTAGGCGGGCTGCTCCCGCTCCGCGTCCCGCTTGCTGTAGAACAGGCGGTCGCCGGCCGGAGTGGCGCCGCCCAGGACGCCGATCGAGAGCACCTGATCGAGCCGCACGGCGGCCTCGGGGTCCGTCCAGGTGGCGAGGAGGCGCTGCGTTCGATGGGTCTGGGTGTCCACCCACCGGTCGGTCAGCGGCGAGCTCTCCTCGAGCGCCCGGTAGGGGTCCTCCACCTCCACCCCGTGGAGGTGCTCCGTGACGGCTCCCGATCGCGCTTCCCGATTCAGCTCCACGAGCGCTGAGTCCTCCAAGCCGGCGCTCCTCTCATCTCCAGCGGTGCCCCTCGCCGGCCTCGGGTCCGAGCAGGCGGCGAGGAGCCCTACGAGCAAGATCGTCCCCGGCCTCGCCCACCGGTCCATCGCTCCTCTTTCGCAACGCTGGGGCCGGATGGCAAGGGAGTTGTCAGCGTCCCTGGCTGGGGGCAGGGTCCTGCCATGGACCGGGCCTTCCTCATCCTGACCGGCGTGGTGGGTGCGCTCGCGGTCGCTCTCGGGGCCTTCGGGGCCCATGGCCTTCGGTTCGAGGAGGGGGGGCGGCGCCTCTGGGAGACCGCCGCCCACTACCACCTCACCCACGCGCTGGCCCTCGGCCTCGCGGCCTGGCTGATGTCGCGCGGCGATGGCCTCGCGAGCCGGGTGGCGGGCTTCGCCTTCCTGCTCGGGACGCTCGTCTTCAGCGGCACCGTGTACGCCCTCGCGCTGGGCGCGCCGCGCTGGCTGGGCGCGATCACGCCGATCGGGGGCCTCTCCCTGATCCTGGGCTGGGTCGCCCTGGCGATCGCCGGGTGGCGGCCGTGAGCACGCCCTGGACGCCGGACCCGTCCGGCGCGGTCCTCGGCCGCCGTGGGTCGCTCTTCCCCGACCTCGAGCCCTTCGCCTACCTCGCCCACGCCGGGATCAGCCCACCCTCGACGGAGGTGCGTCGGGCGGTGGAGGCGGTGCTCGCGAGCTACGCGCGGCGCGGCATCGACGCGGTCGGGGACTGGATGCCGCAGCGGGCCCGCCTCCGGGAGCGCCTCGCCCGCCTGCTCGGTGTGCGACCGGAGGATGTCGCCTTCGTCGCCAACACCACGACGAGCGTGATCGCCACCGCCCAGTCCATCCCGTGGCGGCGGGGGGACCGGATCCTGTGCTTCCGCGGCGAGTTCCCCACCAACGTGACCCCCTGGCAGCAGGCCGCGGCGCTCTACGGCCTCGACGTTCGCTTCCTGGACGCCGAGGCGCTGGCCACGGACGAAGGCCTCGCGGCCGTCGACCGCGTCCTCGCGGAGGGCGTCCGGCTGGTCGCGGTGAGCGCGGTGCAGTTCCAGACTGGCCTCCGGATGCCCCTCGAGGGCCTCGTCGACCGCGCCCACGCCGCGGGGGCGGAGGTGTTCGTCGACGCGATCCAGGCGCTCGGGGCCGTGCCCCTCGACGCGGGGCGTCTCGGCGTCGACTACCTCGGCTGTGGCTCCCACAAGTTCCTGATGGGCCTCGAGGGGGTGGGCTTCCTCTACGTCCGCCCGGACCGGCAGGAGGCCTTCGTTCCTCGCCTGGCGGGCTGGCTGAGCCACGAGGAGCCGGTCGCCTTCCTCTTCGAGCCGGGTCGCCTCCGCTACGACCGGCCCCTGCGTCCGGCGCCGGGGGTCCTCGAGGCGGGCGCGCCCAACGTCGTGGGGCTCGCCGCGCTGGAGGCGAGCATCGCCCTGATCGAGAGGCTGGGCGTCGAGGCGATCCACGGGCACATCCAGCGCTACCTGGACGCGCTGGAGCCGCCGCTCGTCGGCCTCGGGTTCCGGTCTCGGCGACGCGCGGACCCGAGCCGGCGGGGGGCGACCCTGTCCCTCGAGCCGCCGGAGGGCCTGGCCGCCCGGGACCTCCGCGCCGCGCTCGCCCGGCGCCGCGTGACCGTCAGCATCCCGGAGGGGCTGCTCCGGTTCGCGCCGCAGTGGCCGAACAGCCTGGACGAGGTGCCGCGCGTGGTGGAGGCGGTGGAGGAGGCGCGTGCGGAGGCGCGGGGGGCGCGTCGCTAGGCCCGGGCCCGGTCCCGCCGCACGCGGCTCACTCCTCGGCGGCGTGCTCGTCCTCGTCCTCTTCCCCGAGCAGCTCTCCACTCGCTGCGTCGTGCACCCACGCCGTGGTCTGCCCGTCGCGCTCGACCTCGACCTCGAGGACGAGCCGGTCGCCGTGCATCTCCAGCTCCACCTCCCGTAGCTCGTCCGCGGCGTAGCGCTGGCGCGCCATGGCGAGGCCGTCCTCGAGGCGTGGGTCGCCGCTGGCGAGGCGCTGCCGGAGCGCCGGAAGGGACGCCTGCTCCTCCGGGGTGAGCTCCTCCACCCCCTCCTGGACGAGGGCGCCGCTCGCGGGGTCGTAGTAGAGCTCGACCACGGCGTCCCCGCGGATGCCCTCGACCTCGATCAGCGTGCGGCCCTCGACCTGCTCGAGCTCCACCTCGATCGGGATCAGCGTGGCGTCGGCCGCGCGGGCCGAGGTGATCGCGTCCTCCCAGGTGAACGCGGCCGACTCGTCGCCCGCGCTCGCGGGCTGCTGCGAGGACATGCCGTCCCCGCCGCCCCCGCAGGCGAGCAGGACAGCGGCGAGGGGGCTGATGAGAGTGTATCTGTGCATGATCTACGCTGCCGACGGGCTGGGCACCCGCGGTTCCTCCGGGCTCGCCGGTGCCCCCTCGAAGCGGGTCAGGATCGACGTGAGCGTCCGGCTCACGCGCGTCTGAAGGCGGATGCGCTCCATGTGGGGCCAGGTCGCGCGCTCCCCCTGGTCGATCAGCGCGCGGGCCTGCTCCTCGGTGCGCCAGGCCAGGACCTGGAAGAGGTTGGGCGTGGACGGCGCGATGATGTTGATGTCGCCGAGGTAGTCCTGGTTGATCACCGAGAGCGTCTGGTTGACTACCCGCGGCACCATGCCTTCCCGGGACAGGCGCTTCTGGAAGAGCGCGGCCGTGCCGTTCACCAGCTCCCGGACCGTTCGCTGGGCGGTCCGCCGAACCACCGCGGACTTCGTCGTGTGCAGCTTCGCGTCGGTGACGAAGGGCAGGACGTGCGGGTTGGTCTGGCTGACGATGAAGTGGTTGACCCCGTAGAGCCTCGTGATGCGCTTGGTCGGCAGGTCCTCGCTGGCCGAGCCGTCGATCCATCGCCGCTCCGGCAGGTAGGGCTGGCGCTGCCCGTCGCGGTTCTTCGCCGCGAGGACCACCGAGGGAAACAGCCCGGGCAGGGCGCTGGACGCGGCGACACCCTCGCGGACGTAGACGTGGGGCGACGTGATGGCGCTCAGGAGCCCCGACGACTGGTGGACCTCGATCGGCGCGATCGAGACGTTGATGCCGAGGCCGCTCCGCGCGTAGGCCTCCTCGAAGGTAAGGTCCGGGATCAGCTTCTCGAGCAGCTCGATGCGGCGGGCGAGCACCATGCGCCGGAAGCTCCGGTAGCGCTTGGGTGCGGACGGGGGAGGGCGCAGCAGGTCCCGGAAGTTGGGCGCCGTGAGGACGTCGAGGAGCTGCTCCGGGCGGTGCGTCCCGGCCACGGCGGCGACGAGGGCCCCGCCGCTCGCGCCGCTGATCGTGCGTGGCAGGAGGCCCTCCTTGGTCAGCGCCCGGAGCACACCGACGTGGAAGAAGAACAGTGTCCCGGAGCCGCTCAGCATCAGGGCGGAGTTGCCGAAGCAGCGGCTCACGCGACGGAAGAAGTGGAGCTTCTCCGTGCGGGAGATGCAGGTCGTGGCCGGGTCCGCGATGTGCTCGAGGGCCTCGACCAGCGCCTCCACGTAGTCGACGACCAGGTCCTTCGTGCCGAAGGCGGTCTTCTCGTAGAGCGAAGCCCGCCCCATCCCGCCGACGTTCCCGTGGATCCCCTCGTTCAGGGTGTAGAGGAGGCCGTGGTCGTCGCGCTGCTCGCGGAGCCGGCGCAGCTCGTCACGGCGTCCCCGCAGCAGCACGTAGTCGTAGCGATGGGTGCGGTCGACCCGCCGCCACTCGTCCAGGCCGCGCGCGGTGTCGTAGGCCTTCGCCGCCGCCTTCCACTCCTCGTAGGTGGAGGCCGTCCGCATCGCCTCGCGGGCGCGCCGCGCTGCGCGGGACGACCTGGCGCTGCCGGGTTTCGTCATCCCGCCGACTTCCCGCAGGGCGAAAGGCCGCCGCGTCCCGCTGTCATTCACGCTCCCTCCGCACCCCCAGCCCAGCGCCGAATGTCAGGTGGTCAGGCGGGTCGGTCGTAACATGGACACGCGCTCCCCGGAAACCATCCCGGCGGGCCGGCGCTCCCGGGGAGGCACCCGCCGGTCCCCTCGGGTTCAGCGTCGGCCCCAGACCCGGGAGTCAACTCTCCGGTGCACCCCAGCGTCCTGAGCACCACGTCATTGGGCTCGAAGTCCTGGAGGCCCCCGACCGGGTGGAGCAGGAGCGCCCGGCCGCCGTCGAGGACGAGGTCGAAGCCCTGGAGGCCGATGCTCTCGGGCGTGGCCGGGCGCCAGAGGTCGATTCGACGCCCCCGATCGTCCAGCCGAGCGACCCCCACCCCGCTGGCGCCGTCCGGCCCCGACACGACACCTCCGAGGACGAAGCCGCCACCGCGCCAGGCCTCGAGGTCCTGAGTCAGCCAGGAGAGCTCCGGCTCGATGGCGAGCGGGCCCTCGAGGACCTCGCCGCCCGCCGTGAGGCGGACGATGACCCGACCCGGGTTCCTGGACCAGCGGCTCCGGCCGACCACGAGCCAGCCGTCGGCCGACGGGGCCACGTCGACCGCGGTCAGGAAGAACCCCGCCATGGCGTCGATCTCGACCGACGCCTCCACCTCCCCGTCGGGCCTGAAGAGCATGAACCGGAGTCGGCTCGCCCCTGCGTCCTCCGGGATGGTCCCCGCCACCATCGCCAGCCGGCCGTGCCCTCGCGCGAAGCGGGGGGCGACCGAGAGGTCGCCGAACGTGTCGATCACGGTTTCGCCGACGCGGGACCGCCCCTCGGGATCGCTCTGGTCGAGGTAGACCCCGCGCGTGGCCTGAGGACCCCGGTTCGTCGTCCAGCCGAAGAACACCCGCTCCCCGCTCCACCCGACGCCGGGCAGCTGGGCACCGCAGCTCACGCCCATCGGTGTTCGCTCCTGGGGAGGCACCAGGAGGTCGCCCCGAGGATCGACGAAGGCCGACGTCATCACATCCTCGTTGCCGAAGCGGCCGCAGAAGGCGAGGGCGGCCCGGTCCTCGCCGATCGCGGTCAGCTGGAACCCGTTGGGGACGTTGGTCGTGAACAGCTCGAAGGGCTCGCCGAGGGGTGTCCCGTCCGGCGCTAGCCGACGGGCGAAGGCGTTCGGCCGAGGCGCGGTTCCGTTGAAGCCGAGCCGCCAGACGGCCAGGAGGCCGTCGGGGTGGACGAAGAGCTGGGCTCCGCCGGCCCAGCGGCAGGTGCTGCAATCCCCGGTGACGCCCTGGTCGCTCCGGACCACCCGGCGCGGCTCGACCTCGCCGAAGGCAAGGTCCTCGTCGACGCGGAGGTCGCAGTCGTCGTCCCGTCCGTTGCAGGCCTCCGGTACCGGCGGCCCGCAGGGCCCCTCGTCGGGGGGGCCCTGGTCAGCCGCGCCGAGGTCCGGTCGACCGAGGTCGACGGCGCCGAGATCGACCGGGCGGGGCGGGTCGACTGCGAGCGTGCTCCGGCTGCAGCCCGCGGCCAGCGCCGCGACGGCGACGACCGCGGTCCACGCCCGGGGGCTCGATCGGCGGAGCACGACGCAGGCTAGCGCCATTCGCAGGGTGAACGGCGCGCCCATGCGACTTGCCGCGTCTCGGGAGCGCGCTCACGGCACGCCGCGGAGCGGGCCGAGGCCCCGAGATGGTCTGGCAGCAGCCGCTACCGCTGCTGCTTCTGCAGCTGCCGGATCTGCTCCTGCACCTCGGGGGGTAGCTGGTCGAGGCTCGGCGCGCCGCCCGGCGGGGGAGGGGGCATGGCGGCGGCGGTCTCGTCGCCGTCGTCGTCCTCCTCCTCGTCGTCCTCCTGGAAGGCGGAGGGCTCCGGCATCAGGCGCTCGCCGAGGTAGCGGCTGACGATGTAGATCTGTTCGTCGCCGTCCCGGCGCACGTAGCGCTGGCTCGACTCCTCGTCCTTCTCGCCGCCCACGATGATGCGGACGGTCTGCGCCTCGTCGCCCTCGCCCACGACGAGGCTGACGACAGCCGCGCCCTCGCCGAGACCCGCCTGCTCCGCGTCGAGGTCCTCCTCCGGGAAGCTCGATGCGCTCACCCGGGCCAAGCTCCTCAGGTGGCTCTGGACCTTGTCCGGGTCGAAGCCCTCGATCGCCTCGAGCTCCTCGCCCCCCTCCTCGAGGGGCTCCGTGACCTGGGTCCAGGCCCCGTCCGCCTTGACGAAGCGGAAGGTGCCGTTGGCGCTCCGGAACGTGGCCTCGCGGATGTCGTCGGTCGCGAGGTCGGTGATGGTGCGGTCCCGCCACTCGTTCGGCCGACGCGCGAAGGCGTAGCGAATCGAGTTGGGGGTCATCAGGACGGTGTCGTCGCCCTCGACCCGGATCATCGTGTTCGGTGACCGGTACTGCCCGATCCACAGATCGGCGAGGGTCTCGTCGCCCCCCTTGGCGATGACGTGGATGCCCGTGCCGTCATCCACCATCAGCCGTTCGTGCTGCTCCGCGCTGCGCGCGGCGACGCCGCGCACCTCGAGGCCGGTCAGGCGCCGGAGCACGTCGTCGACCGCGGTCCCGGAGGCCCGGGCCTCGAGCGGCTCGAGGAGGTGCCAGGTCTCGCCATCGTCGGCCCGGCGGAAGCGGATCGTGACGGGCCCCTCGTCGTCCTGGCGGACGATCGTCACCTCGGTGATCTCGTCCTCGGTGAGCTCCGGGAGCTCCGGGAGCTCCTCCTCGACCACCGGGGTGTCGCCGGTGTTGGAGCTGACGGTCCAGTAGGCGAGGCCCGCCATGACCAGCAGGACCACGACGCCGACCACGATGCGATAGCGGTTGAGCCCCATCGTACTCTCCTCGGGTTCAGGTGGCGGCCGGAGCGCGGCGCCCGGCGGCCGGGTGGGCGCGGAGCGCTTGGCGCTTGCGGCGACGGAGCTGCCACCAGAGCACCCCGAAGAGGGCGAACGCCAGCGCAGGCCCGAAGGTGAGGCCCCACCGGTAGAGCGCCTTGCGCCGGGCGAGGGCCGCGTCCCGCTCCTCGATCGCCTCCTCCGCCGCCTCGCGCAGCTGCTCCGCGGCCACCTCGGGCGCCTCGCCGCTCGCTTCCGCCTCCGCCTGCGCGTCCTCGATCGCCTCCTCGGCCTCCCGGCGGATCGACTCGGGGGTCTCGAGGATCGGATCCTCGATGTTCTTGGCGCGGATCGCGATCAGATCCTGGTCCTGGGCGAGCCAGTCCACGACGTTGAGGGCGAGGGCGAGGGGCGCGCTCATCCGGGGCGGCTGGCCGGGCTGGGGCGGCGGGTTGAACTGGTCGGTCATCATGCTGCTCGCGCCGGACACGAACACCCGCACGTCGCGCTCGGCGCTCGCCGGCGCCTCGATGCCCTGGTCGTCCCCCTCCCCGCTCATCGCGCTGCTGAAGGCGCTCGGGAGCTGACCCTCGAGGGCGACCATCGTCGCCTGCCCGCCCGTGGTCTCGGGGATGCGCCACCGCTCCCGGGGCTGGAGGGCGATGCTGTCGCCTTCGACCGTCCACCCGTACTCGGAGGCGCGGCCGAGGACCTGGCCGTCGAGGCCCCGGAACGCCTCCGTCGTCGTCAGCTCGCTCACGAAGAGCACCGGGGCCTGGTTGATGCGGAAGAGCGCCGGGTGCTCCTGCTGCTCGTCGCTGAAGCGGATGATCGGCGCCGGGGGGAACTTGAGGGGGATCCGGAACCCGCGAGGGGTCTGGTAGGGGACGCGCTCGCAGATCTGGTCGAGGATGACGTTCTCCTCGATCCGAACGCCCCAGGGCTGGAGCAGCGTGTTGAGGTTCGAGCCCGAGGGCCGGGCGGTCACGCCACCCTCCAGCTCCACCGTCATGCCGCCGCCGAAGATCCCCAGGGAGCCACCGCGCATCACGTACTGGTCGATGCGGCGGAGCTCCGTCTCCGTCAGGGCGTCCTTCGGGTCGATCACGAGGAGCGCCCGGATCTCGGTGTCGATCTCGCGGGCGCCGTTGACCTCGCGCAGCTCGTACCCCGGCAGGGCGGAGCGGAGCGAGGCGAGGCCCTTGGTCGGGGTCGGGCTCTCGTGGCCGCTGAGGACGCCGATCGGGAGCGGGTCGCGGGTCATCAGGCGGATCTTCTGGGTGAGCTCGTACTCGAGCCCCTGCGTGTCCCGGACCACCGGGATCGTCTCGACCTGGCCGAGGTAGCTCAGCGCGATGCCGCGGTAGCCGGTCTTGATGCTGATCGAGTCGTTCTGGAAGTCCTGGTGGGACACCTCCTGGACGCCGTCCTCCTCGGCCTCCTCCCGCTCGTCCTGGGTGTCGGGATCGATGATGCGAAGTCGGATCTTCCCGCCCGACGCCGCGGCGTACTCCTGCAGCAGGTTTCGAACGTACTGCTCGGTGGCGTTGAAGGGCGGCGGCAGGTCGGCCGTGAAGTACGCCCGGATCTCCATGGTCTCCTCGAGGTTCGAGACCAGGTTGCGGGAGCCCTGGGACAGGGAGTGCCGGCGGGCGCTCGTGACGTCGAGGCGGGCGAACTGGAAGTAGGCGAAGACGTTCGCCAGCACCAGCACGGCGGCCACGATGACGAGGAAGAGGATCGACTCCGCGCCCTGCCGACGGCCGCGCCCCGGCTCGGGGGCGGGCCTGCGCGCCTCCGGTCCCCGCTCGGCGGTGGTCGTCTGGTCGTTCTCGGTCGCCATGGCGTTCAGCTCCAGCGGCGGCTCTCGAGAGCCCGGAAGGCGGCCATCAGGCCGATGATCGTCAGCGACAAGAGATAGATGACTGCCCGGAGCTCGATCAGCCCCCGGGCCATGGTCCGCACGTGCTCCTCCAGGCCGATGAAGTCGACGAAGGTCGCGAGCGTGCCGCTCATCAGGATGCGGAACGCGATCGGCACCAGGTACAGCACGAGCATGATCGCGAAGGCGACGAAGAAGGCGATCAGCTGGTCGTTCGTCCAGGCGGAGGCCATCAGGCCGAGCGCGATCATCGCGGCGCCCAGGAGGATGATGCCGAAGTAGCCGCTGAAGACGGGCCCCCAGTCGAGGTCGCCGAGGCTCGCGACCGCGATCGGATGGACGAACGTCAGCGCGACCAGCACCAGGTAGAGGCCGAAGGCGCCGAGGAACTTCCCGATGATCACCTCGGACTCGCGCACCGGCAGGCTGACGAGCAGCTCGAGGGTCCCGCTGCGGCGCTCCTCGGCGAGCAGGCCCATCGTGAGGGCCGGCGCGGCGAACAGCAGGCTCCGGCCGAGCCAGAGGAACATGTTGACGGCGACCGCCCGCCCCTCGAGGAAGAAGTAGAACCAGAAGAACCCACCGACGAACATCAAGACCAGGCAGATCACGATGTACGCCGCGGGGCCGTTGAAGTAGGAGCGGAACTGCCGTCCCGCAATCGTCAAGGTGTTGTGCATGGCTCCCGCCCGGCCGTCGGCCGTCTACTCCTCTTCGTCCTGGTCCAGGGCGTCGTCGAGGTCGTCGGGGTCGGAGGTGCCGAACACCTCCGCGTCGCGGGTCGTGAGCTCCCGGAAGTGCCCTTCCAGGTCGATGTCCGCCTCCGCGATCGACAGGAGGCCGAGCCCCGCGCCCGCCGCGGCGGCGACCAGCGCGGGCCGCAGGTCCTCCGGCGCGTCGGCCTCGACCTCGATCGTGCGCCGCCCCCCGCCGTGGGCGTCGCCGACGGTCACCGCGCGGACGCCAGCCACGCCGGCGAGGGCGGACGTCTCGGGGGCCTGGCCCTCCGGCGCCAGCACCTCGATCCGGTAGCGTCGGCCGCCGTTCTCCCGGCCGATCTCGGCGAGGCGCTCGTCGGCGACGATCCGGCCCCGGTCGACGATCATCACCCGGCGGCAGGTCCGCTTGACCTCCGCCAGGTTGTGCGTGGACAGGATGATGCTCCGGGACTTGCCGATGCCCGTCACCAGGCTCCGGATCTCGGAGGCCTGGTTCGGGTCGAGGCCGCTGAAGGGCTCGTCGAGGATCAGGATCGGCGGCTCGTGGATCAGCGCCTGGGACAGGCCGACCCGCTGGCGGAAGCCCTTCGAGAGCTCCCCGATCGGGCGGCCGAGCACGTCGCCGAGGCCGGTCTCGCCGATGACGGTGTCGACCCGTTGATTGGCCACGGCGCTCGGCAGCGTGCGCATCGCGGCGACCCACTGCAGGTACTCGATGACGAGCATGTCGTCGTAGAGCGGGTTGCTCTCGGGCAGGTAGCCGACGGAGCGGCGGACGCCGAGCGAGTCGTCCCAGATGTCGTAGCCGTTGACGGTCGCGGTGCCAGAGGTCGGGGCGATCACGCAGGTGAGGATCTTCATCGTCGTCGACTTCCCGGCCCCGTTCGGGCCGATGAAGCCGAGGATCTCACCCCGTCGAAGCTCGAAGCTCGCATCGCGGAGGGCGACGACCTCTCCGTACCTCTTGCCGAGGCCCCGGGCCTCGATCATCACGTCGCTCATGCGGTGCTTCTCCGGTCGGGAAAGAAAGGTCCGGGGGAGCGATCCCCTGAGGCGCGGGCGCGGAGGTTAGCCTTCGCTGAGGCCCTGTCAAGGACGCCTCCCAGGCCCTCGCCGGCGTCCTCCGGCGGCCCCTCGGGAGCCCTCGAGGCGTCCGCTCTGCCCGAGGTCGGGCGGGTCTGCTAGAGGTCCCCGCGGGTGCTCGAGGTCGACGAGCTGGCGGTCGGACGAGGGGCGCGGCCCGTGCTCGAGGGCCTCTCGTTCCGGGTCGACGAGGGAGCATGCCTCGCCATCGCCGGCCCGTCGGGCGCGGGCAAGAGCACGCTGCTCCGCGCCCTGGCGTACCTGGACGACCCGCATGCGGGGACCCTCCGCCTCGACGGGCGCTCCCCCGAGGAGCTCGGCGTTCCGCAGTGGCGGCGCCGGGTGCAGCTCATGCCCCAGCGCCCGGTCCTGCTCGGCGGCACCGTGCTCGACGAGCTGCGGCTGCCCTTCACCTACCGGAGCGTCGGGGGCGGGCTCGACGAGGAGCGGGCGCGGGCTCTCCTCGCCGACCTCGGGATCGGAGGGACCCCCGAGCGTCGGGGCCAGGAGCTCTCGGTCGGCCAGCAGCAGCGGGTCGCCTTCGCCCGGGCCCTGCTGCTCCGCCCGCGCGTCCTGCTCCTCGACGAGCCGACCGGAGCCCACGATGCGACCGCCGTGTCGAGGGTCGAGGCGGCGCACGCCCGGCAGCGAGAGGACGACGGCCTCGCCTTGATCCTCGTGACCCACGACGAAGGCCAGCGGCGGCGGCTGGCGGACCGCACCCTGACCGTCGGGGAGTGAGCGCCGGCGCCCGTTCGGCCGAGCCCGGCCCGGGGGTCGTCAGTCCTCTCGCACCAGGAGGAGGCCGTCGGCATGGGCGAGGAGCAGCGTGGAGAAGCCGCCCTCGAAGGCCCGCGTGAACGTGTCCCCCGTCGACAGCGTGACCCCGTTGCTCAGGGCCATGCCGCTGAAGCGGGAGTAGTCCGCGGTCCAGGCGGTCAGCCCGGCGGTGCGGGTGAAGGTGACCAGCCGCGAGTTGCCGAGGCCGAAGAACTCGGTCTCCAGCGGGCTCCGGTCGCCGGGCCGGAACGGGTCGAAGACCTCGAAGATGCCCACCGTGAGCCCGCTGCCGTCGAAGATGCTGACGACCTCGTCGCGCACGATCGCGTTCTGGACGCTCGACCTGCTCAGGACGAAGGCCCGGGGCCCCTCCTCGGCCCCGTCGGGCCAGCTGCCGCCGAAGGTGATCCCGGCCACGAGCACCCACCCCGGTCCGACCTCCAGGCCCTGGTGGATGTCGCCGATCCCCGTCACGACGAGGCGGTTGTCCGTCTCGTCGAGCCGGTTGACCACGTAGATCCCGACGCCCATCTGGTCGTCGGCGACGCCCTCGTTCACCGCGGTGGCCGTCGCCAGGAACCGGCTGTTGTTCAGCCAGGCGGCCGCCAGGTTGGCGCGCACGGGCCGTTGGGCGGGATCGCCGTCGGGCAGGGATACGTCGAAGATCTCGCCTTCGAAGGGCGATCCGATCTCCGCGTAGCCGAACAGCAGCGCGTCGCCCGTCTCGCTGATCTCGGCGAAGCCGTTGACCTCGAAGGCAGCCCCCGCCGCGCTGAGCATGGGGGTCGCCCGGCCGACCTCCGTCGGGCTCGCGACACCCCCCACGCGGGCGACCCAGCGCGACACGACGAGGTCCGGCGGCGCGCTCCCGCTGTCCGACGTGACGTCGAGCACCACGAGCCCGTCCCCGCCGCGGGAGACCGCCTGCGTCTCCGCCACCCGGCAGAAGTTGGTCAGGGGCGTCAGGGTCTCGCCGAGCGCGTCGTCCCAGCCGCTCAGGTCGGCGCTGCACGTCGCGACGCACACCTCGCGCACGCAGGCCTCGCCGCCGGGGCAGCCCGCGACCGAGCAGGGCAGCGGGCCGGCGTCGGGCCCGGCGTCGAAGGGCCCGAGATCGGGCGGCCCGGCGTCGAAGGGCCCGAGATCGGGCTGGCCGAGGTCGACGCCCGCGTCGGCGACGTCGGGGCCGCCGTCGGGCGGTCCCGCGTCGGGGTCCCCCGACGAGCCGCAGGCGATGGCCGCGAGCGCCAGGGCGGGCAGGGACCGGCCCGCCCAGCGGCGAAGGGCCCGCCGGTCAGCCGGCGAGCGCACGAGGAACGTAGTGCAAGTCATGAGGTCGCCTCCGCGGCGAAGGTCCGGCCACCTTACCACGCGGCCCCGCGCTCGCCCGGCCGCCGGACGGCCGTGAACGGGCCCTCAGTCCCGCCGGACGCGGAGCGCCCCGGCGGCGTGACCGAGGAGCAGCTCGTCGGGCCCCGCCTCGACCACGCCGAAGAACAGGGCCCCGGTGGTCAGGTCGCGTTCGTTGTCGAGGGTCGCCCCCACGGTCGGGTCGAACGTGAGGTCGTAGGCGGCCAGTCGCACCAGCATGAAGAGCTCGTCGCGCTCCGTGACCACGAGCGTGTCGTTGCTGAGGTGGACGAAGCTCGAGCCGAGGGCCTCGTCCGCCGGCGTCCGCAGCTCGAACACCCCGGTGGGCGAGGGGCTGGCGCCGACCTCGACCGGGTCCCGGCCGTTGAACACGCCATCGAAGGCCTCCTCGGTGACCAGGAAGACCTTGTCCCCCGTCTCGCCATCGGCCCAGGGCCCGAGGAACGTGAAGCCCCCGATCAGGGCGAACCCGCTCGCGCTCCACGCCACGGCGCCGTTCGCGTCGCCGAGGGTCGTGCCCACCCGAGCGACCGACGGGCTCGCGCCGGCGAGGTCGACCTGGTAGAGCGCCACCCCGCTGGTCCCGCCGAGGCCCCCCGCCGCGACCACGATGCGGTCGTCATCGCGGAAGGCCGCGTCGAAGATCCCCTCCCCGGCCACCTCCGCGTCCAGGGTCCCGTCGTCCGTGGCCATCACGTAGAGCTCGCCCGGGAAGGGGAAGTCGCTCCGGCTCGAGCCGAAGGCCGCGCGGGATCCGTCCGGGCTCACGGGAAGGAAGCCTCCCGCGAAGGTGAGCACGCCCTCGGACACGTAGGAGAGCGACGCCGTGCCCACTGGGGTGGGGCACGGGGGGTCCGGCGGTCCCGCGACGAAGCGCGAGACCTCGAAGGTCGTGACGGCCCCCTCCTGACCGCTCGTCAGGTCGTACACCTCGAGGGCGTCGTCGGCGAGGAAGGCGCCGCGCGGGGTGACCCCACGGCACAGGTTGAAGAGGGGGGTCAGCTCCCCCGAAAGGGCGTCGTCCCATCCGCTCAGGTCGCCCCCGCAGGTGGCCAGGCAGACGTCGCGGACGCAGGCCTCGTCGACGCCGCACGTCACGCCTCCGCACGGCCCGCCCGCATCGGGTGGACCCGCGTCCACGCCCGCGTCGGCCCCGGCGTCGGTCCCGCCGTCCGGCCCGCCCAGGTCGGAGGCCATGCCGTCGTCCGGGGCCGCTCCTCCGTCCACGGGGACGCTTCCGTCGACCCCGAAGGACTGCCCGCAGGCGCCCAGCCCCACCAGGGTCGCCGCGATCGCGACCCGCTTCGATATCTTGCTCATCGCTCCTCCCACCCCGCACCCCGCGGGATCGGTCGGTCACGATGCGCGGCAGGTCTCCTGGCTCCCGGATCGTCCATCGTCGGGCTGCCTTCCCGGTCGCTCGCAGGCGAGCGGACCAGTGGCGTTCGCGCCCGGGATGTCCCCGGTCACAGTGGCGGGGGCCGCGCCGGTCTCACACCGGCTTCCCTCTTCGGGCCCGGATCGGGCCCTCGTCGTCCGTCGGACGACCGCACATCGATCTCGGTTGTCAACGCCCCGCACCGTGCAGGGCTGCTCCCCATGTGGCGGGCTGCTTACAGGGGCGGGGGCCCGCGGTCAACGTCCGTCGGAGCGGCAGGACCCTGGCGTCCCTTGACCTCCCCGACGCGGGTTTGGTCTAACGGCCTCGCCGTGTCCCTCGTCGACCAGTTCGAGTCGGTGTTCCGGTCGGCCGAGCGGCGCCGCTACGCGTACGAGCGCGTGAACGTGCGGAGCTGCCTGGTCGTCACCGACCTGCCGGCGGCCGGGGCGGAGCGCTACCTCGCGGCGACGCGCGCCTTCCTGGTTGAGCTGGGCGACGACGTCGCGTACCGGGCGCTCACCGAGAGCGACGCGCAGGACGTGGACGCTCTCCTGCGCCTCGTCGAGGACGCCGAGCCGGACCTCGTGGTCAGCTACCGGAACGTCCGCTTCGGCACCTGGCGGTGGCCCTACTCCCTCGGGGTCTACCTCAACGTCCTGACGCGGGAGACGACCACCCCCGTCGTGGTCCTGCCGAACCCCCACGAGCACCCGGCGCTCCCGTTCCGGGAGGCGCAGACCGCGCGGGTGATGGTGCTGACCGATCACCTGACCGGCGACGATCGCCTCGTGAACTACGGGGCGCGCTTCACCCGCCCCCGGGGGACGCTGTACCTCACCCACGTCGAGGACGACGCCGTGTTCGCCCGCTACATGGAGGTGATCGGCAAGCTCCCGTCCATCGACACGGAGACCGCCCGCGAGGACATCCGGGCCCGGCTCCTCAAGGAGCCGTCCGACTACGTGGAGAGCTGCCGGGAGGTGCTCGAGGAGCAGGCCCACCTGACCCTGTCGGTCGAGCCGGTGGTGCGGATGGGGCACACCCTGGCCGACTACGAGCGGCTGGTCCGCGAGCACGACGTGGACCTCCTCGTGTTCCACACGAAGGACGAGGACCAGCTCGCGCTCCACGGCAAGGCCTACAGCCTCGCGGTCAAGCTCCGCGAGACCCCGATCCTGATGCTCTGAGGCGGGCGGTGCTCGGCACGATCCTGCTCCAGGCGACGCCCGTCGTCGAGGCCGCCGAGGCGACACGGATCCCCGTCGCGGGGTGGGTGACGTCCCTGTTCGCGGCGATCCTCGTCCTGATGGTGCTGGCGCTGGCCCTCGAGGAGCGCCTGCACGCCAAGAAGTCCTTCATCACGGGGATCGCCGCGGTGGTGAGCCTGGTGCTGGCGGAGGGCTTCCGGCTCCTGCCGACCGACGACCTGACCAACTCCCTCCACGAGCACGTGGAGATGCCGGTCTACATCGCGGCGATCGACTGGGGCGTCATCGCGATCATCCTCGGCTCGAGCATCTTCGTCGACGTCGTGTCCAAGTCGGGGCTGTTCGCCTGGATCGCGATCCGCCTGACGCGACTGAGCCGAGGCGATCCCCTCGTGCTGCTCGTGCTCTACGGAGGCATGACGGTCGTGTTCAGCGCAATGCTGAACAACGTCACCGCGATGATCATCGTGGGGTCCCTGTCCGGCGTGTCCCTCACCAAGCTCGGCCAGGAGGACAAGCTCCTCGGCTTCCTCCTGATCGAGGGGCTCCTGACCAACGTCGGCGGGCTCCTGACGCTGATCAGCAGCGTCCCCAACATCATCATCGGTCAGACCGCGGGCATCAGCTTCGTCAGCTTCTTCCTCGTCGCGAGCCCCTACGTCGTGGTGGCGACGGCCGCGACCCTCGCCCTCGGCTCCCGCCTGTTCGGGATCCATCGCCTCGGCAGCGCCGAGGAGCGGGCCCAGGCGGCCGAGCTGGTCGCGACCTTCGATGAGCGCGACAGCATCGAGAGCCCCGGCTTCTTCGCCTTCGGTGCGGTGATGAGCGTGCTGTTCATCCTGACGATCGCCACCACGAGCGTGCTGCCGGTCGTGAGCGATCTCGGGATGGGCTTCGTGGCGCTGGCCTTCGCGGCGGTGGTGCTGGTCCGCTTCCGGTCCGACGTCGAGCGGTTCTACTCGGCGGTCGACTGGGACCTGATCGGGTTCTTCGCGGCGCTCTTCATCGTGATCAACGTCATGGAGCACGCCGGGGTGCTCCACGCGATCGGCGTCGGCCTCTCCGCCCTCCTGAGCCTGCCGGGACAGGCGGGCGTGCTGCTCGTCGCGAGCGCCGTCGCGTCGAGCGTGACCGACAACATCCCGCTGGCCGCCATGCTCGCGAACATCCTCCGGGGGCTCGGCACCGAGGGCGACTCACCGCTGTGGTGGTCGGTGGTGTTCGGGGCGAACCTCGGCGGCAACATCACCCCGATCGGGAGCGCGTCGACCGTCGTGGCGGTCACGCTGATCCACAAGAACGGCCTCGACCTCGGCTTCGCGCGCTTCGTCCGGATGGCCTTCCCCTACGCGATCGTCCAGCTCGTCCTGGCTTGTCTCTACGTGATGCTGTTTCTTTGATCCCCTGATGCCCGAGCCCGGACCGATCTGCTTCCTCTCCGACTTCGGGGTCCGGGACGCGTACGTCGGGGTGGTGGAGGGGGTGATCGCCTCGATCTCCCCGCACGCGCGAATCCTCCACCTGACCCACGGCGTCCCCCCCCAGGACGTGCGGCACGCGAGCTACCAGCTCTACGCCGCCCTGCCGCACCTGCCGACGGGCGCGATCGTCCTCGCCGTGGTCGACCCCGGCGTCGGGACGAGCCGGCGCGGCCTGGTCGTCGAGACCGCCAAGCACTTCTACGTCGCGCCGGACAACGGCATCCTCGGCGCGGCGCTGGCCCTCGACCCGCCCCGGCGGGCGCACGTCCTCGAGGACGCGCGCTACCGCTTGCCGACCGTGTCCCGGACGTTCCACGGCCGGGACGTCTTCGGCCCCGCCGCCGCGTTCCTCGCCCGAGGGGAGCCCGCGGGCCACCTCGGCCCCGCGATCAAGGCGCGCACCCTGGTCCACGCCCCGGTCGAGCCCACGGACGGCCCGGCCGGCGAGATCTGGACCTTCGACCACTTCGGCAACGCGATCAGCACCGTCCGGGGCTCGGCCCAGCCCGACGGAGACGTCGAGGTCGGGGGCCGCACGATCCCCCGGCGCCGCTTCTACGGCGAGGTGGCCCGGGGCGAGCCCCTCGCGCTGGTCGGCTCGACCGGGCAGGTCGAGATCAGCGTGCGGGAGGGCTCCGCGCGCGAGCGCCTCGGCCTGGAGGAAGGGATGACGGTGCGCGTGGTGCCCCGGCGGGACGATCCCCCGTCCTGAGGCGCGGCCGCGTGCGGCGGCCGCCAGCCGCTCACCCCCCGCCCAGCTTGATCGGCGCCGTCTCCCGGAACGTCCACGCCGGGTTGTCCCGCTGGACGCGGTCGAGCTCCCAGGGGTCTCGCAGCAGCGCGACCGGGCGGCCGTCGAGGTCCGCCACGCCCATCGGGATGCGGCGCTGCTCGAGCTCCTTCGGGCTCTCCGCTCCCTCCACCCACCGGGCGAAGCTGTAGGGCAAGCGGGCGAGCTCGACGGGGGCGCCGTACTCGTGCTCCAGGCGGTAGGCGAGGACGTCGAACTGCAGCTGGCCGACCACGCCGCAGATCGGGTCCTTTTCCTGACCCGGCTGGACGAAGAGCTGGACCGTGCCCTCCTCCGCCAGCTCGTGGATGCCCTTCTGGAGCTGCTTGCGCTTCATCGGGTCCTTCAGGCGCAGCCGGGCGAAGAACTCGGGGCTGAAGCGGGGCACGGAGTCGAAGGTGAGCGGGCCGTCGGTGGACAGGGTGTCGCCGATGCGGAAGATCCCCGGATCGTGGAGGCCGACGATGTCCCCCGCGAAGGCCTCCATCACGGGCTGGCGCTCATCGGCGAAGAGCTGCTCGGCGCGCGCGAGCCGGATCTTCTTGCCGAGGCGGAAGTGGTAGACGCGCATCCCGCCCTCGAAGCGGCCCGAGCAGATCCGCATGAAGGCGATGCGGTCCCGATGGCTCGGGTCCATGTTCGCCTGGACCTTGAAGACGAACGCCGTGAACCGCTCGTCGGACGGCGCGACGTCGCCCTCGCTGGTCTCGCGCTTGCCGGGCAGCGGGCAGATGTCCGCGAAGTCCTCGAGGAAGGGCTCGACCCCGAAGTTCGTCAGCGCGCTGCCGAAGAACACGGGGCTGATCTCTCCGCCGAGGAAACGGTCGAGGTCCCAGCCGTCGCCGGCCCCCGTGAGCAGCTCCACCTCGCCCCGGAGCTGCTCCGCCTGCTCGTCGCCGAGCATCGAGTCGAGGGTCGGATCGCCGAGGCCGGACACCTGCGTGGGCGCCCGCTGCGCGTTCTTCTGCGTGCGCTCGAAGGTCAGGACGCGCTTGCCGGCGAGGTCGTACACGCCCCGGAACAGGTCGCCGCTCCCGATCGGCCACGTGATCGGGACCGTGGAGAGGCCGAGGACCTCCTCGACCTCGCTCATCAGCTCGAAGGCGTCCCGCGCGGGTCGGTCGAGCTTGTTCACGAACGTGACGACCGGCGTTCCCCGCATGCGGCAGACGTGGAAGAGCTTCTTGGTCTGCTCCTCCACCCCCTTGGCGGCGTCGATCAGCATGATCGCGCAGTCCGCCGCGGTCAGCGTCCGGTACGTGTCCTCGCTGAAGTCCTGGTGGCCGGGGGTGTCGAGGAGGTTGTAGCGGATCCCCCCGTGCTCGAACTGGAGCACGCTGGAGGTCACGCTGATGCCGCGCTTCTTCTCGAGCTCCATCCAGTCGCTGGTCGCCGACCGCTGCGCGCGCCGCGCCTTGACGGCCCCCGCGCTGTGGATCGCGCCGCCGTAGAGGAGGAGCTTCTCGGTGAGGGTCGTCTTCCCGGCGTCGGGGTGGGAGATGATGGCGAAGGTCCGCCGTCGCTGGTACTCGTTCCTCATCTCGGCCCTGCGCGGGCCATCTGGCACCGCACCCGCCCCGGAGCAACCCGGTGTTCCTCGTCCCCGCCCGCCCCCGCCGCCTTCGATCCCTTCACCCGGCGGAGCGGGCGCTGGTCGAGGAGAGCCTGCGGCGCTGCGGGGTCGCGGAGCCCGAGGTCTGCGCGAGGGCGGTGCGGCTGGCCCGCTTCGTGTCGCACGACGGGGGCCTGCCGCCGGGGCCTCGCTCCGCCCTCGCTCGCGTGGCCCTCGCCGGGGGCGCGGACGGGATCACGCTCGGGACCGAGGTCTTCGTGCCGAAGCGGGTGTACGGGCGCGCGGGGGAGCTGCCGCTCGACCTCGTCGCCCACGAGGTGGCTCACGTCGCCCAGTACCTTCGCGACGGGACCCTTCCCTTCGTCGCGCGCTACCTCCTCGCCTTCGCCCGCGGGCGGGCGCGCGGGCTGACCGACCGGCAGGCCTACCTGGCGATCCCCTACGAGGTCGAGGCCCGGCGGGTCGCCGCGGCGGTGCGGGGGGTCTGACGGGTGGAGCTCGCCTTCCTCGGCGTCGCGCTGGTCATCCTGGCGGTGGAGTCGACCCTCCACTGGGGCCTGCCGCGGCTCGCCGCGCGGCTGGCTCCCGTCCCGGGCCCGACGCACCGGATGGAGCTGACCGACGCCCTCCGGGACCGCCTGCGCGCCCCGTCCCCGGAGCCCGATCGGCGCGGCTACCGGCAGAGCGCCGGCGGCGCGATCGACCCGACGCGCCTCCCCTGGCCCGACGCCTTCTCGAGCCCCGCCGTCGAGTTCCATCCCCCGCGAGGGGCGGGGCCGGCCGTGATCCGGATCCGGACCGGCGCGGACCCCACGATCGCCGGCGTCCGGGCGACGACGGAGGGGGGCGAGCTCGTGCTGAGCACCCACCTCTTGCCCGCGGTCACCCTGTTCCCCTACGTGCTCGCGTTCCTGCCCCTGTTCGTGAGCCTCGTGTTCGGGCCGCCGACGATCCCCGGGGTGGTGTTCACTGTCTCCCTCGTGCTCGGCTGGACCTTCGCTCAGGTCCTGATCCTGCGCGGCTGGGTGCGCCTGCAGGTCGAGCGCACCCTCGCGCGGATCGCGGTCCACCTGGCGGAGGTCGAGGGCGGCGAGGTCCGGAGCGAGGCGGGGGCGGCCGGGGCCGCGCCGACCCGACGGCGACGGGCTCGCCGCCGCTGAAAGCGCCGGGTGGGCTCAAGGCAGCGCCGCCGGCCGGTCGCCGCCGCCGTAGGCGGCCGTGCCCGCCGCGATCGCCCGGCACTGGGCCAGGATCCGCCCCGCCAGGCAGTCCGGATGGCACATGTGCGGCACGTGGCCGTAGCGGGTCACGTGCACGAAGCGCGCATGCGGCGGGAGGTGGCGGGCGAAGAAGTCGCGCTCCTCCGGCCCGAACACCCGGTCGGCGCCGCCCCACAGCACCAGCGTCGGCATCGCCAGGGCCGCGAGGTCCTCGGGCCGGAGCATGGCGTCGGGGCCGAGGCTCCGGAGAAGCTGCCCGACGGAGGGCTGCGCGAAGCTGCCGCGCACACCGAGGGCAAGGACGTGGCGCAGCGGGTGCGGCCGGTGGAACAGGCGATCGACGAAGTCGAGGGCCGCCTCGTGGTCGGCCATCGCGAGCCGCGCGCGCAGCGCCTCCATCATCGCGGGCGGGGTCGGCGCGCCGGCCGGAGCCGCGAGCACGAGGCCGGCCACCCGCTCGGGGCGGTGGAGCGCGTAGCGGATCGCCGCCGCGCCCCCGAGGGAGTTGCCGAACAGGACGGTCGGCTGCCCGAGGACCTGGTCGAGGGCCTCCTCGAGGCCCTGGTACATCGTCCGATGGCAGAGCCCGGGCGCCGGCGCGGCGCTCTGGCCGTGACCCGGCAGGTCGGCGGCCAGCACCCGCCGGACGTGGGGCCGCAGGCGCCTCAGCAGGTTGTCGTACTGGGCGCTGGTCGACGAGAGGCCGTGCAGGACGAGGACGGCGGGCAGGTCACCGCGCCCCGGCGCGTCGAGGACGTGGACCCGCCCCGTCGACGCGTCGACGCTCCGCCCGCGGTAGCCCTCCAGCCGCAGCCGCGCGCGCAGGATCTGGTCCGTCACCCACGGGAGTTGCTGGTGCATTCGGTCCCCTCGACGCTCCTCGGGCGAGCGAGCCCACGAACCTAGCATCGCGATCGCCGCCGGGGGAAGGCGCTTCTGTGAGCTGGCCTTATGGTGAGGGAGGCATGGCGGAGGTCGCGTCGGTGCTGGAGTCGATGGAGCCGTCCGGGGCGGAGGGGGCCCCGCCCGACGGCGGCGCGCCGGGCAGCGAGGGCGCCCCGCGCCGGCGTCGCACCGAGAAGAGCGCCTTCCTGCGCTGGGTCCACCCGCGCGGGGTGACGTGGGGCGCGAACCTCGACGACTACGACCCCGACCACGTCGCGCGGGTGCTCGAGGTCGTCGGTCGCTTCTTCGGGCCGGGACGCTACTTCCCCCTCGACGTGGAGGGACTGGGGCGCGTCCCACCGGCGCCGACGATGGTCGTCAGCAACCACAGCGGCGGCACCACGGTGCTCGACGCCTGGGGCTTCGCGGTCGCCTGGTATCGCCACTTCGGGGTCGGCCGTCCGATCCGCCCGGCAGCGCACGAGATGCTGCTCGGCAACCGATGGACCGGCCCGTTCCTGGCCCGCCTCGGCGCGCTCCAGGCGGACCGTCGCATCGCGGAGCGCGTGCTCCGGGACTGGCGGCACGACCTGCTCGTGATGCCGGGCGGCGACCTCGACGTCTGGCGCCCCTTCCGGGAGCGCTACCGGGTGCGCTTCGGGGGGCGCACCGGCTACGCCCGCCTCGCGCTGACCGCGGGTGTCCCCCTCGTCCCGGTCGCTCACGCCGGCGCCCACCACACCCTGCTCGTGCTCACCGACGGCCGCCGCTTCGCGGAGCGGATCGGCCTGCCCAGGGTCGCGCGCGCGAGCATCTGGCCGATCCACCTTTCCCTGCCCTGGGGCCTGGCCCTCGGCCCCTTCCCCCACCTGCCGATGCCGGTCCGCCTCCGCTACCGGGTCGGGGACCCGATCCGGCCGGAGGACGTGGGCGCGAGGTCCGGCGAGCCGCCGACCGCGAGGCAGGTCGCCGACGTCGACGCCCTGGTCCGCGTCCGGCTGCAGCGGCTGCTGGACGACCTGGCCGAAGGCTAGAGCGCCCTCAGCGGAGGGAGGTCAGGATCGCGACCGCGAAGTCGCCGTCCGCGACCTCGAGCCGCCGCGTCGCCGTGGCGCCTCCCGCGTCGATCACCACGGTGTGCGTCCCGGGCGGCACACGGACGCGGCCGAGGGTCAGGCGGGCGGGGAGCGTGCCCCAGCTCCGGGTGTCCGGCGTGTCGGCGGCGTTCAGCGCGATCTGGGTTCCGAGGCTCAGCACCGTCCCGAGGGTCCCCCCCCGGCCGGCCGCTCGCGCCACCTGGCCTGCGGCCACCCGGGTGATCATCCGCGTGACGGCGGCGGCCATGATCTGCCCCTTCACGCCCTCGTAGGCGCGGCGCGCCTCCTCATCGACGGCCAGGGCGTCCTCGAGAGGGAGGGACGCCCCGTTGAGGGTGGCAGTGGCGGCTCCCCAGCGCTGCGTCGTCTCGCCGAGGGCCGGGAAGTTGAGGTAGGTGACCAGGCCCTGGGCGGCGAGCCGCCGGGCCGTCACGTAGTTGGTCGGCGCGAGGAAGGGGGCCGCGAAGGTCAGGGCGAGGCCGACGTTGATCCGGCGCGCCTCCAGCGCGGGGACGCGGCCATGGCTGACGATGATCAGCACGTCCGCGCCCGGCTCCGGGGCGCACGGCGCGGGGCAGGGCGGCTGACGGGCGACCAGCTCCTCGAGGCGCGGGCTCCGGTAGGCGCCGCGCGCGTAAAGCGCCCGCACGGGCTGCTCCAGGCTCCGGAACGGCTGGCGCCGCAGCGCCTCGTCGTACCAGCGCAGCGCCTCGTCCGGCCTCCCGCTCTGCTCGAAGATGAAGCCCGCCAGGTACCCTGACGCCCCGAGGAACGCGGCCGCCTCGCCCTCGGTCTCGTCGATGTAGCGCTGCATGACCGCCAGCCGGCGCGCCTCGACCCGCGCGCCGTTCAGGTCGCCCATCGCGAGGTAGTTCACCATGTTCATGGTGTTGATCATCAGCTTCTCGTAGGCCGGCGCGTGGTAGGGGCCCGCCTCGTCGCTGAACAGGAACCGGACGACGTCGGCCCCCCCGCGGTCGCTGAAGTCGAGCAGCTGGATCTGCTGGTCGGCGATCTGGAGGTCGCGGGCCGAGTGCTCGTAGTCCTCCAGCATCTGCAGCACCGTCGACCGGTCGAGGAGCTTCAGCGCAACGTTGCCGGACGTGTCGTCCGGGACGTCCTCGCCCCCGGCGACGCCCAGGTTCTGGTTGAGCGCGGCGAGGGCCTGGTCGGGGTAGCCCCGGTCCAGGGCCTGCCTCGCCGCCCGGGTGGTCTGCGAGTAGCCTCCGCTGCAGGCGGCGAGGGTCACGGCGAGGGCCGGGACCCACAGCGAGCCGCGTCGATCGGTCAGGGCGCCCACGCCGACGCGCCGCTCACCGGGCCAGGAGGGCCTTGGTGACCGAGGCTTCCTGCTGGAACACCACCTCGCTGGTCGACACGTCGATGATGCGGACGAACAGGAAGTACTGGATCCGCCGCTGCTGACCGGCCCGCTCGTCCGCGGAGTAGAGGTTGCCGTCCACGACGAACTGCACCCCGAGCTGGCGCCCCCAGGTCGCGACGGTGCTCTGATCGAAGGCCGTCGAGCTCTGCCGGCGCACCTCCTCCATCAGCGTCGGCTGGGTCTCCAGGCTCACCACGCGGGCCCCCGCCGCGTTGATCAGCTCGGTCTCGATCCGTCGTCCCAGCGTAGCGAGCTGGCTGTCGACGTGCTCGGTCGTCTCGTTCCGCAGCGGGAGGACGGCGACCACGGGCGGCGCGGGCTGAGCGCGCCAGCGCGCGACGATCGCCGACTGCCGAGCGGTGGTCATCACCTCCGTGAACATCTGATCGAGGTCGCGCGCGTCGAGGCTGGTGCTGAAGGCGGTCTGGTCGAGGCCAGCGACCTCGTCCCCGCGGACCGGGGTGACCTGCTGCTGCCCCCCGCAGGCGGCGGCGAGCGGAGGAAGCGCGAGCGCGAGCATCAGGGTCGTTCTCATGGTCCTCTCGATGGGTTCGGGTCGGCGGGGGTCGCGCCGGCCAGGCGTGCCGGAAGGTCCCGGGCCAGGGCAGGGCCCGGGGCGCCGAGGATACCCTCCGGCCAGGCGATCCACCTCAGCCGATCGTGAAGGGCGAGGCGGGCCTCCGTGAGGATCCCCGCCACCGCCTCGAGATCGGCGACCTCGCAGCGGCACACCCCGAGGCCTTCGAGGATCGCATGCGTGAGCACGAAGGGGCGGTCGAGCACCTCGTCCCCGGCCGCGAGGTCCGCGGCCCCCGCCACCGGGGCGCAGTCCCGCGCGACCTCGGCCAGGTGCTCGCGCTGGGCGGCCCAGTCGATCGGGGCCTCCTCCGCGGGGCTGACCAGGAGCCGCACCTCGCCCCGGTCGCGGAGCGAGGCGACCATCGGCCGAAGGCGGGCCAGCGTCACCTCGGGAGCGACGTCCAGGTACACGACGCGCGGCGTCAGCTCCCCGACCGGCTCGGCGAGCCAGTCCTCGACGTTGACCCGGTGGCCGGCCACGAAGACCGCGCGCGGCTCGACGCGGACGACGACCCCCGGCTCCACCAGCGGCCGGCCCTCGGCCCACGTCGGCCGGGCGGAGGTCGGCCGGCCGTAGGCGAGATCCTCGGCCTCCGGCGTGGCCGACAGCGCGCCCGCGCTCAGCTCCTGAGCCGCTGGTCGCAGCGGGCCAGGGGCCCCGCGGGGGGAGGCTCGACGCCGTCGAGGTCGAGGCGCCACAGGCGGAGCTCCACCGTGGCCTCGATGTCGTGGCGCCATCCGTCGGGCCCGTTGGCCCACGCGGTCGCCATCAGCTCCACCTCGAGGCGCGCATCGACGGTCTCCCCGCTCGCCAGGGCCACCCGGCTCGCGCCGCGCGCGCTGCCCTCCCCGACCACGGTGTAGGCGCGGGTCTCGTCGCGGGGGAGGCTGACGCTGCCGTCGAGCGCGATCGTAGCGAGCCCCGCGTCGACGCCGTCGAGCCGGGAGCGCAGCTCACCGACGGCGACGTACTGCCCGTCGAGGCTGTGGAGGTGCCAGGGGGACGTCCACGTGCCCCCGATCGGGACCGGCTCGGCCGGGAACGTCCCCGTGAACTGCACCAGGTCGTCGAGGAGCACCCGCGGGACCCAGCTCGCGTCCGGGTCGCCGCCGCCGTGGACCTCGGGCGTGCCGCGCAGGTTGCCCCGGGCGTCGGTGACCCAGCGCAGCTCGAGCCCCTCCATCGAGGCGAGGGCCCCGAGCGCGCCTTCGGGCTGGACGGAGCGCCCGTTCTCCCGCACGCGGGCCCGCTCGACCGCGAAGACGTGGGTGCGCTGGTCGCCGTCGGCGGCCGCGACGCGTCCGCGCCCCTCGATCTCCAGGGCGACCAGCCCCGCCGGGCCCTGCCGGTAGATCCCCACCGCGACCGAGCGCTCGACGCCGGGCTCGGGGCGGTGGCTCAGCTCGACCGTCGGCGCGTCGGGGGTGACGGGCGGGGCGGGTGCGCCGCATGCGCCCGCCACGCCGGCGGCGAGCGCACCGGCCAGGACGATCCGCCCGGCCTGGATCCGTCGGAAGCGCGGTAGCATGCGCCGCGGAGGATACCCGCAGCCCCTCGCCGGAGGCGATGGCGGCGACGGGAGAAGGGACACGATGACCAACCGAGCCTCGATTCGACGCCCGCTCCGGGTCACCTGCGCAGCAGCGGTCGGCATGGCCGTCGCGGCGTGCGGGGGTGGCCCCAGCACCGGCACGGACGACGCACGCGAAGCCAACGCGGACACGCGGGGTCTGGCGGTTCGCCTCCTCGCGCCGGGGGCGACGCCGCGGCGGGCCCTGCGCTACCGCCATGACGAGGGGCACGTCGAGAACGTGCTGGTCCGCCTGGCGATCCAGGAGATCGCGGAGTCGGGAGGGCAGGCCCAGATGGGCGGGACGCCCCCGATCAGCCTGCTGGTCCGCCTCGGGCCGACCCGCCTCGACGGGAGCCTCGTCGAGATCCCCGTCGTCATCGACATGGCCCAGGCCGCCGTGCCGGCGGAGGTGGACCCGGAGGCCGCCGCGGCAATCCAGCGGCAGGTCGAGCCCCTCAGCCGCGTTCGGGGCGTGCTCGTCACCGATCGGCTGGGGCGCACCCGCGGCACCCGGGTGCCCCTGCCGCCCGACGTCTCCTTCGAGACCGCCCAGATGCTGGGCGACATCCGCGCCACGCTGATGACCGTCCCCCTGCCCGAGGAGCAGGTCGGGGTCGGCGCCCGGTGGGAGACCACACGGGAGACCCAGGCCGGGCCGATCCGCCACATCACCCAGACCGTCGTCTACACGGTCAGCGAGATGACGAGCGACGGGCCGGTCCTCCAGGTCACGTTCCGGGGGTCCGCGCCCCAGCAGCCCCTGACCGACCCGACCCGCGAGGCGGACGTGGACGTGACCCTCGACGCGTACGAGTCCACGGGGGTGGGCTCGGCGCGGGTCGATCTGCACGCGCTGACGGCCTTCAGCGAGCTCGACTTCTCGAACATGAGCCGGGCCACCCTGGCCCGGGGCGGGGTCAGCCAGCCGGCGCGGAGCGAGCGGCGGATGCGCGTCGAGGTCTCCCCCGACCTGTAGTCGACCGAGCAACCGCTCCCTGTTCGCGCGAGTCGGCAGCCGGGCGGCGTGCTACGCGCCTCCAGGCGCAGACCCCGGCGGGCGGGGTGCCCAGCCGAGCTCGGCCGCGATGCGGTCGCGCGCGAAGATCGCGCCGCCGTGCCCGGCGCCCTCCAGCTCGACGAGGCGGCTTCCGGGGGTGAGCCGGGCGAAGGCTCGCGTCTGCTCGACGGGCACGAAGGGGTCGCGCGTGCCCTGCACGAACAGGACGGGCGTCCCGATGGCGCCGAGGCGGAACCCGAAGTCGCCGAGCCGCCGGAAGTCGTCCACGGCGCCCTGGGTGCCCTGTCGGAAGGTCTCGCGCAGGAGCGCCCGGCCGAGGCCGGTCCGCACCGCGGCCCGGACCAGCGGAGCCTCCACCCCGACGGCGGCGGCGGAGAGGACCGCCGACGGCACCGCCGCGGCGAGGCCCATCACGCGGAAGTACGCGTGGAGCAGAAGCGGGGCGTGGCGGGCGAGGGCGCTGGCGAGGCGGTCGACCCACCCCGCGACGGCGGGCGCCTCGGCCGCGACGCCGCCCGGGGCGGAGCAGACCACCGCGTCGAGGCGAGGGGCGAGGGCGGCCGCGCAGGCGAGGGCGTAGGGGCCCCCGCCGGACCCGCCGAACACGGCGAAGCGCGCGAGGCCGAGGGCGTCGGCGAGGGCTGCGATATCGCTGGCGACGTCGAGCGCACCGCCTCCCCGGCGAAGGCTCGAGCCCCCCAGCCCAGGGCGGTCCGGGGCGATCCATCGCACGCCGGCGCGCTCGCCCCAGGAGCCTGCCGCGATCGCTTCCAGGCGGCAGCTCGGCGCGCCGTGGAGCCAGAAGACGGGGCGACCGCCCGGATCGCCGTGCTCGTCGTAGGCGAGGGTGCGCCCGTCGCCCAGCACGTGGGTCCCGGCGGATCGGGCGAGGCTGGCCTCGACCCGCTCGGGCCGGAGGTCGAGGAGGAGCTCCTCGCCGGTCACGGACCCCCGGCCACCGACGACATCGGCGAGCCCGAGGCCCGGGCCGCGGCGGGCGCGGACGCCGACGCGGGCGCGGACGCCGCGGCGGGGGACGGCGCACCCGGCGGGTCCAGCGCAGCGATGCGCTCCCGGCAATGCTCGAGCCACCCGCGCACGGTCGCCGTGGTGGCCGCGTCGTCCAGCACCCCCGTATGGCTAGCCACGGTGCCCCACGTGAAGCGGGCCTCCTCCACGGCGGCCGGACGCAGCTGGCTCATCAGGTCGGCCACCCCGTCGCTGCCGAGCCCGCCCGGCCCGTGGGCCCAGATCAGCCCGTGGTCGACGCCGGGGTGCAGCGGGGCGTCGTAGAGCGTGCGCACGAACTCGCCGTGGGGGTCGAGGTCGAGCCAGGCCGGGACCACGTTCGGCGATGCATGAACCCCGAGGCCCGCGGAGCGGACGCCCGCGAAGGGCGACGCGATCGAGACGAACAACGGCACGTAGGGCTTCCGCTCCCCGCGGTCGAACGCGTGGAGGCGGAGGGCGTGGCGGCTCAGGAGGCCTCCCATCGAGTGCGCCACGAGGCAGAGGCCGGAGAAGCCGTGGCTCACCCTGAGCTCCTCGAGGTCCCGGACGAGGTAGGGCGCGACGAACCCGAGGCGGAGGCCCGAGGGGTACTGGAAGACCCAGGGCTGGAACCGTTCGCGGTCGAGCGCCTCGACGAGGGGCCCGAACTGCTGCGCGAAGCCCGCGAACCCATGGACGAACAGCACCGGCGTCTTGGCGGGGTCGTACGGCTCGAGGAAGAAGATGCCCGCCGCGCGGCGCTCGTCGATGAAGCGGAACACGTCGTAGACGCCGTCGTGGGCCGCCTCGGCGGCGAAGCGCTCCTCGTCGAGAGCTGCGATGTCGCCGACGGCGCGCCGCCGCTCCACGATGCCTGGGTCGTGGGGCGGCAGATCCGCCGGATCGGCGTTGACGACCGTCAGATCGATGCCCTCGAGGTGCTGGCCACGCTCGATGGTGAGGATCGCGAAGCGCCCGTGGGATCCCAGCCGCTCACCTGGCTCGAGCTCTCCGTCGCGGTCCGGGTCCTCGACCGCCACCACCCGGTAGCGGCCCGGCGCGGCGTAGAAGAAGTAGGGCCCAGGGCGAGCGAGGCGGTAGTAGTCGACGACGCGGTCGAGGCCGGCGCCGGCGTGGGGCACGCGGAGCAGGGCCACCCAGAGCACCGCCCCCGACCACGCCGGGACGTGGACCTCCCCCGAGATCCGCCCGATCTCCTCGAGGCTCTCCTCCTGCGGAGCGAGATTCAGGTAGCCGCCGCACGACACGGCGCTGGCCATCATCGCGAGGGCGAGCGGAGCGAGGAGGGCCGGGCGGGGAACCGTAGGCATCGGCTCGAGCACGATAGCTCAGTCCCCCTCGCCCTGGCTCAGTCGAACCTGGGTGGGCGCTTGGCCATCTGGGCGCTGACCGCCTCGAGCTGCTCGGGGGAGCCGAGCAGCTCGAGCTGGAGCTCCGTCTCGAAGCGGAGCGCGTCGTCCGGTCCGAGGATGCTGGCTTCCCGGAACAAGCGCTTCGCTCGGCGAACGGCGCGGGGGGAGCGCTCGGCGATCGTGCGGGCGAGGGCGAAGGCCTCGGCCTGCGGCTCGTCGGCGCCCCGCGTGGCCAGGCCGAGGCGCTGGGCCTCAGCCCCGGTCACGTCGCGGGCCGTGAACGTCAGCTCCTTCAGTACGTCGAGGGGCACCACCCCGGGCGCGGTCTGTGTGATCCCCATGTCGGGGACCAGGCCCATCCGGACCTCGCGCACGCTGAGGGTCGCCTCCGGGTGCACGATCCGGATGTCCGCGCCGAGGGCGATCTGGAGCCCGCCGCCGAGGCAGGCCCCGTGGATGGCGCAGATCACGGGGACCGGGACGTCCTGCCACACGACCGCGACCCGCTGGGCGAGGTTGCCCCGCTTGCCGGGCCTGCGCTCGAGGAGCACCTGCTGGTCGGTGGGGTGCATCGCGAAGTGCATGAAGTCGAGACCGGCGCAGAAGGACGGCCCCTCGCCTCGCAGCACGACCGCGCGGACCGTCGGATCGTCTGCGAGGGCCTCGCCGGCGGCGGTCAGCTCCTCGAACATCGCGCGGTCGAGGCCGTTGCGCTTCGCGGGGCGGTGGAGGAGGACGTCGGCGACGTGGGCCTCCCGGGTGACGATCACGCGGTGCTCGGTCATCGGGGCAGAGGATAGCCGCTGCCGGGGAGCCGCTCCGACCCTCTGCTGGCGGCCGGGGGTGACGGGGTGCCGGTCCCGGAGCGGCTCGGCTCCCCGAGCCGCGGGGCCACTACAGCTCGTCGATGCTCGCGAGCACGGCGTCGAAGGACCCCGAAGCGGGGGCGCCACGGTGGTGCTCGAGGATGGTGCCATTGTCACGATAGTCGACATTGCGCCGGAGGCGGGCCCGTGGAACCCCTTCGTCGATGCAGGCCCCGATCGGGTGTCGCTCGACGACGCCGTCGCGCAGCTCGAGCGCAGCCCCGTTCACCACCTGAACACCACAGACCGCGGAGTCGCTCAGCACGAAGCGGGTGATGGTCACCTCGGCCCCGTCGTAGCTGCCCGCGCCCACCCCTGGCGGCGAGTCGGCGCACGTCGGAGCGCAGGCCGGACTGCGCGTCCCGCGGACCCTAAGGTCGCTCAGCGTGACCGACGCCCCGCTCGCCGATACGCCAGCGCCCTGGTTGGCCTGCAGGAGCGCTCGGCGGAGCTCGATCGAGGCCCGATCCTCGGCATGGATGCCGTGACCGAAGGTGCCAGCGCCCGCCCGCGAGATGGTCTCGCGGACGGTCAGGTCCTCTGCGTCGAGCTCCGCTCCCGCGACCACGAACACCCCGACGCCTCGGTTCCCGTCACTGACGAGGCGCGTCGCCTCGACCTGCGTACCGTCGCTCGCGATCTGCAGACCCACCCCATCCTCCCGGCCGTCGAAAGGGCGCGTGGTCCGGATGACCGTGTCGCGGAGCGAGCCTGTCGCGCCTTCCTGGTAGAGGACGCCGACGGCGTGGTTCCGCTCCAGGAGCACCTGGGCAACCTCGAGCTCGCCGGCGTGGTCGACCAGGCCGAAGCCGAGTTCGCCCCCGGGCAGCGGACGGCTCCCCCGGATCGCCGCGTCCGTCAGCTGGGCCTGACCTTCGAAGCAGAGGACTCCAGTCCCTTGTGTGTCCTCGATCAGGACCCTCGAGATCGACGCCCGCGCTCGCTGAACCTGGATGGCGGTCGCCTGAGCACCGCTCGGAATCGGGGTGGTGCCCCGGACGACCACGTCGGACAGGACGACATCGGCGTCGCTGCTGATGAACACGCCCACCTCCTGCGTGTGCTCGACGAGGAGGCCCCGGATCGTTGCGGTGGCACCTCGCGCAACATTGATGCCCCGGATCGGCGAGTCTCCGTCGGGTGGCCTCTGGCGTGTATCGAGAATCGCCACGTTCGCCAGATCCGCTGCCGTACCCTCGCCAAGTGCGCGAACGCCCATCGCGCGACTTCGCTCGACGAGCACCTGGCTCAGCTCCAAGTCCGCGCCGCCTCGGACCAGAACGCCGATCCCTCCCTCGTCGCCCATGGGCGACGCCGCGGTCCTCGTGTCTCGGACCACCACGTCCCGGGCTGCGGCTCGAGCCTCCGAGCCGTCCACGTACAGCCCGCTATCCAGATTCCGTTCGAGCAGCGCACGGCTCAACGTCAGGTTCCCCGGGCTCACGACGGCGATCCCCGCACCCCCGCTCCCGTCGGGGCGGCTGCGGGTGTCCCTGACCACGAGGTCCGTTGCGACCATCGCGCCTCCCAGGCCCACGTGGAATCCCAGATCGACGTTCCGCTCCACCACCGCCCGGGTGACCTCGAGGCGAGCGCCGTTGCGCACGACGAGCCCGGCCACCGGGTTGACGGCGATGTCTCCCCAGTCGCGCACGACGACGTCGCGGAGGACGGCGACGGCGCCGAACCCGATGGACACGCCGAGCTCCCCCCCGCCCTCCACCAGTGCTCGCTCGACCTCGAGCTCCGCGCCCAAGTCGGCCGTGATGCCTCGGGCGAATCCCGGATTTGCGAAGTCTTCCAACGTCCGCCGGACCACCAAGTCCTGCGCGGTCACCCGCGTTCCCTCATCGAACGCGGCGAGGCTCCCGCTCCGGTTCCCTTCGAGGAGCACCTGCTCCACGTCGAGGCGCGCGCCGTACTCCGCTTGGACTCCGCGACCGCGGAGCCCGTTCATCGTCTCCGGCAACGTGTCGCGGACCACCACGCGCCGAAGCTCTGCCGTGCTGCCTGCGCCGCCTACCCGTATGCCGACCTTCCGGTTCGCGGCGATGACGCCCCGGGCGACGGACAGCTCCCCGCCGTCGCGCACGACGATGCCATAGCCGTCGGCGCCTCCCGGTCCGGGTCGGGTCGAGCGGACCACGAGAGCATGCGCGGCGAGACGGGCGCCGTCTTCGACCAGCAGGGCCGCGGGGTCACCCGTCGCCTGCTCGACCCGGACGCCTGACAGCCACACCTCCGTGCCGGCCCCGGCCGCCCTCACGCCGGCCACGCCCGCCGGTCCGACGGTCAGGTCCTCGAAACGAGCCGGCTCGTCTAGTCCTCTGGTCTCGATGACAGCCTGAACGCCCGCTCCGTCCTCGGCGCTCAGCGCCGTGTCGGCGGCGCAGTGGCCGCGCACCGAGACGCCGCCAGGCCAGGCGCGGTCGACCGCGTAGTGCCCCGCGGATAGGACGAGTAGGGTCCCCGACGCCGCCCCATCGAGGGCTTCTGCGAGCGTCGACCATGGCGCCCCGACCGTCCCGTCGCCTCCCGGCGGGGCGCCCGCGGAGACGTACCGCACCTCGGTGCCCGCCGGTTGGTCAGAGACGTCCGGGAACGTGCCAGGGCCGCAAGCTCGCCCGACCGGGGCGCAGGCGGTCTCGCCGGGGAAGTGGGCCTGCCCGTCTGCGCAGGCGTGATCCCCGCCGTCGGGGAAGGGCTCGCAGACCGCGACGCCGTCCTCGACGACACGCCTCCAGCCGTCCGGGCAGGGCCAGTCGAGGGGCGGCGTCCCTGCCTCCAGCCAGGGGACCTCGAGAGAAGGCAAGCCGTCGGGGAGCCATGCGGCATCGAAGGGCGGGCGGCCGTCATCGAGCCAGCCGACGCGTGGGGGCTCCGCTGATACGGGCCAGCCGGCTGCAGCATCGCGGATCGCGGCGTCGAGGTCCAAGTGGCCCGAGCACGCCAGGCCGACCCCTGCCACAACCATCAACGCGCTTCGCCATGGCATTCGCAGAGCATACACGGCCTCGAGGCCGGTTAAGTCGAGATCGAAGGGGGACACGCGAAGACGGCGCATTGACGCTTGACGTGGCACTACGCTCGGAGCGTCGGTCCTAGCCGCGACGCGGTGCCGACACGGTTGGCGCCGAGAGCCTCGTGCTTCGGCCCCCGCGTCTGCAGCCAGGAGAAAGGCAACGCCCTGCCGGCGGCAGGTGGTCGAAGCCGGGGTCCCGGCATCGCCGCTGCGGGGCTCGGCACGTCGACGGTCCGTTGTTCACCACGACGCCTCCGCCTGCCCCTCACCGCCCCTGTCCGTTCGGCACCGCCAAGTCGATCTCCCGCGGGTCCATGGCGTCGGGGCAGCTCGAGATCCCGCCGTCGTTCACCTCCACCGCACGTGCGGGGCGTCCTCGGGGAGGCCAGCGAGGGCGAGGGAGCCGTCCACGACCTGCTCGATCGGGACGACGGCACTGTCGCTGCCGAGCTGCTCGAGGGCGAGGGACTCCCCGCACAGCTGGCCGCGGTCGTCCCGCGTGACCGGCCGGCAGAAGACGGTGATGACGGCGTCGCCCACCGCACCGCTAGGATCGACAGGATGCGCGGACTCGGCGACGGATCCAGCCTAGAAGCGCGCGAGCCCTCCTGGACTCCGGACTACGTTTCGGGGGGGCTTGATGGACCCGACGCCACCATGTCTGCGTGTCCTTCATGGCCGGAGGTTCGCGACGACAACGGGAACCCAAGTCGACGTGTCTTCTCGTCGCGAGCGCCTCGAGGTGGGCAAGGTCCCGGCCGCAGCGCGCGGTCGCGCATCTCGGCCTGCCTGGTATTGACACCACGAGTGACAGTACGTACGGTTCCGGCCGTCCCCGCTGCAGCGCGCGGGCCACAGGCGTGGCACGTCGTGTGTCGTGCTCTGGCTTGTTGTATCTGCGGCCGGGGAGGAAGGAACCTGAATGTCCCCGCTTCGAGCGCTGGCCCCTCTCCTCATCCTCACCGGCGCCCTCGGCGTCGGATGCGGCCTGGTCACTCTGCTGCCGGCCCCGGCCGGCGCGCAGGAAGGGCTCGACGGCACCTGGCAGTATGCCGGCGACGAGGCGGAGCGCGCCGGGCGGCTGCGTTCCATCGAGCGCGCGACCGCCGGCCTCAACCGCTTCGCCCAGGGCCGGGTCCGGGGCCGGCTCCAGGAGCGGACGGAGCCCCGCCCGTTCCGCCTCACGGTCCGGGGGGACGAGATGGAGCTCAGCAGCGAGGGTCGAACGGTGCGGCTCCAGATCGGAGGCCCCGCGGTCACCGTCGAGGGCGGACGGGTCGAGGCCCGACGCCAGGGTGGGAACCTCGTCGTGGTGAGCCGAGGCGAAAACGGCACCCAGACCACCTTCTACCAGCTGTGGGACGAAGGGCGCCGCCTGACCCTCCGTGTCTCCCTGTCGTCGGGTCGGCTGTCTGCACCGGTCATCTACAGCGCTACGTACCGTCGCGGCTGATTGCACCGTACGCCGCCCGCCCCTTGGCCACGGAGCCGAAGAAGACCGACGGGCGCCACGCGCGTCGACTCGCCACCACCAACGCGATCGCCCGCGCGATGCTGGAGCTGGTGCGCGAGACCGGCGACGTCCCGAGCCCCGAGGCCGTCGCGGAGCGCGCGCAGGTCTCGCGGCGCTCGGTGTTCCGACTCTTCAGGGACATCGACACGCTGATCGCGGCGGCCACGGCGCTCCAGCGCGCGGAGGTGATGCGCCGCTTCGCGCCCCCGCCCGGCCCGAAGGGCGACCTCGAGGACCGCGTCGCCGCGGTCGTGAACCATCGGGCCGCGCTCTACGAATTCATCATGCCCCTTCGCCGGGTCGCGGAGCGTCGCCGCCACGACCGTCCCCTGCTCGACCGGAACCTCCGGCAGACCGCCAAGACGCTCCGCCTCCACCTCGAGCTGCTCTTCCACGACGGTCTCCCGACGGACGCCGGTGGCCGCGCGGACGTCCTCGACGCCCTGGAGCTGGCGAGTAGCTGGAGCGCCTGGCGGACCCTGCGAGACGACCAGGGGCTCTCCGTCACGGCCGCCAAGCGCGTGGTCGCGCGGCTGCTCGGGGGCCTCCTCGGTCAGCGGTGAGCGTGCACCGGCGCGCGGTCCATGCGCTCGATGCGCCGAACCGCGCGTGCGGTCGCGACGACCTCGGGTGCGGCGAGCCCGCGCGATCCTCGTTCGGGAGCTCTCTGGGCGGCAGACGGCCGTTGCGCCTCGGCGCGTTCCTCAGGGTGTGGACATGAACGTCACCCGCCTCACGTGGGCGGCGAAGAACTGCCCGCCCTCGCCGTAGGCCGGATCCACCGACCCGAAGCGCACGCGACGGAGCTCGAGGGTCGCCGAGCACGTGGTCGTCTCCTCGCCCGTGCGCGCAGTGATCTCGCCGGCCGAGATCACCTCGCTGCCAGTGTCGCCGCTGAAGGCGACGCTGGACGCATTGCCGAGGCAGCTCCCCGACACCTCCCACGTCACCGTGTCCGCGGTCCCGGGCAGGTCCCACTCCACGGTCAGGTCGCTCGCGCGAGAGACCGGCGGTCCATTCGCGGTGGGACTCAGGATGGTGAACGGCCGGGCCATCGTGACCTCGGAGAGCGGCGCGTCGACGTCGTTCGGGCCTCGCTCGAATGCGATCGAGAAGGCTGTCCCCTCCGCGTCCATCCCGAAGGTACGACCGTAGCGCTCCGTCCCGACCGAGGGCACGTTGACCATGCGCTCCGGGGCGCCTCCGTTCATCGAGGTCAGGAGCTCGTCCGTGCAAATGGGGTCATCGTCGAGGTCGAGGAAAGTGAGGCTCGATCGGCCACCCACCCGGAGCTGAGCCCGGACGTCCGAGTCTCCGCTCCCGTCCGCGAGCACCCAGAAGTCGGCGTAGAGCCCCGAGGTGCGAACGTCGCAACTCTCCACGTCCGGACACCCCGCCAAGAGCGGGATGAAAATGATCGTACCGCATCCCAAGCCGATGCGGTGAATCCATCTGTTCATGACCAACCTCCCCTTACAAAGCAACCATGATAACACATGGATGGCGCGCGTGATCGGTGTCGGGGCTAGGCAATTCGTCCAGAACTTGCGGGAACTGCACGAACATGCGGGAACTCATGCGGGAACTGCACGTGGTGCGGGCCGACTTGCGGGAACTGCACGTGGTGCGGGCCGGAGCTCGGGGCCGAACTGCACGACACGTGCGGGAACTACACATCTGCAGGACACGTGCGGGAACTGCACTGCGGGCCGGAACTGCACCACTACTGCTGGAACTGCACGTGAACTGCACCACTACTGCACTACTGCGGGAACTGCACGGTGCGGCGGGAACAGCACAACTGCACGGTGCGGCGGGAACAGAAACACAACAGCACGGTGGCGGGAACTGCAAGTGGTGCGGGCCGGAGCTCCCGGCCCAGGAGCGAACAAAAACAACA
>JBHJHB010000138.1:0-38803 GCA_050331215.1 Sandaracinaceae bacterium | reverse complement strand
GCAGCGCCCACGACGTGCCCGCGGGCACCACGTCCGTCGCGGAGGGGGCGGTAGGGCAGGGGCTCTACGCCGTGCTGTCCGGGGCGGTCGAGATCCACAAGGAGGAGGCGGGGCTCGAGGTCCTGCTCGCCACGCTCGGGCCCGGCGAGATCTTCGGGGAGATCTCCCTGCTCCACGAGGAGCGGGCGAGCGCGACGGTGACCGCGTCCGCCCCCTCCACGGTGCTCTTCCTGCGCCGGGAGACGTTCCGGAAGCTCGTCGAGGCGGTGCCGGCGATCGGCGACTACGTGCGGGACCTCGGCGAGGAGCGCCTCATGGACACCCGGATCCTGCTCGACGGGCTCGACGGCCCCTGAGCATGCGCCTGTCGGGGTGGAAGACCCCGGAATCACAACCTACGTTGAGCTCTACGGGCGCGCGCCCGTGAGAGGTCGACATGAAGCAGGCAAGTCGTCAGACGACGTGGATCGGGCTCGGGCTGGGTGCCGTATCACTATTGATGGTCTCCGTGTGGATGCGGACCGACCCGGCCCCCTCGGCCTCCCTCGCGGCCCGGGTGGCTCCGCCGGCGGCGGATCCCTGGACCGGTGCGGTCCTGGTCGACGTCGACGATGATGCGTCGGCCGAGGTCCTGCGCGCGCTGGGCGAGCGGGTCGCGTCGGCCATCGCGCCCTACGCGTGGCCGGCGGGGGCGTCGGCCCTCGGGGACGAGCTGAGCGACCCGGCCAACCTGTTCCGCCTCGAGCCGCCGCCGTCCGAGGTTCCGGACATCCTCCGGGAGCTTCGCGGGCAGGAGGGCGTCGAGGTGGTCGAGCGGGAGCGGACCTGGTCCGTGCCCGAGGGGGCCGGGCGGCTCGTGGCCTCCCCGGCGCGCGGCGGCGCGGTGCCGGCCCCGCAGGACGGCGAGGGCTTCGTCCCGAACGACCCCTACTACCGGCACCAGTGGCACCTCGACCAGATCGGGATGCCCCGCGCCTGGCAGCAGGCCCGCGGCGCAGGGGCGGTGGTGGCGGTGGTCGATACGGGCGTTGCTCATCGCTCGGGCGGCCGGTTCCATCGGGCGCCCGACCTCGCCCAGACCGAGCTCGTCCCCGGCTGGGACTTCGTGCACAACGACCCGCACCCGGACGACGAGCACGGGCACGGCACCCACGTGGCGGGGACGATCGCGCAGAGCACCAACAACGGCCTCGGGGTCGCCGGGGTGGCCCCGGCTGCCGCGATCATGCCGCTCCAGGTCCTCGACCGGCACGGGAGCGGGGGCTGGGGGGCGATCGCCGCCGCGATCCGCTACGCGGCGGACCACGGCGCCGATGTGATCAACATGTCCCTCGGCGGCGGCTTCCCCTCGGGCAGCGTGCAGCGCGCGATCGCCTACGCTCACGGCAAGGGCGTGCTGGTGGTGGCCGCGGCAGGCAACTCGGGCCGGAGCCGCGTGGACTACCCGGCTCGGCACGACCACGTCCTCAGCGTCGGCGCGGTTCGTTACGACCGCGAGCTCACGTTCTACTCCAACTACGGCAAGGGCCTCGACATCGTCGCGCCCGGGGGTGACCTCCGGGTCGACCAGAACGGCGACGGTCTGCCGGACGGCGTCATCCAGAACACGATCGTGCGGGGAGACCCGACGTCCTTCGACTACCTCGCGTGGCAGGGCACCTCGATGGCGTCTCCCCACGTCGCCGGGGTGGCGGCGCTCGTCTACGGCGCGGGGGTGCGGGATCCGGATGCGGTCGAGCGGATCCTCCGCACGAGCGCCGCGGACCTCGACGACCAGGAGCGCTACGCCGACGGCTTGGTCCAGGCGGACGGGGCCCTTCGCCTCGCGTCGCAGGGGAGCGCGGCCGGGCGCGCCGCGGTCGCGGGCCTCCTCGTGCTGCTGCTCGGCGTCGGCCTCCGACGCCGCCTCGGGGTGTCCCTCGCGGTGGTCGGCCCGGTGGCGCTGCTGGTCGCCGGCGCGGCGGGCGTGTTGCCGTGGCACCTCGTCGGGGCGGGCGGGCACGGGTCGAGCCTCGCCCTCGGCCCCCTCGGGCTGAGCGCTCTCGCCGCCGGCCCCACCCTCGGCCTGCTGGTCCTGAGCGTCCTCCCGTTCTTCGGGCTCGTGGCGCTCACGCTGTCGCTCGAGGGCTTCCGCGGGCCGTTGGTCGGCGTCGGCCTCGGCATGGCGGCGTTCCTGACCGTCGAGGCGCTCTGGCCGACCCTGCGCGTCGGGCTCGTCCCGGAGCTCCTGGTCGGCCCGTGGCTGCTCGCCTCGGCGACGGCCACCTTCCTGCTCGCGCTACTGGTCGCGCGACGGGGGTGAACGGGCGCTGGAGGGTGGTCAACCGTGGCCGTGGCCTCCGCGCCGCGCCGCACGCCGCGACATCGATGTCATGGGTGCTCCCCGGTGTGCCTCCCGGCCCACCCGGCTTCCGGCCGCCTGGTCACGAAATCATTAGGTAAATCGTCCAGACGCTGTCCTGGCACCGGACCTGCAGGGATTAGAAACGAGAGAGGCGACCCCGAAACACGGAGCCGCCCCTCGTCTTCTCTTGCTTGTTGCCTCGTTCTTGCCTATCAGCGTGCCACGGATTCCGTGCCACCCCCGAGCCAGTCGTGCCCCGGCCGGCTCGAGAGCTTGGCTTCCTTCCTTCGTGGCTTGGCCTCAGCTTAGCCCGATCCGCAGACGGCGCCCCTGAGGGGCTCCTCGGTCGGGATGCTCATGGCTTCGGTGACGCCCTTCGACGTCGCCTGGGTCCGGTGTGCCTGCACCGCGCCCGTCTGCCCTTCGCTTCCTGACCGCTATCTTCCTTCGTTGCTTGCCTAGTCTCGCTCGTCCTAGTTCGTTACGCCCGCCTCGGCGGGCCTGACCGACGGGTGCCCGCCCGGCGGGTTTTGCTTCGGTGCGATGCTCCGCACGACCGAGGATGAACCGCGGTCGCCGCGGCAGCGTCGGGGTCGACCCGACGCGAGGGGATGGTTCGTCGAAACGGCACGGAGAGGAGAGCCTTGAGGCGAGGCCCGCTCCTGGCCACCCTCTCCGGGGAAGGACAACGGTGAGGCCGCCCTACTCATTCCTAGAGTCCCCACGCGACCTCTGTGATCCCTCCGCGGGGCGGCTCGTGGCCGCCGGCGCGTTGCTGCTGGTAGCCGCCCTCCTCGGGACGGGCTGCTCCGCGTGGCGCGCGGACCTCGACCGGGCGGGACGCAGCTACGCGTCCGCGCGCTTCGAGGAGGCCCGGGCCGTGCTGGTCGACCTCGAGACGAAGATCGAGGCGCTGTCGTCGGCCGACCGAGCGCGCTTCTACTACCTGCGCGGCATGACGGCCTATCGGCTGAGGCAGAGGAGCGATGCGCTGCACTACCTCGCCGTGGCGTGGGAGGTGTCGCGGGGCGGCGAGCAAGGGCTGACGGCGGAGCAGGCGCGGATCCTCGAGCGGACCCTGGCCGAGGTCACCCCGACGGGTCGCACCCACCGGCCGCCGGCCCCGACCGGCACGGTCGAGGCGACCGCCACCGGCGCCGATGTCCCGCCGCTCTAGCCCTGCGACGGGGGTCTAGTCCTTGATCCGCTCCATGCGGTCTTTGCAGGCCAGCTTCTGCTTCTTGAGGCGTCTGAGGTCCAGCTGCTCGGAAGGGGTCAGGGATAGGCGCGATTCGTACTCGGCGACCCGACTCTTGAGTCGGCTGTGGCGTGTGCGCAGCATCTTCAGCTGCTTCTCCGGGTCGATTCGGCGCGGTGACCTGGCCATGGAACCTCCGTCCAGCCTCGGCTGGGGCATGCTGTCCATCGTCGATGTCAAGGAAGGCACCCCGGGCCCGATGAGGGCCGTTCGCAGACGATAGCGATGCACCCCACCGGCATCAACGGGCCGAGCGGGGTGTTCCGAGCCGGAACGGGCTCCTCCGGGGCGGTTCGCCGTGCGGCCCCGGACGGTTCGCCTTGCGGCCCCCCGGTGAATCGTCGACAAGGCGTTACGTCCGTACCCCGATGCGAGCCGAGGAGAGGAAGATCGTGCCGAGCCGACCCATCTGGGCCATCCCCGTCGCGCTGCTGGCCGTGGCGGTGCTCGTCGGTTGGCCGCCGACGCCGGCGGGCGCCCAGCCCGACGCCGACGCGGCGACCGTGGCGGGCTGGGTCCAGGCCTTCTACGACCAGACCCGGACCCTGAGCGCTCGCTTCACCCAGCGCTACGTCAACCGCGTGTACCAGCGGACCGATCTCAGCCGAGGCCGGGTCCGCTTCAAGCGCCCCGGCCGCATGCGGTTCGACTACGACGACCCGAACGGCAAGGTGATCGTCTCCGACGGCTCGCGCCTGCTCGCCTACGAGCCGGGCGAGGACGGAGGCCGGGGCCAGTACTTCGAGCGGACCCTCGAGGACGACCAGCTCTCCCAGGCGCTCGGCCTCCTGATGGGCACCGCGCGCCTCGACCGGGACTTCCGCTTCCGGCTGCTCGACGCCTCTCGGCAGGGGTACGCCGACGGCTACGTGCTCGAGCTCCGCAGCCGGGGCCGAGCCTCGCCCCACTACTCCCGTATCCTGCTCTACGTCGACGGGGCGGAGGAGCGGCGCGGCGTGGTCCACCGGGTCCTGATCGTCGACCCCCAGAACAACCGGAACCGCTTCGACCTCGAGGACCAGCGCCTCAATCCGCCGATGCCGGATCGCGTGTTCGCGTGGGAGCCGCCCGAGGGCGCCCGCCGCATCGAGCCCTGACGGGGCGGCCGACCGCTCGTGGCCGGGGTGGTGTCCCGACGCCGAGCGACCGCCTGCCGACGCGGGACCTCAGCTGCTCTTCTTCGTCGGGTCGTTCCGCCCGTAGCGGTCGTGGGCCGACACCCAGTCGAGGGACGAGATGGCGGCCGCCAGGGAGATCTCCCCGGCGAAGACGGTGCCCGCGACGATCTCGGCGAGCTTGCGCACCTTACCCTTGCCGTAGCAGCCCATGAGCTCGAGGCTCTCCCGCTGGGTGGGCAGGCCGGTGCCCCCGCCGATGGTCGCGACGATGAGGGACGGCAGCGTCACGGAGAGATACAGGTCCTTCGACGGGGTCAGCTCCGTGAAGAGCACGGCCGAGGAGGACTCGGCGACGTTGGCGGCATCCTGCCCCGTCGCGATGAACATCGCGGTGATCGCGTTGGCGGAGTGCAAGCCGTTGTTGTTCGTCCCCGATAGCATGGACCCGACGTTTGCCACCCTCGCGTGGCGATAGAGCGACTCCGTGTCCGCGCCCATGATGTCGCGGAGGGCCTGCCGGTTGATGACCATCTCCGCGGTCACGCGCTTGCCGCGCGTGCGCATCGTGTTGATGGTCGAGTGCTTCTTGTCGGTGGCGAAGTTCGACTCGAGGAAGAACCGCTCGATCTCGACAGCATCACAGTTCTGGATGATCCAGTTGCACGCGGCGAACGTGGCCTTGCTCACCATGTTCATGCCCGCCGCATCACCGGTCGTGAAGTTGAAGCGGAGGAAGGCGAAGCTGTTCGAGAGGTAGTAGTCCACGTGCTTCAGGTTCACGAAGGGGTCCGAGTCATGGCACACCGCCTTGATGTCCTCGGACTTCTCCACGATCCAATCGACGAAGCGGCGAGCGCGAGACGCGTCCTGAAAGATGAATACCGGCGCCCGCTGCATGTTGTCGCCGACCACCGTGCACTTCACGCCGCCGCTGCGGTGGATGACCTTCATCCCGCGGTTGTAGGAGGCGACGAGCGTTCCCTCGGTGGTGGCGAGGGGAACGTAGAACTCCCCCTCGGCGTGGTCCCCCTTGACGAGGAGGGGTCCGGCGATCCCCAGGGGGAGCTGCGCGGTCCCGATGAAGTGCTCGATGTTGCCCTCGGTGGCCCGAGGGTCGATGCCGTAGGTGCGGATGTGCTCGAGCTGGACGCCCAGGCGGCGCTCGAGGAACTCCTGCCGGCTCCGGATGACCTCGGGCGTGTAGTCGTCGGCCTCGTCGCGCGGGATGGCCGACGGGTTCCGGTGCGCATCGAGCGCGTCGGTGACGTCGACGGTGAGCGCGCCGAAGGGGTCGGTCTGGAACGTCAGCTCCAGGGTGTGCTCCCCCGGCGACAGGGGCCCCGCATCGACCTGGAAGGTGAGGAGCGCGCCGAGGGGGAACAGGAGGGGCTCGCCGCTCCCGATCCGACTGATCGGGAAGGGCTCGCCGTCATCCACCGCGAGCTGGATGCGGTCGGCCGGGACCACCTCCCCATCGAGCACGAGGCGGTCGATGGTCTCGAGGGAGGCGGGCGCCAGCCGGTTCTTCAGCGAGAAGCGCACGTGGCCGCCCCCGTTTCGGAGGCTGGCCCGGTTGTAGAGCGTGTTGAGAAGGGCCCTGGGTACGGCCTGCATGGACGGTACTCCCTGGTGATCGGATTCGGAAACGTAGGCGACGCCAGCGAGGGGCGGGCGGGCGGGGCGGTCGCGCTCCCGGTCCACCGCGGGCGAAGCATGGGCGCATGAAACGCCGGCCGACGCCATTCTGGAGCAAACCGGCGGGCGCTTCTACGCCCTTCGACGCGCTGCGTCGTGTTCTGAGCCGTCTCCAAATGGTGACGTCCCGGGTCGAGACCCGCGTCGAGGCCCCCCTTCGACGGTCAGGCCTGAAGGGGCAGGCGCCGGCGCCGCTCGCCCGTGAGGCGCGCCACCGCGTTGGCGATGGCGGCCCCGATCGGCCCCATCGGGGGCTCGCCGACCGGGCCGGGGACACCGGTGCCGTCCCGCAGGACGACGTCGATCTCGCGCGGCGCGTCGCGCAGGAGCGCCATCCGGTAGGGGCCGTACAGCGTCGGTCGGAGCACGCCGTCCACCACCTCCATGCGCTCGTACATCGCGGCGCTCAGGCCCATGACGACGTTGCCCTCGCACTGCGCCCGCACCTGGTCCGGGTTCACCGCGAGGCCGGGGTCCACCGCGCACGTGACCTTGTGCACGCGGATGCGGTCGCCCTCCATCGAGACCTCGGCGACGTGGGCGGCGGTGGTGGTCGAGTCGGTCGAGCAGGCGATGCCCATCGCCCGCCCGCCCTGGGGCTCGTCGACGTAGCCGGCCCGCTCCGCTGCGGCCTCGATGACGCCGCGCATCCGGCGGCCGGCCTCGTCGTCGTCGAGGTGGGCGAGGCGGAAGTCGACCGCGCCGCGGCCGGCCCGCTCGGCCAGCTCGTCCATGAAGCTCTCGATCGCGAAGGTGTTCGCCAGCAGGCCCAGGCTCCGCCACCAGCTCGTCGCGAAGGGGAGGCGTACCCGCCATGACACCGCGCGGAGGTTCGGGATGGCCCGGTAGTGGATCATGCCGCCCTTGAGGGCGCCGAAGTCCGCCACGAGGAGCGGCTCGAAATAGGGCGCGAACAGGGGCGAGCCGAACATGACGTCGCCGCTCGACAGGTTGTGCTCGAAGGCCTCGATGCGGCCGTCGTCGCCGAGCTTGGCGCGCAGCACGTGGTGGGTCGGCGGGCGGAAGGTGTCGTTCTGGAACTCCTCGCGCCGGTTGAAGAAGCACTTCACCGGGCGGCCGACCTCGCGCGACAGGACCGCCGCCTGCATCGCGTTCGGGGTATGGAGGCGCCGGCCGAAGCCGCCGCCGAGGTAGGTGGGCCGGATGGTCACGTTCTCGGGAGGCACGCCGAGCCGCTCGGCCACCTGGTCACGGGTCATGCGCACGACCTGGGTGGACATCGTCACCGTGACCCGGTCGCCGTCCACGTGGGCGAGCGCACCGTTGGGCTCGAGCTGGGCGTGCGCCCCGATCGGGCTCGCGAACTCCGCGCGCAGGAAGCTCGGGTCGTCGGCCTGCTCGGCCCGGTCGAGGAGGCCCTTCGCGTCGCCGGCCAGCTGGATCTCCATCGGCGTGCCCCGTCCGACCCGGATCAGCTCCTCGATGTCGCGGGTCTGCCAGGCGTGCTCGGCCCGCCACTCGGCCCGGACCGCTTCCTTGGCGCGCTCCGCCTGCATCCGGGTCTCGGCGACGACGCCGACGAAGTCGTCCTCGACCACGACCCGGAGCACCCCGGGCATCGCCTCGGCGGCGCTCGTGTCGACGCTCGCGAGCGTGCCGCCCACCCGGTCCGGCCGCACCACCGAGGCGTGCACCATCTCCGGCATCGACGCGTCCATGCCGAAGATCGGGTCGCCGAAGACCTTCGCCTCGAGGTCGACGCGCGGCACTGGCCGACCGACGAAGCGGTAGCGCCCGACGTCCTTGAGGGTCGGGGTCGAGGGCACCGTCCACGCATCCTGGCCCGCCGCCACCTCCCCGTAGGTGAGCGAGCGGTCGCCGGTCGTGAAGACGCCGTCGGCCAGCGTCAGCTGGCCTGGCTCCACCTCCAGCCGCCGGGCCGCCTCCTGCCGGAGCATCTCCCTCAGCGTGGCCGCGAGCTCCCGGAGCGGCATCCACAGGCCGGCCACCGACTGGCTGCCGCCGGTGGACATCGTGTCGATGTTGCCCTGGGCGCTCGTGGCGTGGAGCACCTCGACCCGCCCGACGTCGACCTCTAGCTCGTCCGCCGCGATCTGGGCGAGGCTGGTGAAGGTCCCCTGCCCCATCTCGACCTTCGGGCTGAGGAGCCGGATGCGGTTGTCGCCCGTGACCTCGAACCACATCCAGGGGTCCGAGGTGTCGCCCCCGAACGCGGGCGGCGTGGTCTCGAGGGCCTCGAACATCGCCCGCCGCGCGGCGTTCCGGCCGAGGTAGCCGAGGCCGAGGAGGACCCCGGTCCCGCCGACCAGGCCGCCCACGACGAAGGTCCGGCGGGAGAGGCGGGGCGCCGTGCGGTCGTCCGTCTCGCTCGTGGGCTCGCCGTCGGCCATGGCCCGCTCCCTCACTCGCCCCGCGCGAGCTCGGCCGCGCGATGGATGGCCCGCCGGATCCGCACGTGCGTTCCGCAGCGGCAGATGTTGACGATGTTGGCGTCGATGTCGTCATCGCTCGGGCGCGGGTTGCGCGCGATCAGCGCTGCCGCGGCCATCATGAAGCCCGGCTGGCAGTAGCCGCACTGGGGTACGATCTCCTCGATCCACGCTTGCTGGACCGGGTGGGGCGCTTCGCGGGTGCCGAGGCCCTCGATCGTGGTGACCGTCCTGCCCTCGGCGTGGCGCGCCGCGAAGGAGCAGGAGCGGACCGCTACCCCGTCGACGTGCACCGTGCATGCGCCGCACGCGGCCTTCCCGCAGCCGAACTTGGTGCCCCGCAGGTCCAGCGCGTCCCGCAGGACCCAGAGGAGGGGCTCGTCGCCGTCGCAGTCCACGGTCGTCGCCTGCCCGTTGAGCGTGAGCGCGATCCTCATTCGATCTCCTCCGGCGCGCCCAGGCGCGGCCTGTCTGCGTCCTCCGACGCCGTGTCCTCGGGTGCCGCGTAGCCGGCCCTCGGGGGTGGGGACGCCGCGTCGTCGGGCGTGCCCTCCGCCGCCGGCAAGTCGCCGGGGATGACCGCGCCGGCCTCGAACCACGCGTCCACGGCGGCCCGGTACTCGTCGAGCGGCACCGGCGGGGGCCGCCGTGGCGTCCCGTTCGCGTCCACCCCCGGCGCCCACGCCCAGAGCACGAGCGCGTGCTCGGTCAGGTGGTGGTGGACCTCCTCCGGGGTCCGGTCGCCGTTCTGCTCCGGGCTCATCATCGAGCGCGCGATCGCGTAGCGGTCGAGCCCCTCCCAGGCCATCGACGCCGGCGCGAGGGACCACTCGGGCGCGCCGGGGACGCCGGAGTCGGCGTTGTTCGCGTCCTGATGGCAGGTGCGGCAGGCCAGCGCCTCGAGCCCGTGGTTGTCCGGCCCGCCCTGAACCCCGAAGCGGTGCGGGGCGCCGAGGTCGGTCTGCTTCGGGACGCGGTCGCTCGGGTGGCAGTTCACGCACCGCGGGGACAGGAGCGCGTCCATCATGGTGTGGAACGCGGCCTCGGCCTCCGTCCACGAAGGGTCGGGCGCGGTCCGGGCGGCGATCGGCGCCTCCGGCGGGGTGGGCGCCTCCGCTCCGTCACGGGCCGGCGGCTCGAGCGGCGGCGGCTCCCCGCCGCACGCGCTCGGGGCGATCGTCGCGACGAACGCGACGCACGCTTCGATCCGCCCGACCCGTCGTCGCCGGCGGTGCCGGAGCCCTCTCATCGCCCGCGAGAGTAGGGCCACCTGGCTCCTCGCGGCCAGCGGAAGCCTCCGTCCTCATGCCGCCGCGCGTCGCCGCCCTCCGATTGGCGATGTCCGCGCGGGTCCGGTAAGCGAAGACGGACGCGGGGACGCCGGAGCCCGGGAAGGAAGCCAGAGCCCACATGCCAACCCAGCCCACCGAGAGCCACGGGACGTACGTGGTCGCCAAGTTCGGCGGCACGAGCGTGGCCGACCCTGCCGGCTGGACGACGATCGGGGAGGTGGCGCGGGGGTTCGTCGACGAGGGTCACCACGCGGTCCTCGTCTGCAGCGCCATCGCCGGCGTGTCCGACCTGCTCGAGCAGCTCGCCGCCGCGTTCGAGGATGCGGGACGCTGCGCCGATATCCTGGACGAGATCGGGCGGCGCCATCGAGCGCTCGCCTCGGGTCTCGACGTCGATCCGGGGCTGATCTCCGATACGCGCCACGAGCTCGAGCGGCTGGTCGACGCGACCCGGACGCTCGGCTACCTCGAGCCGCGGACGCACGCGCGGCTCCTCGCGGCGGGGGAGCTCATGTCGACGCGGCTCGGCGCCGCGCGCCTGGTGGCCGACGGTCTCGACGCGCAGTGGGCGGACGCGCGGGAGCTCCTCGTCGCCGAGGAGGGCGCGCTGAGCGAGGATCGCCGCTGGCTGGCGGCAGCCTGCGATGCGAGCCCGGACGACGCGCTGCAGGGCAGGCTCCACGACGAGGCGAGCGTCACCGTCACGCAGGGCTTCATCGCCCGCGACGCCGAGACCGGGGACACCGTCGTCCTCGGCCGCGGCGGCTCCGCCACCTCCGCGTCCTACCTCGCGGCGCGCCTCGAGGCCGAGCGGCGCGAGATCTGGACCGACGTGGACGGGCTGTACAGCGCCCACCCCGGGATCGTCCCCGAGGCCTATCGCCTCGACGAGGTCGACTACAGCGAGGCGGAGACCCTGGCCTCCCTGGGGGCGAGCGTGCTCCACCCCCGCTGCATCGAGCCGGTTCGCCGGGGCCGTGTGGAGATCCACATCCGCTGCACGATGGACCCGGCGCGCAACGGCACGGTGATCCGCGCGCTCCGCCGCGAGCCCGCGATCCGGGCCGTCACGCACCGGGAGGGCCTGCACCTCGTCCAGATGTCGCGGCGCGGCGAGTGGCAGGAGGTGGGCGTGCTCGCCGACATCACCGACTGCTTCCGGCGCCACTACCTGTCGATCGACATGCTCGCCTCGGCGCCGAACACCATCCAGGCGACCCTCGACCCGAGCGCGTCCCCCATGTGGCGCGATCGCTTCGATGCCTTCCTCGAGGACCTCCGTCGGCTTTGCCTGCCCCGGGTGGTTCCGCAGGTCGGGACCGTGAGCATCATCGGCCACGACCTCCACACCACGACGGCGGAGATCGCGCCGGCGCTGCGCGAGCTGGAGGCCTACGACATCGGGCTGATCATCCCGGGCGCCGACGGCCAGCACGTCACGCTCGTCGTGCCGGGGGACGACACCCACGAGGTGGTCCGGAGGATCCACGCCGCCCTCTTCCCATCGGGGCCTCCCGGCGAGCGCGCTGAGCCTCGGGGCGCGTAGCCGAGCAGCCCGCTCCGGGTGCGGGAGCGAGCCCGCGGACTCTTGTCCGGCTCCGAGCCGTCCTCGGGTCGGTAGGCGCCGCCGGAGGTCGGCCGGCGCCGGTCAGCGGCAGCCCGCCTCCATCTCCACGCGTGCGCCGAGGTCGGTCACCCGGGCGCAGGCCGCGGGGCAGAGCTCCACGACGCCGGGACGGACGCCGGCGTCCGGGTCCCCGTCGAGCGTGAACGCCAGGCTCCCCGGCGCGCACTGGGCCTGGCGGTCGAGGTCCACGGGGGGCTCGCCCGCCGACAGGAGGCGCACCCGGAGGTCGCGGGGATCCGGCAGGGCTCCAGCGGCCGGGATCGCGAAGGCGCACCGCTGGACCTCCTCCCGCACGTCGCTGAGCACGCGGAGCAGGCGCTCGCTGACTGGCTCGTCGGTGCTGACGACCAGCGCCTCCTCGCTCCCGCCGGCCTCCGCGATCATCGAGAGGTTGGCGCGGGCCTCCTCCTCCTCCTCGGGTCCGAAGACGCCGACCACGTGGGTGTCGATGCCCCTCGCAGCACCCCGGGCCGCCGCGTCGGCCACCTCGGCCAGGATCGTGGGCGCGTCGAGCACGCCACCGCGCAGCAGATCGATCTCGCAGAACGTGGGGAAGCCGTCGGTGGCGAGGAGCACGACGACCCGGCTCGTGGGGCGAGCCCGCTGTCGGGCCCGCGCTTGGTCGAGCACGCCCTCGAGCGCCCAGAGCGTCGGCGTGCTCCCCCCGAGCTGCTGGCGCGCGATGCCGTCGAGGAGGGCGCCCGCCGCGTCCGGCAGGACGCCGAGCTCGACCGTGGGGGTCCGGTAGTCCTCCACCTCGCAGGACACCCGGTTCAGGCACTGCCCGAACGGAATGCAGGCGCCGAAGGGACAGGGGCCGAACCCGCTCCCGCACAGGCCGCCGAAGCTCTCGCAGACCCGGAGGCGGCGGCAGCGGGATCCGCGCCCCGGGCAGTCGGCGTTCCGCTCGCAGATCGTCCGCGCGTCGCTGCAGATGCGCGGCCGGAAGCATGTGTCGGCGGCGCCGCAGTCCCGGTCGTTCCGGCAGAACGCCGGGACCCCGGGCTCGAGGACGGGAAAGAAGGTGAGCGCGACGCCGAGCCCGTCGGATTCCTCGGCGCTCACGAAGGCGCCCAGGGCCTCGGCGACCGCCTCGGCCTTGGTGACCCCGAGCGCCGTCGGTTCGACCATCGAGCCCGAGGCGTCGAGGAGGAGGAACACGTCGAGGGACGCTCGCTCGGAGATGGACCGGAAGGGCCGGCAGACCCCGACGTCGGGCTGCTCGCGCGGGGGGATCACGCTGCCGTCCACGTTCGGGACGTCGAGGCCCGTGCGCGCGCCACACCCACCCAGGGCGAGCGCCATGGCGACGCCGAGCGCGACGCCCCCCCGTCGTCGATCCCCGGTCACCGCTTCGGGGTGCCTCACCCCGCCTCGCCGCGCCAGCGCGGAGTGCGTCGATCGTGCGGCATCGAGCCGGCCGGCGCGAGCGCGGACGGCTCCAGCGCGGCGAGCAGGCGCGGAGCGACGCTCGACCACCGGTGCTCGGCCGCCACGCGCGCGGCGGCGCCCGACACCCCGCGCCGGAGCGCCGGGTCCGTGCGAAGCCGCTCCAGCGCTGCCCTCAGCGCGCCGGCGTCCCCGGGGGGCACCACGAGCGCCGCGCGCTCATGGCGGAACAGCCGAGGCAGCCCCCCGCTCGCGCTCACGACGAGCGGTAGGCCCGCGTCGGCGCCCTCGAGGGCGACGACCGGCAGCCCCTCGGTCCGCCCGCTCGGCGTGGGCCGCGAGGGGATCGCCAGGGCGTCCGCCGCCCTCAGGAGCGCGTGCTTTCTCGACCCCGCCACCGCGCCGAAGAACCGGGCCCGCACGCCGAGCCGACGAGCCTGCTCCTCGAGCGCGCCCCGACGGGGGCCGTCGCCCGCGATCCACACCTCGAGGGGCAGCCCCCGGGCCGCGTCGACCAGGACGTCGAGCCCCTTGATCGGCACGAGGCGACCGAGCGCGAGCACGACGAAGCGGGCGGCCCCGAGCATCCGCCTCGCCTCGGCCCGGCTCGGGCCCGGCGGCAGGGGGTCGAAGCCCATCGGCTGGACGAACGTGCGCGCGCGGAGCGCCTCGCCCTCGGGGCCGGGGAGCCAGCCGCAGAGCTCGTCGCGCGCCGCGTCGGACACGAGCTGGAGGCGGTCGGCCCCCGCGGCCAGCCGCCGCAGCACCGCGCGGCGGATCGGGAGCCGACGCAGGAGGTGGACGTCCGCGCCGTGGAGCACCGCGAGGTGGGACCGGCGCCCGCGGACGGCCCCCGCCACCAGGCCGGACGGCAGCGCCCAGTGGCTGACGATCGCGTCCCAGCGGCCGACCCGACGGAGCGCCGCCGTCCACTGCGCGAGAGGAAAGGTCAGGAGGCCCGGCCACGCGCGAGGGTCGACGCGCACGTTGTCGGGCACCCCTGCGCCGTAGAAGGTCCGGGCCAGCGCGCCGCGAGGGCGGATGTAGGGCACCCAGCGCACCTCCGGTCCGCCCCGGGCGGGCGTGGGGCGCCCGTCGCGCGGCTCGGGCGCCAGCACCTCCACCCGCAGCCCCGCCGTCGCGAGGCACCGGGCGTACCCGTCGACGAAGGAGCCGGCCGGGTCGCCGTCGAAGCGGGGGTAGCTCGTCGTCAGAAGCCCGACCGTCTCGAGCGCTGCCCGCCGTCGCACGCTCTAGTAGGGCGCGGCCGTGCCGTCCGGCCACGGGGCTCGCGTCGAGGCGGCGCGGCCTGGCCATCGAGCGCGGTCCACGGCAGCCCGCCGGCGCCGGGCCGCCGGGCGGTCGTCGTCGCCGTCCCTCACGCGGGCCCACGCCCTGGCCCGCCGCCACGACGCGCGCGCGAGCACCGGGGGCAGACAACGGAGCGCCTCCCGAAGGCCGAGGCCGCTCTCCTCCTCCCCGTACACCGGCCGCACCACCACCTCGGCCACGCGGAGACCGTGCGTCGCGGCCAGCGACAGGAGGTCGTTGGGGTAGCCGTAGGCCGCCCACAGGCGTCCCAAGGGCAGGCGCTCGGCGGCGCTCCGCGTGAGCGCCGTGTAGCCGCACTGGCTGTCCGTCAGCCGGACCCCCGTGGCCAGCCGGGTCAGGCGGGTGAGCACGTGGTTGGCGAGCCACCGCTCCGTGGGCATGGCGGAGCGCGCGCTCCCGTGACTGAGCCGGTCGCCCTTGACGTAGTCCGCGCGCCCCTCCACCGCCGGCGCGAGCACGGAGGCGAGGTCGGCGGGGTCCATCTGCCCGTCGCCGGCCATCACCGCCGCGACCCCGGCCCCGCGCTCGAACGCGCGCGCGTACCCGCTCACGAGGGCCGCTCCCACGCCGCGGGTCGTCCGGTGACGAAGGAGCTCGACCCGGGGGTCGCCGCCCTCCCGGACGCGCTGCGCGGTCCGGTCCCGGCTCCCGTCGTCCACCACGACGACGTGGTCGACGAAGGTCGGGATGCCGACGAGAGTCGTGCGGATCAACCGCTCTTCATCGCGGGCCGGCACCACGACCGCTACCCGGGCGCCGCCCAGCATGGGCCGCACTCTGCCAACGGTCGTGGGGGTCGGCAACCTCGGGCCGGGGCTACTCCACCGTGACCGTCTTGGCCAGGTTCCGGGGCTGGTCGACGTCGGTGCCCTTGAAGTCCGCGACGTAGTAGGCGTAGAGCTGGAGCGGCAGGACCGTCAGGAAGGGGGTCAGCTCCTCGCGCACCTCGGGGATCTCCACGAGGTCGTCCGCGAGGCCCCGGGTCTCGTCGTCCCCCTCCGAGGCGATCGCGATCAAGCGCGCCTCCCGCGCCTTGGCCTCCTGGAGGTTGCTGAGCGTCCGGTCGTACCAGCGGTCCTTCGGCGCGAGCACCAGGACCGGCAGCTCGTGGTCGATCAGCGCGATCGGCCCGTGCTTCATCTCCCCCGCCGCGTACCCCTCGGCGTGGACGTAGCTGATCTCCTTGAGCTTGAGCGCCCCCTCGAGGGCGATCGGGAAGCTCAGGCCGCGGCCGAGGTACAGCACGTCGCGGGCGTCGTTGTAGCGCTTGGCCAGGTTGGCCACGAGCTGGCGGGTGCCGGCGAGGACGTCGCGCATCAGGTGGGGAAGCCGCGCCATCTCCTCCACCAGCTCGCGGGTCTGCTCCGCGTCGAGGACCCCCCGGCGCCGGCCGAGCCAGGCGCCGACCATCAGGAGGTTGGCGAGCTGGGTGCTGAAGCACTTCGTCGACGCGACACCGATCTCCGGGCCCGCGTGGGTGTAGAAGGCGGCGTCTGCCATGCGGGGGATCGCGCTGCCGATCACGTTGGCGATCGCGAGCACCTTCGCCCCGCGTGCCTTGGCCTCCTTGGCGGCGGTCAGGGTATCGAGGGTCTCGCCGGACTGGCTGACGGCGATGACGAGGTCCTTCTCGCCGACCAGCGCGTCCCGGCCCCGGAACTCGCTCGCCAGCTCCACCGTGGTGGGCACCCGCGCGAGGGCTTCGATGAAGTAGCGCCCCGTCATCGCGGCGTGATGGCTGGTGCCGCAGGCCAGCAGGTACACGCGCTCGACGTGGCGCGCGTCCTCGTCGCTCAGGCCGATCTCCAGGCCGTTGATCTCGCCCCGCTCGCGGTCGAGGCGCCCGCGCAGCGTGTCCTCCATCGCGCGCGGCTGCTCGAAGATCTCCTTGAGCATGAAGTGCTTGTAGCCGGCCTTCTCGGCCATCACGGGCGACCAGTCGATGTGCCGCGGGGCCCGCTGGACGGCCTTGCCGTCGAGGGTCATCAGCTCGACCGAGTCCTGGGTCAGGACCGCCATCTCCCCGTCCTCGAGGAAGATCATCCGCCGCGTGTAGGGCAGGAGCGCGGGGATGTCGGAGCCGCACAGCATCGCGTCCTCGCCGAGCCCGAGCACTAGGGGCGAGGCGCTCTTCGCCACGACCAGCCGGTCCGACTCGGCCTCGCTGAGCACCGCGATCGCGTAGGCGCCCTGCACCTCGCTGAGCGCCTTGCGCACCGCCGTCGCGAGGTCGTGACCGTCGCGGACCTGCTGGTCGATCAGGTGGGCGACGATCTCGGTGTCCGTGTCGCTGACGATCTGAGCCCCGCGCTCCTCGAGCCGGGCGCGGAGCGCGAGGTGGTTCTCGATGATCCCGTTGTGGACCACCGCGACCTGGCCGATCAGGTGCGGGTGGGCGTTGACCTCGGACGGCCGACCGTGGGTGGCCCAGCGGGTATGGCCCACGCCGATCCGCCCCTGCAGCGGGGTCTCCTCGAGGGCTTTCTCGAGGTTGCGGAGCTTGCCCACCGTGCGGAGCACCTGCGTGCCGATGCCCTCCCCGAAGACGGCGGCGCCGGCCGAGTCATAGCCCCGGTACTCGAGCCGGCGAAGCCCATCGAGGAGGATCGGCGCGCAGTCCTCGCTCCCCACGTAACCCACGATTCCGCACATCTCGCTGGCGCTCCCCTCTGGAGGCCCGCGGCCCCCCAGGGGGAGAGTATGGGTCGCGGGAGGCCCGCGCGCTGCGATCAGCCTTCCGGTGGGGTCGGATCAGTCCGCCGGAGCGGCTTCGAAGGTCTCGATCACCTCGCCGTCCGTGTCCTCGACCCGCACCGGCCCGTAGCGTCGCAGGGGCTCCACGATCTCGGAGGCCTCGCCGACCGCGACCACCAACGCCTCGGCGGGGTGGATGTACGCGCGGGCCGCCGCGAAGGCCTCGTCGGCCGTCACGTCCCGGATGCTCGTCCGGTAGGTGTCCCAGTAGTCGTCGGGCAGCCCGAAGCTCCGGAGCTGCTCGACCATGTAGGCGATCCGGCCCGCGGTCTCGATCTCGAGCGGGAACTTGTCCGCGATGAACGTCTGGGCGGCCTGGAGCTCGTCCGGGGGCGGGGCCTCCTCGACGATCTGCTCCAGGTGCTCGACGAAGCCCTCGAGCGCGGCCTCGGTCGAGGCGTTCGGCACCGCCGCGAAGGCGAGGAACGGGGCGACCTGGACCCGCTCTCCGATCGAGCTGTAGGCGCCGTAGGTCAGGCTGCGTCGCTCCCGCAGGTCCATGAAGAGGCGGGAGCTCGCCGACCCGCCGAGGACCTGGTTGGCCACCAGCAGGGGCACGTAGTCCTCGTTCGACCGGGCCAGGGCGAGGTTGCCGACGTAGATGACGGACTGGGTCGAGCCGGGGCGGTTCACGACGACCACCTGCCGCTCGCTCCGGGCCGGCGGATCGGCGTAGGTCGGCTCCTCGACGCGCCGCTCCTGCCAGCCGCGGAACGCGCGATTCGCGAGCTCCTGGACCTCGGTCGGGTCGACGTCGCCGACCGCCACCAGGAACGCGTTGTTCGGCCGGACGTGGTCGCGGTGCCAGCGCTCGAGGTGGCGCGAGCGGACCCGGCCGAGGGCCTCGTCCGTCGTGTCGACGTGGGCGTACGGATGGGCCCCGTAGAGCTCCCGGTAGAACACGCGGCGGGCGAGCCAGCGCGGATCGCTCCGGCGGAGCGCCAGGCGGTCCTGCTCTCGGCGGACCAGGCGCCGGAGCTCCCTCGCGTCGAACGCGGGTCGGCGGACGACGTCCGCCAGGATGGTCATCGCCCGGGGCAGGTGCTCGGCGAGCGCACGGATCATGACGTAGAGGTTCTCCTCGTCGGTGCCCACGCTCAGGCGGGCGCCGAGGAACTCGACGTCCTCGGCCAGCTCCGCGCTCGAGCGGTTGCTCGTGCCCTCCTTGAGCATGTCGGCGACCAGACCCGCGAGGCCCGGGAGGTCGTCCGGATCCGAGGCGTCGCCGCTCCGCACCACCAGCCGGAGGTAGACGACGGGGAGCTGGCCGGTCCGGACGGTGTTGACCTCCAGCCCGCTCCGGAGCTGGTCCCGGACGATCGCCGGGAACGCCAGGTCCTGCCGAGGCCCGCTCTCGGGCGGGGGCTCCCGGGGCAGCTCGCGGACCACCTCCACGGTCGTCTCGCCGCCGGCCTCGATGTCGTCCCCGGTGGGCTCGGCCGGCCCGCCGCCGCAGGCCAGCGCGAAGGTGGCGACGAGCGCCAGGCTGAGGGGTCGCCCCCCGGAACGGCCTCGGAACCTCGCCATCAGCCCTCTCCCTCGTCCTCGGCCGGCTGCGGCACCACGTCGAGCACGGTCTGGTTGGTCTCCGTCAGGTAGCGCCGGGCCGCCTCCTGGATGTCGTCCGCCGTGACCGCGAGGTAGCGGTCGAGCTCGGTCCCGAGCAGGGTCGCGTCGCCGAAGTACATCTCGAACTCGCTCAGGATCTGGGCCCGCTGGAGGTTGGACTGGAGTCCGAACACGAAGACCGACCGGAGCCGGTTGCGGGCCTTCTCGAGCTCCCGGCGGGTGACCCCGTTGCGGCCGACGTTCGCGACCTGGCGGTAGATGCGCTCCCGCGCGTCCTCCGCGCTCGCGCCCTCCGCGACGATGCCCCACACGCGGAACAGGTCCGGGCCGCGCCGGTCGTCCGTGAAGACGCTGACCTCGGTCAGGAGCTCTCGCTCCTTGACCAGCTCCTGGTAGAGGCGGCTCGACTCGCCGTCGCCCAGGATCAGCCCGAGGAGCTCGAGCGCGTAGTGGCCCTCGTCGCGGAAGGGCGGGATGTGCCACGCGAGATGGAAGGCGGGGCGCTCCGCCAGCGGATCGAGGATCGTGTCGGCCCGCTCGCTGGTCTGCGGCAGGAGCTCCGGCGGCTCGTAGGGGGGGACGGAGCGCGCCGGGATCGAGCCGAAGTAGCGCTGCACCATCGCCAGGGCCTCGTCCGGGTCGAAGTCCCCGGCCACCGTCAGGACCGCGTTGTTCGGAGCGTAGTAGTCCATCCAGAACTGCTGGACCGCGCTGAGGGGCGCGCTCTCGAGGTCCTGGAGGTCGCCGATCGTCGAGTGGGCGTACGGCCAGTAGTCGCCGTAGGCCAGCTCGTCGATCCGGAGCCAGGAGAGCGCGTAGGGGCGGTTGCCGTAGCTCTGCTGGTACTCCTGGATCACGACCGCCCGCTGGTTCTCGAAGTTCTCCTCGGTCACGGCGAGGGACTTCATCCGGTCCGCCTCCAGCCACAGCCCGAGGGCGAGCTCGTTCGCGGGCAGGGTCTCGTAGTAGTTGGTCCGGTCGGGGCTGGTCGTGCCGTTCATGCTGCCCCCGCGGTTCATGATCAGGGAGAAGTGCTCGCCCTTGGCCACGTTCGCCGAGCCCTGGAACATCATGTGCTCGAACAGGTGGGCGAACCCCGAGGCGCCGCGGATCTCGTTGCGGGACCCGACGTCGTAGTAGACCGCGATCCCGACGGTCGGGAGGCTCCGGTCCGGCGCCAAAACGACCCGCAAGCCGTTCGCGAGGCGCTCGCGGCGGACCTCCAGCCACTCCATCGATCCGGTCGGGGCCGCGCTGCCGGCCGACTGCTCGCCCTCGGTCTGGGCACCGGCGACCGGGCCGATCGCCAGGGCCCCCGCGAGCAGCGCCCCGCGCACCATCCATCTCATCGGGTCCGTCATCGCGCCCGGTCTAGCACGCGCGCCACCCCCGTCCGAGCCCTTGCGCTTCGGGCTTGACGGGCTCGGGAGGGCCACCTAGGGTGTCAGCCCTTTTTCGCACGGGGTCTCAGGTGATCGCGGCGGTTCTTTCCATCGGTACGGAGCTCACCCGCGGAGAGCTCACCAATACGAACGCCCGGTGGTTGGGGGAGGAGCTGACGAGCCTCGGCTTCTCCGTCGATGAGCACGCGGTGGTCGCCGACGACCCGAAGGCGATCTCCGAGACGCTCCGGCGGCTCGCCGAGCGCAACCGGGTGCTCGTGGCGACGGGCGGGCTGGGCCCGACCAGCGACGACCGGACCAGCGAGGCGGTCGCCCTCGCCGCGGGGGTCGAGCGGGTGCGCCACGAGCCGAGCCTCGAGGCGATCCGCCGGCGCTTCCGCGCCCGCGGGCGGCAGATGAGCCCGTCGAACGCCAAGCAGGCGGATCTGCCGGCCGGCGCGGACGCGCTGCCGAACCCCGTCGGCACCGCGCCGGGCTTCGCGATCACCCTCGCCGAGTGCCGCTGCTTCTTCCTGCCCGGCGTGCCGAGCGAGATGACGCGGCTCTTCGTCGACCAGGTGGTGCCCGCGGTCGCCCCCCTGGCCCAGCGCGACTCGCACCAGGTGCGGCTCCGGACCTTCGGGCTGCCGGAGTCCAGGGTCGGCGAGCTCCTCGACGGGGTGGAGGACGCCTACCCGGGGGTCACGCTCGGGTACCGCGCGAGCTTCCCGGAGCTGGAGGTCAAGGTGCTGGCTCGGGCGACCACCTCGTCGGCGGCGGAGGCCCTCGCCCACAAGGCGGCCCGGGAGATCCGGCTCCGGCTCGGCGACGCGGTCTTCGGGGAGGCCGACGACAGCTTCCCCGCGTACGTCGGACGGCTCCTGCGCGACCGGGGCCTGACGATCGCCCTCGCCGAGAGCTGCACGGGGGGCATGGTCGGCAGCCTGATCACCGACGTGCCGGGCAGCTCCGACTACATGCTGCTCGATGCGGTCACGTACTCGAACGCCGCCAAGAGCGCCGTGCTCGGCGTGAGCGAGGAGATCCTCCGAGCCTACGGCGCGGTCAGCAGCGAGTGCGCCGCGGCGATGGCCGCGGGCGCCCGCCGCCTCGCCGACGCCGACCTCGCGGTCAGCGTGACCGGGATCGCGGGCCCGGGGGGCGGGACGGAGACGAAGCCGGTGGGGACGGTCTGGCTGGGGCTTGCCCGCCGGGGGGCGCCCGCCCTGACCCAGCCCCATCAGCTCGCGGGGGGCCGGAACCGCATCCGGCGGCTGACGGCCTACCTCGCGCTGCGGTGGCTCGCCCAGGCGGCCGTCGGGTCCGCCTAAGGACGAGAACGCGACTCGACGACGGGAGGAGGCGGCCGGCTCCCGGACGCCGAGCCCCCGCGCCGACGCTTCGGCGATCGCCCTCCGCCCGACCGACCCCCGCTCGACCGACCGATGGAGGCGGCAGGTCGAGCTGCCTCCGCTGGCCTCCCAACGGCTTGATCTCACGAGGGAATGGCCGCCATCGGGGGCGCCGGGTTGCGCGGACGAGCCGCGCGTGATACTGAACGAATCATCAGGATTTCGGCGCCCCGCCGTTGACGGGGCCCGCGTTCCCGCGAATGTGTCGGGGCAGCCCCCAGCAGGAGATCGACGATGGCGAGCGACACCCACCGCGACAGTGCCGGCCGCGACAAGGCCAACCGCGACAAGGCCCTCGACCTGGCGATCGGCACGATCGAGAAGGCCTACGGGAAGGGCGCGATCATGCGGCTCGGGGACGGCGAGGCCGTCGAGGCGGTCCCGGTGATCCCGACCGGGTCGATGTCCCTCGACCTCGCCCTTGGCATCGGCGGCTATCCGCGGGGTCGGATCATCGAGGTCTACGGCCCCGAGTCGAGCGGCAAGACCACGCTGACGCTCCACGCGGTGGCCGAGAGCCAGCGGCGCGGTGGGGTGGCGGCGTTCATCGACGCCGAGCACGCCCTCGACGTGAGCTACGCGCGCAAGCTCGGGGTCAACGTCGAGGAGCTGCTGGTCGCCCAGCCCGACCACGGCGAGCAGGCCCTGGAGATCGCGGACACCCTGGTCCGCTCGGGGGCGGTGGACGTGATCGTCGTCGATTCCGTCGCCGCCCTCGTCCCGAAGGCGGAGATCGAGGGGGAGATGGGCGACAGCCACGTCGGCCTCCAGGCCCGCCTGATGAGCCAGGCCCTGCGCAAGCTGACCGCGACGGTCCACAAGTCGAACGCGACGCTGTTCTTCATCAACCAGATCCGGATGAAGATCGGCGTGATGTTCGGCTCTCCGGAGACCACCACGGGGGGCAACGCCCTCAAGTTCTACTCGTCGGTCCGCCTCGACATCCGGCGGGTGGGCACGATCAAGCAGGGGGACGGAGCCATCGGCAACCGGACCCGCGTCAAGGTGGTGAAGAACAAGATGGCGCCGCCCTTCCGGCTCTGCGAGTTCGACGTGCTGTTCGGCAAGGGGATCAGCCGCTCGGGGGATCTCTTGGACCTCGGCGTCGAGGCGGGCGCCGTCGAGAAGTCCGGCGCCTGGTACAGCATGGGCGGCGAGCGGATCGGCCAGGGCCGGGAGAACGCGCGCGGCTATCTCGAGGAGCACCCGGAGATGATGCGGACCCTCGAGGCCGCGATCCGGGCCGCGCACGGCCTCGATGCGGCGGTCGGTCCCGAGGCGGCCGCATCCGATGCGGCGGGCGCGAGCAAGCCGTCGGGCGACGCGGACGCGGACGAGGACGGCCCGAAGAACGGCGCATCCAAGAAGCGAGCTCGAGCCCGCGCGTGACCCCCCGCGCCCCGCGCCTCTCGGGACGGCGCGGCGGGAAGGCGCGCGGCGGCCGGTTGGCGACGCTCGCGATGCTGCTGGGCCTCGCCGGCGGGGCGTGCGGGGCCTCGACCCCCGAGGTCGCGGTGCCCGAGACGCCGCTCCTCGGACCGCTCTCGACCCTCGCACCGCCCGAGGCTCGGATGGTGATCCTGAGCCGGCCGGCGGAGCTGTTCCGACGGCCGAGCACGCGCCGCATCCTCCACGCGCTCTGGCCCGAGGCGGCCCTCGACGGCTTCGCGGCCCGGACCGGCGTGGATCTTCGGCGGCTGGACGAGCTCGTCGTGGTCGACCACCCGGACGGCTGGGTCGCGCTGGCCCGGGGCGGCGACCTCGACGCGGCGTTCGCGGTGAGGGAGGCCGGGGAGCGGATGGCGCCCCTCGAGTCGAGCCGCGACGCGCCCTGGCCCCGCCGCGTCGGGTTCCTGGGCGAGCGCAGGGTCGACCTCGGAGCGCTGTCGCCCGAGGTCATCGCCTGGGTCAGCGGCCCTCCCTCCCTCGCGGCGGAGGTCTACGGGCGGGCCGAGAGGCCGGCCCCGGCGCGCGATCATGCGCTGGGCGAGCCCGAGCCCACGTCGCTCTGGCGAGCTCATGGCGACGCGCCCTTCCTCCTGATCGCCCCCCACCCGCTCGGCCTGCCCCGCGACTCGGGGGTCGGGGTCCTGCTGGCGAGGCAGGAGGCGCTGGCGCTGAGCGCGCGGCTCGCGCCCGGCCCGGACGGCGGCGAGGGCGACGAGATCGCGCTCACCCTCGACCTGCGCGGGAGGTTCCCCTCCACGGCTACGGCGAACTTCCTCGCCCTGGCCCGGTCCCTCGCCGCTACCCCCGAGGGCGCCGCGGTGGGCGCCCGGGACGTCCTCGACACGCTGGCCCTCGAGGTCGGTGACCGCCGCGTGCTCCTCGAGGGGAGGGTGAGGACCGCGGTGCTGGCGGCGGGTCTCCGCGTGCTCTTCGTCGCGGAGATCGATGAGCTGCTCCGGAGCGGAGGGTAGGACGGGCCTCGCGGGCGACGCCGGGCCGGCCCGCGCTTGCCTCCGCGCGGGCGGCGCCGCACACCGGCTCCCGTGGACCCTCTCCTCGACCCCCTGCTGCCGCCGGGCACCCTCGCGCCCGTCGTCGCCCAGGACCACCGGACCGGCGAGGTCCGGATGGTCGCCTTCGCGGACGCCGAGGCGCTCGAGCGCACGCTCGCGACCGGGCTCGCGCACTTCCACAGCCGGTCGCGGGGCCGCCTCTGGAAGAAGGGCGAGTCGAGCGGGCACGTGCTGTCCGTTCACGAGGTCTGGGTCGACTGCGACGCGGACACCCTGCTGTACCTGGTGACCCCCGACGGCCCGACGTGCCACACGGGGCGTCCGTCGTGCTTCTTCCGACGGCTCGAGCGGCCCGCGGCGAGACGGGTCGAGCCGGTCGGGGCGTCCGTGGGCCACGACCTCGAGGACGGCCGGGCCCTGCCGGTGCTCGCCCGGCTCGGGGCCGTGATCGAGGCGAGGCGGCACGCCTCGGCCGGGTCGAGCTACACGAAGAGCTTGCTCGAGGCCGGCGCGGCCAAGATCGGCGGCAAGGTCATCGAGGAAGCGGGCGAGCTGGCCGCGGCGGTCGCGCGCGAGACCGACGAGCGGGTGATCGCGGAGGCCGCGGACCTCGTGTACCACCTGATGGTCGGCCTCGCCTCGCGCGGCCTGTCCCTCGCGGAGGTCGCCGAGGAGCTCGGCCGCCGCTTCGGGGTATCGGGGCTGGAGGAGAAGGCCTCCCGCGGAGGGTGAGGCCGTCCTGGACGAGCCGTCGCTCACCCAGCTTCGTCACCGTTCGAGCTGCCGCCCTGCGCGATCATCGGCCCGTCGTCGGTGACTCATCCGGGCTCGGGCGGGTCGTAGGTGACGAAGCGCCCATCCACGATGCGGAACCGCGTCGGGCCCGGCACGAGCCGCTCGGGCTCCTCGTGGAGGGGGTCGCCGGGCAGCGCGAGGAACCAGCCGCCGTCGTCGTCGAGGCAGAACCGGGGCTCGATCCTGGGGGGCGGGCCCTGGCGTCGCGCCTCCGCGAAGGCCGCATCCACCGTCCCCGCGGCGGCGAGCTGCTCCAGGATGCGGTGGGTGGGTGGGGCGAGGAGGATCTCGCCCGCCTGTCCCCGCTCGAGGGCGCGCTTCGGCGCGAGCCACGCCCCGGCGGTCACCTCCACCTCGTCGTGCGCCGCCGCCTGCTCGGCCGGTGACCTCGCCAGGAAGAACCGCGCGTCGTAGCGGCGCTTCTCCGCCCGGGGGGTGACCCACCGGGCGAAGGGCGTGAGGTCCGCCAGCCGGAGCCTGAGGCTCGCGCCCTCGAGCAGGCGCCGAAACGGCGTCGCCTCGGCCGCCAGGGCCTCCCGCAGCGCCGCCAGGCGGCTGCGCTCGACGGGTCGGTCCGCGAGGAGCACGCCCGCCTCCTCGAAGGTCTCGCGGAGCGCGGCGATGAAGAGCCCCCGCGCCCGCGCCGGCTCCGCCTCCCCGAGCGCCCGCGCCGCCTCGACGGGGCCGGGCCCGAGGACCCGCCCGTCCCAGGGGGCGTCGCAGTCGTCCGGGTCCACCTTGCCGCCAGGGAAGACGTAGGCGCCTCCGAGGAAGCGGCTCGCCGCGCTCCGGCGGACCATGAAGACCTCGGAGCCGCCGCCGGAGCCCTCCCGCACGAGCAGCACCGCGGCCGCGTCGCGTGGCTCGGGGGGCGGCCGGTCCGGGTCGAAGTCGAGCAGGCCGGTCTCCGGGGTCAGCCCTCGTCGAGCACGCGCGTGGTCGGCACTCCGATCGCCGAAGCGAGCCGCGCGAGGGTCTCGAGGCTCGGGGTGTGGCGCCCCGCCTCCACCCGGGCGATGTTCGGCCGATGGATCCCGGTGCGTCGCGCGAGCTCGGCCTGGGTCAGGCCGGCGGCGAGGCGCAGCTCCCGGATCCTCTGGCCGAGCCGGGCCCCGTCGACGATGCCGTTCGCCTGACCGTTGGCCGAGCCGTGGAGGAGGCGACGCTGATTGACCAGGTCCGCGCTCAGCTCCACCCGGGCGTCGCTGTCGAGCGTCAGGACCGCGCGGGTCGCGTCCTCGACGAGCGTGATGCCGCGCACCTTGCTGCCGTCGTCGCCCTCCACCACCGGGCGGCCGACCAGGGTCGCCGTGCCGTCGGAGAGGATCGCGAGCAGCTCGCCTCCTCGAGGCGAGACGCCGAGGTACTCGAAGCGGCGCCCACGCTCCTTGTCGAAGCGCCGCGCGAGCGCGGTGACGATCCGGAGGACGTCCTCGGGGCGGCGGGCGACGCGCCCGGCGCACAGGTCGTCGAGGATGTCGTCGATCGCGCTCAGGCTGACCTCGACGGGCACGCTGACCACGGGCAGGGCACCGAGGGCCCTCGCCAGGCCGACGTGGGCGAGGAGCTCGTCCTCGTCGAAAGCGCTCGCGCCCGCATCCAGGATGAGGGCCCGGCCGCGTTCGCAGCTCCCCGCCAGCCGGCTCGGCGCCACGGCCTCTCCGCGCAGCCCGACGCTGGTCAGCGCCTGCGTCCACTGCGGGGCGAAGGCCGGCCGATCGCTGAAGAGCGGGATCGGCGGCGAGCTCGGGGAGATGGCGGCCATCGAACCTCCGGGGGACGGATCCGGCGTGACCGTCTTGGGCATCACGACGCGACTCGGAGCGGGCTTGTGGGTCACTGCGTCCTCACCGTCGGGTACGGGGCTGCGTCCTCGCCGGGCCCTCGACCCTTCGCCCAGGCCAGAAGGACGAAGGCCGTCGTAGCTCTGCGTGGTGGTCATGGCGCGGGCTCCGGTCGGTCCTCGACGCGTAGCGCAACCTCGACGACCGTGCGGGAGAGCCATGACGCCATGGATGAGCCCCCGCTGCAAGCGCTCGCGCCCCCCCGTACGCCCGGTCGGGCGGGAAGGCCTTGGAACTGTTGCCCTTCGGCCGGCGACGAAGATCGCGGTGGTCGCGGCGGCTCGCGCGGCGGCCACGGCCCGCGAGGGCGCGGCGGGAGGCTGGCCGCGCTCGCCGCGGTCGCGGCGTCCCGTCGTTGACACGCGTCGGCGCCTCTGCTAGCCCACTCGGCCCGGCCGGGCCGGCGGTCCGAAGCGAGAGCGGGAGGCTTCCCCTGTTGTTCAAGTCGATCTGCATCTTCTCGGGGCACGCGAACCCTGCTCTCGCCGAGCAGATCGCGACGTACCTCGAGGTCCCCCTCGGCCGGGCCCGCATCAGCCGCTTCTCGGACGGCGAGGTCTTCGCGGAGATCCGCGAGAACGTCCGGGGCGTGGACGTCTACGTGGTCCAGCCGACGTGCGCGCCGGTCAACGACCACCTGATGCAGCTCCTCGTGATGATCGACGCGCTCAAGCGCGCCTCGGCGGCCTCGATCACGGCGGTCATGCCCTACTACGGCTACGGCCGCCAGGACCGGAAGATCGCGCCCCGGACCCCGATCACCGCCAAGCTCGTCGCGGACCTGATCCAGTCCGCCGGCGCGAGCCGCGTGGTCGCGATGGACCTGCACGCGGGCCAGATCCAGGGCTTCTTCAACATCCCCTTCGACCACCTCTACGCGATGCCGGTGTTCCTGGACTACCTCCGCCCCCGCCTGGACGCGGGGTCGGTCTGCGTCAGCCCCGACGCGGGCGGCGTGGAGCGGGCCCGCGCCTACGCGAAGCGCCTCGGGAACGAGCTCGCGATCATCGACAAGCGGCGGGCGGCCGCCAACGTCAGCGAGGTCATGAACATCGTCGGCGCCGTCGAGGGTCGGGACTGCGTGATCGTCGACGACATGGTCGACACCGCCGGCACGCTGACCAACGCGAGCCGCGCGCTCCTCGAGTTCGGGGCGAAGCGGGTCTTCGCCGCCTGCACCCACCCGGTGCTGCGCGGGCCCGCCCTCGAGCGGATCCGCGACTCTCCCCTCGAGGAGGTGGTCGTGACCGACACCATCCCCCTCCGGGAGGGCGCCGCGGACACCGGCAAGTTCAAGGTGCTGTCCGTCTCCCGCCTCCTCGGGGAGGCGATCAAGCGAATCCACAACAGCGACTCGGTGAGCTCCCTCTTCGTGTGAGGGGGCCGGGTCCGGAGAAGAGAAGGCGACATGGAAGCCCAGACGCTAACGGCTGAGGTCCGCGGAACGCGCGGAAAGGGGCCGGCGCGTCAGCTCCGCATGCGGGGGCTGATCCCGGCGATCATCTACGGTCCGGACGTCGAGTCGACGGCGCTGACCATCGACCCCGCGGCGGTCCGGCGGCTCCTGACCGGCGCGTACGGCCGCAACCAGCTCATCGAGGTGACCTGGGCCGGGAACAAGGAGCTCGCGATCGTCCGGGACGTCGAGGTCCACCCGGTGAGCCAGGAGCTGCTCCACGTCGACCTCTACCAGGTCGCCAAGGACCGGGCGGTCGAGGCTCGCGTCCCGTTCGAGGTGGTCGGCCGCGCGGTGGGCGTGCAGAAGGGCGGCGTGCTCCGGAAGCTGTTCCGCGACCTCCCCGTGCGGGCGTTCCCGCAGAACGTGCCTGCGTCGATCGTCCTCGACGTCGGGCCCCTCGACCTGGGCGCGACCATCACGGTGAAGGACCTCCCGCTGCCCGAGGAGGTCGAGGTGACCTATCCGCCGCAGCGCCGGGTGCTCTTCATCGAGTCGAAGGAGCGCGGGGGCGACAAGGCGGCTGACGACGAGGAGGCGGCGGAGGCGAGCTAGTCACCTGGACCGGAGGATCTGCCGTGCACCTCCTCGCTGGCCTGGGCAACCCGGGCCCGACCTACCAGCGCAACCGACACAACTTCGGCTTCCTGCTGGTCGACCGGCTCGCGTCGGACCTCGACGCCCCTCCCCTCCGCGAGAAGTTCAAGGGGGAGGTGGCGAAGACGCGGGTCGACGGGGAAGACGTGGTCCTCCTCAAGCCGATGACGTTCATGAACCTGAGCGGGGAGTCGGTCCGCGCGGCGATGGCGTTCTACAAGATCCCCCTGGCCCGGGTGCTGGTGTTCCACGACGAGCTCGACCTGCCCTTCGGGACCGTGCGCCTCAAGGAGGGCGGCGGTGCGGGAGGGCACAACGGCCTGCGCTCGATCATCCAGCACTGCGGGGGGCCGGCCTTCCTGCGCCTGCGGGGTGGGATCGGTCGGCCCCCCCGCGGCAGGCCCGAGTCCTGGGTGCTCTCGGATTTCAGCCCTCAGGAGAGCGCGGAGCTGCCCGACGTGCTAGACCATGCCGCTCGCGCTGCGAGGCGGGTGGTCACGGACGGGATCCGGGCCGCCATGAACGCCTTCCACGGCCCGAGCAAGCCGTGACGGCCGGTCCCGCCGGGGGCCCCGATGCGGCGTCTGACGCCCACCGACCGTCGAACCCACTGACCGTCGAACCCACTGACTGTCGATCCCACTGACTGTCGAAACCCACTGACTGTCTAGACCCACGACATTGCACGTCGGGTGCCGCGCGGTCCGCCGAGGGCTCCGCGTCGCCCTCCTCGCTCCGGCACCTACGCCGGGGCCCCGGCCCGCGGAGCGGGCCTTGCCCAAGGGGAACCGATCGTGAGCACCGCCACCCAGCTCTACCGCGAGTACGAGCTGATCTACATCCTGCGACCGAACGCCACGACGGCGGAGGGCACGAAGGTGTTCGACCGCGTCGGCGAGATCCTGGAGCGCTTCGGCGCCCGGCTCACCAAGGTCGACAACTGGGGCAAGCGCCGCCTCGCCTACCCGATCAAGAAGCTGACCCGGGGCGTGTTCGTGCTGCTCAAGTTCGTCGGTCCCGGGGACGTCGTCGCCGAGATCGAGCGGAACCTCCGGAACCTCGACGAGGTGATCCGGTACCAGACGATCCGGCTCGAGGAGGTCTACGACCTGGCCACCCTCCAGGTCGATCCCGAGGAGGTGCAGCTCCGGGAGATCGAGGAGGGGGACGACGACGACCAGGAGCCCAGCTTCGAGGAGCGCCTGGGCCTGACCCCGCAAGCCCCCCGACGGTCCGACCGCGGCGCGAGCCAGGACCGGAGGAGCGACGGCGAGTCGAGCCGTGACGACGACGAAGAGGGCGGCGACAGCGACGACGGTGGCGACGCCAAGGACAGCGACGATTCCGGCGGCCAGGCCAAGGCCGAGGCCGGCGGCGAGGGTGACGACGGGGACAAGGCGTGACCCGCGGGGTCACGGGGAGACAGCGCCGTGAGTGAACAGGCAGAGCGACAGGACCAGGGTCCGGTCGGGAGCGTGGTCCGCAAGGCCAGCCGCGCGGACGATCCCCTCGGCATCCGGCGCCGCGGCGGCCGCAAGAGGCCGCCGGGCTTCGTGATGGAGCCGGACTTCGTGTTCGACTACAAGGACCCGCAGACCCTCCGGCACTTCATCAGCGAGCGGGGAAAGATCGTGCCGCGCCGCATCAGCGGGCTGTCGGCGAAGCAGCAGCGGGCCCTGACGCGGGCGATCAAGCGGGCGCGGATCGTCGCGCTCCTTCCCTACACCGCGGTGCGCTAGCCATGGCCAGGCAGACGATCAAGGTCGTGCTCAAGCACGACGTCGACAACCTCGGGCACAGCGGTGAGCTCGTCCGGGTCAAGCCCGGCTACGCCCGCAACTACCTCATCCCCCGCGGCCTCGCGGCGCTCGCGACGCGGGCGAACATGGCCGCGATCGAGCACGAGCGGCAGGCGGCGCTCGCCCGCGCGGCCAAGGCCAAGGCGGAGGCGGAGGGCCGAGCGGCGGTGCTCCAGGGCCTCGAGGTCGAGATCTCGGCTCAGGCCGGCGACAACGAGAAGCTCTTCGGCTCCGTCGGCGCCAAGGACATCGCCGAGGCGCTGGTCTCGAAGGCCTTCGAGGTCGACCGCCGCAAGATCCAGCTGGCCGAGCCGATCAAGGAGCTCGGTGTCCACCCGGTGGAGATCAAGCTGGGCCAGACCATCTCCGCCACGATCCAGGTCCGCGTCGTTCGCGCGGAGTGACGCGGGCCGGGGGCCGTCGTCGCCTGGCCCGCGGTGAGGGAGCACAGCACGGGCGAACAACGAGGGGGCCGGGACGAGGGGCCCGGGCTGAGCGGAGGCGAGGTGGTTCGTGTCGACGATGCGAGGTGATCCGGTGCTGCTTCGGGACGGGCGGTCCGAGGCTCCACGGGGCGGCCGCGTGCCCCCTCACTCCCTCGACGCGGAGCGGGCCGTGCTCGGCGGGATCCTCCTCGAGAACGCCGCGCTGAACACCGCGACCCAGCTCCTCGAGCCGGACGACTTCTACAGCCGGGCCAACGGCCTCGTCTTCGACGCGATGAGCGAGCTCTTCCGCCGAGGCCAGCCCGTCGACCTCGTGACGCTCCGGGCGTGGCTCGTCGATCGCGGCGTCCTCTCGAAGGCCGGTGGGGAAGAGCACCTGCTCACCCTGACGGAGACCATCCCGACCGTCGCCAACATCGAGCACCACGCCTCGATCGTCCGGGACAAGGCCCTGGTCCGGCGGCTGATCACGCGCTGCCACGAGATCGCCGCGGAGGGCTACGGCGACTACGGGGACATCGCGGAGTTCCTCGACGATGCGGAGAAGCGGATCTTCGACGTCGCCAAGGACTCCGCCCGGAGCCCCTACGAGCACATCAAGGACGTCGTGATCCGCACGTTCGAGCAGGTCACCGCGGCCGCGGAGCGCCAGGAGCGGATCACGGGGCTCCCGACCGGCTTCGCGAAGCTCGACCGGATGACGGCCGGGTTCAAGGCCGGCGAGCTGATCGTCGTCGCCGGCCGCCCCGGCATGGGCAAGCCGGCCTTCGCCCTCAACCTCGCGGTGCCCGCTGCGGCGGGCCGGGAGGTCCCCGTGGTCGTCTTCAGCCTCGAGATGGCCAAGGAGGAGATCGCGCGCCGCCTGCTGTGCAGCGAGGCCCGGGTCGACGGCGGCCGCATGCGGACCGGCATGCTGTCGCGGGAGGACTGGACCCGCCTGACGAGCGCGGCCGGGACCCTGACCAACCTGCGCCTGTTCATCGACGACACGCCCGCGCTGTCCCTGATGGAGCTGCGAGGCAAGGCCCGACGCCTGCGGTCGGAGCACGGCCTCGGGATGCTGGTGGTCGACTACCTCCAGCTCATGCGCTCCGGGACCCGAGTCGAGAGCCGGGAGAAGGAGATCAGCGAGATCAGCCGCTCCCTGAAGGCCCTGGCCAAGGAGCTGAGCATCCCGGTCGTGGCGCTCTCCCAGCTGAACCGGGGCGTCGAGACGCGCGCCGGCAAGGACAAGCGGCCCCAGCTCGCCGACCTCCGCGAGTCTGGCGCGATCGAGCAGGACGCGGACGTGATCCTCTTCATCTACCGCGAGGAGTTCTACAACCGGGACAACCCGGAGCTCCGCGGCATCGCCGAGGTGATCGTCGGCAAGCAGCGGGCGGGGCCCGTCGGCACCGTGAAGTGCCGGTTCTTCCACGAGTACACGCGCTTCGAGAACCTCGCCGACGACGACCTCGACGGCGCGGACGAGGGCGCCTTCGGCGGCAACTGAGGCCTGCGGGCGAGGGCCCTCGGCGCGCCCTCCGTGCGGTCGTCCTTACTCGCGACCCTCGCCTGTCGTGGCCTCGCCGCCTGCCGTCTCCTCGGGGCAGGTCTCCCGACCGGGGCGGTCTTCCTCGCCCGGCAGGGGGTAGCGCTGGCACTCCTCGAGGGGCTCGCTGGGCTGCCGCGACCCCCCCGGCGTCTGCTCGGCCTGCCCCGTCCCGTACTCCGTGTCCTGGGGCGTGACGTAGGGCTCACGGTCCCGCGGGACGTCGCGCGACCCGGTCGGGGTGACCGATCCCTCACCCGACTCCCACTGCTCGTCCTGCGGCATCTCGGGGTCGAGGCTCGGCGAGGCGCCGGACGCGCAGCCGGTGACGACGAGCGACAGGGCGAGGGCGAGGCGAAGGTCCATGGCGTCCTCTCGGCGGGAGTGACCGACGTCGTGCTTGTAGCAGCTCCCGGGAGCGCGACGAAGGCCGAGCTGCCGAGCCGAGGGCGTGACCGACGGCGCTAGGCGGGCTCGTCGAGGCTCGCCTTCAGGAGCGTCTGGAGATCGTCCCGCGTGCAGGCGCGCGGGTTCGTGCGGTGGGCGGCGTCGGCATAGGCCTCCGCCGCGAGCACGGCCGGGTCGGGGAGCGACTCGAGGTCGACGCTGTCGCGGTCGAGCCCGAGGTCCCGGCGGAGCGCCCGGACCTTCCCCGAGCACTCGAACGCCAGGGTGTCCAGGTCGGTCCCCTTGACCCCGAGCAGACGCGCGACCCGCGCGATGCGGAAGGTCGCCGCGGCGCGGTTGAAGTCCAGGACGGCCGGCAGGCAGAGCGCGGCGGCCTCCCCCGGCTCGATGCCGCTCGCGGCCGACAGGGGGTGGGCGAGCGCGTGGCTCGCCCCGAGGCCCTTGCCGGACGCGACGCCCGCCATGAGCGCCGCCTTCTGAAGCCCGCCGCGGGCGCGCAGGTCGCTCCCGTCCTCCACGGCGGTCCGGAGGTGCTTGGCGAGCAGCTCGAGCCCGTGGAGCGCGAGGGCGTCGGCGACCGGATGATCCGCCTTCGCGCAGTACGCCTCCACCTGGATCGCGAGCGTCTCGACGCCGCGCGCCGCCGTCGATCGCGGATCGAGGCCGGACGCGAGCGCCGGGTCGAGGATCGCGACGTCGGGCATGAGCGCGGGCGCTTCGATCGCGACCCTCCCCGGTCGATCGTCCAGGGTGAGCAGGGTCCGCGGCGTGACCTCCTGTCCGGCCCCCGCGGTCGGCAGCGCCGCCATCGGCGGCATCGGCTGGGTGACCTTCGCGGTCCCGCCCTGGGCCTCGTCGTACTCGGCGAGCGGCAGCCCGTGGGAGACGGCGAGCCGCACCAGCTTGCCGGCGTTCATCGCGCCGCTGCCCCCGACCGCGACGACGAGGTCGGCGTGCGCTTCGCGGTAGGCGTCGGCCGCCGCGTGGACGGCCGCGGCGCGCGGGTTCGCCGGGACGGGCGGGGCCGCCGTGGCCGGCACCCCGGCCCGCTCGAGAACGCGGGCGACGTCCTCCCCCGGCGGCCCCTCGTGGTCGGCGACCAACAGCGCGCTGCTCGCGCCGAGGCGTCGGGCTTCGTCGCCCAGCTCGGTCAGAGCGCCCTCCCCGAAGAGGACCCTCGTCGGGATGCTCCACACGACGGTCATGTCCGCTCCCTCGCGTGCTAGCGCTCCATCAGGCGCAGCAGCGCCTCCTCCGGCGTCGCCTCGCCGTCGATCACGTCTGCGATCACCGTCGCGATCGGCGCGTGCACCCCCATGCGGGTGGCGAAGGAGGCGACGCGCCGGGCGATCGTGAGGCCCTCGATGTGGGCCCCGGCCTCCTTGCCGGCGGCCTGCAGGTCCCAGTTGCGGGCGAGGGCGCGGCCGAGGCGCACCTCCGCTCGCTCGTCACCGGCGACGGCGGCGAAGAGGTCCCCCGCGCCGGCCATCCCGAAGAAGGTCTCCTGCCGACCCCCGAGCGCCTCGCCGACCCGCGCGGCCTCGGCGAGGCCGCGGGTCGTCATCACCGCGAGGGCCGCCGGGCTGACGCGGCTCTCCAGCCCGAACCCGGCGGCCATCGCCAGCAGGCCGACGAGGGCCGAGGCGACCTCGACCCCCGTGATGTCGTCCGTCTCGTAGAGCCGCAGCTCCACGCCGCCGAGCGCCTCGCGCACCGCGCGGGCCAGGGCCGGGAACCCGGTCCCGATCCCCCCCCCTCCCGGCGCCGCGCTCGCCAGCACCTCGGGGTTGATCGGGCCGGCGAGGCACCCGACGCGGCGACAGGGGGTCACGACGCTGAGGTGGCGGCCGACGGTCAGCAGGTCCTCGCCCACCAGGCCTCGGCTGACGTGGACCAGCAGGTGACGGCCATCGAGGTTCCGTCCGAGGTCCGGGGCCACCTCGCGCACGTGGACCGAGGGGACCGCCACGAAGATCAGCTCCGCCGCGTGCAGATCCGCCCACTCGGTGGTCGCGACCACGCCCTCGGGGAGCACGGCCTGGGGACGGCGGCTCCACAGCACGGCGGGGAAGCCCCGCCGGGCCACCGCCCGGACCAGGCTCCAGCCGAAGCTTCCGCCGCCGACGACCCCGATCGGTCGCTTCACGCGGGTCCTCCCATCTGGGCGATCTCCCGGGCGGCCGCGTGCTCCGCCTCGGGGGCGAGGTCCTCCGCGAAGTCGAGCAGGCGGTTCTGGTAGTAGAGCAGGAGCGTCGGGTCCTCGATCACGACGTCGGGCCCCGCGTTCCGGGCCAGGCAGCGGGTGTGGTACCCGTCCCAGGTCGTGAAGGCCCCCGTCATCAGGGTCAAAGGGGGGTGCTCGGCGACGCCTGGCCCCACGTGCAGGCGGCCCTCGTCCACGAGGGCCAGGGCTCGGTCGCGGGTGCGGCCGATCTCCTCGACCAGCTGCTCGCGCGGGACCTGGATGTCCCCACGGATCCGGAGGCGCCCGAAGAGGTCGACCCCCGGTGTCTCGCGCACGAGCCGCCGGAAGATCACGTGGGCGATCAGGTTCTCGTTCATGACCACCGTCTCCCGACGGTAGATCGAGAGCAGGAGCTCTCCGAGCTCGCGCGTGTAGGCGGCGTCCCGCTTCTCATCGAGCGTCGCCCGCCCGCGATCGAGCACGTAGGTGCCCGGGTCGATCTCCCGGCCGGACGGCGCGAGAGAGCGTCCCTCCTCGTCGACGGGGTTGCCGAAGGGGTCGATCGGCGAGCCGAAGTTGATGACGCAGGCCCCTTCCGTCGCGAGGATCTTCCGGAAGAAGGCGAGCCAGCGCTCGAAGCTCGAGAACTCGTCGTCCTCGATGATGTAGCGGGCCTTGCCTTGCTCCTGGAGGTGGTCCTCGATCAGCGTCTCGGCCTCCATGACGAGGCCGTAGTTGATCGTCGTCGGGACGAAGAAGACGGGTCGCCGGATCCCGTAGACCTGGTTGCGCGCGAAGGCCTCGATCGCGGTCCCGGCGAGGCCCAGCTTCAGGCGCCGCTCGATCATGCCCGAGCGGCTGCGCGTCCCCCCAGGGAAGAACAGGGAGTGGTAGCCCCGCTCGATCATCACCGTCGAGTAGGTCTTCAGCGTGTCCTTGTAGAGGAGCGCCCGGACCCGCCGGTCGACGCGGTACGCGCCGAGGTTGTGCATGAAGAAGCTGATGATCGGGTTGGTGAAGAGGTTCTTGCCGGCCCCGTAGACGACCGGGGCGAGCCCCTCCCGATAGAGCGCGTAGCCGAGGGCGACGGAGTCGAGGTTCGACGAGTGGGTCGGGACGTACACCATCGTCCCGCGCGCCTCGAGGGCCTTCAGGTGCTCGACGGGACCGGTCACCCGGAGCAGCTCGTCCACGCGGTGGCTGCCGTTCGACCCCGAGGCGAGGTCCCGCGGGAGGGCCGACGGCCGCATGACCCCGGTCAGGAGCTGAGGGGCCGCCCGGGAGGCGAAGCGGTACACCCGCGGGTCGAAGTTGCCGGCGATGTCCTCCGCCATCCGCCGCGCGATGCTCTCCAGCGCGTCCCGCTTGGCCTCGTCGCTCATCCGGGCGACACGCCGGAGCAGGCCGCGCCACTGGCCGAGCTCCTGTCGGGCCTCCTCGTCCCGTTGCCCCTCGAGGCGGCGGGTCTCGTGGTACGCGACCTCGTTCAGGGCGTACTCGAGGCTCGCGCCCTCCTGGGCGTTCTTGTCCACCACCCGCCGGACGACCTCCCGCACGATGTCGTCGCGCTCGCTGTTGAACCAGAAGATGGCGGGGTCGTCGGGGCCCGGGACGTAGGGGCGGAGACGGGGCAGGCGCAGGGGCTCGGTCAGAAACCGCATCGCGGTGCGGACACTAGCAAGCGGCGCCGCGGCTGCGCAGACTCCTTCGCACCGACCGGCCTAGAGGGGCAGCAGCAGCTGGGCCTCGTGGGGCCGGCGGCGGAACGGTACCCCCCGCGGCCGGACCGGTCGATCCAGGGGCTCGTCCTGGTCGGCGGCCACGACCCCCGCCCGGTGACGGAGCGCGCGGCCGGCCAGCTCGAGGGCGAGACCACGCTGGTTGCAGGTGCGGGAGAGGTGGACGAGCACCACCTCGACGGTCTCGCGGTCCAGCCGCCGGAGGAGCTCGCCGGCCTGGGCGTTGCTGAGGTGGCCCCGCGGGCTCGCGATCCGCTGCTTGAGGAACGTCGGGTAGTCGCTGGCCCAGAGCTGGGCCGGGTCGTGGTTCGACTCCAGCAGCAGGAGCTGGCAGCCGGACAGGTGCGCTGCCAGCCCCCGCGGGACATGTCCGAGGTCGGTGACGATGCCTGCCCGCAGCCCGTGGTGGGCGAGGACGAGGGCCACCTGCGGGGCGTCGTGGGGGATCGCCATCGGCTCGACCCGGATCGCCTGCACGTCGAACGGGCCCCTGGGCCCGTAGACCCGGGTCCGCACCCCCCGCCCGAGGCCGAGGCTCCGTCGCGTGGGCTCGGTCAGGTAGATCGGCACGTCGAAGTGGCGCGCGCAGGCCTCCGCCTTGCTCGCGTGGTCGCCGTGCGGGTGGGTCAGGACGATGCCGTCGAGGGCCAGGGTCTGGCCGAACACAGCCCTCATCCGGGCCTCGACCGTCCCGGGGGCGATGCCGGCGTCCACGAGGATCCGCGTGCCGCCGGCCGTGACCAGGGTGGCGTTGCCGGCGCTCCCGCTCGCGAGGACGGTCACCCGCATCCGGCCACAGCATGAACCACGGCCGGGACCGGCGGTAGTCCGGCCCGTCCGTCCCGACGCCGGGCGCGGCGAGCACGTCGCGCGGGACCGGCCCGCGGCGGCTGCCGATGGTCCGGGTGATCCGCCGCCGGGCATCGCGCCGTCGGGCGCTGCGTCCCCCTCCCGGCGCCTCCCGTGGACACCGATCGGTCCACCCCTCGCCGTCGGGCCGTGAGCGGCCCCGCCTCTCGCATCCCGGCCGGTGTGCGGTGGAGGCGGCGGCGCCGCCGCTGGTCACGGCAAGGGACCGCCGAGGGCGAGGAGCCCGCCGTCCGGACCGGCCACGGGGGCCACGGACACGGGCAGCCCGGCGCGCCCGGGGGGCGCCGATCCGCCCCGGAGGCTCGCCCCGTCGGTCAGGATCGCGAGGACGACGGTGGTCACGGCGAGGATTGCGGTCGTCGCGATCAGCCAGGTCGTCCGCTCCTCCTTGGCCTGGTTGGCGCGGAGCGCCTCGGGGGTCGGCATCGCTCCGTGCGCATCGACGCCGCTGGCGGCGTCCACCGCGGACCACAGCAAGAGGCCCCCGCTGAGCAGGGTCAGCCCCGCCGCGACGAGCGTGACGGGCGCCGGGACCACCCGGGCCGAGCTGCCCTCGCCAGGGACCGGGGGCTCGCCGGTCGTCGCGTCGGCCTCACCGTAGGGGTCGGGCGGTGGGCGCAGCGGCGCCCGCGCGGTCGCCGCGAGGTCGAACCAGCGCCGGGCCGCCGGGGACGCGCCGGGGAGGTACGCCGCGCTTCCCTGGCCGGACGCCTCGGCGGCCGCCTGGCGGTCGCGGGCCGTCGGCGTCGGCTGGGCGATGGCGGCCGCCGGGCCGAGCATCAGGGCGAGGGCCGCGGTCGCGCTCAGCGTCCATGGGGCAGCTCCGGCCCGCGTCCACGGCCGCACGGGCCGGCCGGTCGGCCCGGCCGGAGAGTGCCCGGACAGCGCGATCGATCCCATGGACGCCGCCGAGACCTTGAGGCGAAGGGCCGCCCAGGGTCAAGCGTGGCCCGGCCGCCCCGGCCCCGTCCGCGGCCCGACCTCAGGGGAGGCTGTGGCGGACGGCGTCGGGCGCCAGCAGGTACCACACGAAGTAGGCGCATCGGATGACGCTGAGCAGGAACAGGATAGAGGCGGAGGCGGAGAGG
>JBHJHB010000137.1:0-10571 GCA_050331215.1 Sandaracinaceae bacterium | reverse complement strand
CCTCGCCCGCCGCGTCGGCGTCGCCCTCACCCACCGCCGGCCGCCGTCCGGGCCGGACCCGCCGTGGCCGCCCGGGCGACGGGGCGACCGCCCACGCGCTCGAGCCGGGCCCAGGCGCGGCCGTGGTCCGCCCACGCGTCCGCCAGGTCGAGGGCCAGCTCGAGGAGGTCGCGCTGGGCGAGGAGCGTCGCGGCCACGCTCCCGCGCCCCACCGTGTAGGCGCCCACCACGGACTCGTAGGCAGCCCGCGCCTGCGGGAGCAGGGTGCTGCGGTGGAGCTCGACCCGCCGGCGGGCGTCGCGGACCGCCGCCAGCTCCCCGGACAGCGCGGCGAGGGCGGCGTCCTCGGCGCTGCGGCCCGCCGCCCGCTCCGCCGCCGCCTCGGCCGCGGCGGCGCGCTGGACCCCGTCGATCGCCCCCTGGTAGAGCGGGACGGAGACGCCGAGGCTCAGCACCACCGCGTCCCGGCCGCTGCCGTCGACGGGGCTCTGGGCCGCGCCGGTCTCGATCCAGTCGAGCCCGACGGTCAGGGACGGGAAGCGGGCGCCTTCGGCCGCGGCGCTCTGCGCGTCCCGGGCCTCCGCGCGGCGGGCGAGGGCCAGGAGCCGGGGGTGGGCCCGCACGGCCTCTCGGAGCGCCTGCTCCGCTTCCCCCACCCCCGACGGGGGGAGCTCCCCCGTGGTGGGGCAGGCGGCGAGGTCGACGCCGACCGCGGCCCGGAGCGCCGCCTGCTGCGACCGCTCCTCCGCGGCGAGGCTCGCGACGCGGTCGAGGAGGCGGGCGCGGGACAGCTCGATCTGCGCCACCTCCGCGAGGGTCGCGCGGTCGACGGCCACCCGTCCCCGGACGGCGTCGGCGAGCGCCTCGAGCACCGAGGCCTGCTCGCCGAGGATCTGCGAGACCCGACGCGTGCGCCAGAGCCCCCACCAGGCCTCGGCGATGCGCGCCCGCACCGCGAGGGCCCGGGCCTCGAAGGTGCGCTGCGCCGCGAGGGCCGACGCGGTCCGGGCGGAGGCCGCCCCCGACAGGCGCGTGGGCCACGGGATCGTCTGCCGCAGGCTCACCCGATGGCGCTGCGGGCCGACCCGCGTCTCGACGGGGGAGGCGTAGAAGGCGTAGGTGAGCACCGGGTCCGGCGGCGTCCGCGCGCCCCCGATCCGCAAGGTGGCGGCGCGCCATCGCTCGAAGCCCGCCCGGACCTCGGGGCTCTCGCGGAGGCCGAGGGCGACGTACGACTCGAGGGACCCGTCGATCGCGGGCGGGCGCTCCCCCCGCTCCGCGCTCGAGGTGGGGGGGGCGGCGAGGCTGTCCCCGGCCCGCGCGAGGTCGGCCGACAGGGCCGCCCCGGGGCCGCCTCCACAGCCGAGCAGGAGGCCGAGGGCGGAGATCAGCGCGCGCATCGCCCCCGGCCGATGCCCGCGCCGTGCCAAGCGGGATCGCGACCGATCTGCCGCCCCGGGCCCGGCGCATCCGTGACCGGTCGTGTCTCCTCGTGACCGTCTCGGTCACAACCCGACGGTCGACGGTCCCCCGCCGCGATGAGGTCGCGGACGTCGTCGTCGAGCACGGGCGCGGTCCCGTCGCGCCGCTCCAGGCCGCCTCCCCTCACACCTCGCCAGCCCACCACCTCGAGGGGACATGCAGACCCCCGACCTCCTGATCCTCGGCGGCGGCTACGCCGGCGTCGCCGCCGCGCTCCGGGCGCGGCGGCGCCTCGGCCCCGGCGCCCGCCTCACCCTCGTCTCGGACCGGGACCACCTCGTCGAGCGCGTGCGCCTCCACGAGGCCGCGGCCCGCGGGCGGCCCGTCCTCCGGCCCCTGGCCGACCTGCTGCGGGGCACCGGCGTCCGGTGGGTGCACGCCCGGGCCGAGCGCCTCGATCCCGGCGGGCGCCTGCGCACCGACGCGGGGGACCTCGCCTTCGGAGCGCTGATCGTCGCGATCGGAAGCCGGCCCGACCCGGGGCGCCTCGAGGGTCTAGCCGAGCACGGCGAGGTCCTCGACCACCGGGGCGCCAGGCGGATCGGGCCCCGCCTCGGGGCCCTGCCCGAGGGCGCGCGGGTCCTGGTCGTCGGCGGAGGCCTGACGGGGATCGAGGCGGCGTCGGAGGTCGCCGCGGCCCACCCCCGGCTGCGCGTGCAGCTCGCGACGCGGGGCTCCCTCGGGGAGCGCACCACGGCGCGCCAGCGCGAGCGCCTCCATCGCTCGCTGGCCCGCCTCGGCGTCGAGGTCCTCGAGGGCACGCCGGTCGCGCGCCTCTCGGCGGGCGCCGCGCACCACGGCGGCGGCGCCCTCCCCTTCGACCTCTGCGTCTTCGCCGGCGGCTTCCGGCCCCCGGCGCTCCTGGCGGAGGCGGGCCTCGCGGTGGACCCGGACGGCCGGGCTCCCGTCCCGCCCACGCTGCGCGCCGCCCCGGACGCGCTGGTGTGGCTTGCCGGCGACTGTGCCGCGGTACGGGGGAGCCCCGGCTCTCCCGTCGTCACCGGCTGCAAGACGGCGCTGCCGATGGGCGGTCATGCGGCCGACAACGCGGCGCGGGTGCTGCAGGGCCGGCCCGAGCGGCCCTTCGCGTGGCGCGACAACGGGCGGCTCATGAGCCTCGGCCGCCGCGATGGCATCTTCCAGGGCATGACGGTCGAGGGCGAGCCGTCCGGCGTCACCCTGGGCGGGTGGCCCGCGGCCTGGCTCAAGGAGCAGGTGAACCGCTTCAGCCTGGGCGCGCTCGCCTGGGAACGCCGAGCGCCCTTTCCGTTTCCGTGGCCCACGGCCCGCCGCAAGGTCCACGTGCTGCCCGCGGAGGCCTCGTGACCGCGCCCGCCGCCCTGGACACGAAGCGCCTCCGGGAGGCCCGCCCTCATCTGTTCGCCGTGGCCTACCGCATGCTCGGCTCCGCCGCGGACGCCGAGGACGCGGTGCAGGAGGCCCTCCTTCGCCTCGCGGCCCTGCCCGCGCCCGAGGAGGTGCGCTCCGTCGACGCGTTCCTCACCACAGTGGTGACGCGGGTCTGCCTCGACCGGCTGAAGTCCGCCCAGCGTCGCCGGGAGCGCTACGTGGGCCCCTGGCTGCCCGAGCCGGTGTGCACGGAGGGCGACAGCGACCCCGGCGATCCTCGAGCCATCTCCTTCGCGTTCCTCGTGCTCCTCGAAGCGCTGTCGCCCCTCGAGCGCGCGGCCTTCCTGCTGCACGACGTGTTCGATTACGCGTACCCCGACGTGGCCGAGGTGCTGAGCCGGGAGGTGGCGGCCGTGCGCCAGCTCGTGCGCCGGGCTCGAGGCCACCTCCGGGACGGCCGCCCCCGCTTTGCGCCGTCGCGGGAGGCCCACGAGCGCGTTCTGCACGCGTTCGTCGGCGCCGTCGCCACCGGCGACCTCGAGGGGCTGACCGCGCTGCTGGCCGAGGACGTGGTCTCCCACTCGGACGGGGGCGGCAAGGTCAAGTCGGCCCTCAAGGTGCTGCGGGGAGCGGACCGGGTGGCCCGCTTCCTGATCGGCACCCAGCAGCGCTTCGGCGCCAACCGGACGCCGCGCTTCGTCGACCTCAACGGCTGGCCCGGCCTGGTGCTCGAGGAGGACGGCCGGCCCGTCGGCGCGCTCAGCGTGGAGACGGATGGAGAGCGGGTGCTCGCCGTCCACGTTCAGCTCAACCCGGACAAGCTCGCCTACGTGTAGCCTCCCGCGCCGCGAGCCCTCCCTCGCCGCAGGCCCTACGGTTGCGGCGATGACCGCGACCCAGCGCGCGCAGCGTCTGCTCCTGCCTCTCCTCGCCTGCCTCACGCTCGGCCTCGCGCCCTACGCACCCGAGCCGCACCTCGTGGGCAAGATCCGCTGGGTGGCCGGGGGCGCGGTCGGGATGGGGGCGGTCGACTGGTTCGACCTCGCGCTCCACGGGGCGCCGTGGCTCTGGCTCGCCGCCGCGATCCTCGTCGCCGTGAGCCCACGCCGCGGCGCGACCTGAGGCCGCTCGACCCGTGCGTGACCTCGGGCGCCCGCGACCCTCAGGGGGAGCGAGTCACGTCGAAGGTCTGAACGCAGCGCGGCTCCACCGCGCGCTCTGCCGGGTAGGTCGCCTGGGCCATGTACACCCGCCCCCCCTGGACGAAGAGCCGCTCGACGATCTCGAAGCGCGTGCCCCGGTCCATCACCCGGGAGACGATCTCGTGGCCCTCGAGGTCGCCCGCTCGAACGGCGCGGTCCGAGACGAGCTCGCCGCCGGGGTCCGATGCGGCCTGCTGCCGGTGGGAGGTGACGTAGTCGGCGAGCGCCCGGTCGCGCGTCACGGGGTAGTGCGCGACCGCGCAGCTCACCTGCTCCGACGAGCCGTCCCAGAAGAAGGCATCCCGCGACGGCATCGCCTCGCGGCGCGGCGCGGCGGGCATCTCGGCGCTGACGCGGCCGTCCGGGGAGCGCCACGGCCGCCAGTCGGAGTCGGGCAGGCGGCCGCCGACGGTCGGCGGAGGCCCCGGCGTCTCGCCCGGCCACCGGGGGGCCTCCTCGGCGGCGTCCTCGCCCTCCTCGGAGGGGCTCTCGGCGGCGGGGGCCTCGGCGGTGGGCGCCACGGGCGGGGGCGGGGGGTCGGGCGCGAACCCTTCGGCGGGGACGAGCACCGCCTGCCGCGCCCCGGCGGTGGATGCCGTGCCGCTTTCCCAGGTCGCCCGGAAGAACACCCCGTGGCCCGGGGGCGCCGGCCGACAGTCGCTCGCGGGGACGCCGACCGTGACCTGGGCGGGGCGCGGGGACCCGGGCTCGCCGAAGTCGGCCTCCTCCAGCCGCGCCTCGCCGGAGCACCCGAGGGACGTGGCGTCTCCGGTCGCGTCGGCCGTGCCGCTCGGGACCTCGACGAGCTCCAGGCCGAGCACGCCCCCGGCGCGGGTGGGCTGGCCGTCCTCGCCGAGCAGCGTGAAGGCCACGGCGACCTCGTCCGACGCGAACACGTCCTGCATGAGCTCGACCTCGACCCGCGCGACCGCCGGGTCCGCCTTCGATCCGCAACCCACCATCGAAGCCGTCGCGAGGAGCGCCAACGCTGCCCAGCTCGCCGCCCGAAGCCTCCCCGACACCCTCATGAGTCCTCCCTGCGCTGGGCCGGGGCTCCCGACCGCCCGACGGCGAGGAGGTACCACGGGCTCCCGGGAGGCCTCAATAGAAGCGGAGCAGCGTGACGACGAAGCTCGCGCCGAGGAAGGTGGGCCAGTAGAGGGTCTTCACGATCAAGTTGTCCTCGTAGAGGAAGATGCGGTGGCTCCTCTCCCGCATGAAGAAGATCACGTTGTAGACCACCAGCAGCAGCATGAAGTAGAGGATGAAGTAGAAGTACTCCATGTAGGTGATGCTGCCCGTGTCGAGGTCCGATCGCAGGTCGATGTGGGCGAGCACGAGCACGAAGAAGACGGCCGCGGCCACCTGGATGATGCTGAAGGGGCTCATGTCCTCGCTCTTGAGGTCCTTGCGGCGCGTGGTGCTCGCCAGGATGAGGAACAGCATCAGCGCGACGATGAAGATGATGATGAAGTTCTTGATGAAGGCGTTGAGCACGTCGCGCTTCAGCACCATGTCGAAGAAGAGCTGAGGGCTGTCGGCCCACCGGTGCCGGCTGGACGAGCCCACGGTGAGGCGGTTGTCGATGGTCGTGTAGTGGAAGTAGGAGGAGGCGACGCGGGAGCTCGGGAGCACGATGTCGGGGCGCACCCCCGGCAGGGCCCCCGGGTTGAGGAGGTCGTAGGCCGGCAGGTCCGGCGTGAGGAGCACGTTCCGGTCGAGGGCTGGCGACGCGAGCTGGAGGCGGATGATGCGCTCGTCGAAGGGGTAGCGGCCGTAGTCGAAGGGCAGGCGGAACGTCACCTGGCCCGCCCAGCGGACCAGCTCGTGGTCCCGGGCCCGCTCCCGGTGGATCTCCTCGAGCTGGATCGCGTCGGCGGTGGGCGCCATGGACGGGAACATCAGGGCCCTCGGGAGCTCCTCGGCGCGGTCGAGGGGGTACTTCTGCCAGAGCAGCATGCTCACCGAGACCTGGTACGGGCTGAGGAAGTCGACCTCCCGCACCTGAATGCCCGTCGGGACCACGATGAGGGGAAGGTCGTTGCGCTCGGTCGTCGCCCGCCGCTGCCGTTCCACGAAGCGGTCGAGCCCCGCGATGCTGGACACCCGACGCTCGTTGGCTTCGGGACCGGTGCCGTGCTGGGCGAGGTTCTGCGTCCAGATGACCACGATCAACGCGAGCAGCAGGACGCTCAGGCTCGTGCTGAACGCCCACACCCGCTCACGCCGCAACGTCGAGACGCGCAGCAGCTTCGCCAGCGCGAGGCCGAGGAGGAGGCCCACGGCGAGGGCGATGTGGAGGGCCTTGCGCCGGGACACGTCGTCGGCCCGGCCGAGCTCCGCGGTCATGTACACGAGCCCGAGGCTCCAGCCCGACGACGGGATCGGGTGATGGAACAGGAGGGCGGGCTGGTCGCTGACGTCGCTGCGGTAGTCCGCCACCCCGGTCTCGCCCGCGACCATCGCCTCCGCGATCCGGCCGAGGTCCTCGTCGCCGCGCTCGTCGGCCACGTCCGCGAGGGTCCGATCCTCGATGTAGTCGCCGTTCGGGTGAGCCAGGAACGCGCCCTGCCCCGAGACCACGAAGCCGTAGCCGGTGCTGCCCAGGCTGAGGGCATCCAGGAGGTCCTGGAAGCCGGCCAGCCCGATGGTCACCGTGACGGTGCCGAGGACGCGCTCGCGGCTCGGGTCCATAGGGTCCGGCCCGGAGAACGGCACCCCGTAGTCGGCCACCATCGCCTGCGCGCCCTGGGCGAAGTAGGGCTCGACCCATCGCGCGCCGTGGTCGCGGACCTCCACGTACCACTGCGCCGTCTCCAGCGCGGCGTCCGTGTAGTCGTAGCTGTCCTCGATCTGGATGATCGCCCCGTCGCTCTGGTCGTAGAACGGCGCGTAGAGGTGGCGGCCCGGGAAGACGTCGGGCTCGAAGGCCACCGTGATCCCGAGGACGTTGGGGTTCGCCTCGCTCCGCTCGCGCACGGCCTCGACGATGGTCGCCTCCTCCCAGGCGCTCGGGTCGGCGAACCGCTCGGCCAGCGCGTCGGCCTCCGACGTCCCGCGGACGAGGATCGCGTCGATCCGCTCCGCGACCCGGGCCGCCTGCTCCGTGCCCTCGGCCACGTAGGCGGCGCGCATCGCTCGCATGTGGAGGACCCGGTCCACGATGCTGAACAGCACGAGACCCGCGGCCAGGGCGATGGCCAGCGTCAGCAGCCGCTCGATGAGGCGGCGGAGGGGCGTGCTCGGGGGCAGGGGCGTTCGCGAGGGGGCGCGCGGCGGGCCGAGCATAGCCGCGGGGCGGCCGCTCAGGCGCGCGAGACGGCAGGTGCCGCGGTGGAGCACGTCGCTCCGTGCACAGCGACCGCTGCGGAGCGATCCCGGGTGCTGCGGAGCGATCTCGGGTGCAGAGCGGTCCCGGGTGGAGAGCGGTCCCGGGTGGACAGCGGGGGGTCGCGTCAGAGCGGTGGACCGAGCGGTCTCCCGGCCGATCCCCTACCTGCGTAGAGAGCCGACTCGTGAAGAGCGAGCAGGCCCGCCCCTCAAGGCTCGATGGGGGCGACGACCGGGTCCGGCTCCGGCTCCGGGAAGCCGGTGGCGTCGACGAGGACGGCGTTGTCCGCGTACCGCACGCCCTGTTGGAGCAGCGCCAGGGGGAAGGCGGGGTCCTGGAGGCACACGGCGACGGGGTGGTCGCGAACGAGGCCATCGCTCAGCCGGAGTCCCCCTCCACCGGGCCGGACCCCGTCGTGTCCGACCAGCAGGCCGCACACCTCTGCCGCGGCCAGCTCGAAGCGACGCAGCCGGACCTCCGACTCGACGAAGGTACCCAGGCTGACGCCGGGAGCGCCGCTGTCGCACTCAGGACGGCATGCAGGCCCCAAGGTGTCGCGGACCACGACGTCTTCGGCGTCGAGGGCGGCTCCTGCGACCAGAACGCCGAGGCTGCGGTTGCGCTCGCGGAGCCCGAGGCGCAGCTCGATTCGCCCGCCGAGCTGCGCGCTCAGCCCCTCTCCGCCCGTGCCGTCGCTCTCGAGAGCCTGGGTGTCGCGGACGACGACGTCCTCCAGCACGGCCCGCGAGCCCTCCCCCCTCACGAACAGGCCGAGATCGCGGTTGCGCTCGAGCAGGCCGCGGGAGAGCTCGACTCGCCCGCCCCCTTGCACGTTGAGCCCCCGTCCAGAGGCGCCGTCGCTCTCCCGAGCCCGGCTGTCGCGCACGACGAGGTCCTCGAGCACGGCCTCCGCGCCCTGACCGGCCACGAACACGCCGAGGTTGCGGTTGCGCTCGAGCAGGCCGCGGCGAAGCTCCACCCGCGCGCCTCGCTGCACGTCCAGCCCCGATCCGCTGGCGCCGTCGCTCCGTCGAGGCTGGGTCTCGCGGACGACGACGTCCTCCAGCAGGGCCTCCGTGCCCTCGCCCGCCACGAACACGCCCACCTCGCGGTTGCGCTCGAGCAGGGCGCGCCGCAACTCGGCCCGTGCGCCGGACTGCACGTTCAACCCCCGTCCGAAGGTGCCGTCGCTCTCCCGGGCCTGGGTGTCGCGCACGACGAGGTCCTCGAGCACGGCCTCCGTCCCCTCGCCGGCCACGAGCACGCCGACGTCCCGGTTGCGCTCGAGCACGCCGCGGCGAACATCCACCCGACCGCCATCCAGCACGTTCAACCCCAGTCGGTCGACGCCCGCGGTCTCGGCCTGGGTCTCGCGGATCGAGATGTCCTCGAGAAGGGCCTCGGCGCCCTCGTGGCCCACGAACACGCCGGCGTCGCGGTGGCGCTCGAGCAGGCCGCGGCGAAGCTCCACCCGCGCGCCGAACGTCACGCTCAACCCGAGCCCCGAGGGGCCCCCGCTCGCTCCAGCCTGCGTGTCGCGGACGACGACATCCTCGAGGATGGCTTCCGCACCGTCGAGGCTGGACACGCCGACGTCGCGGTTGCGCTCGAGCAGGGCCCGGCGCAGCTCCACCCGACCGCCGAGGAGCACCTCCACCCCCCGCCCGAAGGCGCCATCACTCTCTTGAGCCCGGGTGTCGCGGACGACGACATCCTCGAGGATGGCCTCGGCGCCTTCGAGGCTCGTCACGCCGACGTCGCGGTTGCGCTCGAGCAGGCCCCGGCGCAGCTCCACCCGACCGCCGAACTGTACCCCCACCCCCCGCCCGAAGGCGCCGTCGCTCGCCTGGGCCAGGGTGTCGCGGACGACGACGTCCTCCAGCACGGCCTCCGTGGCCTCATCGGACACGAACACGCCGACGCCGCGGTTGCGCTCGACCAGGGCGCGGCGCAGCTGGAGCCGACCGCCATCCAGCACGTTCAACCCGTAGCCGAAGGCGCCGTCGCTCTCCCGAGCCCGCGTGTCGCGGACCACGAGGTCCTCGACCACGGCCTCCGTGCCCTCCCCGGCCACGAACAGGCCCAGGTCGCGGTTGCGCTCCAGCAGCGTCCGGCGCAGCTCGACCCGCGCACCGGACCGTACCGCCACCCCTCGCCCGAGCGCGCCGTCGCGCTCTCGAACCAGGGTGCCGCGGACCACGAGGTCCTCGACGACGGCCTGCGTGCCCTCGCCGGCCACGAGCACGCCGACATCGCGGTTGCGCTCCAGCACCACGCGCTCGACCTCGAGCCGGCCGCCCGCGTCCACCGACATGCCGACGCCGCCCTCACCATCCGGTCGAGCGCTCGCGTCTCGCACCACCAAGGACCGCGCCACGACGCGGGCCGAGGACGCCACGACGAGAGCGGCCGGCTCCCATTCCGCACCCCCCACCTCGAGCCCCGTGACCTACTCCCCCGCGAGCCCGTCGAGCGTCACCGCCGCCCCGGGGTGGCGAACGAGGATGCCCGCCGCCGGCGCTGGGCCGATCCGCACGCTCTCCACCCGGATCGGGGCCTCGCGCCGGCCGATGTCCAGCACCGCGGATCGGTCGTTCCCGTCGGCCAGGACCAGGGACGTCTCCCGGACGCACCGTCCTCGCAGCGACACCCCGTCGGGCCATGCGCGGTCGACGGCGTAGGTGCCGCTCGCGAGCACCACGGTGTCGCCCGACCGCGTTGCGTCGAGGGCGTCCGCGAGGCTCGCGAAGGGAGACCCCCGCTCGCCGTCGCCGCCCGAGGGCGCCGTCCTGTCCGCGAAGACCACGGCGCCCGGGTCGAGGTCGTCGACCGCGGGGAAGGGTCCATCGCCGCACGCCGACCCGACCGGCGCGCAGCCCGCCTCGCCCGGGAAGTGAGCCTCCCCGTCGGGGCACTCGAGGGCGCCACCCTCCGGGTAGGGGTCGCAGGTGGCGACGCCGCCCTCGGCCAGCGCGCGCCAGCCGGTCGGGCAGTCCCAGACGATCGGGGGGACGCCCTCGCCGAGCCACGGGATGTCGGGCGGAGCGACGTCGGGTTGGCCGGCCTCGAGCCACGGAATGTCGGGCGGCGCGATGTCGGGCTGACCGGCCGCCAGCCAGGGGATGCGCGGCGCCTCCGGTCCCTCGACGGCGTCACCCATGTCGGCGCGCGGACACGGGGCGCCGTCCGGGCAGGCGGCCTCGGGC
>JBHJHB010000136.1:0-26496 GCA_050331215.1 Sandaracinaceae bacterium | reverse complement strand
GCCGCCGACCAGTGGTGGTCCGGCGGGACCGACTTCCTGCCCAACTGCCCTGAGTCAGCGATGGCTCGCCACCTCGGCGTGCGCACCCGAAAAGGGCCGCCCGAGCACTCGGGCGGCCCTTTTCTTCGTGGTTCGGGCTCGGTCGCGGGGGCTCGGTCGTGCTCCGAGGCCGAGCCGCTTCCTCAGAAGCTCAGGCGGAGGTGCACGCCACCGCCCGAGGGCCCGAAGACCGGGAGGACGCTGACCTCGGCGGCCCCCTCCTCGTCCTCCTCCGCAGCGCCGCCTTCGCCCTCCTCCGTGTCGTCGTCCTCGTCCTCGTCCTCGGGGTCGCCCACCGCCCAGCCGATCAGCGCGATGACGATGCCGGCGATCTGCGCGGCGCCAATGCCCGCGAAGGCGATCGCGGCGCCGATGTCCTGCGCCCGGGGCGCGAGGTTCTCGTCCGCGTTGCCGGGCGACTCCGACAGGGCATACCCCATGGCGATGAACGGGCCGGCCACGGGAACCAGCGACCAGCCGAAGACCTCGCCAGCGGAGTTGGGGACGCGGTCGTTGCCGTTGTCGTCCTCGCCAAAGCTGGCGTTGGGACCCGAGTCCGTGGCCCAGATGTACCCGTAGCTGGGGCTCGCGACGAAGCTGGCCACGAAGATCGTGGTCCCGATGACGATCAGGGTCGTGCCGGGCCCGACCTTGGTCGGCGCGCGGTCCTCCTCCTCCTCCGCCTCGAGCTGCTCGAGGGTCGCCCCGCCCTCCTCCTCCTGCGCCGCGAGCACCTCGTCGAGGTTCTCCTCCGTGACGGGCTGATACTCCGGCAGGGTGATCGTCGAGGTCTCGCCCGCCGACACGGCGAGCGTGCGGTCGATGTTGCCGGTCTCGTTCCCCTCGATCTGCACGATCAAGCTGTCGTCGGCGGCCACCCGGATCGGGCCATCGAGGGGCAGGGTGCCCCGCTCCTGCCCGAACACCAGGACCCGCGCCCCAGGCTCGCCGCCCGTGATCACGAGGCTCCCGAGCTGGGTCCGCGCCTGGTCGAGGTAGGCCTGGATCGCCTCGCGGTTGTCCTCGACCCACGGGTCGCCCTCCACCGAGAGCACCTGCATGAGGTGCTCCTCCGCTTCGACGAGGTAGCCCGTGCGGTACTCGGCGAAGGCCACCTCGGCCAGGCTCCACGTCGCCGGGACGAGCTCGTAGGCCGAGCGGAACTCCTCGAGCGCCGCCTCTTCCTCGCCTTCCTGCTGGAGGATGCGTCCCGTCTCGATCAGCTCCTGGGCCTGGGCGATCTCCGCCTCGGTCGGCGGGTCGCGCTGGGGCTGCACCTCGCCCGCCGCCTCCCCGGCGGCGGCGCCCGCGTCGGCCGCCTCCGCGTCGTCTGCCGTGGCGCCGGCGTCCTCCGCGTCCGCGCCCTCCGCCTCCGGCTGGGCGAGGGCCGTCCGTGGCGGCGCGACGAGCGCGTGCACGGCGAGCGCGAGGATCATGGCGAGAGCCAGCCAGGTCGGCCGGCGACGAAGGATCAGCTCCGAGGCATACATGCCGCGGAGACTAGCCGCCGCCCACCAGCCCCTCAACAGCGATTCCCTCGCCGTGGGTAGTGCCGTCAAATCGTCACGTTCAAACGCCGAACCGAGCCGCGGCGCCTCCGCCTGGGCGCGGCGGCCCTCGCCCTGGACGGCACCGGGGCGCGGCTCGGGTGCGCGTTCCCGCACCTGCTGAGGCGTCCGAGGTGGCGACAACCCGTCGGCGCGCCTTCGGGACGCTCCGCCGAGTGTCAGGCGCTCCCACGCTCGGCGAGCAAGGCCGGCTGCGGCGCCGCCGTCGGCGCGTCGGCCCGGGAGAGGCGCACCCGGAACGTCGTCCCCCGCCCGACGCGGCTATCCACGGTGATCTCCCCGCCCAGCCGTCCGACGAGATGTCGAACGATGCTCAGGCCGAGGCCGGTGCCGCCGTCGCGGCGGGCCCGACCCCTGTCCACCCGATAGAAGCGCTCGAAGATCCGGTCCTGCTGGGCGCGGGGAATCCCGGGGCCGTCGTCGATCACCTCGATCAGCGTCTTGCGGCCGATCTCCCTCACGCGTACGGCGATCTGGCCGTGCTCGGGCGTGTACTTGATCGCGTTGTCGACCAGGTTGAGCAGCACCTGGTCGAGGGCCTGGGGATCGGCGTAGGCGAAGATGGGCTCCTCCGCATCGAGGCGGAGCTCCTGCTGCTTCTCCGCCGCCCGACGCTCCAGGCCCCGAAGCACGTTGAGGGCGGCCTGGCTGACGTCGACCGGGCCAAGCTCGTAGCCGGCCTCGGGGGACTCGGCCCGCGACAGCTCGAGCAGATCGTCGACCAGCCGCTTCAGGCGGACGGCGTTGTCCGCGATGTTGGCCACGAAGCGGCGGCCCATCCGCTCGTCCTCGAGGGCGCCGTCGAGCAGGGTCTCGGAGAAGCCGACGATCGCGGTGAGCGGGGTCCGGAGCTCGTGGCTCGCGTTGGCGACGAAGTCCCGGCGGATCGCGTCCGCCCGCTTCAGCTCCGTCACGTCGTGGAGGACGGCGACGACGCCCCCGTGGTCATGGCCGGTGCGGGGCAGGGGCGTCACCTGCGCCCAGAAGGTCCGGCGCCCGGCATCGGTCGTGATATCGAACGCGACCTCGCTGGTCTCGCCGCCGAGGCCCTTGCGGACCGCGTCGTGGAGCTCGGCGCTCCGGATCGCCTCGACCGCGGTGTGGTCCAGGACGTGGCGCCCTGCGATCTCGTCGAGGGCCGCGTTGGTCAGCACGATCCGTCCCCACGCGTCGGTCACGAGAACGGCCTCGATCATGGCGTCGAGGATCGTGCGCAGCCGCGCCTCCTCCCGGCGAGCGGCCTCGAAGCGCTCGACGAGCTGGTCGGCCATCTGGTCGATCGCCGCGCCGAGGGCGCCGAGCTCGTCCCGGCGCCGCGAGCGGACCCGGTTGGAGAAGTCGCCGCGCCGGAGCGCGTCCGCGGTCTGCGTCATCCGCTGGATCGGCCCCCCGATCGCGCGCGTGAGGTACTCGGTCAGCAGAAGCGCCATCAGGAGCGTCACGAGCCCGGCGACCCCGAGGACCTGCCGCAGCGCCGTCCGGGCCTCTCGCGCCGGAGTCAGGCTCCGCACCAGGCGCACCCGCCGGCCGTCGTCGAGGGTGCGGACCACGTGCAGGGACCGGTCGCCGCTCGGGTCCTCGATCACCTCCGCGTCCACCGGGCGGTCGAGCCCCACGACGGCCCGGCGGGCGTCCGGGTGCGTGCTGGCGAGGACCTGCCCCGACGCGTCGAAGATCCCGACCAGCATGCCGTGCTGGAGCGCCACGCTCCGGGCGAGCTCCTCCGGCGACGCCCCCGCCACGAGGAGGTCGGCCGTCGAGGCCGCCACCCACTCCAGCCGCCCCTGGGCGTCCCCACGGACCCGGGCCTCGAGGAACGACGTGCCCGCCAGCCAGGTGGTCAGCATCACCACCCCCATCACGGCGAGCATCGAGCTCAGCAACCGCGCGCGAAGACTGCCGATCACGGCTCCCCCACGAGAAGCCTACGTCGGGCCATGCGTACGGTCGATTTCTTCATGGGGGATCCGTCCCCATGAGGGTACGCACAGCGGAGCGCCCGGGATACCCAGCGGGTCGGAGGGACCGAAACGATCAGGCGTCGCGCATGCGATATCCCACGCCGCGCACCGTTTCGATGTAGTCACGGGCCTCCGAGAGCTTCTCCCGGAGACGCTTCACGTGGGTGTCGACGGTTCGGGTCTCGATGCCGGGCGCGTAGCCCCACACCCGCTCCAGCAGGGCGTCGCGGCTCTGAACACGACCCCGCCGGGTGGCCAGGTCCAGCAGGAGCTTGAACTCGAGGGCGGTGAGGCCGATCTCCTCGTCGCGGACGGCCACGCGGTGTCGCGGAACGTCGATCTCGAGGGCACCGATCTGAAGGCGCTCGTTCTTCGGCTGGCCGCGGGGCTTGGCACGGCGCAGCACCGCCTGCACCCGGAGCGTGATCTCCCGGGGGCTGAACGGCTTGACGATGTAGTCGTCGGCGCCGAGCTCGAAGCCGACCACGCGGTCGATCTCTTCGCCCCGGGCCGTGATCATCATGATCGGCACCGACTCGGTCGCGGCGTCTTTGCGCAGCCGGCGGCACACCTCCGTCCCGCTGATGTCCGGGAGCATCAGGTCGAGCAGGATCAGGTCCGGCCGCTGCCGGCGCACCTCGGCGAGGGCGGAGGCGCCGTCCTTGGCCGAGACGACGCCGTAGCCGGCCTGCCGGAGGTTGTACTCGAGAAGCTCGACGATGTCGGCTTCGTCGTCGACGATCAGAATCCGCTCGGTCATGAGGCGGCTGGACCGTGCGCGCCGTTCGTCACGGGTCGGTGACCAGGTCGTGTCGCAGGAGCAAGAACGGGTCGCTCACCGGGTGGATTGTGATGGAAACGTAGCATGGGTGCAGCCGCCAGCGTGTGGGTGGCGATCCGTCGGAGGGCCCCGGGGCCGCCGCGGTCAGACGTTGAAGCGGAAGTGCATGACGTCGCCGTCCCGGACGACGTAGTCCTTGCCCTCGATCGCGAGCTTGCCCGCGGCCTTGACCGCCGCCTCGCTGCCGAGCTCGATGAGGTCGCTCCACGCGATCACCTCCGCGCGGATGAAGCCCCGCTCGAAGTCGCTGTGGATCTTGCCCGCTGCCTGGGGCGCCTTGGTGCCCCGGGGCACCGTCCAGGCGTGGACCTCCGGGTCGCCCGCCGTGAAGAAGGTCAAGAGGTCGAGCATCCGGTAGCCCGTGCGGATCACCTGGTTGAGGCCCGGCTCCTCGAGGCCCACGCTCTCGAGGAAGTCGCTCCGCTCCTCGGGGGGCAGCTGCATGATCTCGGCCTCGATCTTGGCGCTGATCACCACGACGGGCGCGCCCCGGGCCTCGGCAAAGGCACGGACCTCGGCGACGTGAGGGTCCGCCGCGAGGGTGTCGAGCTGGCCCTCCTTGACGTTGCACACGTAGAACAGCGGCTTGGCGGTCAACAGGAAGAGATCCCGCACGATCTGCAGCGTGTCGTCGTCGGCGCCGGACAGATCGTGGGCGCTCGCCATGCGGCCCCCGTCCAGCGTCGCCGCGAGCGCCTCGGTGACCGCGAGGGCCTTCTTCTCGAGCGGGTTGGGGCCCTTGGCAGCACGCCGGGCTCGATCCAGCCGCTTCTCGACCGTCTCGAGGTCCTTCAGGATCAGCTCGGTCTCGATCGTCTCGATGTCCGCGACCGGGTCGATCCGGTTGTCGACGTGGAGGACATTGTCGTCCTCGAAGCAGCGGACGACGTGGGCGATGGCGTCGGCCTCGCGGATGTTGCCCAGGAACGCGTTGCCCTTCCCCTCGCCCTTGGCGGCGCCCCGCACCAGGCCGGCGATGTCGACGAAATCGACCGTGGCGGGGACCACCTTGGCGGGGGAGAAGAGCTCGACGAGCCGGTCGAAGCGAGGATCGGGGACGGGGACGACGCCGACGTTCGGCTCGATGGTGCAGAAGGCGTAGTTGGCCGCCTCCGCCTGCTTGGACGACAGCGCGTTGAAGAGGGTGGACTTGCCGACGTTGGGGAGCCCGACGATCCCGACCGAGAGGGCCATCGGCGGACGACCTAGCGCGTTGCCGGGCCGGCGGCCACACCCGCGGCAGGGCGGGCGCCGTCCGCTTCAGCCGGCGTGGGGCAGCCGCACGAGCGGCACGCGGAGCTCCACGTCGACGTCCGGGCGCACCACGAGGGCGCCGAGGAGCGCTCGGTAGGGCGCGATGCCGAAGTCCGGCTGATGGACCCGGGCGCGCGCCACCACGTGCGCCCCGGCCCGACGCGCCACCGCCGTGAGGGGGGCCGTCACCCCGTTGAGCGTCAGGGCCCCTCGGATGCGCCATCCGTCCCCCGTCGGGATGACCTCCTCGGACCGAAAGCGGATCGGGCCTCCCTCCGAGAGCATGCGGCGCGCGGTGCGCTCGACGTGCCGCGCATCGCGCGGCGGCAGGGGCGGCCCGGTCCGATCCCCCTTCCGGGTCGCCACCACGCGAAGGCTGCTCGGATCGAAGCACCCCTCGACGCCCGAGAGGTCGGGCCGTACGGAGAGGGTGAAGCGCTCCACCCCGAGCTCCAGATCGTGACCGACCGCCGACAGCAGGCCCTCACGGTACGTGAGGACGGCGCAGCGAGCGCTCTCCGCGTCGAGCTCCGTGTCCGTCATCCGGTCGCCTCGCGCCATCGTAGGGCACCGAACCTGACCGGATCGATCCACGTGGTATTCTTGTCGCGACCGGGCTCACCGGTCGCAGTGCGGCGGATGGGCAGAGATGCCCCGCAATGGTGCGAAGTCCGAAGGACTCTTGCCGCAGTGGAAGGCGCCTGCGCCCGAAGCGAACATGATCCATCACGAACGCCCCGAGCGAGCCTGGCCCGCGGATCCGACGGCCAGCTGCCCCGGGGCGCCGGCACCAAGCCGGGGGAGGTAAGTCGAACGTGTCCACTGACTGTACTGAGACGATGAACGCAAACCGTCATCTGGGTGGGGAGGCTCGCCAAGCGTTCTAACCCCCCTTCGCGGTGAACGTGACAAGAGGCGACGGGATCACACGGCCCGTCGCCTCTTTCTTTTCTAGAACAGGAGCTGTTCGCCGAGGCGGCAGATCTGGAGGTTGCGGCGGCGGATCTGGGCCAGCTGGCGCTCCACCACGTCCTCGAAGAATGGCTTGATGTGGTAGAGCAGGATCGGCAGGTCGCGCTTGCCGTCCAGCTTCTCCAGGTCCTTGGCGAGGGTCTCCGGCGTGTGGTGGCCCGACACCTTGGCCAGGTGGTGCTCCTCGTCGGGAAAGGAGACCTCCATCAAGAGGCCCCGGAGGTCGTCCAGCTCGCCCAGGACCTCCCACAAGCGGTCCGTCGGGCCCGTGTCGCCGCTGTAGGCGACGGAGGCCTCCTCGCCGCGCACGACGAACGCGCACGTGTCGATCGTGTGGTGGACCGGAACCGCCCGCACCCGGAAGCCGGACAGCAGCGGCGTCTCCACGTCGTCCTCGAGGGCGTGCAGGCGAATCGCCGGGCCTCGGGGCGTCTCGATCTGGGTGAAATCGGGCCAGATGACGTTGTTGAAGAAGTGCGTCTTCAAGGCGTCGAGCGTTGCCCTCGAAGCGGAGATGACGAGCGGCGGTCCACCCTGCTGCGTCCGGTTGTCCGCGAGCGTCGCGAGGTCCTTGATGTGGTCGAGGTGGGCGTGGCTCACCAGCACCGCCTCCACCTTCTTCTGCTCCTCGAGGGTCAGCATGCTGGTGATCGCGCCCGCGTCGATCGCGAGCCGTCCATCGAGGAGGAAGCTCGAGGTCTTGTGCTTGGGGGTCTCCCCGCCGTGGCACCCCAGGACCCGCAGCTCCATCAGCCGTCCCCGAACTTCTCGCGCATCTGAAGGAACTCGTAGAACTCGTCGAGGCGCTGGACGTTCGTCACCACGAGGTGGCCGCCCTCCTCCCGGACGATCCCGAGGCGCCTCAGCCGCTGCAGCACCTCGGTCGCCTGCGCCTCCTCGATGCCGGCCTCCTCCGCGAGGGTCGCTGCCTGCAGGTCCACGTCGATCGCCCCGTCGAGCCGAGGCTTGCCGTGGAACGTGGCCTCCCGGCTCAGGGCGAGGATCGCCCGCGCCTTCGGGTCCCGCTGCATCAGCATCTCGATCAGCTCGTTGGCCGAGTCGAGGCGCTGCGCGAGGCGCTTGATCAGCCGAACCGCGATCTCGACGTTGCTCACCACCATCTGCTCGAAGGTCTTCGCGCCGAGCACGAGCACCTTCGCCGTCTCCTCGACCGCCGCGGTCGCGGTCCTCGGCTTCGCGTTGAGGATCGCCATCTCGCCGAAGAACTCGCCCGGGCCGAGGACGGCGAGCGTGCGCTCCTGACCGCGGACCTCCTTCGTGATCCGGATGGCGCCGGACTGGATCACGTACATCGTCGCCCCGGCCTCGCCCTCCCGGAAGAGGACCTCACCGGCTTCGCACGTCTTGCCGTAGCGCGCGAAGAGCTGGTCGCCGTCGGCCATCGGTCCTGGTCGTCAGGTGGGCCCGCGCAGCGCCGGCGCCACGTGGGGACCGGAGCCTATCGGAGCCCCCTGGACGGGTCAAAAGGGCGAACGCCGACGTTCCCGCGCCGTCCGCGGCGCCGCGCCGGGGTCGAGGGTCAGGTGCAGATCGAGGAGGCGGAGGTCCTCGGGCCGGTCGACGTCGTACCAGGGCCCGACCAGGGTCACGGAGCGTCCCTGGGCCCGCAGCGCGCGCACGGTGTCCCTCAGGGCGAAGGGCGACGACCAGCGGATCGGCCCCTCGAGGTCGAGGCCCCGCGTCCGGGTCCCGATGAGGTAGTAGCCGCCGTCCGCGGCCGGCCCGAGCACGACATCGGCGCGGGCAAGCGCGTCTCGCGCGCGCTCGAGGTACGACGCCGGGAGGGTGGGGAGGTCCGAGCCGACCAGGAGGCTCCTCGGCGCGGCGGCCAGCCCCGCGTCGAGGGCCTCGGCCATCCGCCGCCCGAGGGTGCCGCCGAGCTGCACGCGCGGGGGCAGGCCGCCGAGGCCGAGGGCCTCCAGCCCCTCGAGGTCGGGGCCGTCCGCCGCCCACAGCCGGTAGGGCAGCCGACCGGCCGCCTTCGCGACCACGTCACGGAGGAAGGCGGCGTAGAGCGCGGCCGCCCCGTCGTCCCCGAGGCGGGGCGCCAGCCGCGTCTTCACCCGGCCGGGCGTGGGCGCCTTGGCGAAGATCGCGAGCTCGACGCCGTCGTCAGCGGACATGGCGGGCGAGCGTCCACAGGATCTTCCGCGACGCCCCCAGCGTCCCCCGGAGCGTCCCGCTCACCTTCGAGCGCCCGTTCCGTCGGCGCCGGTAGGACACCGGGACCTCGGCGAATGGCACGCCTCGCCGCGCGGCCCGCACCTGCATCTCCACGGTCCAGCCGTAGTCCCGGTCCCGCATGCCGAGCCCCTCGAGCACCGACCAGCGGATGGCCCGGAACGGGCCGAGGTCCGTGTAGTCCGCCCGGTACAGCGCCCAGAGCGCGAGGCAGGCGATGCCGTTGCCCACCCGCTGGGGCACGCTGAGCGAGCCGTCCTCGGCCTCGCCCCGCGTCCGGGACCCGACCACCAGGTCCGCCTCCCCCGTGGAGATCGGCGCCAGCAGGCGGGGAAGCTCCTCGGGGTGGTCGCTGTGGTCGCCGTCCAGGAACACCACCACGTCGGGCGGGTCGGCGCGGAGGTGGTCGAGGCCCCGCTGGCACGCCGCGCCGTAGCCGCGGCGCCCCTCGTGCACGACCTCGGCCCCCGCGGCCTGCGCGACGCGGGCGGTCCCGTCGCGGGAGCCGTTGTCGACGACCACGACCCGCCGCACCGGCGGGCGCGGGATGGCCCCGAGGACCAGGGGCAACGCCTCCTCCTCGTCGAGCGCCGGGATGACGACGTCGATCCGCACGTCGGGAGGCTTACGGTCGGGGAGGCCCAGCCGCTACCCGGTCCCGTGCCGCCGCGCTGGGGTCAGCGCATCGGCGTCCTGGCGACCTGGAGAGCGCCCAAGGCCGTCCCCCGGTCCGGGCGTTTCGCCACTTATGTCAGCGGATCTTCGTGCGCGCGCCGGCCAGCTTGAGGACGCGCCGGAAGTGGCCCTTCTCCACCGGCTGCACGCTGAAGCGGATGCCCTTCTTGATCACCATCAAGCCGTCCAGCTCGGCGGCGTGGGCCTTGAGGACGGGGAGGCCGACCGGCTCGTCGAAGCGCTCGACGAACTCGACGTCCACGAGGTACCAGCGCGGGTCGTCCTCCGAGGCCTTGGGCTCGTAGTAGGGCCCGTCCGGCTCGAACTGGGTCGGGTCCGGGTAGGGCTCGCTGCACACCCGGCACACCCCCGCCACCCCCGGCGGCTTCGCGGACGAGTGATAGAAGAACGCGAGATCGCCGACCGCCATCTCGTGCCACATGTAGTTGCGCGCCTGGTAGTTCCGGACGCCGTCCCAGGGCGTCCGGCCCTCCCGCTCGAGGTCGTCGATCGAGTAGGTCCCCGGCTCACTCTTCATCAGCCAGTAGCGGCGTGCCCGGCGCGGCATGGCGCCGGAGTCTAGCAGGCTGCGGCAAGAGGCCTTCGGATGGATCGCGGAGTGCGACGGGGTCCTCCGGCAGGCTGCTCGCGCGGCCCCCCGCGCGGGAGGCCCCTGGACGCGCTCAGCCCTTCGCGCTCGAGGAGCGGCGGGCCGAGCCCACGCCGAGGGTGCCCCCGAGGCGGCGGGCACGCGGAGCGCGGCCGACCCGGCGGCCGCGGGCGTCCCGCACCACCGTGCGGCGAGGCTTGGCGACGGTCTGGGTCCGCGGCGGCGGGGGCGGGTAGCTCTGCGAGGTGTTCTGGCGACGCTGCAGCAGCCAGCGCTGCGCCTCGGTCAGCCGGACGAAGGCGCGCACCGGGGCCTCGCGGCGCATCGCCGTGAGGTTGACCTCCGCCATCGTCAGGTCCGTCGCGACGAGAAGGGCGAGCCGTCGGAAGGCTCTCCCGCTCTCGAGCCAGCGCCACAGACGCTCGTGCACGGCGGCGCCGAAGTCGCCGATCTGGCCGCGAACGTCGAGGATCGCCTTGCGCGCCCCGTAGTCGGCCATGATGCCCTCGAGCACCTCGACGTACTCGGCGAGGTCGCCGGTCGTCGTCAGGCTCCCGGCCTCGGCGAGGAGGAGGTACCCAGGCCTCTCTTCGACCTCAAGCTCGCCAAAGGAGAGCTCGACCAACGCCCGCCCCGACATGACCGCTCCAGCGTAGGCGGGATCCGGCGCCCGAACAAATGGGACCGGCCCGCCGCGTCGGACGGGCGGCGCGCGTCGCCGGTCATCGTCGCCTGGACCGACCCGAGCCGTCAGCCGCCCCGGGCCGCGAGCAGGGCCTCGGCCTCTCGCGTGTCGCCCCCGTGCCTGCAGATCGCCTCGTAGATCGCCGCGCTCGGTCGCGCGGTCCGGGCCTGGGTCTGCCGGTCGAGGGCGAGGAGCCCGAAGGTCGCGCTCCACCCCTCGGCCCACTCGAAGTTGTCGACCAGGCTCCAGTGGAAGTAGCCACGGACGTCCACGCCCCGGGCGCGGGCCCGCTGCAGGGCGTCCACGTGCTCGATCAGGAAGGGGCCGCGTCGCCGATCGGCGGGGTCGTACAAGCCGTTCTCCGTCACGTACACGGGGACCCCGAGGGCGGCGAGCCGGCCGAGCTGCTGGACGCGGCCGTCCGGGCTCGGCTGGCCCCAGTCGTTGGTGTCCGTGGCCACCGTCGGCTGCTGGACGTGGCGGCCGAACAGGGTCGCTCCGGCCGTCGGGTCGAAGCGGACGTCGTAGCGCCCGTAGAAGTTGAGGCCCAGCCAGTCGAAGCTCCCGGCCAGCCCCGGCACGGCGCAGGGCAGGACCGACAGCGGCGGATGCAGGGTCCCGCCGGAGAGGGCGCGCAGGAACGCTCCGTTGAACGCCCAGTCCTGGGCCCGGGCTGCCGCCCGGTCGAGAGGGCGGCGGGAGGCGGGGGCGAACAGGGGCAGGTTCAGGGCGAGCCCGACCCGCGCCGCGGGCAGGGCCCGGTGGATCGCCCGGTACGCGCGCGCGTGAGCATCCAGGAGGCGCCGGAGTGCGCGAAAGGCGGCGGGCAGGCTGCCCCGGCCCGGCGGCCACCGCTTCCCGGCGTACCCCATGTAGGCGAGGACCGCGGGCTCGTTGAGGGTGACCCACAGCGCGACGCGGTCCCCCAGGCCGTCGGCCGCCCACTCCGCGAAGCGGGCGAACAGCGCCGGGACCTCCCGCGCCGTCCAGCCGCCGAGCTGGGCCACCCACCGCGGCAGCGTGAAGTGGTGGAGGGTCAGCATGACCGCGAGGTCGTGCTCCTTCGCGGCATCGAGGATCGCGCGGTAGCGAGCGAGCGCCGCCGTGTCGAAGCGACCCTCCTCGGGCTCGAGGCGGCTCCACTCGATGCTCAGGCGGTGCGCGTTCTGCCCGAGGGCCGCGGCCCGCGCGAGATCCTCCTCGGCGCGGCCCGCCCACCACTCGGCGGCACGCCCGGAGGTGGACGCGTCGTAGATCCGGCCCGGGACCTGCTCCCAGTCCCACCAGTCGTTCCCGGTGTTGTCCCCCTCGACCTGATGGGAGGACGTGGCGGTCCCCCAGAGGAAGTCCTTCGGCAGGGCGATCACGGGGGGCGAGGATAGCCTCGCGGACGGCGCTGGCGACCCTAAGCTGAGCCGCGATGGCGCGTTCGACGGGACCCTTCACCGAGGAGTGCATCGAGGGGGCGCTCGCCCCCTGGGCGGCGAGGCCGGGTCGACGGGCTCGGCAGCGGGTCGAGCTGCTGCGGAGCGCCGCCGCGGAGATCCTGCTGCTCCGGGGCCATCCGGTCCTGCCCTTCCTGCTCGCGACGCCCGCGATCGGCTGGCTGCTCGAACGGCACCGGAGCGCCGGCCTCGGCCTCGTCGAGGGTGCCCTCGCCGCCGGGGGCGGCTGGCTCGGCTGGACGCTGGTCGAGTACCTGATGCACCGCTTCCTGTTCCACCTCCCCGGACGGAACGACGTGCTGAAGGTGGTGGGGTTCGTCGTCCACGGGCACCACCACGTGGCGCCGCTGAGCCCCAGCCGCCTCGCCGCCACGCCGCTGCAGCTCGCGAGCGTCGCCGCGCTGCTCTGGGGCGCGTGGAGCCTCGCGCTCGGTCCGCTGGCCCCGGCCGCCATGGCGGGCAGCCTGTTCGGCTACCTGGCCTACGAGGCCGCGCACTACCAGGCCCCCCACGGGCGGCCGACGAGCCGCTGGCTCCGGGCCCTGCGCGACCACCACCTGAAGCACCACTACGAACGGTCCGACCGCCGCTTCGGCATCTCCAGCCCGCTCTGGGATGTCGTGTTCCGCACCCTCGCCTGACGGCCTCGACGCGTCGGCCTCGGTTCGGCATCCTGGTCGGCGGGAGGCGACTGGGCGATGGCGAGCTTGCGGTGGTGGCGGCTCCTGGTCCTCCTCGGGGCGTGCTCGGGGTGGGTCGCCCCCGCCTCCGGCAGCGCCCAGGAAGGCCTCGGGGATCACCCGGGCCTGCTGTGGTTGGCCGCCCAGGTCAGCGAGGAGCGGGTCGCGTTCCCCGAGGCCGCGTCGCTCTACGAGCGCTACGTGGCCCGCTGCATCGAGCTGCCCCTCGCCGACCTCGCGCCGGACGGGCCGTGCGCCCACATCGCCTTCGCGCTCGAGCGGGCCTTTCAGCTCCGGCGCGCGCTCGGCCACGTGGAGGAGGCCGACGCCGACGCGGTGGCCTACGAGCTCTACTTCCTCTACGCGCGGCCCCGGGCGGCGCTGCGGATCGCCTACGAGCGGGTGCGCCTGAACCTCGACGCGGGCCGGGTCGAGCCCGCCCGCGCCGCCGTCGCCGCCTTCGAGGCGAGGGGAGGGCGAGGCGCGCCGCGCGGCCACGGTCTCGTCGCCGCCGGGCTCGCGGCCCGCCTCGCCGCGCTGACCGGTGACCGTCCCGCGGCGACCGACGCCTGGCGAGACCTCGACCGGGCCTTCCGGCTACGGCACCCGCTGCCGGGCGACGAGGACCTCGTCCCCTGGATCTGGGTCGCCCGGGAGGTCGCGGAGGCCCGTGTCCAGGCCGCGGAGGCCCACTTCGCGCGCTTCCAGCGGGTGCGCCCTCCGCGCTCGCCTCGGGACGACGAGACCGTCGAAGGCTACGTGCGGCGGACGCTCACGCCGTGGCTCGTTCGCCTGCGGCGGAAGCTCCTCCGCGCCCGTCACGCCTTCGAGGAGGTGTACGAGCTCGGTTCACCGGCCCACAGCGTCGTCAGCGCCGCGCGGATCGGGGAGCTCTATCGCCACCTCGGCGACCTCCACGGCGACCTCCCGCTCCAGGGCGGCTTCATGTCCTACGTGATCCGCGAGGGCGAGGATCGCCCGGGGCTCGACATGGCGGTCAGCCACCTCGAGACGTGCATCCGCTGGGCGACCACCCACGCCGTGGCCCCGCGGTGGGCAGCGCGGTGCGAGGAGGAGCTCGCCGAGCTCAGCCCGTCGGCGTCGGCTCGCCTCGACCGATCCGTGGAGGGGTACGGCCCGTTCGGGGCCCTGGCCGGCCCGACGGACGGCCTCGGGGCTCCCGCCATGCCCTGAGTCACGGCGCCGCGCGCGCTCGTCGGGGCCGTGGAAGCGGGACGCTCATCGGGTCGGCGTGCTCCGGTCGGGCGCCGCTCGAGCGGAGGAGGCCGACGCGGAGGCGCCCGCCCTCGGCCAGGTCGACCTCGGCGGGGGTGAGGCGATGGCGCGACCGCACCCGGTCGCCGCGGCGCAGGTGCACCGGCGACAGCCACCCCCCGAACAGGAGGTCCACCCGCCGGGGCCGGCGTCCCGTCCCGATCCGCAGCGCGAGATCGGGGTCGCACGGACCGGTCGCCACGAGGTCGAGCGCAAGGAGGGCACCGTCGAGCTCCGCGCCGAGGAGACGGAGGCACGCCGCCAGGCGGACGCCCTCGGCGGGGTCGGCGCGCCCCACGATCGCGCGGCCGCCGAGGCCGTCCCGGGGCGGCCGGCCGCGCTCGAGCACGAGGTAGCGGGGCGTGCCGAGGCGCAGGGCGTGGTCGTCGCGGGCGAGCCACGCCCTCGGCGTCGGCTCCTCCACGGTGCGGAGGAGGTCCTCGTCCGCCCGGAAGCGGTGGCGGTGGCCCACGCCCAGGATCACCACGTCCGTGCCCATCTCGGGGGGCGGCCCCCGCCGCAGGACGGGCCGCTCGGCGACGTGGGCGAGCAGCGCGTCGGGGGCCTGCACGCTCTCGGCGGGGCCCACCGCGGCGAGCGCGCGGCGGGCGTCGCGCGTCTGGGGCGTGGGCCGGAAGCGGTCGTGGGCGAAGTCGAGAGCGAGCGGGGTGCCTCCCGCGGCGACGTGCGCGACCGCGACCGCCGCCGCCAGGCCCCACCGGAGGAACGGCGGCCGGCCCTCGAGCGCGCTGAGCGCCCCCGCGACGAAGAACGGGACCGCGGGGGTCAGGTAGTGGACGTCGAGGTCCGTCGTCGTCGACCAGTCGCTGAGGAGGTTGATCGCGAGCACCGGGACCGTCGGGAGCAGCCAGCTCGGCCGGAGCAACGGAAGGAGCAGGAGCGGGGCGAGCACCTTCGGCAGGTAGGTGAGCCGAGCCGGCGTGCCGAGGTGGCGGACCAGGTCGAGCGGATGGCCCACCAGGTAGAGCAGCACCTCGACGGGGCCGTCGCCGAAGCGCCCGAAGTGAAGCTCGAGGGAGCCGGTGGCCGGGGCGAAGCGCGGATGCAGCACCAGGAGGAACAGCGCGAGGTACGCGGCGCTCGCCAGGGCGACGACCAGCCCCACCCTCCAGGCCGACCGGTGGCGGATCGCCCAGAGCAGCCCGAGGCCGCCCGTCATGAGCGCCAGGTCCTCCCGGCTGAGGAGTACCCCGACGACGGCGACGACGAACGCTCGCGCGGCGCGGCGCTCGATGGCCCAGGCCGCCCAGGCGAGCGGGAGGACGGCGAGGGTGCCGGGGTGGAGCTCGTAGCCCGCGACGTGGGCGAGGTTCGGGTAGAAGAGGAACGCCGCCGCGCCGAGCAGGGCGCCCCGGGGCCCGAGGCGGGCCTCCCCGAGGCGCGCGAGGGGCACGGCGGCCAGGGCGAGCGCCACGCCCTGGGCCACGAGCAGGGCCGGCGCGATCCCGAACGGGAGGCCCAGGATCCCGAGCGGGACCAGGATGGGGCACAGGTGCAGGCCGTAGAAGTGCGCGTTGACCAGGGGCTCCCAGAAGTCGAGGTGGAGGAGCCCCCACGTCATCCGGGTGTAGAAGGCGAGGTCGAACGTGTGATTGTGGACCGTGGCGAAGCGGAGCAGCCCGAGCAGGCTGAACAGCCCGGCGAAGGCCCCGACCAGCCATCGTACCGTGGACCAGGGCGCCGCCGGCGCGGCGCTGGAGGTGGCGCTCCCGCTCATCGGGGCGGAGGGTAGCCGCCCGCGGTGCGCGTCGGGTCGCGGGGCTCAGGCCACCAGGCGAGGCCGGCCAGCGAGGCTGTCGTAGTCGTGGCGGTAGAGGGCGAGGTCGCGGGGCGGGCACGCGGCCTCGGCGAAGCGCACCCCGAAGCCCGGAGGCGCCGCGCCGCCGGGGCCCGTGGACAGGCGGCGCACCCAGGCCACCCGGCCCCGCAGATGCACCACCCGGCTCTCCACGGGGGGCCGCAGCTCGAGCCAGACCTCGCTGTCGCCCTTGGGCGGATCGAGGGTCCGGACGTAGAGACCCTCACGGGAGATGTTGTAGGTGAGGCCGAGGGACGGATGGAGGGTCCCCGCGGACCGGAAGGCGCAGCGCGCGCCGTAGAGCAGCCGGCGGGACGCCCTGAGGTTCTGGACGTCCGGGCGGAGGAGCTCGTTCGCGACGAAGAGCAGGTCGTCCGGGGGGGCGCCCTCGAGCGTGACCGAGCTGGCAGGCAGGGGCGCCTCGCCCCGGAGCGCCGACAGCTCGTGGCGGGTCCCGACGAGGATGGGCGGGACCTCGGCGCCGCCGGCGGCCGCCCGGATGCCCCGCGCCGCCGCGGGGCCGCCCGCCTGGGGCAGCCGCTGGCTCACGACCGCGAGGGTCGGAGGATCGCCCGTCGCGGCGAGCGCGGTCAGCTCCTCGGCGTTCTCCGCGAAGGCGACGTCGTAGCCGGCCCAGCGGAGGATGCGGCCCAGCACCCGGCGCCGCGGCTGCGAGGGATGGGCGACGAGGCAGCGACCCTGGCTCGGGGCCGGTCGGCGGGTCGGGTCGAAGCCGGGGAGGCCCGCCGCGCGCCGGGTGATCCCGCCGAGATCGCCCTGGACCACGACGTCGTCCACGCCGAGGTGGTGGGCCTCGGCGAAGGTTCGGTCGTTGGCCGTCGGCACGACGGCGATGACCAGCGTGCCGGAGAGCCGGATGTCGGCGCGGAGCCACGCGAGGAAGCGCTCGAGCTCGACCAGCGCCGCATCGACCACGAGGAGCTGGGGGACCGGCGTCTCCGGGCGCCGGAGCGCCTCGATCGCGGCCTCCGGCTCCGTCCAGCACGCGCACGCCGCCGAGCCCCGGCGCAGGGCCATGCGGATCGCGTCGATCTGCTCGGCTGAGAAGCGCCCTACCACCACCGCGCTCATCGCATTCCTCCCCCGCGGACCAACGGCGGGGCGGAGGGGCCCCTTGAGAGGAAGGCATCGGCGGGCGGTCGCCGGAGCGGACCCATCCGCAGGCCTCTTGCCGCGGCCTGCTAGACTCGCGGGCGGTGGCCTGGGAGATCCTGGTGGGCGGTGGCCTTGTGCTGGCGGGTGCGGCCGCGGCGCGCGTGCTGCTCCGGCGACGCGAGGCGGCGAGCCCACCGCCCCCCACGGCGCGTGAAGCGGATGCGCCGAGCGCGGGCCGACCCCGGGGCCTCCGGGTGGGCGACGTGCTGCTGTACGGCGACGAGGAGCTGTGGCTCGCGGGCGCGCTCCACCTCGATGAGGAGGGCTTCGCCTACCGCCTGTTCGCGGTGCCCGGCGACGGGCCTGGACGCTGGCTGCTCCAGCTCGACCACGCCGCCCAGGATCTCGCGGTCGGCCAGGAGACCGACGAGGTCCCCGCTGGCTCCGTCCCCGAGCGGCTCCCGATCGGCGGGCGGCAGCTCGCCCTCGAAGCGCGGGGCGTCGCGCGGGTGCGCAGCGAGGGCGAGCACCTCCCGCGGCATGGCACGACCGTGCGCTACACGCTGCTCAGCGAGGGCGCGGGGCGCGTGCTGATGGTGCTGGACGCCCCGAAGGCCCCGCGCCTGGCGCTGCTGGGCGACCGGGTGGGCCGGCACATGCTCGACCTGCTCCCCGGGGGCGGCGAGACGGAGGGGCTGTGAGGGCCGGAGCCGCTCAGGCGCTGCGGGCCCGACGGCCCTCGTGGACCTCGGTCTCGAAGAACCGGATGGTGCTGTTGACGGAGGTGACCAGCGCCTCGGTGACCACCTTCGCCGTGGCGTTGTCGGAGGTCTTGAGGGCGTCGTAGTAGCGCTGACGCTCGGTGGCGTGGATCACCGCCGGGGGGTAGCCCCCCCGCAGCAGGATCAGGTTCATCAGCAGCCGCGCGACCTTCCCGCTCTGCTTGGGGAACGGGTAGATGTGAAGGAGCTGGTAATGGGCTTTGGCCGCGAGCCGGAGCGTGTGCGTCGCCCGACGGGTCTCGGCGGCGTTCATCCACTGCACCAGCTGGCGCATCTTGTACGAGATCTTCTCCGGCGGCGCGATCTCGTGGAAGTACATGCGATGCAGGGGCATGTCCTTCCGGTACTTCGGCGGCGACCTGCCCTCGAGCTCCTCGGGGGCGAGCGTGGCGTAGATCTTCTTGATGACGTCGAGGGAGATGGTGAGGCGCTTGCGGTCCGCGAGCTCCCGGACCATCTCGATCGCCGCCTTGTTCTGCCGCACCTCGTCGTAGACCGGGATCAGGCTCGTGTCGCTCGCGACCTGGTCGCTCAGGGCCGCGGAGAGCTCGTCCATGCTGTAGACGACCCCCTCCAGGGCGCTGTCGTGGTAGATCCAGGAGACGTCGAGGCGAGCGTGGTACTCGCGGAGCGTCTCCGGGTCGACGTCCTCGGTGATGCGGTGGAGCTCGTGTAGCCTTTGGTCCAGTCGCTGCGCCTGCACGCGCGCCCTCCTCGTGATCGCCCGACAAGAGCGGGCGACTCCCCCACGAACGGGGCGCGAAGGATAACCGCTCCGCGGGCGGGAGGCAACGACGGGATCAGCGCTCGGTACCGCCCACGATCGAACGCAATCGCTGGCCCAGCTCCGCTCGGGACGGCACGCCCCGCTCCATCCACCGCACCACACCTCGCCCATCCACGACCACGATCGTCGGGATCGCGTCGACGCCGAAGGCGGCCTGGGCGTCCCCCCGCTCATCCAGCAACGACCCGAAGCCCGCGCCGAAATCCCGGTGGGCCTCCCGGATGAACGCCGGCGGGCGGTTCGGCTCCACGTTGATACCCCAGAAGCGCACGCGGTCCCCGTGCTCGTCGTGCAGCGCGTTGAGGACGGGGATCGACGCGCGGCACGGCGCGCACCAGCTCGCCCAGAAGTCGAGGACGAGAGGCTTGCCCTCGGTCGCGCCGAGATCGATGCGGTCCCCGGCCCCTTCGCCGGGGCCGCTGACGACCGGGAGGCTGAGGCTGGGCACGCGGCGCCCCGAGAGGGGCCCCTCGATCCGGTCCGTTCCGGGGCGGAGCAGACCGTAGGCACCGACCAGGATGCCGAGCACGCTGACCCCGAGCAGCACACCGAGCACGAGCAGGGGCCGGCGCGGGGGCGACGGTGAGGAGTCGGTCACGTATCGCTCGTGATTCACGCCGCGTCAGACCGGCGGAAGCAGCGCGAGCACCACCAGCAGGGCGAGGGCGACGCCAAAGAACACCGCTACCCAGCCCGCCGCGGCGAGCAGCCCGCCGGGCCGGGCCGGTCTCCCCCGCGTCGGAGCGCCCGTCGCCTGGTCCGTCAGGGCGCCGGCCGTCGGGGCGTCCCCTGCCGCCGCAGGCTCCGTCGAGCCGCCCTCTGCCGCCCGAGGCTCCGTCGGATCGTGGGTGCTCGGCACGAGGGCAGGATGGGACGGTCCCCGGTCACCGTCCACGTCAGCGACACCGTCGCCTACCGCGTCCGTGACCACCGACGGCGGGTCAGCGGCTCCGAGCGGGGCTCAGGGGAAGATGCCCCGCTCCTCGTACGCGTTCTTCAGCGTGGTCAGCGCGAGGGAGTAGGCCGCCAGGCGCGGGGTGATGCCCCGCTCCCGGGCGTGGACCATCACCCGGTGGTACGCCCGGACCATCTTGCGCTCGAGGCGCTGATCGACCTCCTCCAGGTCCCAGGTCTCGCTGCGCTTGTTCTGCACCCATTCGAAGTAGGAGACCGTGACGCCACCCGAGTTCGCCAGGACGTCCGGGATGACCTCGATCCCCCGGCGCTCGATCACCTCCTCGCCAGCGGGGTTGATCGGCCCGTTCGCCCCCTCCGCGACCAAGCGCACCTGCAGGGACTCGGCCTCCTCCGGACCCACCTGGTTCTCGATCGCCGCCGGCACGAAGATGTCGGCCTTGACCGCGAAGAAGTCGTCCCGCCCGATCTTCTCTCCGTTGGGGTAGCCCTCGATGCTGCGGTGCTGCTTCACGTAGTCCGACAGCTTATGAGGATTGAATCCCTCGGGATTGTACAGATATCCAGAGTGGTCGCCGACGGCGACGGTGGAGACGCCGAGCTTGTTGAGGAGGAGGGAGGAGTGGGACCCGACGTTCCCGAAACCCTGGATGATGACGGTCTTCCCCTCGAGGTCGAACATCTTCTCCTTGGCCCACTCGACGATGCAGTGGACAACCCCCTGCGCGGTCGCCTTTTCGCGCCCGTGAGAGCCGCCGCAGGTGATGGTCTTCCCCGTCACCACACGCATCTGGGCGCTCTTGGTCGTGTGGCCGACCGTGTTCATGTAGGTGTCCATCACCCAGACCATCACGCGGGCGTTGGTGCCCATGTCGGGGGCGGGGATGTCGTACTCGGGGCCGATGTTGCTGCCGAGGGCGTGGGTGAACCGTCGCGTGACCCGGCGAAGCTCCTCCTCGCTCAGGCTCCAGGGGTTGACCTGCACCCCACCCTTCGCGCCACCGAAGGGGATCTCCATCAGCGCACACTTCCACGTCATCATGGACGCCAGCGCCTTGAAGTCGTCGAGGCTCGCCTCCTGGTGGAAGCGCATTCCGCCCTTGTAGGGCCCGAGCAGATTGTTGTGCTGGATGCGATAACCCCGGAACAAGCGGGTCGTTCCGTCATCCATCCGCACGGGAAAGTGGCAGATGATCTCGTTCTTGGCTTCGGAGAGAATGTCCGCGACGTGGGTGGGAAGATCGGTGTATTGGGCAGCCTCCCGCAGGTAGGTCTGGATGACGCGGAAGAACTGGTAATCGGTACTCATCGGATCTCCGTGGAGCGGCACGGCGAGGCCGCTTCCTGGCCATGTAGCGACCCACCGAGGCTCGTCAACGACGCGGTGCGTCGTGCCTGCGGACGAGCGCCGGGCCTCGCCATGCGCCTAGGTGCTCCAGGGCAAGTCGAGCCGCAAGGCGATGTCGAGGACCCAGCGTGCGTAGAGCCACGTCGTCATCGCGGTGAAGAGCACCGCGTCGATCCGGTCGAGCAGGCCGCCGTGGCCGGGGAGGAGGCGCCCGGTGTCCTTCACGCCGGTGCTCCGCTTGATCGCGGACATGCAGAGGTCCCCCGCCTGCCCGGCGAGGCCCCCGAGGAGCGCGAGCACGACCGCGTGGCCGACGGCGAGCTCGGGCAGGCCGAGCTGCCGCACGACCAAGGCCATCAGGACGATCGTCGCGAGCCCGCCCAGCGCCCCCTCCACCGTCTTCGCCGGCGACACGGCGGGGGAGAGGGGCGTCCGGCCGAGGAAGCGGCCGGCGACGAACGCGCCCGTGTCGCTGCCCCAGGCCAGGCACAGGCTCAGCACCACCCACGTCCCTCCATCGGTGAGCTGATGGAGGTTCGCGACGGCGGAGAGCCCGGCCGCGAGGTAGAAGGGGCCTCCGATGCTCCACGCCATCCGCCCCGCGACGGTCTCGAGCGGCCGGGGGCGGAGCAGCGCCCCGAAGGCGCCGAGGACCACCACGCCGTACCCGGCCGCGAGCGTCACGTCGGGCGCGCGGGCGAACACCCAGGTCGCGTCGAGGCCGATCGTCGCCACCACGAGCAGCGCCTGCTGGAGCGGGTGCCCCCGGAGCGTCATGCGCCCCAGCTCGATCGCCGCCCATCCCGCGACCAGCACCGTGAACGCCCCGAACACCGGAAGCGGCGCCCGGTAGAGCATGAGGAGCACCAACGGGATCGCGACGACGGCCGTCAGGACCCGGAGGCCGAGGTTGGCGAGCCACGCGCGCCACGGGACGCGCCCGCCGCCCAGGCCGGGCTCGTCGGGCGAGGGCCCGGGCTGATGGCCGGGCGACGTGCGGGGCGGCTCGGGGTCGTCCGGCGGCGGCTCAGGCATGCAGGCGGGTGGAGACCGACCCCGGCTCACCACGGCCGGCCGGGTCCACACCGCAGGATACCCGACCGAAGCGTCGGTCTCGACGCTGGTAGGCGGCGACCGCTCCGTAGAGGTCGGCGACCTGGAAGTCGGGCCAGAGCACCGGCACGAAGCACAGCTCCGCGTAGGCCGCGCCCCACAGCAGGAAGTTGCTGATGCGGAGCTCGCCGCCCGTCCGGATCAGCAGGTCGACCGGACCGACCTCCATCGACGGGAGGACCGCGCCCAGCAGGCGCTCGTCGACCCGGTCGGGGTCGAGGGTCCCCTCGGCCGCCTGCCGGGCGATCTCCCGGGCGGCGTCGGCGATCTCTTCCTGGCCCCCGTAGGACAGGGCCAGCGTGAGGGTCATCCGGTCGAACTGCGCGGTCTCCTCCGCCAGCGGGTCGAGGACCGTTCGGACCCGCGGGGGCAGCCGATGGCTCCGCCCGACCGCCCGCAGCCGGATGCGGTGGTCGATCAGCTCCTCGCGCTCGCCGAGCAGGAACTCCCGGAGCAGCTCCATCAGCGCCTCGACCTCGCCGGGCGGCCGTTCCCAGTTCTGCTCGCTGAACGCGTACAGCGTCAGGGCCTCGATGCCGAGGCGCCGGCAGCCCCGGACCACCCGACGCACCGCCTCGCTCCCCTCGCGATGGCCCGACGCGCGGAACAGCCCCTGCTGCTGCGCCCACCGGCCGTTGCCGTCCATGATGATGGCGACGTGGCGGGGAAGCCGTCGCAGGTCGACGCTGGGCACGGCCAGGCGCTACCACGCGGGCCCTGTCCCAGCAATGGAGGGGGGGCCACCGGTCCAGGCCGCCCGGCGAACGGGCCTCAGGGTGCGGTCGGTGGTGGCGCGTCCGGGGCCGCTCCGGCCCGCCGGACCCGCGTGATCCGGTCGCCAGCCTGCAGGGCGTCGAGCACCTCCTCCCCCCGCTCGAGGCGCCCGAACGCCGTGTAGCGGGTCTCGAGGTGGGGCTCGGCCCCGTAGGTGAGGAAGAACTGGCTGCCGCCGGTGTCCCGCCCCGCCAGCGCCATGCCGATGGTGCCACGGCGGTAGGGCAGGCGGTGGTCCTCGCACCGCTGAGTCCAGCCGGGACCCCCGTAGCCGTCCCCGCGAGGGTCGCCGCCCTGCACGACGAACGCCGGGACCACCCGATGGAAGCGGAGCCCGTCGTAGAAGCCCTCGTCCACGAGCTCGAGGAACCGGAGCACGGTGGTCGGCGCCCGCTCCGGGTCCAGGCGCAGCACGAACCGGCCGCGCTCGGTGTCGACCGTGACCCGGGGGGTGTCGGGCAGCGCGGCGATCGCCGCCGCGTCGGCGAGATGGGGGGGCGGCGAGGGGGGCTCCTCGGGCACCGGGACGTCCCAGCGCGCCAGGAGCCGCCGGGCCCGCCTGTGGACCACGGGGTGGGGGCACAGGGCGGCGCGGGTCATCACCTCGGCCAGGGCCGCCCCGCCCACGCGCTCGAGGATGGCGAGGCACGAGGCGAGGGGCTCGACGTCCCGCACGCAGTCGAGGCGGCCCAGCAGGGGGGCGAGCACCCGCGGGAGCTCCGGCGACAGCGGCTCCGTGGTCGGGCGGCCCGCGACCGCATCGCAGGCAGCCGCGATCGCGCCCGGGTCCTGCTCCGCGGACAGCCCCTCGACCAGGGCGCCGGCCGCCTCGGGGTGCGGCAGGTCCCCGAGCGCCCGGAACGCGGCCTGCCGGACGCGGGGCGCGGGGTCGCGCAGGAGCTGGCGAAGGCGCCCGAACCGCGGGTCCTCGGCGCCCCGGACGGCGCCGAGGAGGTGGGCGATCCCGACCCTCCGCTCGACGTCCGCCACCTCGCCGAAGCCACAGCCGGCCAGCCTCGCCGGCCACGACCGACCGGCGTCCGCCAGGCCGGCGAGCGCGCAGTGGAGCCGACCCCGGTCGCCCGGGTGGCCCTGCCGGGCATACACCACCTGGTCGATCAGCTCCGTGGCCAGCTCGTAGATCGGCCCGGAGCGAGCGGCCGGGAGGACCGCGTCGATCGTTGCGAGCAGGACGTGGAGCGGCGGCCCGGACCGGACCTCGCGGTCGGCCACGGCATCGGCGAAGCGGCGCTCCAGCAGGACGGCGCCCAGCCCGACCCCCCGCGCGGAGCGGGCGGCCACGGGGCCGAAGCTCCGGGCGGCCTGCACCGCGACGCGCCAGTCCGGGTCCTCGGTCCCGGCCAGGAGCCGGGAGGCGTCGGCCTCCCCGAGGCGTCCATAGGCCCGATAGGCGAAGCGGCGCACCTCGGGGTCGGCGTCGGCGAGGGCCAGCTCGAGGGCGGCCTGCAGCCCCGGTCCCTCCAGCCGAGGGGCGCGCGCCAGGGCGTGGGCGCACGCGAGGCGCACCTCCGGCGGCTGGTCGGGGGCGACGAGGCCCGCGGCACGCGGGAGGAGGCGACGGGCGGGCCGATCCCGGCGCAGGAGCTCGTAGAGGCCGTGGCACGCGCCCGCGCGCACGGGCGCCTCGGCGGAGGAGAGCGCCGTGCCGAACACGGGGACGAGATCGTCGGGTGCGATCCGGGCGAGGTCCCGGAGCCATCGCCCGCGCCGCCCCGCATCGGGCTCGCTGACGATCGCGCCGAGGACCCAGCGAGCGGCGTCAGCGGGTGCCTCCTCCTCCAGGGCGCCCAGGCCCAGGCTCGCCGCGTCGCGGACCTCCCCGGCCGGGTCGGCCAGGGCCTGCCGCAGGCGGGGGGCCGCGTCGGCATCGTGCAGCCGGGCCAGCGCGAGCACCGTGGTCCGGCGGACGCGCGGGTCGGGATCGAGCAGGCCCTGGAGCGGGACGGCCTCGAGGTCCCGCCGGTCGGCCGCGCCGAGGACCGCAGGACGCCGTGGGCCGCGAGGGGGCGGAGGCTCGGCTGCCACCACGGCCTCCTCGCCGCTCCCCCCGTCCGGGCCGCTGCACGCCGTGAGGAGCAGGCACGCGAGGGCGGCCCAGGGCCGGCGCGCGGCCGCGATGCGGCGCCTCGGCTCCCCCACGGGCGGGCCTGGCCTGCGTTTCACGTGAAACAACGATCCTCGCGTCACTCGCCCTCGGCCTTGTCCGTCCCGCGGACCCGCACCAGAGTCGGAGGCCGTGTCCCCGTCCCGCCTCGACACAGACCTTCGCGACCGCCTGCACGCGCTGGATCGAGCCGGGCTTCTGCGCGACACCCCGACCTTGTCTCACCCCGAGCCCCCGTTCGCCAACCGCAACGGTCGCCGAGTGCTCGTCTTCTGCTCGAACGACTACCTCGGCCTCGCCGCCCACCCCGAGCTCCGCGCGGCGCTGGCCGCGCCGACGGCGGAGCTCGGGGCCACGGCCTCCCGCCTCATCGCCGGCACCCGTCCGGCCCACCACGCCCTCGAGGCGCGCCTGGCCGCCTTCGTCGAGCAGCCGGCGGCCCTCCTCTTCTCGACCGGCTACGCGGCGAACGTCGGCGCCCTCTCCGCCCTGATCGGCGCCGAGGACGTGGCGTTCAGCGATCGCTTGAACCACGCCAGCGTCATCGACGGCCTCCGCCTCGCTCGCGGAGCCACGCACGTGTACGCCCACGCCGACCCCGACGACCTCGAGCGCCTGCTGCGTCGCCACCGCGGGACCGGAGCGGCCTGGATCGTCACCGACGCCGTCTTCTCGATGGACGGCGACCTCGCCCCGCTCACCGAGCTCCGGCGGCTGGCGGACCGCTACGGGGCGTACCTCTACGTCGACGAGGCCCACGCCCTGGGCGTGCTGGGCGCGGGACGCGGGCTCGCCATCGACGAGGACGCGCGGGCGGACGTCGTCGTCGGCACCCTCGGCAAGGCCTTCGGCGTCGCCGGCGCCTTCGTCGCCGGGCCGCGCTCGCTCCGCACCTACCTCGAGAACCGCGCGCGCAGCTACGTCTTCTCCACCGCGCCGCCCCTGCCCCTCCTCGCCGCGACCGCCCGGGCCCTCGATCTGGTGCGCGACGCGTCCCAGCGCCGGGCTCGCCTGCGCCGCCTCGCCGACCAGCTCCGGGCCGGGCTGCGCCAGCAGGGGCACGACGTGAGGATGGACCCGACCCCGATCGTGCCGCTCCCCGTGGGCGCGCCCGAGCAGGCGATGGCCCTCGAGCGCGCGCTGCTCGAGCGTGGCCTCTACGCCCGCGGCATCCGCCCGCCCACGGTGCCGCCAGGCACGAGCCGGCTCCGGCTCGTCCCCACGGCCGCCCATCGCTCGGCTCACGTCGAGGCCCTGCTCTCGGCGATCCGGGACGCCCACGAGGCGCCGTGACCCGCCCCCTCTTCATCTCGGGCACGGACACGGGCGTCGGGAAGACCTTCGTCACGCGCGGCCTCACGCTCGCCCTGCGCCGTCGCGGCTACCGGGTCCGCGCGATCAAGCCGGTCGAGACCGGCTGCGACCCCGCGCCCCAGGGGGCCGCGGGACAGGGCCGCGCGGGGCGCGCACACGCGCGCGGCCGGGCCGCCGGGCGGCCGCGCGAGGCGGC
>JBHJHB010000135.1:0-33175 GCA_050331215.1 Sandaracinaceae bacterium | reverse complement strand
CTGTGGATGCCCACCTTGCCCGGTGTCACTTTGCGCCGTCTCTCCTCCTCGCTGTGGCTCGCCGCTTTCTGCTCGCCGCGCGATGTTGTGGTTTTGCGGTTTATGCTGGGCCTGCGGGGGGGGGGGGAGCTGATTCGGTGGTGTACCTCGCGGGCGCCCGCGTCGCGCAGCATCTTGACGATCTTGCGGCTCGTCGTGCCCCTAACGATCGAGTCGTCGACGACGGCAACCCTCTGTCCTTCGAGGAGATGACGAACCGGGCTCAGCTTGAGTCTCACGCCGAAGTGGCGGATCGACTGGGCGGGTTCGATGAAGGTACGGCCCACATAGTGGCTGCGGATGAGCCCGAGCTCGAACGGTAGCCGTGTGCCCTGTGCGAAGCCCATAGCCGAGGCCGTACCACTGTCAGGAACAGGGATGACCAGATCGGCGTCGACCGGGGCCTCCTCGGCCAGCTTTCGTCCCATGCGCTTTCGAGCGTCATAGACGCTGATCCCATTGAGATCCGAGTCTGGTCGCGAGAAGTACACGTACTCGAAAACGCACATGCGCTTCGGCTTCTCGGAGAATGGGTGGAGCGAGCGAAGCCCATTCTCGTCAACCACCACCATCTCTCCCGGCTCCACGTCGCGAAGGTACTCGGCTCCGATCAAGTGGAAAGCGACGGGCTCTGACGCGAAAATATGCGCATCCTTGAGGATGCCGATGCACAGCGGACGGAATCCCCACGGGTCACGAAGGGCGATGACCTCCTTCGGCGTGAGGATCATCATGCTGTAGGCTCCCTCGACCTGTAGCAGCCCGTCGATCACACGGTCGACGGTTGTTCGTTGCCGTGAGCGGGCGACGAGATGCACGAGCAGCTCGGTGTCGCTCGTTGTCTGGAAGATCGAGCCTTCAGCTTCAAGCTGGGAGCGGAGAAGCCCGAAGTTCGTGAGATTGCCATTGTGCGCGATCGCCAGGGCGCCTTCCGCGTACTCCACCGCGATCGGCTGCGCATTCTTGAGCCCGCCGCGCTCCCCGGCGGTGCTGTAGCGGACGTGCCCGATGGCGCGGTCCCCGGCTAGCTTCCCCAGCATGGCTTCGCCGAATGCATCTTGGACGAGGCCGAGAGCACGATGGGCGAAGACCTGGCGACCGTCGGTCGATGCGATGCCTGCGCTCTCCTGGCCGCGATGCTGGAGCGCATGAAGGCCCAGATAGGTCAGATTCGAAGCTTCCGGTGCTCCTGCGACGCCGAAGACTCCGCACTGATCGTGGAAGTGGTCGTCCACGGTCCGCCTCTAGCGCCCAGGGGGCGCAGCGTCCAGGTCACCGATGCCCGTGGCGGGCCCCGTGATGCCAGCGGCGCTGCCGTGTAGAAGCAAACGCGATGCCAACCGTGGGCCACCAACCGCGAGCAACCACCACCAACCGTGAGCCGCGAGCCGCCAACCACGGAGCGAGCGCGAGACCCAACCGCCGCGCGGTCCTCGACTAGCGCGCGGTCCGACAACCAACCACGGAGCGGCCTAGCGCCACCGTCTCGGGGCACGCAGCGGCGCCAGTTGCCAGCTAGAAGTGGAAGCGGTGTCGCTGCACCCCGTATCCGGGGTTGGCCCCTTGCCCGTCACCGTTCGGGGACAAGGACGCGCCGGAGCCGCCCAACCGCGGTCCCCGATCTGCCGCTTGCGCGGACGGCTACAGGAGCTCGTCGCCGCTCGTCTGCAAGAAGGCCGACTCCTCGGGCGTCGAAGCGCGGTCGAGGATGTGGTTGCGATGAGGGAACCGGTCGAACCGTTCGACGACCTCGCGATGCCGCTCTGCTCGACGCAGGAGGGCCTCGCAGAGCGTGCGATAGGCAGGCGGCGCGGTGTCGAGCAGCTCGGAGAAGAGCTCGACGCTGGCGAGCTGCGCGTCGGCATCCTCGGCGTGCATGGCCGGCATGTAGAACCAAGCACGGAGCGGGATGTCCAGGTCCTTGTCCATGTCCTCGTCTAGCCCGTCGTAGCTCAGCTGCAGCGCTTGGGCGTCGCTGGCATAGGCCTCGGGGCGCTCGCCGTGGATGTGGCGAGGGAACTCGTCGAGCAGGAGGATGAGAGCGAGGCGACCGCGAGCGCTCGAAGCCCATGGCTCCAGGGCTCCCGCGCGGGCACGCTCGACCAGCTTGCCGAAGCGACGCTTGATCTCCCGGTCGACCTCCACGCTCCTCACGAACCAGAGCTCTGGTCCTGTCGGCTGGTCTGGGTCCGCCGCGTCGCTCGCTTCCGGGAACCAAAACTGCAGGATCTCCTCAACTTGCTCGTTCATCACACCCCCGCCCGGCGATGTGGTCGCGGCCCTGCGGCCACCCAGACACCTGTGAGCCGCCGGAGCCTACCAGACCGTCGGCTCGAGGGGTCGTCGCCCCGGCGTCCGCCCAGGATGTCGTCGTGACCCGTGGCCAGCATTAGAATCCGGCGCGACCGCTGGCAAGCATCGCTGGTGGCTGACGGAGGGTCCATGCCCGCGTGCAGGGAGTGTGACGATGAGGTCGAGGAGCTCGTTCGCGTCAAAGTCGGTCGCCGGACCGTGAAGCTGTGCGAGGACTGCGCCGACCGGGCTCGCGAGGAGCAGGAGATCGCGGAGGCGAGCGAAGGCGTGATCCAGGACATGATGGGCTACAAGGGACGTCGCTGAGGCCCGGTGGGGCTATCCTCCGCGTCCGCCGTATGCGCCCCCTCGTTCGCCGCATCGAGTCGATCGTCCCTCGTCGGGCGAGTGGCTTCGGTGGAAAGGCAAAGAACCTCGCAGCCTTAGCGCGCGCCGGGTTCCCGGTGCCGGCCGCGTACGCGGTGCATTCGGACGCCGCGCAAGACCTCTTCGAGCAGGTTCTCGGTCCCGCGGAGCAGCCCGCGGCGCTGCTGCGTGCTCCCGCCGGCAGCCTCCAGGAGGACCATCTCGCGCGACTGGCTGAACGCGTGCGATGCGCCAGTCTCCCGAGGGCGATGGCGAGCGGCCTTCGAGAGGCGTTCGAGGCCCTCCGGGCGGACGGTGCGCTAGCCGTCGCTGTCAGGTCGTCGTCAACCTGGGAGGACGAGGCTGCCGTCAGCGCGGCGGGTGTCCATCAGAGCGTCTTGGGTGTCGAGTCGGCTGAAGCGCTCATGGAGGCTGTTCGGGCCACCTGGGCGAGCGTGCTTCACCCAACAGCCCTCAGCTATCTCCGCACCGTGGTTGGCGAGCAGGGCAAGGTCGGGCTCGGTCTGGTGGTCCAGGCGCTCGTCCCCGCCGACGCCGCCGGTGCCCTGTTCACGGTTAACCCTCTCAGCGGGGATCCGGCGGAGATGATCGTGAACGCCGCGTACGGGCTCGGTCAGACCGTGATGGACGGTGAGGTGTCTCCGGACACGTATCGAGTGGAGAAGTCGACGCGCTGGGTTCGAGACAGGGTGCTGGGCGAGAAGGCGGTCGCTGCCCGTTTCGAGCCGGGCCGCGGCGTTGTGGTGGAGGAGGTGCCGGCAGAGCGCCGCGTCGAGCCGGTCCTCGACACGTCCGACCTTGATGCGCTCATCAGCCTCGGGCTGCGCGTCGAGGAGCACTTCGATGATGCACGTGATGTGGAGTGGGCGTTCCATGACGGCCGGCTCTACCTTCTTCAGGCCCGGCCGGTGACGGCCCTGGCTCAGCCGCCACGCCGCTCCGCAAGGCGTTCTCGGCCTCGAGATCGCTCGCGGATGGTGTGGTCGAACATCAACGTCGGAGAGGCCCTCCCTGGCGTCGCCACTCCGCTGACGTGGTCGGTTCTTAGCGACTTCAGCGAGAAAGGGTTTCGTCGCGCCTTCGGCGCGCTTGGGTGCACAGTACCGCGCGACGCCGAGCTGGTGGGAAACTTTCGTGGGCGGATCTACCTGAACCTGAGCGAGTTCATGACGATCGCCTCTCAGGTCCCGGGGCTGCGGCCTCGCACGCTCCTGAGCCTTGGCGGCGGCGGAGAGGCCGATCGGCTGGAGCTGGATATCGCTCAACTGAGTTCCCGAGGGTTCCTCATGCGGCTGCCGGTTACTGTTGCGCGCTACCTGGCGGAGAATTTTCGTCTCATGGACCGCGTCTCGATGTTCGAGAAGGACTTCGCGGAAGAACGGGCGAGGCTGCAGGCCGTGGACTACCGCATCCTGTCCAGCGCCGGCCTCGACCGGATTCTCTTTCGCGTCCAGCGCCTACTCGACAGCACGGGCCAGATCATGCTGACGGCGTACGGTAATCTGCTCGCGACCGTCGTCGTTCTGCGGGGCGCGCTCCACTGGGTGGTCGGAGACGATGGGCCCCGCCTGGAGCGTGAGCTGTTGACCGGCCTCGCGGATGTTGAGAGCGCGGCGCCCGGTCTGGCGCTCTGGCATATCGCGCAGATGGCCCGGGCTGAGCCGAATGCCGCTTCTGCTCTTCTCGACCGTGGTTCGGCATCCGTGGGCCTCGAGGTGCTGCCCGAGGGTCCGACCCGTCGCGCGATGGCTCGGTTCCTCAGGGCTTACGGCGACCGGGGTGCCCGGGAGGCCGAGATCGCCGAACCTCGATGGGCCGAGGCCCCGACGTTGCCGTTCGCGACCCTGCGGGCACACCTCATGCGAACGGAGCCGATGGCGAGCCCCGTGCAGCTCGGGCGCCGTCAGCGTGCCATCCGTGTCCGAGCACAGGAGTCCCTCGAGGCACAGCTGCCCATCCCCGTGCGCTCTGCCTTCCGCCATCTCCTTGCCCTCGTGCAGCGGTTCACACGACTGAGAGAGAGGCTTCGTGGATACACCGTCCAGGTCCTCGGTCTCTACCGAGCCGTGGCGCTCGACGCTTGTCGACGGATCCACGCCATGGACCCAGCCGCCGGCACCGACGCCGCCTTCTTCCTGACGGTCCCCGAGCTTCATGCTTGGCTGAGTGGGGACGTCGCGGCGCTGTCGCCCCTGATTCGCCGCCGCCGGCTCCAGTTCGCACGGGACTGCTCCCTCCCAGACCCGCCGCCGAACTTCGTCGGAGTTCCGCCGCCCCCCGGTCGCCTGGACGAGACTGTCGATGTTCTCTCGGGACTTGCTGCGTGCAACGGTCAGGCCGTGGGACCAGCCCGCGTTCTTCGGGCCGTGAGGGACGCGGAGGACCTTGTTCACGGCGAGGTGTTGGTCGCACCGTCCGCGGACGTCGGCTGGTCGCCCCTGTTCCTGGTGGCCTCTGCCGTGGTGACGGAGCTTGGTGGGCCACTCTCGCACGCCGCCGTGGTTGCTCGCGAGTACGGGGTGCCTGCCGTGGTCAACGTGCCTGGAGCGACCAGGCGGATTCAGACTGGTGACTTGGTGCAGGTCGATGGTGACCTTGGGAAGGTCCGGATCGTGCGGCGGCAAGCGTCATCGACGGCTCATGACTGACCCCTCCGTCGTCTACGAAGACGCCGACGTTCTCGTGGTAGCCAAACCCGCCGGCCTGCTCACGACCGAAGGTCGAGACCGCCCGTGCTTGATGTCCTGGGCTCGCTCCAGGTATGGCGACCGGCTTCATCCGACGAGCCGGCTGGACCGTGACGTGAGCGGCCTCGTGACACTCGCGCGGACGCGTGCCGCGCGGATCGTGCTCGAACAGGCGCGCTCCACCTCGACGTACGGCCGGGGGTACCTCGCGCTGGTGAGCGGTCGTCCGGAGCCACCATCCGGGAGTTGGAGCGGTGCGATCGCGGTCGACCCTGTCGACCCGCGCCTTCGAAGGTCGGTGGGTCCGACTGTCGCCGTGGTTGGCGCACGACAGGCCTCGACACGCTACTTGCTTCGTCAACAATCAAGAGGGGTTAGCTGCCTGTGGCTCACGCCTGAAACTGGTCGGACGCACCAGCTTCGCGTACATGCGTCGCACGCTGGATGCCCCCTTTTAGGGGACACCAAATACGGGGGTCCGCCCCGATTGACGTTGCATGACGGGCAGGTCGTCTCCGTTCCGCGCGTGTTGCTCCATTGCGCGTGGCTCGACGTGCCCGTACGCGGCGCTGGGGCTCGTCGCGTGATCGCGTTGCCACCGCCTGTGGATTTCTCCTCGGTGTGGTGTGCCGTCGGGGGTGATGCGGCGGCTCTCCGGCCGTACCCTTGACGTCGTCGGCGGCCACCGTCACAAAGCTCCACCGCGCTGCCGAGCCATGGACGACGAGCAGAACGCACCGATGGACCAGCTAAGCGCCCACCTCGACAGGGGATGGGACCTCGTCGCGAGGGGTGACTTCGCCGGGGCCATCCTCAGCGCCCAGAAGTGCCTGGAGGTCGACGAATCCTCTCCCGATGCGCACTGTCTGCTTGGCTACATCTACGCAGCGGAGGGACGGGCCGAGGAAGCCCTCGAGCAGTACCGGACTGCGCTCGACCTCGAAGAGGGCTACTTCGATGCGATGCTGAACGCCGTCGAGGTCCTGATCCACCCACTACGCGACTTCGAAGAGGCTCTCGTCCTGGTCAACGAGGCCCTCGAGTGCGCCGAGACCGACGACGAACGTGCGGACGCGCTGCTCTTGAGGATCGACGCTCTGCTTGCGTCCGGGGAGCACGACGAGGCCAAGAGGACCGTCCGCCTGCTCCCGGATCCGCCCTTCGGTAGCTCCATGCTCGCTTTTCAGGTGGGGCGCGCCCACTACGAGGTGGGCGATCTGGAGAACGCTGAGCCGGCTCTGCGCTCCGCCGTTGGCGACGGCGCAGGCCCGTCGGACGCCTACTACTACCTGGGTCTCGTCCTCGACCGGAAGGGCGATCAGCGAGCGGCGCTCGTGGCGTTTCTCGAGTCGCGCGAGCGAGACCTGGCCGCGCCTCCCCCTCCGTGGTCTGTGCCGCTCAAGCAGTTCGAACGGCGCGTCGAGGCGGCCCTCCGTCGGCTGCCCGAGCGGCTGGGCAAGCTGGTCGAGGGAGCCCTGGTCGTGGTGAGTGATCTTCCCGGAGCGGAAGTGGTCGCGGAGGGCGTCGATCCGAGGCTCCTGGTTCTTCCGGACGACCTCTCGTCCCGGCATGAGACCCCAGCCGTCGGCCGGATCTTCGTCTACCAGCGCAACGTAGAGCGCATCGCTGCGGGGTTGTTGCAGGTCGAGGACGAGGTCACACGTGCCCTGGTGGAAGAGCTTCAGGCGGCCTTCCCGGGGCCCCAGGCCGGCGCGCCGGCCGCGGAGGAGGGCTAGGCGCCTTCGCCCCTTCCCTCCCGGGAGCACCAAGTCGCCGTAGCTGGCCCTTCACGGGCCAGCTGGGTACTGGCGCGGCGTTGGGTGCCCCATTGCGGGCGCCGCGCGTCCGCTGGCGTACCACTCGTCCCTCGCCGTCTCCCGTCCCGTGTTGCCGTGTTGGGGGCGATGTGGCGTGGCCTGCGGGCTTGGTGCTGCCAAGCTCAGAGCGTGCCTAGGAGCCTGACTATCGCGTGCGCCCTAGCCCTGAACGGCTGCTACGCATTTCCGATGGCGCCCGATCAGGTCCAGTCAATTGGTGTGACTAACCACGGTGTGCTTCGCGGCGGGACTCCGCTCCCCGATTCCGGGCAAGGGTACGTTCGCGCTCGGCGAGGCGAGGCCACTCGCTATGGCATTCCGCGACTCGTGCAGCTGCTCCAGCGGGCGGCGGCGGACGTAGCCAGCGCCTACCCGGGGACGGCCCCTCTCCGCATCGGCGACCTGAGCGCCCCCGGCGGTGGCCGGCACCCCCGCCATGGCAGTCATCGCACGGGCCGCGATGCGGACGTGCTCTTCTATGCACGTGACGCCGCGGGCCGCTCCGTGGCTAGCCGCGGGTGGGTGGCGTTCAACCATCTTGGCTTCGGCGTTGACCGCCGAGACGGGCGTCGCCAACTCTGGTTCGACGATGCCCGCAACTGGCACCTCGTCCGTTCGCTGCTGCTCGACCCCGAGGCCGGTACGCAGTGGATCTTCGTTAGCCGCGGAACGAAGGCGAGGCTCCTGACGTACGCTGTCGCGAACGAGACGGACTCCCGCGCGCTCCTCAGGGCTGCCCACGTTCTTCATCAGCCCAGCCGGGGTTCGCCACACGATGACCACTTTCACCTGCGAATCCTCTGCGATCCCGAGGGGATTGCTGCACGGTGCCGCCATCGAGGACCCATCTGGCCATGGCTTCGAGGAAAGTGGGAGAAGGCGCCAAGCGATGCGGTCGAGCCGCTCGATGACGAGGCGCTCCTCGACAGCTTGGTGGGCGAGCCCGGGTGAACTGGCCGCGATCTCGCGTCGTCATGCTGAGTGACATACACGAGCTGTCCGGCTTACGTTCCAGGATCGGTACCGCTTGCCACGCCTCGTCGTCTCTCGTGGCCCCCGGCTCGGAGACACGTTGGGAGGGTCGCCCGTGCATACCGTGGGAAAACAAGCTCGGAGAGCCGGGCGACCCCCTTGAGGCGCTGGCAACGCCTCGGCCGAATACACTTCTCGCTCAACCTGACGGGATGCCGGCGAGGCTGGCCTGGCGGCGGACTGGCGGCGGTATCGCCGCCGATCGTCTCCCGAACCAGTCAGTAGTCCACCTACATCCGTCGCGGGACGGGCTGGCACAGCCTTCGCTCCACGCCGCGGCGATGACCCAGCGACGCTGTGTCCGGCCAGGGACACTCTACGCAATCACAAGGCGTACCACGCGCCGATACTACCTCTTCAATCCCGACCGGGCCGGAGAGATGGAGCAGATATTCTGGTACTGTCTCGCGGTAGCGTCCGAGGAGTGTGGGATACGAGTGCACGCGGCCGTCCTGATGTCCACGCACCATCATATCGTGGTCACTGATGCTGAGGGTAGGTTGCCAATATTCCTGGCAAAGTTTCATCGCCTGCTCGCGCTGGCTACCAAGGCGTTTCGTGGGTGGTCGGAAGAGGTGTTCAGTAAGGCATCTACCGCCGCTCATGAGTTGGTCACTAGCGATGCAGTCATCGAGAGTTTGGCGTATCTCATCGCCAATCCAGTGGAAGGAAGGGCGGTTCAGCAGGCCGAAGAATGGCCAGGCGCCAACACCCTTCCCTCTGATCTCGGCTCACGAGAAATCGTAGTGCGGCGTCCGCCCCACTACTTCAGGGGTGACTCCAAGAAGGGTTGGCCCGAGGTCGCCCGCCTGCGACTTACTATGCCTACCGTGCTAGTAGCTCGTGGCGGCGATGACGAGGTGCGGCGGCGCGTCGCGGATCGAGTGGAGATGAGGTCTCGACTCAACCGTGGCGTTGCCCATCGAACCAACGGCCGTGGCCGCTCGCCTAGCTCTAGCTGCCTAGGTCCGCGGGGCGTTCTCAGGACTCACCACACGAAGCGGTCGAGCCGCGACCAGCGACGGCCAGACAGGGTGCCTCGCTTCGCGTCGGCCGGACACCCCGAGGCCGCCCGAGCAGCCGCGCAGCGGATTCGCCAGTTCAACCGAGAGTACGATGCTGCCCTGGAACGCTGGCGGCGAGGCGAGCGCGATGTGTGCTTCCCGCCGGGCACGTGGTGGATGCGGGTTCATCACTGCGTCAAGTGTCGCGAGTCGGACGACTATTGATCAGCGCGGATGAGCGCGGTTCGCCTCGAAGGAGGCTACCCCGTCTCGTTCGTCGAACGAGGCGAATCGGGTAGTGCTTCCGGGCTCCGGGGCTCCGCCGAGTTCAAGTAAGCTGTGAGGTCGCGAAGAACCAGTGCTTGGTCTTCCGAATGCTTGAGCAAGACGCCGAGTGTCGTCCGCACCACGTCTGCTTCCAGTCGGGTTGCGCCAAGGATGGCCAAGGTCTGGGCCCAGTCCGCCGACTCTGCGATGGACGGTGTTTTTCGAAGAGGGAGCCCTCGGAGTCTCGCAACAAAGTCAACAAGGCTGAGTTGTAGCCGAGCGCTGAGCTCGGGGGCCTTCTGATTGATGATCGCCATCTCACGCGTGCGGGACGGGTACGCCAGATCAAGGTAGAGGCAGCGCCTTCGTAGTGCCTCCGTGACCTCTCGCGTAGCGTTGCTCGTGAGGACGACGTAGGGCCTTGTCCGCGCCTCGATGGTACCGAGCTCAGGTATTGAGGCTTGGTAGTCGCTGAGCACCTCGAGGAGCAGCGCTTCCAGCTCCGGGTCGCTCCGGTCTACTTCGTCGATGAGGAGTACGGTCGGGCGTTCGCTTCGCAGACTCTGAAGCAACGGTCTGGCCGTGAGAAAACGGGTGTGGAAGAAGGCGGATTCTTGGTCGGCGATGGCAGCCATGGCAGCATCTACACTGGCTGTGTCGCTTGAGAGTCTCATGACGGTATGTCGAAGGAGTTGGGTGTATAGAATCTGCTTCCCGTAGTCCCACTCGTACAGCGCTTTCGCTTCGTCCAGTCCTTCGTAGCACTGGAGCCGGATCAGCCTGCGACCTGTCGATCGGGCAATCGCTTGTGCTAGGGCAGTCTTGCCTACGCCCGGCGGGCCCTCCGTAAGTAGGGGGCGGCCGAGCATGCCCGCCAACCAGACCACGGTCGCAGTGCGGTCGTCGCAAAGGTATCCGGCTTCGCCGAGCGCCCTGAGGGCCTCATCTCTGGTGCTATAAGGCGGAGTGTTTGCCGTCATGATGTGTCGTTCAGGGTCCGGCTCCCCCGACGGCCGCTTCGGTCCCTTGGTCGTCCCCTGGGTGCGCCTAGGCAAGCAGGACCCGGCAGACGGTGATTACGTCTCTGGGGGCCGTGCCGGCGACGATCCAACCACGGGGGATTCGTTGGCCGGAGAGGGCCAACTGCTTGCGCATTCTGCGCTCATCACCCCACAGCACGACACGAACCGCGTCGGGCAGCTCGGGAGCCAGGGCTACGAGGGTCTCAGGTCTTACCGAGGGTGCGGCCGCGTCAAGCACGACCACGGTCTCACGAGCGGCGAGTTCCAGGAGCTCGAGTGGATCTTGAACGGCGTGGATCTCGGCCAGGCCGACGAGGCCGTCGGAGAGGAGGCCGAGCCCTGCGCTGTTCCGCGTGGCCAGCAGGAGGAGACGGTCCGGTCTGACAGGTCGTATGACGGGGGGCGGCGAAGCACGGAGGTCCGCGGACGTCTCAGGCTGGTCCGTCGGTTCGGCATCACTCGGCGCAGGCGGCAAGGGCTCGCTCTCCGGTCGCGAGACCGGCTCATGCGCCCCCTCCACCAACCGACCCGCGCTGAAGGACTGGCCTGACGCCGCCAGGCCGGGCTGGTAGGCCGACCCGGTCGCCCTGGCGGAGTCAGCCTCATCTGGTGGGAGGCCCGAGGCGCGGTCGAAACGCTCGATGATCGGAGCGAGCTCATCCCGGACGGCCTCCGCCTGTTCCTCGCCGAGGAGGTCGCGCACGGCGTTCACGAGCGAACCCTCAACGAAGGAGCGCACCTCCGAGCCCTTTTCTGGAATGTGCGGTGCCCCCTCCCGCTCCAGAGCGTACCGAATGACCGCATTGCGGATCTCCGGAGTCGCGAGGGCGTCGAGTGTCTCGCGAACCGTGCGGGCAACGGGCCCGTCGGCAGGGGCAGTCAGGTCGTACGCTCCAATCATGGTGAATGAATCCAGCCCAACCGTAATCACCCGGCGTGCCTCCGTCCAGGTGCTCGTGGCCCTGCGTCCACCTCCGCTCGGGCACCTGGGTCGCCCGGCTCGGCCGACCCATCCGCGGGAGCGTGGCGAGTCCCCGTGTCCGCGAGCCAAGCACGGTCCCTACGCGAACCTCGGTGCTCCCCGCCCGCGCCTCGGTCGTTGTCCCCGCGTGTGCCTTGGTCCCCGCGCGCGCCACGGCCCGCGCTGGCGCCACGCCGTGCGGGCCTGCGACGAGCGCTTCTGAGTCGGTCAAGTGACACGTCAGGTGCCGCCGACGGGCGCTTGGAGTGACGGAGGAGCTGTCGAAGTCCTAGATGGTACGCAAGGAACGCAACCGCCAGCAGTTCGATACCGATAACGGCGAGTAGCTGCCACGTCATGAGAATCCCAGCAGTCGACCACCCTGAAATGTCAGCAGCGAAGCAACGTAGGCCACAGTGCTCATGTAGACGAGGACGAACAGCGGCCATCGCCAGGACGCCGTTTCTTTGCCGATCACAGCGAGCGTACTCATGCACTGCGCTGCCAGAACGAAGAAGACCATCAGGGAGCACCCCGACAGTGGAGTGAACAGGAGGCTCCCGTCCGGACGCTCCGCCATTGCGAGCTGTTCGCGGAGCGATTGGTCATCGGCGCTATCGCCTCCGACTCCCCATACGATGCCTAGCGTGCTGACAAGCACTTCTCGGGCGGCGAAGGAGCCGATCAAGCCGATGCCGATTCGCCAGTCGAAGCCTAGGGGCTCGATAGCGGGCTCGATCGCCCGGCCCAGGCGCCCGGCCGCGCTGTGGGCAAGCTGTAGGCGGTCCTCCTGCTGGTCGAGATCCTCGAGGTGATTCGCCAGCGCGGCGCCGCGGAGGGACTGCGCCGCCACTGTTCGCTCGTGGGCGAACCGATCGGCGATCTGGGCGCTCACTGGGTAGCTCAGCAGCGCCCACAGGACAACGGTGACAGCAAGGATGACAGTGCCGGCATCCTTGAGGAAGGAGGATATCTTCTCACGTACATGAACGAGGGTGTTTCGTGCCGCGGGGAGCCGGTACGGGGGAAGCTCTAATACCAGGGTGGGTCGCGGGCCGCGGAACAGCGTGCGACGGAGGACCGCTGCGGAGGCTAAGGTCGCCATCACGCTGAGGGCGTACATCGCGAAGAGCACAACGGCGCCGACATGGAAGACGCCGAGCAGTCGAGGCCTCGCAGAGAAAACCACCGCGATCACGAGTGCATAGACGGGAAGCCGTGCACTGCAGCTCATGAAGGGCAGCGCCAGCATTGTCACGAACCGGTCCCTACGATTCTCGATCGTGCGGGTCGCCATCACCGCGGGGACGGCGCACGCGAATCCGCTGAGCAGGGGAACGAAGGCCTTGCCGTGGAGCCCAACGCTCCTCATCAGGCGATCGATCACGAAGGCAACCCTTGCCAGGTAGCCAGAGTCCTCGAGGAGGCTGATGAACACGAAGAGCATCGCGATCTGCGGAATGAACACGAGAACGTTGCCGACTCCGGCGATCACGCCGTCGACCAACAGGTCCTGCAGCGGGCCGGCCGGGAAGACCTCGACGACCAGATCCTCGAGCCCACCGACGGCCACCTCGATGACCGCGATCAGCGGCTCCGACCAGGTGAAGAGGCCCTCGAACAGCAGGTACATCACGACCGCGAACACCACGAAGCCAGCGATCGGGTGCGTGAGAACGCTGTCGAGACGATCTGTCCAGGGGCGGCGGACATCTCGGCCCCCGGGTGTCCGAAGGTGACGATCGAGCAGCCCGTCGATCCTCTGGTAGCGTGCGCCGATGATTTCTCGATCGATGTGTCGGCCTGCTGCCTGGGCGTCCTTACGGACGGCAAGCACGGTACGTCGGACCCGATCAGCCACGCCTTCGAGCTCGTCATCGCCGAGCGAGAGGATCGCCCAGAGCGCGCGAGCCCGCCTCCCCGGCCCAGCGAGATCCGTTCCGTGGTCGGCGAGGGAGGCCTCTACCCGCGCAACATCAGCGGTCAGCTCGGAGGCTACCGCTTCGGGTTCCGCCGGAGACCCGCCGGACTCGAGCACCCGGTCGACACTGTCACGGAGCTCGTCGAGGCCGCGGCCCTTCGATGCCGAGGCGAGGATGACCTCCACGCCAAGGTCGGAGGCGAGACCGTCCGAGTCGATCTCGATACCGGCGTCGTCGGCTTCGTCGGCCATGTTCAGCACAAGGATGGAAGGGACGCCGGTGCCGATGACTTGGAGCGCAAGGTACAGGTGCCGGGCGAGCGTGGTCGCATCAGCCACGACGATGACGGCGTCGGGTGCAGGACCTCGCAGAGGCAGCACCGCGTCCACGGCGACCTGCTCCTCGGGCGACCGAGCGCTGAGGCTGTATGTCCCGGGCACATCCACGAGCTCGACGCGCCGACCGGAGGGAAGGCGAAGCCGGCCGGACCTTCGATCGACCGTGATCCCCGGGTAGTTGCCCGTGCGGGCTCGGGAGCCCGTTAACGCGTTGAATAGAGTCGTCTTTCCGCTGTTCGGATTCCCGGCGAGTGCGACCACCGTGGTTGAGACGCCGGACGCGCGGCCCAGCGTTGGGCCGTCCGTGGTTGGGCCGGGGCCACCCGGGGTCGAGCCGGCAGAGCTTTCGCGCCGGCCCATGGACCCGTCCGCGCTTGCGCGCACGCCCTGCGCAGCCCCTGCGTTGGGGTCGGGGTCGCGGTCGTCGGTGGTTGCCTGTGGGGTAGCGTGAGCCACGGCATGTGCCGGTAGGGGGGTCGTTTCGCCTTCCCCTCGGCGCGACTCCTCGCTCACGACGTCGACCGCTTGGCGAGGGCCGGGACGGCGACAGGATCCTGCACGTCCTCCAGGAGGATATTGGCCGCCTCGCGCCGACGGACGGACAGCGAGTAGCCACGCAGGCGGAGCTCCAGCGGGTCCCCGAGCGGCGCGATGCGCGTAAGCGTCACCCGGGTGCCGGGGAGCACGCCCATTTCGAGCAGGCGCCGCACGAGGCTCCGCTCGCCGATGACGTCCGCGACGCAGCCCGTGGCGCCGACCCTCAGGTCGGCAAGCGTGATGGGATCACGAGGCAAAGCTATCTGATGATAATGACTCTCAACTAGCTGACAACCCCTATCTCGCCCGCACGAAGCAACGGTCAGCGATGCGCAGACGTCGCCGAAGTGGCGCGGTGCCCTCCACGAACCGCCTGGTCACCGGGTCATGGTAGCCGCTGGCCGGTTCAAGGTCAGGCTGGTGACTCCGGTAGAACCGGTTCTGGCGCTCCATCGCGATCTCCCGGACGTACTTCCCGAGCATCGACGCCAGCCCGACCGGGAGGTGGTTCGCGTCCGAATCAACCTCGAACACGACGTCCCCGACGCCGCGGATGCGATAGGCGCAGCGCCGCCGCGTCTCCTCGTGTACCACCTGGACCAGGTCGCGGAAGCGGTCGAAGCGAGCCCCGTAGCGTCGAATGCCGCCTACCATGCCGCACATGGCGAGGAGCTGACCCTCGCCGCTCTCTCGCGCATCGAGGAGCAGCCGCTCGAAGAGCGCCAGGTCGACCTCGAGCTTGGACCCCCGCCGCGCCAGCTCCTGATTGAACACGCGTACGCAGGCCACGGCGGATCGTGCCCGCCGCACGCGAACTCCGCCGCGCCGCAGCGCCGCCAGCGCCCTCCGACCTTGAGCCAGCTCGCCGCCGAAGACAGGCAGCGGGAGCGTCTGCCCCCAGCACTGCGGCGCCGACCGTCGCGGGCACGGGGCGCGGAGGGTCCGGACCCCGTCGAGGGAGACCTGATGCACCAGCTCGTCGGCGTCCGTGGGCGCTCGCCCGTGAAGCGCCTCGAGCAGGGCGAGTGCGATGCTCTCGGCATGCGCCATGCGACCGAACGCGCTGGTGGCCTTGCTGTCGCCGATGCCGTGCCTCGCACCCAGACGGGCCCATCGGCTCGCGCGATAGCTGCCCAGCTCCAGGACCACCGCCGTCGTGACCAGAGGTCCGAGCTGAGGTCCGAGGCCGTTCTCATCGACGCCGACCACGAGCACGGGCCGAACGTAGCGAGCCCGGCCCCGCCGTCCAGGCCCCTAGCCCGAGATCGCCCGGATGGGTCGCCCTTCGCGCTTCAACGTCTCGCGGATCCCGGGCTTGTCGTTGGATCGGACGTAGGCCTCCTCCGGGTCGATCAGATCGTTCTTCACCAGCGCGATGAGGTGGTCATTCATGGTCTGCATGCCCTGGGCCTTGCCGGTCTGCATGATGCTGGGCAGCTGGTAGGTCTTGCCTTCGCGGATGAGATTGCTAACGGCCGGGTTGCCGATCATCACCTCGAACGCGGCTACGCGGCCTCCGCCCCGCCGGCGGCACAGCACCTGGGCGACGACGCCCCGCAGGGACTCGCTCAGCATCGTGCGGATCTGGGCCTGGCGGTCCGCCGGGAACTGGTCGATCACACGGTCGATCGTGGTCGGTGCGCTCGTCGTGTGCAGCGTTCCGAACACCAGGTGGCCAGTCTCCGCGGTCTCGATCGCGATCGCGATGGTCTCGAGGTCACGCATCTCGCCGACGAGCACGATGTCCGGGTCTTCGCGGAGCGCTGCGCGTAGCGCCTTCTTGAAGCTGTCCGTGTGGCTGCCCACCTCCCGCTGGTTGACCAAGCACCGCTTGTTGGAATGCACGAACTCGATCGGGTCCTCGATCGTGACGATGTGGTCGCTGCGGTTCTGATTGATGTAGTCGACGAGGGTGGCGAGCGTCGTGCTCTTTCCGCTCCCGGTGGGGCCCGTGACCAGTACGAGGCCCTTGGTCAAGTAGCAGAGGTCGAGAATCTGCGGGGGCAGGCCGATGACCTCCGGAGGCAGGATCTCGAAGGGGATCAGGCGAAACACCGCCCCGATCCCGTTGCGGTCGACGAAGTAGTTCACGCGAAAGCGAGCGACGTCGTCGATCGAGTGCGCGAAGTCGGCGTCTCGATGCTGCTCGAACACCTGCCGGTGTCGAGGGGGGAGGATCTCGAACAGCAGCGCCTCGAGCTCCTCCGGTGTGAACGGCGCCCGCTCCTCCAAGGGCTTCATCTCGCCGTGCAGGCGCACCATCGGCATCACGCCCGAGGACAGGTGCAGGTCGGATGCCTGCACCTGCGCCATCAGCCGTAGCAGCCGATTGACCTTCGGCTCGCCCGGCCGGATCAGTTGTCCGGAGGGCACGACGGGCGGTCCGGGCGGCGGAGGCGGCGACGCGGGCGCGACGACCGCGCTCTTGGGTACGCCTTCCGTGACCGGCGGCGCGCCGTTGCCCGTGTGGCCATCCGACTCGGTCGGGCCCGGGGCGCCGTAGCTCGGACCGGGCGGTGCAGCAGCACTCCCCTGCTCCTGGCGCGCGATGCTCACCTCCCACTGACCCGCGCCCGCGACCTTCACCACCACCTGGACGGGAACGCCGTCCCCGTGATGCTGGAAGGCCGCTTCGCCTCGCATACGTAGGCTCTTGAGCACCTGAGGCGTCGCGGCCTCTTGCACGAGCTGGGTGACCTGGGCGTGCTCGATGGCGTTGTTGGATCGGCGCTCCCCCGTGTCGAAGCGGAACAGCACGGGCTGACCGGAGGAGAGGACCACCTCGTGCGCTCCGTGGCGCATGAGGTGCTGCACATAGAAGTCGATGCGTTTCATCGGTGTGGTCGGCGTAGGCTGAGGATACGTCGCCGCGGGACCCTCGCGAACCCCAGGGGGGCTCGTGATACAAGAGCGGCGTGACCGGGCAGGAGCGTCGATGGAGCCTGCCGCCGGGTGGCTGGGTCCTCGTAGGAGGCGCTGCCGTCGCGTACGCGCTGTACGCGTTCAGCGGCGTGTTGACGCCGATCTTCCTAGCGTTCCTCGTGGCCTACGTCCTCGACCCCATCGTGGACTTCTTCGAGGCACGCGGGCTGCACCGAGCGGTTGCGATCGTCGTGCTTCTCTTCCTCGTGCTCCTCGCGGTAGCGGCGGTGCTGGGGATCGTCGTCCCGAGCGTCATCCAGCAAGTGATCGAGTTCGAGCGAGAGCTCCCCCAGCAGCTGGAACGCCTGCAGGGGCAGGTGGAGCCCTGGCTCACCGCGCGAGGAATCCCCGTTCCCCATTCACTCGACGAAGCGGTCAACCTCCTGGGGAGCTCGGTCGCGGGCGAAGGGGGTGGCTCCGCCGAGGTGGCGACCCGCGCCGCGGCGGTCGGCGAAATGGCGATCGGCTGGGTCCTCGGCGGGACGAACTGGGCACTGGCGGTCGGGACTACCGTGATCCTCGTCCCTGTGTTCGCCTTCTATCTTCTCTACGACTTCGACCGGATCGTGGCGGCCGTTCGCGAGCTCATCCCCTGGCGCCACCGGCCCTTCGTCGCGGACGTCGCGCAGGAAGTCGACGAGGTTCTCGGCCAGTGGGTTCGCGGCCAATTCCTGGTGATGGTCGTCCTCGCCGTGATGTACTCGGCGGGATACGCGCTCGTCGGCGTGCGTCTGGCGGTCCCGATCGGCATCGTCGCGGGCCTGGTTTCGTTCATCCCTTACGTCGGTGGCGCTTTGGCGCTCCTCATGGCGTTGACCATGTGCCTTCTGCACTGGACGGGCTGGGGACAGGTCGTGGGTGTGCTGGTGGTCTACACGGTGGTCCAGAGCATCGAGGGCTTCTTCATCACACCGCGCGTCGTCGGCGACCGCGTCGGGCTGGCGTCCGTCTGGGTGTTGGTGGCGCTGCTCATCGGGGGCGAGGCGTTCGGGTTTCTCGGGGTCCTCCTCGCCGTTCCCGCTGCTGCGGTCATCAAGATCTTCGTCCTGCGAGCCGTTCAGCGCTACCGCGAGTCTCGGTACTACCGGGACGGAGGCCCGCCAGACAGCCTCCTACCTCCGGCGCTGGCGGGGGTGCTGGAGGCGGAGGGTGCGCCGGACTCCGTCGAGACGGCCGTGGAGAAGGCCGTGGCGCGAGATCTCGACCATCGACCCGGGGTGGGGCCCGGGCGCGACGAGTCGTCAGCGATACCGCCGGGAGGACCGGAGGACCGACCTGCGGCAGCGGGGCCCGAGGCGAGCCACGAGGGCCTTCGGGCAACGGGCTACGACGCAACCACGGACGGACCCGAGGCCACCGCGAGCGGGCCGGACGCAACCACGGACGGACCCGAGGCCCCCTCGGATGCGGACGGGCCCGAGGCCGGCATGGATGCGCCTGACCCATCCACGGAGGGTTCCGACGGGCCACCGAACACCGTACGCGCGACCGCGGGAAGTCCAACCACGGACGATGCGCCCGAGGCCGCCGCGCTGCCCAAACACCCGGAATCCGAAGGCTCTCGGTCCTCCGTGGTTGGCTTTGCCAAGCCGGCCGACGAGGCGAGCGCACGCCAGACTACGGCTCCGGCGGTCGCGGTTCCCGCCGTGGTGGGTACGGGCGCGGCCGGGCCCGACGCCGAAGGCACGGAAGAGGGCTCCCGAACCGCACGTTCCGTCGAGGGTAGGCCAAGGTCGGTACCGGACCGAGCGCGGGCACGCGAGGCGGGTACCGGACCGAGCGCGGGCACGCGAGGCGGACGCGAACCCACGCGCAACCGATGAGGAGCAGTAGCATGGAGCTTCGGGTCACGATGGGCGGGACGGGCCGGCAGGCCGCCCTGGCGGCGGGGCTCCAAGCGCTGATCGCGGAGAGGGAGTCCCCAGCGGGAGGGGGCGCCCTGACGGTGGTTATCGATCCCGATGCCCTCGAGAGGGCATTGGCCGCTGAAGCTCCGCGGGTCGCTGCGTACGTGCCGAGTCTCACGGGCGCGTGGGAGGGCTCGCTCGCCGAGGCCGAGCGCGTCTTCGTCCCTCACGCCGCCGCCGTGGAGACGGTTGTCATGCGAGGTGCCGCCCGCCATCGCGTGGAGGTGATCGGGCCGGTCGCTCCTCGCGGGTTCAGTCCCGTGGACGATCGGTCGGAGACGCGCCGTCGGCTCGAGCTCGCCGACGTCGACCGCCCGGCCGTTGTGGTGGAGGCGCGTGCGCTCGCCGCGCTCGATCTGTCGTCGGCTTTGGTTCAGCTGTCCCTGGTGCGGACCAATGCCGTGTGGCTCTTCGATGTGGACCACGAACCCCAGCTCGCCGAACGGCTGCGCGACCTGGTGCCCGGCTACGGGCTGGACGCGTGGATGTTCGCGAACGACGACGAGCGTGACCCCCTGGTGTGGGGCGGTGCTGACCTTGTCCTGGGGCGCCTGGAGGGCTTGACCCCCCTGCTCGGCGCGGCCGTCGGGGCCTCCGTGGTTGCGACACCTCCCCGCCGTGAGGATGTCCGCGCGGCCCACCGCTTGGAGAGCACGGGCGCCCTCGAGATCGTGGACGCACCGGCCACGCTCGCCGTCACGTTGGACGCTCGCCTCACGCCCGAGAAGCTCGCCGAAGGCCAGGAGGGCAGCCTCGCTCTGGGGGCGGAGGGCGCGGCCGTGCGCCTGGTCGAGCGGTTGTTCGCCCTCGTCGAGGGTACCGAAGCAGCTCCGCTCGGCCTCCCCGCGGGCCTGGAGCGGCTCAGCCGGCGAGAGGATCGACGGGCGGGCTCGCCGCCGTCGTCTGGTACCGGCGGCGCGCCGGACCTCGACTCCCGCGTGGACGAGGAGCTCGAAGCCCTTCGCAAGAGGCTGGGGCTATGAGCGAAGCGAGCGCGGTCGTCCGCCAGGACGCGATCGACCTTGCGGTCTCGGCCGTCGTCGACCACCCGACGTCCGGGCCGATCGCGGACCTCTGCTTCGATGTCCTGACCCGTCAGGCCGAGGGTCGGACCCTCTTCGCGGGACGCGAGTACGTGCAAGGCCGTGCGGCGGAGCACGGCGTCACGGACGGCTCCACCTCCGCTGGCGACGTCGTGGCCGTGCTCGAACGGGGCGCAAGGGCACCGCGGGAGCGCGCGCTGGTCGCGGCGTTCGCCGTGCTCGGTCTTCACCGCCGGCTCGCGGACGACGAGCCGGGAGCCGCCGGCCCCCGGCTGCTCCGCTTCGTCCGCCACGCGGACTGGCTGGAGCTCTGTACGCCATACGTGGTGTACCCGTTCGTCGACGCGCTGATGCCCACTGAGTCGGCCGAGACGCTCTGGCGCGAGGTTGCCCGGGTCGTCGCGGACGACGCGTCGGGCGCGGACGGCGGGCGACCCGAGGTACGGGCCCGCAACGTCGGACGGATCAGCGCCCTCGCGGCGTCCTCGTCCACCGTCGCCGGAGACCTTCTTGGGCAGCTTCGAAGCAGCAGCGCGATCGATGGCGGCGTACGCGCGATCGCCGCGAGCCTGGCACCAACCTCGGAGGCCTCCGAGGAGGAGCCGGCCGAGACTTCGACGCCGCGGCTGTCCGGCCAGGTCGTCCGACGTGCTCGACACTCATCGCTTCGTCTCCTCCGCGTCGTCACGGGCTGGGCCCTTCTGTCCGCCCTCGCGCGCGGCGTCGCCTTCCTCGTCGGTGTCCGGCGGCGCGGTGATCTCTGGCTCGAGGACGGCTCCCTGGCGTTGGAGCTTCGGACCGAGCTTCTCGGGCGCACGGTGTGGGAGGGCCGAGAGCGTTGGAGCATCGTGGGGCTCAGCCGGGTGGGACGAGCCGTTCGGTACCCGAGCCTCCACCTCCTGATCGGGGTCGTCGCGTTGAGCGTCGGCGTGATCGGCGGGGGCCTCCTCCTGTTCGATGGCGTCCGGTCGGGCGAGCTGATCCTGCTCACGCTGGCGCTCGGCCTGGCGGGCGCGGGGGCCTTGCTCGACCTGCTCCTCGACGTACTCTGGCCCGGAGCTCGAGGCCGGGTCACGGTCGAGCTGAGCACGCGGGACGGTCGGCGTGTGCAGCTCTCCGGCGTCGACCTCGAGGAGGCCGATCGCTTCCTCCACGCGCTTCGCCGCGAGGCTGCGTAGCCGCATCGGTACCTAGGGTGCCGGCTCCTCGCGCGGGGTCCGGTCGTCCGAGGTTGGGTCCTGCGTCTCCGAGGTTGGGTCCTGCGACTCCGAGGATAGGCCCTGGTTGACCGAGGCTAGGTCCGGGTTCTCCGAGGTCGGGTCCTGGTCGTCCGAGGTCGGTTCCTGATCGTCCGAGGTTGGGTCGTGGGCGTCCGAGGTTGCGGCCGGCGTGCTGCGCTCGACGGCCGGGGTGCGAGGCCGACCCAGCCTCGAGAGGTCTCGCCAGAGCGTGAGCAGCGTGCGGACCTCCCGTTCCCGGACCGTCGCGACGACGATCACTTCCCGCCCCTGGGCCTCGAGCTCGATACGCCGAAGGAGGCGCCCCAGGACGCTGCCCCGCACGAGCGGGCTCCGCTGCACGTTCTCGATGGCCGTCTGGAGCGAGCGTACGACGAGGGGGGCGGCGTCGACGCCGCCGGTGTCCGCCACCGCGGCCACGCCGACCCCGTGTGAGAGGTCCAGGCCGACCCCGACCGCCCGAACCTCGCCAAGGTCGGAGAGGTCCGCGCCTCCGAGGTTGGCACCGCCCCGCGCGAGCCAGCGCCGCCAGCGGTCGGGTAGCCGCAGGACGGCGACCGCGGCGCGGTCTCTGCCGACCCGCGCCCACAGTCGTCCGAGGTTGGCGTCGTCGTCCGCCGAGGGCGCACGCTCCCGGGCGACGCGGAGCGCACCGGCCACGCTCTCGCGGTCCCCCCCGCCGACGCCGTCCCGGCCCACGAAAGCCGCGAAGGACCGGCCGTCGCTCGAGGCGATGGCCGCCTCGCCGTCCACCTGGGTTCGGCGGACGCCGGGAGCGTCGTGAGCGACGTGGCGCTCGACGCACTGGACGAGCCGGTTTCGGGCGTCCAGGCCCCGGGCGACCGGCCCGTGGGCCAGCACCCCGATGCGTCGAAAGGGCTCCTCGGGCGTGCCGCCCGCGAAGACGATCAGCTCGTCCACCTGGTCGACCAGGTCGCGCCCGCAGCCCGCGTCGAGGTCCCTTGCGAGCTCCGGGTCCTCTGCCTCGGCGGGCTCCGCGGTCAGCGCGCGCCACAGCGCGGACTGGGTCACGGCGGGGACCTCGAACGCGGCGACCATGACCGCGTCCCGCGGGACGCGGGCCAGAGGCGAGGCTGTGTCCTCCCGAAGCGCGGCGAGCCGCGACAGCCCATAGGAACCGAGCGCCACGGCCACGGCCACGCCCAGAATCCCGAGGGCCATCCGGGACGGCGATTCCACGGCCGGAGCGTAGTACACGGGCGCTTCGGCGCTCGACCCGGCTCGGTGGCTTGACGTCTCACGTCGATGAAGGCACCCCGCTCCTCCATGCCGTGGATCGAGATGAGGCTACGGGACCAGAAGGTCCTCGCGCGCTGCGACGCCGGCGGGGAGCCGATCGTGGAGGGTGGCCGGGTCGAGATCCGCTATCGACCTCGGGATGGTCGGGCCTACCGCGCGGGCGCACGCAACCTGAAGCCCGTGGACGGAGCCTCCGTGCTCCCCGACGACCACTGCGGTCCCGCCGAGCCCTCCGCTCCGGCTGCCCAAGCGGGCGCGACCCGAGGGCCGCGCAAGGCCAAGCCGCGTCGAACGCCCGACGCGCCACCCGCGCACGAGGAGGACGCGGTGATCGTCTACGCGGACGGAGCGTGTTCGGGCAACCCGGGTCCAGCCGGTGTCGGGGTGGTGGTGGTGGACGGCGCAGGGCGGGCCGAGCTCAGCGAGTTCCTGGGTCGTGGGACGAACAACGTCGCCGAGCTGACGGCGATCCTCCGCGCGGCCGAGCGACTCGCCGACCGGCGCGACAAGGTCCGGATCTACACCGACAGTCGCTACTCGATCGGGGTGCTCACGCAGGGCTGGAAGGCCAAGAAGAACACCGAGCTGGTCCAGCGGGTGAAGGACGCCCTCGGCCGGCTGCCCGACGTGAAGCTGCACTACGTGCCGGGGCCCGCCGGCGTGCCGCTGAACGAGGCCGCCGATGCGCTGGCGCGGACCGCGGTCAGCGAACGGCGAACGGCGAGCTGGGTCGAGGAGCGTAGCTCGACGTCCTAGTCCCTGCGGTCGACGTCGACCTCCAGCGTCGCGCTTCCCTGCGGTCCGACGGTCGCTCCGGCGCCCCGCAGGCGCTCTCCCTGGGTGCTCCACCACCGCTGGGCCGCGCGGCCGGTCCAGCGCCCGAAGCTCTGGCACGCCTCGACTCGTGTCCGCACGTCGTAGCCCGTCTGAGGGCGCTCCCGCGGGTCCTTGGCCAGGAGCTCCAGGACCAGCGCCTCGAGGTCCGCCGGCAGCTCGTCGCCCAGCCGCAACGACGGCGGCTCGGGCTCAGTGTGCATGTGGTGACCCAGGACCTCGATCACCGAGGTCCCGCTGAACACGTGCGTGCCGGTGAGGAGGTAGTAGCCGACGGCGCCCAGCGCGTAGAGGTCGCTGCGCGGGTCGGGCCGGGAGGGCCCGAGGATCATCTCCGGTGCCATGTAGAGGGGGGTACCGGCGAGGGTGGTTTCGGCGCTCAGTGTGGTGCTGGCGGGCCCTTCGAGCTCCTTGACGAGCCCGAAGTCAACCACCTTGGCCACATCCAGCTCCCCGCCCTGCCGGCTCAGCACCACGTTGCTCGGCTTCACGTCGCGGTGAACGAGACCGGCCTCATGCGCCTCTCCCAACGCCCCCGCCACCTGGGCGAGGATTCGCACGACGCGACCGGCGGGCTGAGGCCCGTCCAGCTCGACGATCTCCTCGAGGGTGGCTCCATCGAGGAGCTCCATCGCGTAGTAGACCTGCCCCTGCGCCGTCCGACCGTAGTCGTAGATCGTGATGGTGTTGGGGTGGGTCAGCTGGGCCGTCAGCTGCACCTCTCGTTCGAAGCGCTCGAGCGAGCGCTGGCCGGTCTTCTCCGGGATGAGCAGCTTGACGGCCGTCGGCCGCCGCAGGAGCGCATGCCGAGCGCGGTAGACGAGCCCCATGCCTCCTTCCCCGATCAGCTCCTCGAGCGTGTACTGCCCGAGCCGACGCGCCTCCTCGACCTCCCGTCGGAGGCCGTACACCACCTGGGACACCGCTGCGCAGATCACGGTCGTGAGCCCCCACTGCACGACGCCCGCCGCGGCGAGGAAGCCCGGCTGCAACCAGAGGATGTCGACCTCGTCGGCCGGGAGCCCGGTCAGCGCGCCGAACAGCGCGGCTGGGACGCCGATGGTTGCGGTCAGGATCGCCGTCCGCCACGGCGTATCCGGGACGAAGGCCGCCCGCAGCACGAGGGCGTGGGCCTGGACGAAGCTCGCGATGGTCAGCGGCGCGGTCCGCGCGAGGACCAGCGCCATGACCTCGTCCGGGTCGCTCGCCAGGTGGGCAACGGCCTGGCCCGCGAGGAGCTCCGTCGACAGCAGGTAGCCGAGGATGTCGAGGCTCACCCCCGCCCCCACGAGCCCGAAGGCCTCCGCACCATGCATCGCGCGGACGCTCGGCGACCCGTGGCGGGCGAACAGGTAGAGCGCCGCCATGCAGAGGGTCGCGGTGACGAGCAGGGCGTGGCTCGGCAGAGGCACGACGTCGAGGTGCCCGGTCGACGTCAACAGGGTGAGCCGCCCGAGGACGATGCCCGCCCCGAGCACGGTGATGAACCCGGCGTACTTCGTGAGGCGCTCCTGCAGGAACCGCCGGCCCTCCTCGGCATGAAGGCCTTGCCCGGTGGACGGGGGGCGGCTCGGCGCCGGAACGGAGCTCACGGCTCGACCCGGGACGCGACCTCCCGGAGCGGGACGAACCGATAGCCCGCGCCACGCAGGACCTCGAGCGCCGAGGCGAGGGCGGCGGCCTTGTCGCGTGCGCGCCGCCGCAGATCGGGCTGGTGAGGGGCGAGCCAGCGCAGGCCGTCGTCCTCGGCGTCGGCGAGGTCGATCCCGTGCAGCTCGAGGTTCACGAACGGGCGCCCCACGATCGACCGCGTCAGGAGGGCGGCGCCGGTCCGGCCGGACAGGACGACGCTCGTGCCGATGTAGGGGAGGCGCGCGCCCCGCGTCACGCCGATCGGGAGCTCGACGATCCCCGCGCCACGGCGCCGGTACGGCCGGCCCACCCGGTAGGGATCCGCGGGGGCGAGCAACACGCGGGGGTCGTCGAGCACGCTCTGGCTTCGGCGTCCCGCGATCCGGATCGCACCCCGCGCCAGCGCCTTGAGACCGTAGTAGCCCGGGCACGGGAACACGCTCGAGTCGTAGCGAAGGCCTTGCCCCGGCAGGACGTCGAGCAGCCCGTCGACCACGGTGTACCCCGGCGCCCGGAAGCCCTCGGGGCGCTCCCCAGTCGCGTCCTGGAGGACACGCTGCGCCTGACCGACCTCCCTCTCCCAGGTCGCCTCATCGCGGCGCGTGAGGTCGTAGAGGTGGTTCTGGGTGTGGTTGCCGACCTCGTGGCCGTCGGCGACCAGCGCGCGAAGCCGGTCGGCGTTCTCGGCGTCGATGTCGCGGCCGATCGCGAAGAACGACCCCACGACGCCGTGCTCGTCGAAGAACCGCCGAAGACGCGGGAGGGCGCGACGGTAGATCGCGCGCGCCGCCTCGTCCGACGGTGCCTCGAGCCCGTGGATCGCCGCGTAGCAGGGGACCTCGTCGAGGTCGACGCTTACCGATGCAAGGCGCATCGCGTGGGCCCTCGCTCAGCCCTGGAGCCGGATCGCGACAATCAGGCGAGCCAGGTTGCGGAGCACGTGAGGCACGCGGCGGAACAGGTGGATCGAGGGCTTGCGCTTTTCGAGCACCCGGACTGGAATCTCCGTGACCGGGACCCCTCCCCGCTCGGCACGGATCACGAACTCGCTCGCGAACAGATCCCGGTCGACGAGGCACGAGCGAGCCACCTCCACCAGCGCGGCCCGGCGGAACGCCTTGAGCCCATGCGTGTCGGTGCCGGTGAACCCGAGGCTGACCCTCAGCATCCCGTTGATCACGCGGGTGGCGGCCCGGCGGACGACGGGCCGCTGGTCGTTGGCGCCCTTCATCGCCTTCGAGCCCACGACCAGATCGGCCTCCCGGGTCTCGAGGATCGCCATCGCCCGGCGATAGAAGTCCGTGTCGCAGAGATCGATCTCGTCGCAGATAACGAACTCGCCCCGCGCCTCGAGGATCCCCTGCTTGAGCGCGGCGCCGTAGTTCGGTTGTCCGTAGCTGAAGGTACGGACCTGGCCAAAGCGCTCCGCCAGGTGTTCGGCGAGCTCGACCGTTGCGTCGCTCGAGCCGTTCTCCGCGAGGATCAGCTCGTACGGCCAGTCAAACGCCTCGAGCCGATCGATGAGATCCACGACCGAGGCCTGAAGGATGGCCTCCTCGTTGTAGATCGGGATGATGATGGAGACGCGCGGCTCCGGTCGGGCCTCGTGTCCACCGTCGGACATTGGGGCGGACTGTGGTCGAGTGGCCCCAGGCCGTCAAGGGCCCGACGGCGACGGACGGGGCCGACCCTCGCTTGGCGCGCAGCACCCCGGCACGCAGCGGTCGGGGCGCACCCCGAAGGGTCCGAGCGCCGGTCGCGGGCGGGACGGATCGAGGCGCTCCTCGACCAGCTCGGCCGCCATCTGGACGAAGCGCGGATGCGCGTTGGGCGCCGTCGCCCGCGCGAAGGCCAGCCCCAGGCCCTTCGCGGTCTCCTCCGCCTCGTGGTCGAGGTCCCACACGACCTCCATGTGGTCGGCCACGAACCCGATCGGCGCGGCGATGACCGCGGCGCCAGGGTGCTCCTCGGCCAGCTTCCGCAGCGCGTCGTTGACATCCGGCTCGAGCCACGGCACCTGCGGTGGCCCACTCCGGCTCTGGTAGACCACCGGGGCGGTCCCGAAGTCGAGCCGCTCCCGGAGGAGCGAGGCGAGTGCCTCGAGCTGGGCCTCGTAGTCGCAGCCCCGGGCCATCCCCAGCGGGATGCTGTGGGCGGTGAACAGCACGTGGGCGTCGCTCCGGCGGTCCGCCGGCAGCTGGGTTCGCGCGTCCCGAAGGCGCTCCTCCCAGACCTCGACCAGGGCCGGGTGGTCGTAGAAGGGGCGGATCTTGTCGACCCGGGGCGCCCCCGGGCCGACGGAGCCACGGGCCTTGGCCAGGTCCTCCCGGTAGGCGCGACACCCGGAGTAGGAGCTGAAGGCGCTGGTGACGAACCCGAGCGCTCGCTCGATGCCGTCGTCGCGCATGCTCCGCAGCGTGTCGGCGAGCATCGGATGCCAGTGGCGGTTGCCGACGTAGACCGGCAGCGCGTGCCCGCGGCGCGCCAGCTCGTCCCGCAGCGCGTCGGCGAGCTCCCGGGTTCGCGCTCCGATCGGGCTGACGCCGCCGAAGTGGTGGTAGTGCTCGGCCACCGCCTCGAGCCGGGCGCGTGGGACGTTGCGCCCCCTCACGACGTTCTCGAGGAACGGCATCACGTCGTCCGGACCCTCGGGCCCGCCGAAGGAGACGACCATCACCGCGTCGTAGCGCGCGCGGCTCGGGCTGGGTTCCCTGCTCATGTCGCCTCGCTTAGGGCCAGTCCCTGGCCGGCGGCGTCCTGAACGCCTCCGCCGGCCGGAAGGTCCCGCCGACGGCGGCGGACCGCGGCCGAGCCGGGGGTGCACCTTTCTTGGTGGTCAGAACACCTACCTGTAGGTTCGCGGTGGGAGGCATCCGATGGTCAAGCCCATGGAACGACGCATTCATCGCGTCTACGTCACGCGCAACACGGAGTACCACCTGCGGCGGGACCTCTGCGTCGCCGTGCGGGACCGGCGAAGCGGTCGGTGGCTCGGGCACCACCTCGCGTTGAGGTCGCGGGTCCAAGGTGGGCTCCGCTTCACCGACACGGGCCGGATGGAGCCCAACCCCGGGGCCGTCCGCGTGGGGGAGGGGCTGTTCTTCCGCACGACGAGCCGAGACATGCTGACCAGTCCGGTCGTCTCGGTCGAGCGTCCGCCCCGGGAGACGGTGCTGAGCTATCCGCGCTGACCGGGCCTCCGGCGTGACTCGCCTCGGCTTCAGGGGTATATCTCGCCGCCGTGCCTAAGCCGGGTCAGGGTAAGACGATCCGCGTAGTCGGCGCCGTGATCGAGCGGGATGGACGCTACTTGATCACCCAGCGGATGCCCCGCGCGGTCCTCCCCCTTCTGTGGGAGTTCCCGGGTGGCCGGGTCGAGGAGGGCGAGAGCGATCGGGCGGCGCTGGCACGGGAGATCGACCATCGGCTCGGGGCTCGGGTCGAGGTGCGCGAGCCCTGGATCTGCTTCCAGACGCACCCCTACGAGCACTACACGGTGGATCTATACCTCTACGAGTGTGACCTCCTCGGGGCCGAGCTGAGCTGTCGGGCCGTGAACGCCTATCGCTGGGTCACGAGTCAGGAGTTCGACGACTACGCCTTCACCCCCGTCGACGAGGCCTCGATGAACAAGCTGCTGGGAGAAAGCTGAATGCGCATCCTTCGTCATCGCCCCGCCGCGGACTGGGCCGCCGGCGCGGGGACCGCCATCGCGGTCGTTCTCGTGCTCGCCTCGAGCTGCGGAGGGCAGGACCAGGGCGCGCAGGACCCGGCGGCTGCGCCGCCGGAGTCGTCGGCGGAGGCCGAGCACGCGGCCGGGGCCGACGTTCGACACCACCGGGCGGACGACCACGAGGGGGGCACGACCGACCCCTCGGACCCGTCGGCCCCCGGGGAGGAGGACGTGCCCTCGGTCCCGCCCGGGGAGAGCCGGACGTTCGGAGACGCTCTCGACGCGGACCGGGAGATGACGCCCCTGGCCGACATCCTGGCCCAGCCGGAGCGCTACGAGGACCAGGTCGTGCGCACGGAGGGTGAGATCACCTCGGTGTGCCAGGCGATGGGATGCTGGATGGAGGTGCGGGAGGCGGCGGGCCAGCCCCCGGTGCGGGTGCCGATGGCCGGCCACTCCTTCTTCCTGCCGCGGGACGTGTCGGGACGGCACGCCACCCTGGAGGGCAGGGTCGTGCTGCGCGCCCTCTCGCCCGAGATGCGCGAGCACCTCGCGTCGGAGGGGGCCACGGCGACGTCGTCGGCGCTCGCGATCCATGCGACCGGGGTCGTCATCGACGGCTGACGGCTAGGGCGACGGCGGGTGGCGTCGGGTTCGACGCCAGCCGCCGGACGCGGCGGCTCGAACGGCGGCGGCGCCTGGCGGGCGCACGACCCGCCGCCTGGCGGACGCAGGACCGACCTTGCCGTAGGCTGCGCCCGATGTCGTCGCCCGAGAGCTGTCCGACGTGCGGTACGGGCGTCCCCGAGGGCGCGCCCCGATGCCCCGGCTGCGGTCGCGTGTTCGGCGAGGAGAACCGCTGTCCGCACTGCCATGCGATCGCTGCGGTGCTGCCGCGCGGGGGCCATGCGGTGTGCGCGGCGTGTGGAAAGCCCCGGGATGGCTCGACTTTCCTCGACGCTCGGTCCTAAGGTGGGGCGCGGCGGATCCAACCACGGACGGTTCGGGGGACGCGGGGGAGGGCGGGCGCCGGACGGGGCTACCGCGTGCTCGGCGTCCTGGCCCTCGCGGCCGGCCTGGTGGGCGCAGCCCTCGTCGCGGCCGCGGTTCCGTCCTCCGTGGTTGGGTTGATCCTGGCGGCGGCGGTCGGCGGAGCCGGGGTTGGTGTCGGCGCGCTCGGCTTCCAGACCGCCGCCCGGCGGCAGCGGGACGCCGAGCGCCAGGCCCGACGGGACCGCGAGCTCGCCATCCTCCAGCTCGCCGAGGAGCGCGGCGGCGCGCTGACGGCCACCGAGGTCGCCCGCGAGCTCCACATCGCACCCGACGAGGCGGAGGACGCCCTCACGGCCATGGTCGGCGACGGCACCCGCGTGGGCGTGGAGGTCGACCGCGAAGGGGTGCTCCGCTACGCCTTCCGCGAGCTGATGCCGCCCCCCGAGCTCCGCGTCCGGGTCGAGCCCGAGCCGGAGACCGAGCCGAGCGAGGTGTCCGCGGAGGGGCAACGGGCGGCCGAAGGTCGGGCGCCGGAAGGCTAGCTCGACCGGCCGCCGAACGCGCCCACCCGGCCACCGCCTACGCGAGCATCACCGGGTGCCGAAGCCCCGACGGCGCGCGGACCGCGTGGCTCAGGCTGATCACCTGCACCAGTACCGCGCGGTAGATGCCCTCGAACGCGTCGAAGTCCGGCTCGTCGTCCGCCTGCTGGAGCGCCTCGTTGAGGTGGTGCTGGACGTAGGCGAGGACCGACGGCTGGGCCATCGCGACGATGTCGTCGCTCTGGAGCTCCTGGACCGGGTCGTTGGCCCGCAGCTCCTCGTCGAGCTCCAGGGTGTCGAGGGCGAGCTGGAGCGCGTCCGCGTCGACGACCGAGAGCCGCGTCGGGAAGGCCTCGACGAACGCGAGGTAGACGGTGACCGTCAGGAAGTAGCCCACGGACTGGGCGAGCTGGTCGGGCCCCTCCGCCACCTCCCGCGCCAGCCACTCGGCCAGGTCGGGCTGGCGTCGGTCCATGTCCCGGTAGCCCTCGTCGAGAGCTTGCTGAAGGGCCTCGTCTCCCTCGCCGAGGGCATGCTCGAGGCGTTCGATGGCCAGCTCATCGACCCGCGCCCAGGTCGGAACGGGCCTCAGCGCCGCTTTCTGGAAGAACACGCGCGGAGAATAGCCACCAGGACCTGTGGTCGCGAGGACAACCGCCCGGGGACGCCCCCGCGGTCACTCCACGTGGAACAAAGGGGCCCGGCGAGCCACGTAGGCGGCGATCTGTTGGCGATCGTTGGGGGTCAGATCGCCGAAGCGGATGCCCATACCGGGCGGTACCTCGGCGTCCTCGTCCCTCGGCTCGCGCAGCCACCGCACCTCACCCGTGGTCTCAACCTCGTGCCCGTTCGGGAGCTCGAAGCGGACATCGATGAGGGTGCCGACCGGCTTGAGCTCGTAGGTCGCGAGGAAGAGCCCTCCGTCGCTGAGGTCCTCGGTGAAGCCCTGGAAGAAGTTGGTCTCGCTCGTGAAGGTGATGTCGACCCGCACCCTCACCCGCGGGTGAGCCCGGCGCTCGTCGGTGGCCTCACCGCGCCGCCGCCGCGGCATCTCGGGCGGCTCCGGGACGCCGTAGGACTTCGCGATCGGATGCAGGATGCGCTGGGCCCGCGCGAGGGCGACGACGCACTGGCGGGCCCGGGGCCCGAGGTCGTCGTCGCTCCGGTCCGCGCTCAGCGCGATCACCTCGGCCAGCGCGTGGTGCGACGCCGTGAGCGTGGCTGCGCCGACCGGACCCTCGTGCAGGTGCATCAGCGCCCGCTCGAGCCGCTCGAGCGGTTCGAGCAAGGCGTCCCCCGAGGGGACCTCGTCGCGAAGCACCTCGATCCCGCTCATGGCGATCTGGCGCGAGCGCTCGACCTTCCGTTCGGGGGTATCGCTCTCGTGTCGTCGGGAACGTCGTCGCCGAGCCGTGGCCGTCATGATCGCCGAAGCCTCCGACCGAGGCTAACGGTGGTCCGGCGGTCGGCCTTTAGGCGAGCCTCCGTCAGAGCAGAAGCGGCGGCCGCACCCGGAGAAAGCCCTCGATCGCCCTCAGGTCCCTCGCGGCGAGGGCCACGAACCGGATGCCCATCCCACCCGGGAGGCTCCCCGGCCGATAGCTCGGGGCCCGCACCCACGCGATCTCGCCCTCGCCCCGGACCCCGTGGCCGTCCGGGAGCACGAAGGACAGGAGCAGCGGGGTCCCGACGGGCAGGGGCTGATCCGTCGCGACGAACAGCCCGGTCTCGGACACGTTGTCCGTCCGCCCGGCAAAGAACACGTTGGCCCCGGTCATCGAGACCTCGCACGCGAGCTGCATGCGAGGGGTCGCCCGGCGCTCGTGCTGCTGGAGCCGGGGCGGCGCCGTCGCCGCGCCGATCGGTCGCTTGATCGCCAGCAGGAACGGGGCGGTCGGGTCCGGATTGCCGAGGTGAGCCCGGTCGAGCTCCTGCTGCGCGGAGTGCAGGAGCGCGAGGGCCCGCTGAGCGGCCGTGCGCACGGAGGAGGGCTCGCTCGCGATGTCGACGAGGCGACGGAGCCCCTCGACCGCGCGGCCGAGCCCCGCCCGGAGGCCATCCCGGTCCGAGCTCTCGGCGGCGGCGAGCGCCGAGACGATCCCGTCGAGCGCGTGCGCATGCCGCTCCGGGTCACCCGCCAGCGGCGCGGCGAGGTATGCCCGGGCGTCACGTGCAGCCTCGATGCCGGTCTGGTGCAGGCGCCGCAGGCGGGCGCCCTCCGGCCCGTCTCCGTCTCCCGCTGCGTCGGTCACACGTCGTAGAACATCGGGGGTCGGTTCCGAATGAAGCGCAGGAGCAGCTCGCGGGCATGGGGGGAAAGCCCGTCGAAGCCCACGCCCATGCCGGGCTGGGCGTCCGAGGCCATGTCCATCGGGTCCCGGACGAAACGCACGTGGCCGTCGACCTCGGTGGAGAGGCCCCCGGGAAGGGTGATCAGCATGCGGACCCGCGTGCCGACGGGGTGGATGTTGTAGGTGGCCACGAAGACCCCGCCCTCGCGGACCTCGCCCGAGAACCCGACGAACACGTTGGACTCTGTCGTGACGCCGAGGTTCGCCTCCACGTCCGCCCGGGCGCCGGCGTCGCGGTAGGAGGGCGTCGTCGGGGCCGATCCGATCGCGCCCGCGCCAGGGGCCGACCCCACGGTCGGGGCCCGCGCCGGATCGCTCCAGGCCGGCGACGACCCGGCCGGCGGGGGGTAGCCGCCGGGGGCGGCGGCCGGCGCGCTCCGCTGCCCCGCGGGGGGGTGGGGCGCCGCTGGCGGGGGGCCCTGCGGGGCGGGCTGGAACGACGGCTGCGCGGGCGAGGATGCGGGCGGCGAGGCCG
>JBHJHB010000134.1:0-5162 GCA_050331215.1 Sandaracinaceae bacterium | reverse complement strand
AGGCTGGCGTGTACACCTACGGCGGGCGGGCCGACGACATGATGATGGGCAGCGGCCAGGGGGTGGCGCCCTTCGAGGTCGAGTCGGCGGTCGGGGCCCACCCCCGCGTCCTGGAGGCGGCGGTGGTGGGCCGGAACGACGACGACGGGCTGCTCAAGCCGGTCGCCTTCGTCGTCCTCGCCGACCGCAGCGACCGGGGCCAAGGGCTGGACGACGAGCTCAAGGGCTTCGTGAAGGCTCGACTCGCCCCGTGGAAGTACCCGCGCTGGGTGGAGGTGGTCGACGAGCTCCCGAAGACGGCCACCGGGAAGATCCAGCGCTTCAAGCTCCGCGCCCAGGCCCGGCCCGCGGCCTCGACGATCGACCCGGACGGACCTGGGTCCGGGTCGCCATGACCCTGCTCTCCGTCAACCTCAACAAGGTCGCGCTGCTCCGCAACGCGCGGCCCCACCACGTCCCGGACGTGCTCGAGGCCGCCCGAGCGGTGATCGGAGCTGGCGCCCACGGGATCACCGTCCACCCTCGCCCCGATCAGCGCCACATCCGCCCGGACGACGTGCGGGGGCTCGGGGTCCTGCTGCGCCGGAGCCGCGTCGAGCTGAACCTCGAGGGCAACCCCTTCGAGGAGGCCCGGGGCGGCTACCCCGGCTACCTCGAGCTCGTCCGCCAGGCCCGCCCCGTCCAGGCCACCCTCGTGCCGGACGCCTCGGACCAGGCGACGTCGGACCACGGCTTCGACCCGGAGCGGGACGTCGAGCGGCTGAGACCGATCGTCGAGGAGCTCCATCGCCTAGGGTGTCGGGTCAGCCTGTTCGCCGACCCGGATCCGAGCGGGGTGGCGAAGCTGCGGGCCACCGCCGCGGACCGGATCGAGATCTTCACGGGTCCCTACGCGGACGCGCACCGGGACGGGCACCCGGAGGCCGCGCTCGCGGCCTGCGTCGCCACCGCGCAGCAGGCGCGGGCGGCCGGGCTCGGCGTCAACGCCGGCCACGACCTCGACCTGGGCAACCTGCCGCCGCTGGTCCGGGCGATCCCCGACCTGGACGAAGTGTCGATCGGTCATGCTCTGACGGCGGACGCGCTGTGGTGGGGATGGACCGAGACCGTCGATCGGTACCTCGCGGCCTTGCGCCCGGCACCGGAGTCCGGCTGAGGGGAGTCCCCCGGCAGCGAGATCGGTCGCGACGCCCTATCCTTCGCGCCGCGATGCGTCGAGGAATGCGCACGGTCGAGGGGCTCCGGCTCGAGCGCCTCGATCTCGGGAAGCTGCGGCGCGAGGCACCCGGGGGTGGCCCCGCCCGGGTCCTCGGGGCGCTCACGCTGCTCGCCCTGAGCTTCGGCGCTTGCGATCCCGGCGCGCGCGTCCAGCCGAGCTTCGACGGAAGCCTCGACGGCAGCCTCCCCCCGAACCTGATGGGTCTGGTGTCGGTGCGCCTCGAGCCGCCGGACGTATCCGTCCGGAGCGTCGACGGCTCGACCCCCTCGGTGACCTTCACGGCGATCGGGACCTTCGACGATGGGCGCGAGGAAGACATCAGCGACCAGCTGACCTTCGTCGCGGTGGGCCGCTCCGACCTCGGGTTCTTCGACGGCCCGACCTTCACCGCCTTCGGGACCGTGGGCGGCACGACCTCGGTCGAGGTGCGGGCCGGACCGGTCGGCGTGCAGGGGTCGCTGACGGTCGTCCTCGAGAGGAGCGCGTCCCTGCCTCCCGGCGGCGGAGCGGACCCGATCCCGGACGACCCCACGGAGCTGTTCGGCGGGCCCGAGGAGCCCGCCCGGGCCCCCACCCTCGTCTACCCCAACGCCGGGGTCGTGTTCCCGCCGAACCTCGGCCGGGTGGAGATCCACTGGCTCCGCGGGCCGCGCGACAACACGCTCTTCGAGCTCGCCTTCGTCAACGACGTGACCGACGTGCGCTTCTACGCGCGCTGCGAGCGCCCCGAGGGCATCCAGGACGACGGCTGCATCGTCGAGCCGAGCGGCCAGACCTGGGCGTGGGTGGCGCGGACCAACGCCGGCGGGGACCCCGTGACCCTCCGGATCCGCGCGACCGATGACGCGGGGAGCGCCCTCGGCGTGTCCGCCACCGCGGACCTCGCCTTCAGCCGCGACGAGGTCGACGGCACCATCTACTACTGGACGGTGAGCGACGGCGGCCAGATCGTGCGCTTCGACTTCGGGAGCGACGCGGTCGAGGGGGAGCGGGTGCTCGGGCCGGAGGCGACGCAGAGCGGGAGCTGCGTCGGGTGCCACGCGCTCAGCCGCGACGGCCGCAAGCTGGTGGGGTCCGTCGGCGGGCAGAACCGGGGCGGGATGGTGCTGATGGACCTCGAGTCCTTCACCGCCGTCCGAAACGAGAGCGAGCGCGACGACCACATCCTCCAGTTCGCGTCCTTCCGGCCGGACGGCGACGAGATGGTCGGCATCTACGGCGACGACGAGGAAGCCGACAACTACGGGGACCTCCTTCTGTTCGACACGCGCTGCGACGCCGCCAACATGGCGACCTGCGGCGACCAGACGAGCAAGATCGAGCTCGGCGGCGCCGAGGCCTCCCACCCCGACTGGGCGCCGGACGACAGCCGCATCGCCTACACCGACGTCGGCCAGCACAACACGTCCCAGCGGCCGCTGGCGGGGGCGATCGCCTACGTCGAGCGGGAGGGCAACGGCTGGAGCGGCCCCGTCGAGCTGGTGCCGAGGGTCTCCGGCATCAGCCGCTACAACCCCCACTTCGCCCCGGACTCGAGCTTCCTCGTCTACAACGAGAGCACCTGCCCCGGCGGCGACAACGAGTCGCGGGCGTGCAACGGCGACACCGACCCGTCGGCGACGATCTGGGCCGTGCCCCGCAATGGCGGGGACCCCGTGCTCCTGGCCAACGCGACGGCGCCGGGCGTGCTCGACGAGAGCGGCGACCTCGCGAACACCTTCCCGCGCTTCACGCCCTTCGAGTTCGTCCTGCTCGAGAGCGACACGGGCCGCGTCCGCCTGATGTGGCTGAGCTTCAGCAGCACGCGGCGCTACGGCCTACGCGAGACCCTCGACTCCGGCTCCGGCGAGAGCGACCGCGGCACCTACCTGTGGATGGTCGCGATCCAGCCCGACCGCCTGTTCCGTGGCGAGGACCCGAGCTTCGCGCCCTTCGCGCTCCCGTTCCAGGACCTCACCACGTCGAACCACATCGCGACGTGGACGACGGAGTCGGTGGGGGAGATCCCGCTGGACTAGCGCTAGCTACCTGGGACAGCGGTGAGTGGTCATGGCCACGAATCGCTGAGACAGGTGACCAGGCGGACGGGACGGGGTGCGTCGTCTCGTCATCTCGATCCCGGGGGGCTGGTCCCTGCGCTGCCCTACCCGCCGCGCTCCCCTACCCGCCGCGCTCCCCCTCGAACCACGCCAGCAGATCCCGCGTCACCTCGTCCCGGTTGGTCTCGTTGAGCACCTCGTGCCGGGCCTCGGGGTAGAGCTTCACCTCGACCTCCTTCACCCCCGCCTGCCGGAGCTGGGCGGCGAGGCGGCGGATGCCCTTGCTCGCGTCGCCCACCGGGTCGAGCGCGCCGCTGAAGAGCCCGAACGGGACCGACGCAGGGAGGCCGCGCAGCACGGCCGGGCGACCGAGGTCGCGCAGCGCCTCGAGGAGATCGATCCAGAGCTGATTCGTGCACCGGAAGCCGCAGCGCGGGTCGTCGACGTACCTGTCCACCTCGGCCTCGTCCCGTGACAGCCAGTCGAACGCCGTCCGGGCGGGCGCGAAGCGGTCGTTGTAGGAGCCGAAGGTCAGCTTCTCGATCAGCGCGCTCCGGCCTCGGGGTCCCTGGCGCACCCGCTCGAGGCGCGCGACCCACAGCGCCGCGGTGGCCAGCGCACCGCCGAGCTGGCCGGAGCCCGTCAGCGCGACCCGCTCGACGCCAGGGTCCTCCTCCAGCATCGACGAGATGGCGATGAAGGAGCCCATGCTGTGGCCGAGGAGCGCGAGGGGGCCCTCCGGGGCCTCCGCCCGGAGCCACCCCCGAACGGTCCTGACGTCGTCGAGGACGCGGGCCCAGCCGCCTCGCTCCGCGAAGAACCCGAGGTCCTCGTCGCGCATGGCGGTGTGCCCGTGGCCCCGATGGTCGTGCGACGCGACCGCCCAGCCGGCCTCGGTCAGTGCCCGCGCGAGGCGGTCGTAGCGCTGGGCGTGCTCCGCCATCCCGTGGACGATCTGGACCGCCCCTCGCGGCGGGCCGTCCGGGAGCCACCGGTAGGCGGCGAGGGTCGGGCCGTCCGAGGCAGCCAGCTCGTAGGGGGCCAAGCCCATGGCCGGGGACCCTAGACCCAGCGTGGGGTTGTCCGCAAAGGGCCAGTGCCGGAGTGGGCGGGGCCGCCTCCGCTCACCGGGAAGCGCCGCGCCCGAGGCGCGAGGAGGAGGGCGAGGCACCTCGCAGATCGGACGCTCGACGCGGGCCCCGGTACCCGCCCCGCCGAGGACCAGCTCCGGGTCGGCCGCTCAGCGCCGTGTGCCGCCTTGCCCGGTCCAGGGGTCGAGGAACACGTCGTTGACCGGCGAGCGTCCGCGGTCACCTGAGGCCGGGGGCTCCGAGGCCTCCGCTTCCCTCGGCTCTTCCCGGCCAGCCGCGCGCCGCCGGGGCGCGAGGGTCACCCGTAGAAGAGGGTCGCTCGCCGCGTCCAGCACGACCCGAGCCGTCCGGTAGCCGGGCCGGCTCAGCGCGAGCGCGCGCGACGTGCCCTCGGCGGGGCGCGGCACGGCGAGCGGCGTCCGGCCCAGGCGGCGGGACCCGTCCTGCACGACGGCGGCGGGCCGGGCGTCGAGGAGGATCGTCGAGCCGACGCCCTCGCTGCCCGCCGGCACCGGGCCCAGCGTCGGCTCGGGCGCCTCCGGGCCGGGCGGGGGGGGCGACGTCGGCGCCCGAGGCGCGGCCCCCGGGGGCGCTTCGGACGGCGTGGCCGAGCCGGCCGCCCTGGCCTCGGGCTCGGTCCCCTCGCCCCGTGGACGTGGCCGCCGGGCCGGCTCCCCAGGCGGTCGACCTGCGCCGTCGGCCAGCCCGGCCGCGGCGCGCCCGGCCCACTCTTCCGCGTCGCCGACCCGCACAACGACGGTCTAGACGGGGTCGGCTGCCAACGTGAGGGCCCCGTCGCCCAGAGCCTCGCAC
>JBHJHB010000133.1:0-53285 GCA_050331215.1 Sandaracinaceae bacterium | reverse complement strand
GGCCAGGCCGGCCCTGCGACCCACGTCCACCTCGCGCTGGCGAGGCTCCCGCTCGACCTCGGCGCCGTGGGCGGCGCGCGCGGTCTGGGCTGCGCGGCGGAGGCCCGAGGACACCCGCCGGGCTAAGCGCTCGCCGCCGAGGCGCCGGCCCAGGGCTCGCGCCTGCGCCTCGCCCCGAGGGGACAGCGGCACGTCGTGATGGCCCTGCCAGCGCTTGTCGGCGTTGAAGGTCGACTCGCCATGGCGGATGAGGGTGAGCAGCACGGGCCGCAGCATAGGGCCAGGGCGCGCCGTGGGGGCCACGGGGCGTGCCTCGCCGGCGGGGTCGCTGGTAGGCTCGCCCTCGTGCGCGTGCTCCGGTCCGCATTCGTCGTCGTCCTCGGCGGGTGGGCGGTGCTGACCTCGGCTTGCGCAGGCTCTGCCGGCTCGAGGCCGGGCGGCCCGGAGCGCGAGGGCGCTGCGGGCGCCGAGGCCGGCACCACGTCCGCCGCCTCGGCCGAGGCGGGAGGTCGCCTCCACGAGCTCGAGGGGGAGCACCGCGCCAGCCTCAGCGCCCTCGTTCCCCCGGGCGCGGTCGTCGCGCTGCGCGCCGACTTCGCCGTCGCCCGGACCAGCCAGGGCTACGCCTGGATGGCCCGCGAGCTCGTCCGGGAGGTCGGTCTCGTGGACCGGGCCAACGAGGTGGGGACGTGGCTCGAGCGGACCGAGGTGGCGCTCGGGGTGCTCGTCCTCGGGGAGGCGGGCGGCGAGGGCTTCCTCGTGCTCGAGGGCCGCTACGGGCCAGACACCATCGCGGAGGTGCGCGCGGCGGCCCGCGCGTACCACGGGTCTGGCCCCGACGCGGAGGAGAGGCCCGGCGGGACGCCGCTGCTCGTCTACGGGCCCGTCACGGTGCGGGTCCTTCGACCCGACGTCGTCGCGATCGGCCACGGGCCGAGGGTCCGCCGGCTCCTCGCGGAGGCCCACCTCGACGACGAGCCCGCGTTCCATCGCCAGCTGGTCGAGGTGGGCCCGCGCGTCGGCCTGGCCCACGGCAGCCTCCAGGCGTGGGCGTCGCAGGAGACGGTCGTCGGGCAGGCGATGGTCGACCTCGTCTTCGCCGGGGAGACCCCGGAGATGGTCCGCGGCTTCGTCGCCGCCCTCAGGGCTCACCTCGCGCTCTGAGCGGCACGGGGACCTCGAGGTCGAGCGCGGCGTAGGACCGGTCCCGGTCTTCGAGGATGGCGTCGAAGAGCGCGGCCACCTCGGCGAGCCCGCGGCCCTGGACGGCACGGAGGTTGGCGGTCGCGATCCGGTCCGTGACCGACGGGCTCTCCTCTTCCTCGAGGAGGGCCGCCAGGTCGACCGCGGACACGTCGACGAAGGCCGTGCCGTGCGGTGCGGCGCGCCGCACCCTCTCGAGCGTCGCGAGGCGGGTCGCCTGGATGGTCGGGTCGGGGGTGCGGCGCAGGAACGGCGTCAAGCGCTCGGGCGCGCTCACGTCGGCCTCCGCGGCGGGGTGGAAGGCCTCGAGGGCCATCGCCGTCGTCCCCCCCCGCCGCGCCGCGTGGGCCTTGCGGAGGACCTCGACGCGGCGCGCGAGGGTCGCCGGGTCGATCTCCATGCGCGGGAAGAGCACCACCGCCACGTCGATCCCCTCGTCGGCGGCGAGCTCGTCGATCACGTCGAGGACCTCGGGGTCGCTCGGCCGCGCCGCGGTCAGCACCCGCTCGGAGGTCCGCTCGTCGGCCCGGGCGGGAGCGGCGTAGGGGCAGAGGCCGAGGGCCTCGACCACCTCGAGCTGGTATCGCCGATAGACGCGACGCGCCTCCTCGACGAGGCGCGCCTCGGTCACCGGCCCACCAGACGGGCGAGGGTCCGCTGGAACTCGTCGACGTCGACGTCGACGTGCTCCACGACCCGGCCGTAGAGCATGGCCGTCGGCACGCTGCGCCCACCCAGCTCGGCCTCGGTCTCGGCGAGCTGCCAGAGGATCACCCGTTCGAGGCGGGTCAGGCCGTCCCGGACGTCGGGGAGCCGGTCGAGGTCGGCGATGGGCGGCCGGGGCGCTTCCGGGTCGGCCATGCACGCGAGGATGGAACGGGCCTGGGCGCGGGTCGAGCGCGAGCGATCGCCCACCCGGCCGCCCGCGCCGCAGTCCCCCGGGTGAGGGGGGAGGTCCCCTCATCGCCTCCCCCGCGTTCCGCTCCCTTACCCCGAGCGTGTCCGTTCACCGCGCCTCGATCCGTCGCTTGGGGAGCCTGGCCATCGCCTTCGCGCCGCTGCTGGCGGGTTGCCCGGGCACGATCGCCGACGAGGCCCCGTTCCGGCGAGCCGCCCTCGGGGCCTGTCCAGAGGGGTTCGACGCGGAGCGGGACCTCATCGCGCCGTCCTGCGCCCAGCTCGGCTGCCACGCGGGCGGCGAGCCGCTGGCCGCGGCGGGCCTCGACCTCACGCCGCCCGCGGGCGAGCGGATCCTGGCCCACCGGAGCGAGGAGTGCGACGGGCGAGCCCTGGTCGACCCGGCGGACACCGCCGCATCCTACTTCCTCGAGAAGCTCGAGGACGACCCGGCCTGCGGGGAGAGGATGCCGCGGGGGCTCCCGCCACTGACCCCGCGGGAGGCCGCCTGCCTCGAGGAGTTCCTCGGCACGCTGGGCGGCGGCACCGACGCCGGCGTGCCTGCGCTCGACGGGGGCGTGCCGTGACCCGGCGTGGCCGGATCGCCGGCCGGCCCGCCGCCCTCCGACGTGCCTTGGGCCTCGTGAGCGGCCTGGCAGCGGTCGCGTGGCTCGCCCACGGCGGCCAGGCCCGCGCCCAGGACCGCGCCCCGACCCTGGCGATCGTCGAGGTGAGCGGGCCGGGTGCGCCGAGCGTGGAAGCGGAGCTCCGCCGCGACCTGCGCCGCCTGAGCCACGTGCGCCTCGTCGACGCCCCGAGCGGCGACCTCGCCATGGCGCGCATCGACCTCTACCTCCGGGCCGAGGTGGCGGGGACACGGCGGGGCTGGTCGATCGACGTCCGGGTGGGCGCCGTCCAGGACCCCGCGGTTCAGGCGCGCCGCAGCGTCCGCGGGCGGCGGCTGGCCGCGCTCGCCCGACCCCTTCGCCGGGCGGTCGCCGAGGCGGTCGAGGAGGCCTCGGCCGCCTGGGGACGGCTGGAGGCCCCGTCGGCCGCGCCCGTCGCGGCGCCGGAGCCGGCGGCCTCGCCGCCCGAGGAGGCTCCTCCCACCGCCTCGCCCGCGTCCGGCGAGCCGGACCGGCCCTCGCCCCCGGTCCAGATCCTGGGCGTCGCCGTCGGGATCGCGCACCGCAGCCTGGCCTACAGCGACGACATCTTCCTCCGGTTGCGGCCGTACGGGCTGCCTGCCGGGCTGCTGGCCCGGGGCCAGGCCGAGCTCTGGCCTGGCCGCCTCCTCGGCGTCGACGCCCTGGACGGGCTCTCGCTGTTCGCCCGCGGCGAGGGCGTGCCGGGCATCCACACCGCCGACGAGGTGCGGGACCTGTCCTTCCCCACCCAGGCATGGGGCCTGGAAGCGACCGCGCGCTATCGGGCCGCGATCGATGACGTGTCGCTCGGTGCCGAGGCCGGCTACCAGGCCTGGGTCTTCCGGATCGCCGATGCCCAGGGGTCCCTCGGTCCGGAGGTCCCGAACGTGGCCTACGAGAGCCTGCGCCTCGGAGCCCTCCTGCGCTGGCGCATGGCGCTCGGCCTCTACCTCGACGCGCGCTTCGCGTACCTCCTCGTCGTCAGCTCCGGCGAGATCGCGAGCGAGGCCTGGTTCCCGCGCACCTGGACGGGAGGGGTGGACGGCGAGGCGGAGCTCGGGTGGCGCTTCCGGTGGGTGGAGGTCGGAGCGGCCTTCGGCTGGCGCCGCTTCTTCCACCACTTCCACCCTGAGCCGGGCGATCGTCGGGTGGCAGGCGGGGCGGTGGACGAGGCCTTCGTCGGCGCGCTGAGCCTGCGCCTCGTGCTCCGGTGAGGCCCCACGGGGTCCGGAGCCCGACGTGCGGTAGCCTCCCCCGCCATGACCGGCGACCGCTGGCGGCGGGCCCTCGGCCCAGGGGTGCTGTTCACCGGGGCTGCGGTCGGCGTGTCCCACCTGGTCCAGTCGACGCGGGCCGGCGCGCTCTACGGGCTCGCCTTGGTCGGCCTCGTCGTGCTCGCGAACGTGATCAAGTACCCGGCGTTCCGCTTCGGCCCGCTCTACACGGCGGCGACCGGGCGCTCGCTCCTCGACGGCTACCGCCGCCAGGGCCGCCTCGCGCTCCTGCTCTACGGCGCGTTGACGGTCGGGACGATGTTCACGGTGCAGGGCGCGATCGCCCTGTTCACCGCCGGGCTGCTGAAAGCGCTGACCGGGACCGGGGTGGAGATCGAGATCGTCGCCCTCGGGCTGCTCGTGCTCTCCGCGCTGCTCCTGGCCTTCGGGCACTTCCGCGCGCTCGACCGGGTGAGCAAGGTCGTGGTGAGCCTGCTCGCCCTCTCCACCGTCGCCGCGACGGTGCTCGCCTGGCCGCGCCTGGAGCTGGCTGGCGCCAGCCTCTGGCCGCCGCTCGATCCGAGCCGACCCACCCTCTTCGCGCCGCGAGACCTCGCCTTCATCGTCGCGCTCGTGGGCTGGATGCCGTCGGCGATCGACGTGAGCGTCTGGCAGTCGCTCTGGACCCTCGACCGGGCCCGCGACAGCGGCCACCGGGCCACCCCGGCCGAGTCGTCCCTCGACTTCCACCTCGGCTACCTCGGGACCGCGTTCCTCGCGCTCTGCTTCCTGGTCCTCGGCGCCGCAGTGTTCCACGGCCGCGGGGTGGAGCTGGCGACCCGGCCGGGCGCCTTCGCCACCCAGGTGATCGACCTCTACGCGTCGTCCTTCGGGGGCTGGGCGCGCCCCCTGATCGGGTTTGCGGCCTTCCTGACGATGTTCAGCACGATGCTCACGGTGATGGACGGCTTCCCCCGCGCGCTCACGGTGCTCGGCCGGCGCTTGGCCGGGCCCGAGCCGGCCCGGCCCGAGGCGAGCCCCGACCGCACGCCCGTCTACTGGGTCGTTCTGCTCCTCCTCGCCCTCGGGGCGTTCCTGGTGGCCAGCCGGCTGGGGCGCTCGCTGCCGCTCCTGGTCGACGTCGCGACCACCCTCAGCTTCACGACCGCGCCGGTCCTCGCGACGCTGAACCATCGGGCGGTCACCGCAGCGGACGTCCCGCCTCGCCGGCGGCCGGGTCGAGCGCTCCAGGTGTTCAGCGGGGTCGGCATCGCCGTCCAGGTGTGCCTCGCGGGCCTCTACCTGGTGTCGCGCTTCGGCTGACGCGGTCCGAGGGCGACCTCCTCTGAGCCCCGCTCCTTTTCAGTAGACCGGCCGGCGCCGCGTCCTGAACCACTCGCGGTACTCGGCCATCTTCGCCCGCTGCTCGGGCGGGGCGCGGCGTCGGCAGCTCGCGCGCTCGGGGCCTCCCTCGGGCGCCCCCCAGCGTATCTCGATGCAGTCGTTCGGGTTGTAGGCGACCTCGAGGGCGTCCGCGCGGGCGACCAGGTCGGCCAGCGTCAGGGACTGGGCCTGGCCGTCGGAGCGACGATAGGAGAACGTACGCTCGGCTTGGGGGCGCCGCTGGGCGGCGTGGGCCCGCTCCACGGCGGCGGCGACCTCGGCCGCCCGGACCCCGAAGCGGTCGGGGCGGCGTCGGACCGCGTCCGGCAGGCCGGCGACGGTGTCGATCGCGATCAGGAGTCGCATGTCGCGCGACGGAGTGCTGAACTCCTCCCACGGGCCCCCGGTCTCGAAGATCGCGCCACCGTCCGGCATCTCCATCGTCCTGCCGGGGTGGGACGCGATCCACGCCTCGCCATTGTCCACGGAGACGACGCGCCGGGCGACGGCCTCCTCGAGGGCGTCGACCAGGCTCCGTTGCACGGCGGCGACGTCGAGGGTTCGGGGATTGATCAGGGCGTCCATCCGGTCGTAGAACGCGTCGGTCGTCCCCTCGTACTGCTCGAGGCTGAAGGGGACGTAGCCGCGGCGAGCCGTGATCTCGCGGTTGGGGAGGCTGGCGTAGGCCTCCTCCCGGTGGTCGTAGAGCACGGGGCGCCAGCCCTTGAAGCCCGCCCCCACCTGGGTCGTGTCGGGGTGGAACAGGAAGGAGCCCCGCCAGAAGCGGCGGCGCCCGACCGTGCCGTCGGGCTGGGCGTCCGCCCCCACCAGGATCCCCTCGTCCGCCAGGCCCTGGGGGATCCACTTCGCCACGACCAGGAGGTGGCCGTACGGGTCGGCGAAGACCACGCCCGGTCGGAGGGCCTCGCGCGTCAAGGGCAGCGGGTACAGCGGCGTCTCGGGGTCGGTCGGCAGCGTCCGCCCGCTCGCCGAGTGCACGGTGCTCTTGACGTCCCGGCGGATGAACTCGTGGAAGGCGTCCACCGCGTCGACGTGCTCGTGGTCGACCCGAGGCGTGCGGAGCTCCGTGCACACCGGCGGGCGGCCCCAGCGCCCCCGCGTGCAGCTCCGGTAGCCGAAGGGCAGGCGGAGCTTCCAGGCGAAGTACGTCCGAAGGAAGTACGGAAGGTCGGCGCAGTCCGGGACGAGGTGAATGCGGCTTTCCTCGCGCTGGCTGAGGTGGTCGTACAGCAGGTTGTGGCTCGGGTCCTGGAGCAGCGTGTCGAGGCTGGTCCAGGTCCGGTCCCGGTCCTCGCCTTCCATCGGGAAGTCGAAGAGCCGCTCGACGAAGGCGCTGAACAGGGTCTCGGTGTCGTCCTCCCAGCGCCAGCGGGGCGTCCAGATCGCGGTCGGCTCGAGCGGCAGGCGGCCCGGCCGGCGGGGCCATACGCGGACATGCTCGCAGGCGGCGACGTGGGGGCCGTCCCCGAGCAGGACGGTCCACCGGCCCGGGGTGGGGGCCGACACCTCGGCGACGTAGGTGAAGGGGGGGCCCCCGAGGCGCATCACCTCCGGGCGGTGGCGCACGCCGTCGGCGTCCTCGAGCTGGAGCGTCACCGGCCCAGGCTCTTCGGTCGAGGTGACCAGGACGCGGAGCGGCTGCGTGGCGTTCGGCCGCTCCGGCGAGTGGAACACGCGGCGCTGGACGCTGTCGACGCACGCCTCGGGATCCGGCATCACCGGGTCCAGCGCCGGCCGGGGCGCCGCCAGCCCCTGCAGGGCGGGTCCGGCCGCCGGGGCGAAGAGCACGAGCACCGTCGCGCGCTCGAGGAAGGAGCCCCGGCTCGACCCGGCCCCGAGGCTCAGGTCGCTCACGTCGACCCGGCGCACCTGCCGGAGCGTCTCGCCTCGCTCTTCGGGGCAGGCCTCGGCGTACTCCGCGAACGCGTGGATCGCCATCGGCGTCCCGGCCTCGTCGCGGCCGAGGTAGACCATGATGTGGCCGGGGAAGTGGAGGAGGACGATCCCCTGGCGGTGGGCTGCGTCGAGCAGCCGCTGGCGCTCGGCCAGATCCCGTACGTCCCGCAGGTCGATGCGGTGGGTCCCGCTCTCGGCCTGCCGCGCGCTGTGGCGGGGCAGGGCGAGGCCGAAGCTCGCGAGCGTGTCCATCACCAGCCGCGAGCAGTCGACCCCGCCACCCTCCCCGCCCCAGCCGTAGGGGCGGTCGAGGTGCCGGAAGACCTCGAGGAGGAACCCCCGCCGCGTCAGCGCGCGCGCCGTCGGCACGAGGCGGGGCGAGGGAGCCACCGGCTGCGCACCGGCCCGGTCCGCGACGAACACCGTGCCGTCCTCGGCGACCGGGAGGAAGGTCCCCGGCGCGAGGTCGGCCCGGCCGCCCTCGACCAGGGGCAGGGACAGGGCCCGGCCGGCGCCGTCCCCGGCCGGCCGGCCGGGCGAGCTGCCAGGCTCGAGCACCTCGACGCGGCCCGCGCCGAGCCAGGCCACACGCGCCGCGCCGTCGACGGGGGGCGAGAGCGGGGCGTCGGCGGCGATCCAGCCGAGGCTGTAGCGCGTGCGGGCCAGGAGCATCCCGCCCGGCCAGCGCTGGAGCACCTGCACCGGCTCCTGCGGACGGATCATCGAGCAGTTGTTCCGGTCGAAGGCGGGGTCGACCGGGGTCTTGTACATCCCGCCCCGGCGCGGTCCGCAGCGCAGCGGCACCGGGCCGAGCGCGACCCGGAGCTCCGGCTGGGGGCGCAAGGGTGCGAGGGACAGGTCGACCGCGCCCTCCCCGAAGGGCCGTCCGTCCGCCCCGACGTACTCCCCCGCGCCGACCTTCTCGCGGAGGTAGGTGAGCCGTGCCTCGAGCTCCGCGCGGAGGCGGGCGAGCGGGGGCGCCTGCGCGAGGGAGCCGGGGTCCGTCGGCAGCCCGTCGTCCCGGGGCGCGCCGAGGGCCGCGTTCTGGGCTCGGACCGCCATGGGGGTCAGGACGGGCGCGTCGAGATCCGCGACCTCGGCGGTCCGTGCGAACCAGTACGCCGCGGAGCGCCGATCCTCCGCGACCCCCGGCAGCGGCCGCGGCGCCTCCGCCGTGGCGGGGCACAACGGGTCGTCCGGGCGCACCGCGGCCGAGCCCTCGGGGGGGGCGAGGCCGGGACGGCCGCCTCCGCCCCCGCACGCTGCGAGGAGAGCGGCGAAGGGGAGGGCCCAGCGGGCGTTCCACGCGCGAAGGGGAGAGGTCACGGGCGAGGGAGCTCGACCGAACGAGGCCGATCGGTCGACCGTGAACATACCGACGCGAGCCGCGCCACGCAGATTCCCGGCGTGGACCCGGGCGCCACGGAGGGGGCCCGGCGCGGCCGGGTCAGCGCTCGGTCCGCGCGATCGTCCGCGTCGTGATGTCCGGCATGCCGCGCTCGTCGAATAGCTGCGTGACGCGGCAGTCCCCGCCCCGGAGGATCTCGATGTCCGCGACTCGCCAGAAGTCCTGGCTCGGTCGCGCGAGGCGGACGGGTCCGATGGTCCGCCGGGGAATGGTCTCGGAGTCCTGGCAGAAGATCCGGACCGTCACGTCCGTCGCGCTCGGGCCGCCGTTCTGTCCGAAGTAGTGGGCCCCCACGCGGTACACGCCCGGCTCGGGTCTCAGGACGTTGATGTTCTCGGGGCCGAACCCGTCGACGTCATCGATGTCCAGGCGTGGGTTGTCGTCCGTGCCGGGACCGCCCCAGTCCAGCACGTCCGGCGCCTCGCAGTTGAGGTAGTAGCAGTCGAGGGCCAGGTCGAACCAGCGCATCGCCGTCGGCTCGAGGAGGTGCAGGTCGATGTCGTTGAGCTCCGTGCTCCAGCTGATCTGGACGCGGATGCCGTCGACGTTGCCGGCGCGGACGACGGTCTCGCAGCTCCCCTCCTGGCCGTCGTCGTCGACCGCCATGACCTCCAGCCGGTACTCGCCGGCCACGTCCGGCGTGAACGTCGTCACCGGCGCGTCGTCCGGGCTCGGCGGGAGGCTCGCGGAGCCGGCCGCGCGCTCGCGGACCGTCCATGCCCAGGCGACGATCTCCCCGTCGTCGACCCCGCTCGCCTCGATGCGCGTCGGCTCGAGGGGGCTCGTGTCGAGCCGCTCGGGGCACGAGACGCTCGGCGGCGTGGGGGTGGCGTACACCTCGATGTCGCACGTGCTGGCCATCCCCTCGACGTCGGTAGCCCGGTAGCGAACGAGGTAGCGACCCTGCCGGTCCGGCGTGAGCCGCGACTCGGGGCCGACCGGAGGCATGAGCATCGCCGAGCTCCCGTCGGGCCGGACGCGCAGCTCCCAGCGCTGGCTCGCGATCCCGACGTCATCCCGCGTGGGCACCCGGAGCCGCAGCGAGCGCCGCGTGGGCGTCTCGATCGGCTCGGTGGGGCACTCGAGATCGGGAGGGCCCGTGACGCGCAGGCGGACGACGCACGAGTCGCTCGACCCGTCGCTGTCCTCGACCGTCAGCCGGAACGCGTAGCGGCCCACCTCGGCCGCCGTCACGCCGAGGACCGGTCCGTCCGTGCCGTCGAGCCGCGGCGGGAGCCCGCTCGGCACGCTCTCCGCCGTCCACCGGTAGGCGACGACCGCGATGTCGTCGAAGGCGTCCCCCTCGATCTCGATCCGCGTGTCGACCATGGTCGTGAGCTCCGCTTCGGGGCAGATGGCGACCGGGGGGCCGCTCACGCTCTCGACCGTCACCGCGCAGCTCCGGACCTGGCCCCGGCGGTCGGTCGCGGTGAACTCGACCCCGTAGGAGCCCTCCGCGGGCGGGGTGAGCCGCGCGACCGACGCGTCGGGGCCCACCGACAGCGTCGGCTCGAGACCGGGCGGAAAGGACAGGACCTCCCACCCGGCGGCCTCGATCGGCGCCGGGCTGGTCAGCGTCGCGCGCAGCACGATCGGCTGGCCAGGGGCCGTGAACTGGACCTCGCGGCCGCAGTCGACGGCGAACCGGGGCTCGCCCATATCGCTCGGCGGGGCCCCGGCGTCGCCGGCGTCCACCTCGGGGAGGGGAGCGGGGGCCGTGCGTCCGCCGCAGGCCGTGACGGTGGCCAGGGCGAGAAGGCACGAGGTGATCCGGGCCCCGCGGGCCATGGCTTGCTTCATCTTGCGCCTCCCCTCACCACCTCCGCCTCCCCGTAGCGCGCCGCCCGCTCTCTGGCCAGGCCTCCGGCTGTCGTTCCCGGGTCGTGGCGCGTATGATCCCATCTTCCGTGAGGCGGGTGGGAAACGATCGGTCGGCCGAGGCGGCGCTGGACGCCCTCGTCGACCCGGTGGTGGTCTGCGCCGCGGACGGACGGATCCAGTTCGTCAATCGGTCGGCGGTGCGGCTCTTCGGGCGTCCGGCGGAGGACCTCGTCGGCGAGGAGGCGGAGACCCTCGTCCCGGAGCGGCTGCGCGAGCTCGAGGGCCAGCCCTTCTTCGCCTGGCTCCTCCGGAACGGCGCCGACCAGCGGCCGGTACGGGCCCCGATCCTGCGGCCCGACGGCCTCGAGATCCACCAGTCCTTCCGCGTCGGTCGGGCGGCCGGGGAGACCGGGGCGAAGGCCTTCGTCACCGTCCTGCGGGAGCCGCTCCAGGACGCCCTGCACGTGCCCGACCCGCTCCACCCGGAGGCCGAGGCGCCCCAGCCGGAGAGCAGCTATCGGGCCGTGTGGGACGCGGTCCCCGTCGGCGTCTTCCACTTCGACGCCCAGGGGGTGGTCACGGCCTGCAACGACGTCTTCGTCGCCCAGATGGGCTCGAGCCGGCAGCTGCTGCTGGGCCTCGACATGTTCACCCTGCCGAACGCCGAGGTGAAGCGCTCGATCCGAGGCGCGCTCGAGGGCCACCAGCACCGGTTCGTCGGCACCTACGTCAGCGCGACGGGGGGCCGGGAGCGCCAGCTCCGCAGTCTCTTTTCCCCGGTCTGGCGCGACGAGCAGGTCGCCGGCGGCGTCGGCGTGGTCGAGGACATCACGGAGAAGACCCAGATCGAAGCGCGGCTGGCGCAGGCCGATCGCATGGCATCCCTCGGCCGCCTCGCGGCCGGCGTCGCCCACGAGATCAACAACCCGCTCGCCTACGTCCGGGCGAGCCTCGAGCTCGCCCTGCGGGAGGTGGAGCGGCTCGAGGAGCATCGCGCCGACGCGGCGTTCCAGACGCTGCGCACCCTGCTCGGCAATGCCGACGAGGGGGTCGAGCGGGTGCGGGTGATCGCCTCGGACCTGAAGACCTTCTCGCGAGGCGACGAGGGGAGCTGGCTTCCCGTCGACCTCCGGAGGGTGGTCCATGCCGCGGTCAACCTCGCGTCGAACGAGATCCGCCATCGGGCGGCCCTCGTACGGGAGCTCGAGGAGGTCCCCAAGGTGATGGGGAGCGAGAGCCGCTTCGTGCAGGTCCTGGTCAACCTCCTGGTCAACGCGGCTCAGGCCATCCCGGAGGGTGACGCGCAGCATCACCGGATCACGGTGCGCCTGAAGGAGCAGGATGGGCGCGTGCTGGTCGAGGTCGAGGACACCGGGAGCGGCATCGACCCGGAGCTCGCGGACCGCATCTTCGAGCCCTTCTGGTCGAGCAAGCCCAAGGGGGTGGGGACGGGCCTCGGCCTCTCGATCTGCCATGGCATCGTGACCTCCGCGGGCGGCGAGATCCGCGTGGTGCGCTCCGCGCCGGGGGAGGGCACGACCATCCGCATGGTGCTCCCCCCGGCGGCCGAGAGCGACGGACGGGCCACCCTCCCGAGCCCGCCTCCGGTCGCCATGGGCCCCTCCTTCGCGACCGGCGCTCGCATCCTGATCGTCGATGACGAGCCGAAGCTCGCCACGACCCTGCGCATCGCGCTGGCGGACCGGGCGGACCTCGTCGTGGCCGAGAGCGGCCGGCAAGCTCTCGAGATCCTCGAGGCGGACCAGGCCTTCGACCTGATCCTGTGCGACCTGATGATGCCCGAGGTCGGAGGGGTGGACCTCTACGAGCACATCGAAGGGGCGGCCCCCGAGCTGCTGCCCCGCTTCGCGGTGATGACCGGCGGCGCCTTCACCGACCGGGCCCGGGAGTTCCTCAAGGTCGAAGGCCTGCGCCGCCTGGAGAAGCCGTTCGGCCTCGAGGAGGTCGAGGCGCTCCTGAGGGAGCTCCGCCCGCCGGACGAGGAGCCCTAGCCGGCTGCAGGGCGGTCGGCGCCGCGGCGCAGAAGTCTGGGCCCGCTCGGCCGTACCGAGCTTCGGTGGACTCCACCCATCCCCCGTCGGCACGCTCGCCGTCGTCGCCTGGACGCACCGGAGACTGGTATCCTCCTCGCTCCGGGCGAGGGGACGGGGCGCCCGACGGCGGAGACGGAGAGGAGATGGCGGAGCACGGCGAGGAAGGCCTATCGCTTGCCGAGGCCTTGTCGGCGGCCAAGGCCGACCCGGCGGGCGAGGATCACTGGGACCGGCTCGAGGACCTCGCGGAGGCCGAGCAGCGTCCGGACGAGGTGGCCGCGCTCTACCGGGAGCTTCTGGCGGGCCCGATCAGCCCCGAGCTGGCCGAGCTCCTCGGCCGGCGGGCGACGGCCTTCCACGAGGAGTGGTTCAGCGAGGACTCCCCCCATCTCGTCGACGTCCTGAACCGGATCCTCGAGGTCATCCCCACGGCCGAGTGGGCGCTGCAGCGGCTCACGGTGGTGATGACCGTCAACGAGCGCTGGGACGAGCTGCTCGACCGCTACGATCGCGCGATCCAGGTCACCGCGGACGACGCCCAGCGCGAGCAGCTGCTCGACGAGGCGACCCAGCTCGCGAAGGACTTCGCCGGCGATTCGGAGCGGGCGATCGGCTACCTCCAGCGCCTCCTGGGCCTGCGGCCGGCCGACGCGCGCATCGCGTCCTCCCTCGAGCGGCTCCTCGAGCGGCAGGGCCGCTGGGAGGAGCTGATCGGCCTCTGGCGCCGCCGGCTGGCCGAGGCGTCGGGGCCGGACGGGCTCGCACTACGGACCCGGATCGCGGCGTGCTACCTCGACCACCTGGACGACGCGGCCAGCGCCCTCGCGGAGGTCCGGACGTTCTGGGCAGAGGGCGGCGACGAGGTGGCGGGGCTCGCCCTGCTCGAGCGGATCGTGGGGCTCGCCGCGTCGCCCCCCACCGTGCGGAGCGGGGCGCTCGACCTGCTGCGGCGCCGCTACGAGGCGACGGGGCGGGCGCACGAGATCCGTCGCGTCCTGAGCGAGGCCCTCCCCTTTGCCGAGGGCCAGGAGCGCGTCGCCCTGCACCGGGAGCTCGGCGACCGCACGGCGGCCGAGGGCGACCTCGACAGCGCGCTCGGCCACCTCGCGGAAGTGCTGCGCCTCGATCCGAGGGCCGAGGACATCCAGGAGCGCTTCTCGAGCCTCGCGCGTCAAGCGGGGCAGCTCGAGGCCTACGGCGCGGCGCTGGCGCGGGCGGCGGAGCAGGCCGACGGCTCGCCGCGGGCCCACGCCCTCCGGATCGAGGCGGGGGAGGTCCAGGCCGAGCTCGGCCACACCGAGGAGGCCCTCGCCCTCTACCAGCAGGTGCTGGCCAGCGACGCGCGTCCGGCGCGGCGGCTGACCGTGGCTCGTCGGCTCCAGGCGCTGCTCGGCGAGGCGGGGCGCCCCGAGGAGCGGCTCCGGGTCCTGCAGGAGCTCGCCCGCCTGGAGACCGATCCGGTGGAGCGGCGCCGCGTGGTGAGCCAGAGCGCGCGCCTCGCGGAGTCCCTCGGGGACGAGGCCCGCGCCCTCGACCTCTGGCAGGAGTGCCTGGCCGAGGACGCTCAGGACCTCCACGCCCTCGACGCCGTGATCGAGCTGACGGCCCGGGGCGAGCGCTGGGCGGCGCACGTCGAGGCGCTCGAGATGCGGGTCCGCGCGGACGAGGTCCCGCCCCTCGTGCGGCGCAGCGACCTCGCGCGCGTCGCGGTGGCCCAGGCGGGTCCCCTGAACGACCGGGACGCGGCGATCGCGACGTGGCGCCGGGCTCAGGAGACCTTCGGGGAGGATCGGGAGAGCGTCGATGCGCTGAGCCGCCTCCTGGACGAGGCGGGCCGCCACGAGGAGGTGTACGACCTGCTCGGCCGCGCCGTCGCGTCGGACGCGGAGCGGGCGGCCGAGGTGCTCGCCCGGATGGGCGACCTCTGCGCGCAGCACCTCGGGCGCGCGGAGGAAGCGGCGGAGGCCTACCATCGGGCGATCGAGATGGAGCCGACCCTGGCGCGCGCCCGGGCCGGGCTGACCGCGCTCCTCGACGCGCCGGACGCGGCCGACCGGGCGGCTTCGGCCCTTGCTCGCGCATCCGAGCTCACCGACGACTGGGCGGCGCTCCTCGGGCTCCTCGAGGCACGGCTCGCCGCCGCCCGCGACGACGTGGAGCGCGTCCGCCTCCTGCGGGAGGCCGCGTCGATCCGGGAGGAGAGGGCCGACGACCTCCCGGGGGCCTTCGACGCGGCGCGCCGGGCCCTCGCGGTCGATCCCGGGGACCCGGACCTCGAGGCGGAGATCACGCGCCTCGCCGAGCTGACGGAGCGGTGGCCGGAGCTCGCGGACGCGCTGCGGGACGCCGCCCAAGCCCTCGGCCCGACGCGTCCGGAGCGGGCGGCGGAGCTCCATCGGTTCCAGGCCGGGGTCGCAGAGGAGCGCCTCGGGGACGTCGCGGCCGCCCTGTAGGGCTGGGCCGCGGCGCTCGAGCGGATGCCCGCGGACGTCACGGCCGCCGCGGAGGTCGTGCGGACGGGAGCGCGGGTCGGGCGGTGGCCGACCGTGGCCCGGACCCTCGTCGACGCCTCCGTCCGGCGCGGCGCCCCGAGCGAGGCGCATCTGCGGGTCGCGGAGGACGAGGCGCGGGCGGCGGGCTCTCTGCGGGCGCTCGCGATGGCGCTGAGCGAGGAGGTCGAGCGGTCGTCCTCGATCCCGCCCGACCTCGGGGCCGAGCTCCACCGGGGCGTCGCGCGCTGGCTGCGGGACGACCTGAGCGACGGGGCCGCCGCGGAGGAGGCCTTCCTCGCGGCGCTGCGGCGCCGGCCGGGCGACGTGGCGACGCTCGAGGAGCTCGCCGGGGTGCAGCGCCGGGCCCCGGGACCGGCGCTGGTGGCCACCCTCCTCCAGCTCGCGGAGGCCCGACCCGGCGACCTGGATCCGATGCGGGAGGCGGCGGAGGTCGCCCTCGGCCCCGCCGGGACCGCGGAGCTGGCCGCGTCCGTGCTCTCGCGGCTGGTCCGGGCGGCGAGCGCCCTCTGGGAGCGCGGCGTCGAGGCGGCAGGCGAGGCGGCGGCGCCCGCCACCACGGAGTGGGCGCTCGAGGAGCGCGTGCGCCTGGCGCTGACGGCGGGCGACGACGACGCGGCCGTGGATCTGCTGATCGCCGGCTCGCGCCTCCCGGTCGAGCCTGCCCGGAGCCGGGAGCTGCGGCGCCGGGCGGGGACCCTGCTGCGGGAGCGCGGGGACACCGACCGTGCGCTCCGCGTGCTCCAGGGGGTGGTCGACGAGAGCGTCGAGGACGCGGAGGCGCTGGTGCAGCTCGGCGCCCTCCTCGAGGAGCGGGGGCGCTACCCGGAGCTGCTGGCCCTCCGGCAGCGGCAGCTCGACCTCGACCTCGACGACGAGACGCGCCTCGCCGCCCGCCTGGAGGTCGCCCGGATCCTGCGGCTGATCGAGAGCCGCGGCGGGCCCGTGGAGGTGCTTCGGTCCAACCTCGACGAGCGCCCCGGGCACGAGGCGTCGATCGACCAGCTCGCGACCCTGCTGCGGGAGCGGAACCGGGCGGCGGAGCTCGCGGACCTGTTCCGCACCCAGGCCCGGGCGGTCGAGGCCCACGGTCAGACCGGCCGGGCGGCCGCCCTCTGGTCCCGCGCGACGCTCCTCCTCGAGGAGGAGCTCGGCGACGTGGAAGGGGCCCTCGAGGCGCATCGGCGGGTGGTCGCGCTCCAGCCGTCGACCGCGTCTCTCGACGCGTTGGCGCGCCTGCACCTCGAGCGGACGGAGCCGGCGGTCGCCGCGGAGTGGCTGACGCGGCGCCTCGAGCATGCCGCGCCCGAGGAGCGACCGAGGGTCGCGCTCCGCCTGGCGGAGGCGCACCTCGCGGCGGGGGCGGACGGCGCGGCGGTCGACGCGCTCCGCGCCGCCCTCGAGGAGCACCCCGACCACGTGTCGGCGCGGGAGCGGCTGGCCGACCTCTACCGCCAGACGGGCGACACGGCGGGGCTGGCGGCGCTCCTGTCCGAGGGGGTCCGCTACGAGCCGGACAGCGAGCGCCGCCTCGAGCTGGTGCGGGAGGCCGCGGCGCTCTACGAGCAGGAGCTCGGGACACCGGAGGCCGCGATCCCCGTCCTCCGGATCGGGGCCGAGATCGCACCCGACGACCCGGCCCTGAAGGGCCAGCTGGCCACCGGCCTGCGGGTCGCGGGGCAGCTCGACGAGGCCCGCGCGATCCTCGAGGAGCTCGTCGCGACCTACGGCCGTCGCCGGTCCCCCGAGCGGGCGGGGGTCCACTTCCAGCTGGCGCTCGTGGCCCGCGAGGCCGGCGACCTCGAAGGCGCGATGGAGGAGCTCGACCGGGCTCGCAAGATGGACATGAGCCACCCCGGCATCCTGCGGATGAGCGGCCGCATGGCCCGGGAGGCGGGGCAGCTCGAGCGCGCCGAGAAGGCGTACCGCGCCTTGCTCCTGGTGGTCCGACGGCAGGACCCCTCGTCCGACGACCTCGTGGTGGGACCGAGCGAGGTGCTCTACGCGCTCAGCCAGCTCGCCACCGCCCAGGGCGACCCGGAGCAGGCTCGGGAGCTCCTCGAGACGGCGATCAGCACCGCGGCCGAGCACGACGCGGAGGCGCGGCGCTTCAAGGACGAGCTGCTCGCGCGGGGAGAGAGCGAGCTCGCGCTCCGCGTGATCGACGCGCGCCTCGCCGAGGCCACGGAGCCCGTGAGCCGAGCCCGGATCACGGCCGACCGGGCGGAGGTGCTCCAGGCCCTCCAGCGCCCGGACGATGCGCTCGACGCGCTCCTGGCGGCGGTGCGGACCGCGCCCACGGAGGACGACCTCCACACCCGGTGCCGGACCCTGGGGCGGGACCTCGGCGCGACCGACCGGTACGTCGCCGTGCTCCGGGATCTCGTGGAGGGCGCGCGGCGGGAGGAGGACCGCGCGTTCGCCAGCACGCTGCTGCTCCGGCTGGGCGAGGCGACCGAGCAGGACCTCGGCGACCTCGAGGAGGCGGCCGTGCTCTACGGGCGGGCCGAGGCCCTCGGGGTCCGCCTGGAGGATGCCTGGCTCGCGCTGGCCCGCGTGGCGGACGCCCGCGGCGCGGTCGACGAGGAGCTCCGGGTGCTGCGCCGGCTGGTGGAGAGCGACTCGCCGGTCGTCCCGGGGAGCGCCCGCAGCCAGGCGCTCTACCGGATCGCGGAGGTGGAGCTCGCGGCGGGTCGCGTGGACGCGGGCCTCGACACGCTGGAGAGCGCGCTCCGGCGGGAGCCCCGCTACGCACGCGCGGGCGCCATCCTGCGGATGGCCGTCGAGCGGACCCCGGGCCACGTGCGGTTGATGGCGCTCTACGAGGAGATGGCCCGGGCGTCGGGGGACCCGGCGCTCGTGCTCGACCTGTGCGAGCGCCTCGCGGCGGCCACCGGCGGCACCCTCGAGCACGTGCGGGAGGGCGTCGAGCGGGCCGACGCGATCGGCGCGGTGGACCGCGCCGAGGCGCTGCTCCGGCGGGGCGTGGACATCGCGACGAAGGGCGACGGCGAGCTCCGGGATGCCCTGTGGCTGCCGACCGCGCTGGCCGAGCGTCGCCTCGCCGCGGACGACCCGGCGGGGGCGGTCGAGTGGATGCGGCGCGCCGCCGAGGGGGCGGAGGGGCCCGAGGCCCGTGACCTTCGCCTCCGGATGGCGGAGCTCGCGGCCGGCGAAGGGGACGATCCGCGCCTGGCGGCGGACACGTACCGGGCGCTCCTCGAGAGCGACCCCGCGAACCGTGCGCTCTGGGAGCCGCTGGCCCGCGTCTACGCCCGCCTCGAGGACCGGGAGGGTCTGGAGTCCGTGGTCCACACCACGGTCGATGCGCTGATCGACCCGACCGACCGCAACGTGGTCCGGATGCGCTACGCCGACTTCCTCCTCGAGGTCGCCGAGGACCGGGAGGCCGCCGTCGACGTCCTGAAGGAGGTGCTCGACGAGGAGCCGGACCACCCCGAGGCCGGCGCGCGGCTCGCCGCCCACTTCGAGGCCACCGGAGACGACGCCCAGCTGGTCGAGCTCCTCCACCGGCAGCTCGACCGGGCCCGGGACCGTCAGGACATCGACCAGATCGCCGCGCTCGCGCTCCGCATGGGCAGCCTGACCGAGGACCGGGATCGCGGTGAGGCGATGGACCTCTATCGCGCCGGCCTCGACTGGGCGCCGGAGAACCGGCCGCTGCTCCGGGCGCTCCTCGCGCTCCACGGCGATGACGAGGACCCGCGCGACCGAGCCCAGCTGATGGAGCGCCTCGTGCCGCTGTCGTCGGGCGAGGAGGTTCCCCGCCTCGCCGACGACCTGGTGGCGCTCTACACGTCGATCGACGACGAGTACGGCGTCGGCCGCGCGCTCGACCTCGGGTTCCGCGCCGCGCCGGACGACCCCGCCCTGCGCCAGCGGCTCGAGGCCTGGTACCGGCGCCGCGAGGAGTGGACCGACCTCGCCGAGATGATCCGCTTCGACGCGGCGCACCGGGAGGAGGCCGACGAGGCGGTGGCGCGCTTCTGCGAGGCGGCGGCCGTCCTGCGGGACGAGCTCCGGAGCCCGGCGGAGGCGGCGGAGATCCTGCTCCAGGCCGCGGAGCGGGCGCCCGGGGACCTCGCCGTGCTCGAGGCCCTGGTCAAGGACCTGGTCGAGGCCGGCCGCCCGGGCGAGGCGGCCGACGCGGTGGCCAGCACCCTCGAGGAGCTCGACCGGAGCGGCCCGGACCGGCCGAGGCTGCTCCGGATGCGGGCCCAGCTCGAGCTGGCGGTCGGGAACCTCGGGTCGGCCCTCTCCGACCTCGAGGAGGCCCATCGCCTCGACCCGGAGGGCACGGCGGCCGATCTGACGACAGCCGTCGAGCGCCAGCGCGTCGAGGCCGAGATGGCGGGCGATGACGCGGCGGCGTCGGACGCCGTGCGCCGCCTCGCCGAGCTCCATCGGGGGGCGGGGCAGCGGGAGCGGGAGCGAGCCCTCTGGGCGGAGTGGGTCGACCGTCGACCCACGGACATCGAGGCGCTCCGCTCGCTACGGGACCTCGACCAGGCCGACGAGCGCTGGGAGGACGTCGTCACGCACAACGAGCAGCTGATCCGGGTCGCGACGGGCGAGGCACAGGTCGAGGCGGCGCTGGGGCTCGCGACGGCGTGCCGGGCCCTGGGCCGTCCCCAGGACGCGCGGCCTGGCGTGGAGGAGGCCTACACGGACCAGCCGAGCGAGCCCCGGCTCCTCGAGGCGGTGAGGGCGCTCTACGAGGAGACCGGCGCCCGCGCGGAGCTCGCCGAGCTGCTCTACCACCAGGCGCGGAGCAGCCAGGAGCCGAAGGCGCGCGTCGATCTCCTGCGCCGCGCCGGCGAGCTGCACCTCGAGATGGACGACCCGGAGGGCGCCCTCGTCTCCTTAAGCGAGGCGGCGGCGATCGAGCCCGACGATCACGACCTCGTGATCGCGCTGTCCGACGCCTACATGGGGACGGGTCGCTACCAGGAGGCGGTCGAGCTGCTGACGCACACGATCAACGGCTTCCCGCGCCGTCGCTCGCCCCACCTCGCCGCCATGCAGTTCCGGATGGGACGGATCGCCGGCCTCAGCGGGGACGCGGAGACCCAGAAGGAGTGGCTCTCGGTCGCGCTCGACGCCGACAAGAACAACGGGGACGTCGCCGCGGAGCTCGCCGAGCTGGCGATGCACCTCGGCGACGACGAGAGCGCCCTGAAGGCCCTGCGGGTCGTGACCCTGCTCAAGGAGCCGGGCCCGATGACCAAGGCTGTTGCGTTCCTGCGACAGGCGCAGATCGCCCATCGACAGGGCGATCAGCAGAAGGCCGTGCTCTGGGCGCGGCGCGCGAAGGTCGAGGACGACACGCTGACCGAGGCCCACGAGTTCCTGGCGTCGATCGGCGAGGCCTGATCGGGCGCCTCGGCCGGGGCCCCCCGGGAGGCATCCCGGGGTCCGTGTCCCGTGGCGGGACACCGACAGGGCCGGCGCTACGCGTGACAGGTCCGGGCGAGCCGAGCCACCCGGGCCCGGAAGGCCATGCGCGCGAAGAGGAATCGGAGAATGCGAGGCATGAGAGGACCTCCTTCGGGGCGTTCGCCGCCGCGTGCCTGAGGGGTGCTTTCCGGTTGAGATGCACGGCGCGTGCCATCCGTGTCGATGAGGATCTTGGCTCGCCCGGGCCCGCTGCTACGACGGTCGGCGTGTCGTTCTGGACCAGATGGGAGCGCCGCGTTCACAGGTTGTCAGACCTCGCGGTGCCCCGACCCCTTGGGACGACCGGGTCCGGCGCCGGGTGCGAGGGGCGGGTCGGGAGGTCGTCGTCGGTCGGCACGCCGGAGACGTCCGACAGCAGGGGCATCGGGCTGGCCAGGGTCGGGCGGCCGAGGGCGCGCAGCTCGTCGAGGAGGGCGGTGGCGCTCGACGGCCGGCGGTCCGGGCTCTTCGCCAGGCAGCGGTGGATCAGCTCCGCCGTGGCCGGCCGGATCCCCGGCGCGAGGTCGGTGACCGGCGTCGGAGGCTCGTGCCCGATCCGGCTCAGGAGCTCGCGCGGCGGCGAGTGGGCGAAGGGGGGATGGCCGGTCAGGCCCTCGTACATCAGCGTGCCGATCCCGTAGATGTCGACGCGCTCGTCGACCCGCTTCGACGACTCGATCTGCTCGGGCGGGGCGTACACCAGGGTGCCCATGACGTCCTGGCTCTGGGTCAGGGAGAGCTGGGCATCGAGGACCTTCGCGATCCCGAAGTCGAGCACCTTCACCTGCATGGCATCCCGACCGCGGCGGGCGAGGAACACGTTGTCGGGCTTGAGGTCGCGGTGGATGACGCTCTCCTCGTGGGCGGCCGCGATCGCGTCGGCGACCTCGACCGCGATCCGGAGCATCACCGTCTCCGTGAGGCGCCCCTGGGTGCGGATGCAGCGCCGCAGCGAGAGGCCCTCGAGGAGCTGCATCACCAGGTACATGCGGGCGCCCGGCATCCGGGCGTTGTCCTGGAGGTCGTAGAGCGTGACGATCCCCGGGTGGGAGAGGCGCGCGGCGGCGCGCGCCTCCCGGAAGAAGCGCCGGGCCATCCGGTGGTCCGCCGCGTAGTGCTGGTGGAGGATCTTCACCGCGACGCCGCGCTCGAGGCGGCGGTCGAGGGCCTCCCACACCTGCCCCATGCCGCCCTTGCCGATCTTCCGCTTCAGGACGTAGCGACGGTCGAGGACCAGCCCGGGACGCAGGTCGACCCGGCGCCCGCTCGCGGCGAGGACCACGGGGTCGGCCGAATCGAACGCCTCGACCCCATCGGCCGTCAGGGCGTCCTCGTGGCTCGCGGTCTTGGGGATCCCGGAGTCGTCGTCGGGCGACCAGACGGGTGGCGTCGAGAGACTCACACCCAGAGAGAGGCGAACGGAGCCCGTTTGCGTTCGAGGCCCGACCGGTTGTTGCGCAGATGTAACGTTCGAGGCCGGCCAAGCGCTCAGAACGCGACGCGTCGCATGACGAACCGGGGCAACCGTCGGATCACCCACATGACGAGCCCCCACATGAACGGCGCGTAGACGACGGGTCGTCCGCGGTCGATCGCCTTCAGGACCCGCTCGGCTACGGGCTCGGGGTCGCCCGCGAAGGGCGGCTCCTTCAGGCCAGCCGTCATCGACGTCCGCACGAAGCCCGGCTTGACGGTGATGACCTCGAGCCCGTCGCTCCAGAACCGGTGGTCGAGGCCCTCGAGGTAGCGGGTCAGCCCGGCCTTGCTGGCGCCGTAGAGGACGGTCGGCTTGCGCCCCCGCTCGCCGGCCACCGAGCTGAACACGGCGAGCTTGCCGCCCCCGGCGGCCAACAGGCGCCGCCGCGCCTCTTCGCAGAACAGCACGGTGTGGGTGAAGTCGACGGTCAGGACGCGGGCGGCGAGCTCGGGGTCGGCCTCCAGGCGGTCCTGGGTGGCGAAGACCCCGGCGGTGACGACGACGGCGTCGAGCCCGCCGAGCGTCGCCTCGGCCTCGCCCAGGGCGGCCGGGAACGTGGACGGATCCATCAGGTCGCAGCGGGCAGCGCCGAAGGCCTCGCCTCCCCGACCCCGGATCGCGAGGTCGTCGGCGGTGCGCCGAAGGTCCTCGAGGTCGCGGCCGAGCAGGAACAGCCGGTCGCCCCGCTCCGCCATGCGCCGGGCGAGCGCCCGGCCCATGCCGCGGGTCGCGCCGAGGAACGCCACCCGCATCGGCCCGCGCCTCACGGCGGGTCCCCCAGGAGGCGGACCGACTGCGCGCTCCGGATCCGGCCGTCGGGGTCCCAACGCCGGCGCACCTCCAGGAAGCGCTCGAGCCGCGGCTCCATCGCGCGGAAGTGCTCCGGTCGGGTGAAGGTGTCCTTCGCGAGGTAGATGCGGCCACCCTCCTTCAGGACGGCCTCGTTCAGGGCATCGACCAGCGCCTGGGTCCCGTCCCGGACGGCGATGTCGAGGGCGATGCTGGTGCCGCGCCTCGGGAACGAGAGCAGGCCCCGCCCCTCGGGGCCGCAGTCCTTGATCACGCAGAGGAACGACGCGCCACCCAGGCTGGTCAGGCGGTCGAGGACCCGCCGGGGAGCGCCCCGGCCCGCGTCCTCCGGCACCACGCACTGGTACTGCGTGAAGCCCCGGGGCCCGTACATCCGGTTCCAGTGCCGGATCCCGTCGAGGGGGTAGAAGAACGACTCCCAGTGAACGAGCTGCTCGCGCTTCCGGGGCAGGTGCTTCCAGTAGTAGGCGAGGTTGAAGGCGCGGATCGAGGCTCGGTTCAGGACCCAGCTCGGGAGCTCGACCGGGAAGGTCATCCGGCGCTTCGGGCTGGGGAAGCGCGCCGGGGCGGTGTCCGGCTCCGCCCAGTCCCCGGCCATCAGGATGCCCCGGCCCATGTGCCGCCCCCGGGTCAGGCAGTCGATCCAGCCCACGGCGTAGGGGAACCGCTCGGCGGTGTCCTTGAGGGCGTCGATGTACTCGTCGATGTCCCCGACCCGGCGGCTCTCCATCGCGATCCAGGGCGAGCGGATGGGCCGCATCGTCAGCTCGACCTCGAGGATGTGACCCGTGAGCCCCATCCCACCGAGGGTCGCGAGGAACAGGTCGGGGTGCTCCTCGGCCGAGCACCAGAGGACGCGCCCGTCCGCCACGCGCATCCGCAGGCGGCGTACGTGCTCTCCGATGCAGCCCGCCACGTGGTGGCCCTTGCCGTGCACGTCCGCCGCGACCATGCCGCCGAGCGTCACGTACTGGGTGCCCGGCGTGACCGGGACGAAGAACCCGCGGGGCAGGAACAGGCGGTTGAGCTCGCGCAGGCTCAGCCCCGCCTCCGCCCGAAGCGCTCCCGTCGAGGGGTCGAAGCCGAGCAGGCGATCCGCGAGGGTGGGCGTCGCCACCTCCGGCTTCGAGGGCGGCGGCAGGGCGCTGTCGCCGTAGGATCGGCCGAGCCCGCGGCTGAGCACGGCGTCCTCGGTTAGGCCCACGAGGTCCTCGCCGAGCCGCTCGCGGCCGGGGACGGCGATCCGGCCCCATCCGCTCAGGGTGGGCGTGGCGTTCGACATGGCGGGCGGGCTCCCGGCGGGAGCCCTGCACGCTGCTCTAGCACCGGCGAGCCGTCCGGCTAGGCCGGCCGGCCCCAGCGGTCGCAGGACCGCCCCCGGCCGTCGGCCATCGCGCCTCGACCGGGACCCGGGGCGCGGGCCCCGGCGAGCGCCTACGCTGGTCCCGGTGACGGTCTTCGCGTTCGAGGAGGACGACGGGCGGCTGACCTGGATCCCGATGGCGGCCAGGCGAGCGCTGGACGCCGCCGGGTGCAAGCTCAGCCTCGAGGCCTGGCAGGGGATGAGCCTCGAGGCCCGCCGCGAGGTGGTCCGGGCCGGGGCCGAGGACCGCGTCGACCCGGACCGGGTCCGCGGCCTGCTCCGCCACGCGGAGCCCGCGCCCGCGCCGCTCGCGGCTCGCCCCGAGCCCGCCCCGGACCGCCGGCCCCCGTCGGTGGCGGCCAAGCTCCCGGCGCTCTCCGAGGCCGGCTGGCGGCGGCTGACGCCGCTGTCCCGGTACGTCCTCGCCCACCTCGCTCGCCGGGACCGGGACGACAAGCTCCGGCGGGCCTACGCGGAGCTGCGCCCGCCGAGCTGAGCCCGGAGAGGCGCTGGCAGGTCCTCCGGTCGATCCCAGTCGTCGAGGCGCTCCGGCGGGACGGCGACGGGCGCGGCGAGCTCGTCCAGCAGGCCCTGCAGGCTGCGCTCGCCGCGCGCGAGGCGCCGCTCGAGCACGGGGACGCAGCGCGGGGGATCGTAGCGGGCGAACAGCGGCTCCCAGCGGTCCTCCCGCCGTGGCGCCAGGACCGCGGGGCCCGACGGGGCGTCCACGAGGCGACGCACGTCCTCCGCGGTCGGCCAGGGCATGTCGCACGCGACGGCGATCGCGGGGCCGCTCCCCGCCGCGCCGAGCAGGGCCAGGAGGCCCCCGGCCGGCCCCTGGCCGGGCACGGCGTCCGGGAGCTGGTCGAGGTCCACGTCGGCGTAGGCGGCGTGCTCCCCGACCAGCACGATCCGCGGGACCCGCGCCTCCCGGAGGACCCGACGCCACCGGTCGACCAGCCGGAGGCCGTCCTCGGTGACGAGGAGGCCCTTGGGTTGGCCCATGCGCCGGGAGCTCCCCCCGATGAAGATGCCGGCGAGGACGTCCACCACGCGATCCCTGTAGAACGAGGGAGCCGGGGCCGTCTACCCGCAGCCCTCGCGTGGCCCTGACCGCGTCGAAGGGGCGGTCGCTCCACGTGTGTACTTCGTCCGGGCGCGGCGATTGCTGCCGCCGACGAGGATCACGGATCCTCACGTCTGGCTCCGATCGAATGACGGGCATCTCGCTCGTTTGTTCGCAGGCGCGAACCCTGGCCTCCGCTCCGGACGGTCCTCGGAAACGCGCTGTTGGAGTGACGAAATGCGTGTGCGAAGGTTGGTTTGGTGCGCCCTGCTCGGGGTGGCGCTGATGGGGAGCTCTACCCTGCCGGGAGGCCCGCTGCGGGCTCCGGTGGCCCAGGCTCAGGTGGTCCCCGAGTCGCTGGTGTGGTCGGTTTTCCTCTGGGAGCTCAGCACGCCGAACGGCGGAAGCTACGGTCACGTGATCGTCAGGGGCCCCAGCGCGCCTGCGCTTCCGGGCTACGGCCTCGCGGCCGATCGGGAAGAGTGGTTCGTGGCAGGGCTGACGTCCGCGGCTCCGGCCGCGTTCACCCTCGAGCTCGAGATGGTCGCGGCGTCGCAGGATCTCAATGCGCTATCCGCGCTCGTACAGTCCATCAATGCGCAGGAGTCCTTGATGGGCGAGACGCTCGGGATCCCGCCCTGGGACGCCGGCACGCTCCCGTCGTCCGGTGACCTGGTCTTCGTCCTCGATGACGTGGCCAACAGCTCGGGGAACTTCGGCGAGGTGATCGGCGCGGCCAGCGTCAGCATGCCGTCGGACCCCCAGGCGCCCAGCGTGCCGGTGTTCTACGTGACGGACGACGCCTTGAGCAGCATCTTCGGCTCGGCCACGCCCGACGTCGGGGCGGTCGCGAGCTTCGTCCCGGTCGGCCCCAACGACCCGGGCTACCCCGGGAGCGGCTGGTACGGCTACGGGGGGTGAGGGGACGTCCGCCGAACGCGGTCCTCCTCGACGAGGCTCCGCGCGAGCCGGAAGCCGACCACCGCGGTCCGATGGTCGGGGAGGGCAGCGAAGCGGTGGGTGCTCCGGGCCTGGATCGGCGCGGTGTGCCAGCTCCCGCCACGGACCACGATCAGCTCGTCGGCGCTCGGCTCGACCGTCATCGGGACCCGCATCCGCTCCTGGAGCTCGCCCTCGAGCGTCCAGGGCGTGCGGGTCCATTCCCGGATGTTGCCCCCGAGGGACCGCACGCCATAGGGGCTCTCGTCCTCCGGGTAGTCGTCGACGTCGGCGAACTGGGCCGGCTCCTCCGTCGACCCCGCCACCCGGAACCACTTGGGCTCGCCGTGCCAGCCCCAGGGGTAGGGCCGCTCGTCGACGCCACGGGCGGCCTTCTCCCACTCCACGTCCTCGAGGAGCCGCCACGGGAGGCCGGTCCGAGCTGCTTCCCAGCGCGCGTAGGCCGTGGCGTCATGCCACGTCACGCCGCTCACGGGCCAGCGCAACGAAGCGGAGGGGAAGAGGAAGCTCTCCGGGACGAGCTCGTATCGCTCGCCGACGCGCCGCACGTGCGCCTCGTGGCGGGAGGCCCCCACGGTGCCGAGGGAGGCCGCCGGGATGTGGGTGGCGGCCTCGTCCGCCCGCCCCTCGGCGACCAGGTCGTCCAGGAACGCGAGGTAGTCTTCCCAGGTGACCGGGAAGCGCCGGCAGACGAAGCCGTCGAGCCAGACCGGCCGGCGGGGGAAGCCGTCGATCGCGATCGGGTCCCCGCCCACGACGCTCCATCCGCCGGGCACGTAGATGTCGTCGGGACCGAGGCGGCCCTCCCGGACCAGGGGGACCGGCTGGGCCTCCGCCTCGCCGGGCGGCGGCTCGACGGCCTCCTCGCCCCGCTCGAGGCGGATCGGGTAGCAGGCCACCGCACAGCCCTCGGCCCGGAGCTCGAGCACGTAGGTGTCGGCGGCGATGGTCACGCGCTCGAGCGGGGTCATCCCCACCTCGTGGCCGGCCTCGAGGGTGACCCTGCGCTGGCGGTGGACCGCGCGGCGGGCCCGGACCTCCGCCCGCGGCTCCGTGCGCAGCGACAGCGTCGCCTCCCGCGCGAGGAACGCCCGGTGGGCCCCGGCCCGGTCGTGCCGCCGGAGCAGGAGCTCGTAGCGCGCCGCGGTGGCCGGGCGCTGGCGCCGCTCGGCCTCGACGAGGCGAGCCCGGTACCAGCGAGCGAGCTCCGCGTGGGCGTCCTCGTTGTCCGGGTCCTCCTGGATGGCTGACCGGAGGCGGTCGATCCGCTCCTCCTCGAGGATCGCGCGCCGCTGGGCGACGGAGTCCGCCTCGTCTTCGAGATCCCAGAGCGGACGCTTCCGCTCGACGGGGTGGTGGTCGAGGAGCGTCGCCCGGAGCCTTGACGCCGCTTCCCGGAGCTGCCGCTCGCGGCCCGCCAGCTCCTCGACCGAGGACCACAGGGACTCCGCCTCGACGACCGCGGCCCGGGCGCGCTCCCGCTGCGCCTCGCCGTCGAGCCACCGCTGGAGGTGATGGCGAAGGGGCTCGGCCGTCGGGTAGCGGTCCGCTGACTCGGGGGCGAGGGCCCGCTCGAGGATCTCCCGAAGATCGTCCGGCACCGGCGCCTCCGACGGCACCACCGGGCCGTCACCGGCCTTCAGCTGGGCCAGGACGAAGGCCGGATGACCGCCGTAGGCCCGCTCGCCGAGCAGCACCTCGTAGAGGACGAGGCCGAGGGACCAGACGTCGGATGGCGCACCCACGGCCTTGGCCTCGCCCCTCGCCTGCTCGGGCGACATGTAGCCGATCGTGCCGAAGACGTCCCCGGTCCGGGTGTGGGACGAGGGCTCGAGGCTCTGCTCGAGACCCCGCTGGGCGTGGGTCGCGACGAACGGCGTCTCGGGGTCGCGCGCGATCCCCCAGTCCATGACCATCACCTCGCCGAAGGCCCCGACCATGAGGTTGGCAGGCTTCAGATCCCGGTGGACGACGCCGAGGGCGTGGGCGTGGGCCATCGTCTCGGCGACCCGCAGAAGCAGCGTGAGCAGCCGCCGCTGCACCACCCGATCGCGCTTCCCTTCGGCGAGGACCTTGTCGAAGGAGCGGCCTCGCACCTCCTTCATCGTGAAGAAGGGCCGTCCGTCCGCGAGGAGTCCCCGGTCGTGGACGGGGACGACCCCCGGGTGCTCGAGGCGACCGGTGATCCGGACCTCGTTGAGGAAGCGGGCGCGCGTGACCGGTTGGGCGATGCTGCGCTCGAGCAGCACCTTCATCGCCACGGTCCGCTTGAGGTCCCAGTCGAAGACCCGCCGGACCTCGGCGGACCCTCCCACCCCGATCAGGCCCCGGTCCTCGTAGCGGGTCGGGAGCACGCGCTCCGGGTGCCGCGTGGGCGTCGCCGGGCCCCGGCCCTCGTGGGAGAGGAGCGTCTCGAGCTTCTGGAGCGCCCCTGGGGAGACGCCGTGCTCGTGTGCCCATCGCCGGAGCTGCTCGTCCAACTCGACCTCGCGTCAATCCTGTAGAATGGCCTCCTTGAACGATACAAGATTCGGGTAGCGGTCCTTTGGATCCTTGGCCAATGCCCGGGCGAGGGCCCGTTGGATCGAGTCGGGTACTTCCGCCGTCGGCGGGATGGGCTCCGGGGGCTTGGTCATCTTGGCCATCGACAGCTCGACCAGGTCCCGACCCCGATGGGGGATGCGCCGCGTCAGCATCTCGTAGAGGATGGCCGCCACGGCGTATTGGTCGCTCTTCGCCGTCGCTTTCTTCGCGGATTCGAGCTGCTCGGGCGCCATGTAGGCCGGCGTACCAAACGCCGCATCGCTGGCCGTCAGTGCGATATCACCCCGCACCTTCGCGAGGCCGAAGTCGAGGATCCGAAGGCGCAGGGGGCTCGCCCCCCGGTCGAGGAACAGGTTCTCCGTCTTGAGGTCGCGGTGGACGATGCCCCGGTCGTGGGCGAGCTGGAGCGCGTCGAGGGCGGGTCCGATCCAGGCGCGCCCCTGGTCCACGGTCACCGCGCCCTCCCGGGACAGGAACGCCCGCAGAGTCTCGCCCCGCAGGAGCTCCATCGCGAAGAACGGGCGCCCCTCGTGGAGCCCGAAGTCGAGCACGGGCACGAGCGCGCGGTGCCGGAGATCCCGCAGGATGTGGGCCTCGCGCGCGAACCGCTCGTTGAGCTCGTCCTCCTCCGCGACGTCGGCGCGGATCACTTTCAGCGCGACGGCCCGCCCGTCCGAGAGGCGGACGGCCTCGTACACGGTCCCCATCGCGCCGCCGCCGATCCGCGCGACGAGGCGGTGCCGTTCGCCGACCACGACGCCGGGCCCGAGCGACGGGGTCGCCGGCGGCCGCATCGGCAGCCGCTCGCTCTGACCCGCGACGAGGCGAAGCCAGCTCTCCTCGACCTCGTCGTCACCGTCGGCCTCGGGGTCAGCGACCATTGCGCGAGCCTACCCTCCGGCGAGGCGGCCCGTACAGCGTCGTCAGTGAAGCAGCGTACCGGAACGGCTCGGCTCGGCGCGGGTCGGGTCCCGCCGCGCGCCCAGGACCTGGGTCCGGCCCCGTCGCCGAACGCCGAGCCCGTCGGCGTCCAGCACCGTCCGGACGGCATGAGCCTCTTCGGGCCACACGGGCGGGGGGGCGCGCCCCGTCTCCGGGATGCCCCGGCGGCGCAGGTACGCGCGCGTCGGCCAGCGGCGGCCGTCCGGCAGGAGCGCCGCCACCGCCAGCGGGGCGCCGGTCTCCAGGGCGACGCCGGCGGCCTCCTCGTCGACGGCGTAGCGGTGCACGTCCTCGGCGAGCAGCCGGGAGACGGGAACGAACGTCCAGGTGCCCCGCGGGCTGGACCCATCCGCCAGAAGCGGAGCCCACCCGACCACCCCCTCCGCGCCCGGCTGGGACGCCTCCAGCCACCGTACCCATCCGGGGCTCCACCGGTCGCCCGGGATCCACCCGTAGCGGTCCTGGCCGAGGCGGGCCCAGCGCCCGAAGTGGCCGACCGCCCAGCCGAACGGCGCGCTCGAGACCCAGACCAGCTCCCCGTCCTCCTGGACGTCCCAGCGCCCCTCCCGGAACGGGCGAAAGGCCGGATCGTGGGGAAGGAAGACCGGCCCGTGCCGGGGATCGTCCACCCAGCGGCCGTGCCCTGCCAGGTCCTCCGCGAACGCGTCGCTCAGCGAGCGGGCCGGCTCGGGAGGCCCCGCGGGCGCCGCGGGGGCCGCGGGGGCCGCGGGCGCCGGGTAGACCGCGACCTCGTCGCCCGCGACGGCAGCTCCGCCCGCGTACGGCACGGTGACCGGCTCGCCATCGGAGGAGGGCGCGCAGGCCGCGACGAGCGCCCCGGCGAGGGACAGGAAGAAGCGCGTCCCCGCGTCAGGCATGGCTCCACCGTAGCAAACCGGAACGCCGGCGCCGGCGCCGCTCAGCGTCCGCCGATCGTCCGCGCCAGGAAGGCGAGGGCCGTGCACGTCACCCGCGGCAGCTCCGGCGTTCGGTCAAACAGCAGGAAGCTGTGGCCCTGCGTCGGCTCCTCCACGTAGCGCACGGGGACGCCGGCGCGCTGGAGGGCCGTCCGCAGGCGACGGCTCTCGTCGACCGGCACCACCTCGTCCAGGGCGCCGTGGGCGAGGAAGGTCGGCGGGTCGTCGGAGGACACCAACGAGATCGGCGAGGCGAGGGCGGCGAGGCGCCGCTCCGGGCCGCCCAGCAGCGCATCGATCACCCGGTTCGCGTAGGCGCCGTAGCCGTCCCGACGCCTCAGGTCGGCGGGGCCGTAGAGCGCGAGGACGGCCTGCACCGCCGGGGAGGTGGCCCGATCCGGGCAGCTCCCGTCGTCGAGGTCCGATCGGCCGGAGCCGAGGGCCGCGACCAGCGCGAGGTGGCCCCCGGCGCTCAACCCGAAGGCCGCGGACCGCCCCGGGTCGAGGCGGTAGCGCGCCGCGGCCCGCCGAAGGTGCCGGATCGCGCACCTCGCGTCCGCCGCGGCCGCCGGGAACGCGTGCTCGCCCCGGGGCCCGACGAGGCGGTAGTCGACGGCCGCCCCCGCATACCCGAGGGCCGCGAGGATGCGGATCTCGTGCCGGACGTGGGCGCGCTCGCCCGCGTTCCAGCCGCCGCCGTGCAGCACCACCACCCACGGGTGCGGGCCGGGCCCCGCGGGGACCGCCAGGTCGAGGGCGAGGCCCGGGGCGAAGGGGATGCCGAGCCGGAGCTCGCCACCGTAGCGCGCCGGGATGGGGCAGCCCCCGCGGACCGCGGGGAGCTCGACGGAGGCCGCCGAGGGCGCGGGTCCCGGGGGCGGGTCGGCCGGGGACCAGCGAGGGTCGTCGGCGCGGTGGGGCGGGGGCTCGCCCTCCGCCCCGCGCCGCCCCGCGTCGGAGGGGGCGCCGCACCCGAGGGCGATCGCGGCGGCGACGGTGGCGGGGAGGGCGAGCCATGGCGACGGCACCTACGCGGGGTAGCACGACCGCCGGCGCCCACGGGACTTGTCGGCCCCCCGGGCGGGCGCCAGGGTGGCCTCCACCAGCCCACTGCACCCCACCCGAGGGAGGGACTCCGATGCTGCGCTATCGACTTCTGGGGAGGTCCGGCCTCCGCGTCTCCGAGATCTGTCTGGGCACGATGAGCTTCGGCGAGGACTGGGGCTTCGGCGCCGACGAGCCGACCAGCCACGCGATCCTGGACCTGTACGCCGAGGCGGGAGGCAACTTCCTCGACACCGCGAACAAGTACCACAACGGCCAGACGGAGGAGTACGTCGGGCGCTGGCTCGAGGGCAAGCGCGACCGGATGGTCGTCGCGACGAAGTACACCCTCTCGATGGACCACCGGGACCCGAACGCGGCGGGCAACCAGCGGAAGAACATGGTCCTCGCGGTCGAGGGGAGCCTCCGGCGGATGCGGACGGACTACCTCGACCTCCTCTGGGTGCACGCCTGGGACGACCAGACGCCCTACGAGGAGACGATGCGTGGCCTCGACGACCTCGTGCGGTCCGGCAAGGTCCTCTACGTGGGGGTCAGCGACACCCCGGCGTGGGTGGTCAGCGCGTCGAACGTGCTCGCCGAGCTTCGCGGCTGGAGCGCCTACGTCGGGCTCCAGATCGAGTACAGCCTGATCGTGCGGACGGTGGAGCGGGAGCTCCTGCCGATGGCGGAGCACTACGGGATGTCCGTCGTCGCGTGGGCGCCCCTCGGGGGCGGGGTCCTCACCGGCAAGTACACCCGCGGCGGCGGCGAGGACGTCGACTCGAAGCGGTCCGCCGCGAACGAGGCCCGCGGCCGGACCTCCGAGACCAACCTCGAGATCGCCCGGGCGGTCGACGCGGTCGCCGACGAGCTCGGCGTGAGCAGCGCCAAGGTCGCGACGGCGTGGGTCGCCGCGCAGGGCTACGGGATGATCCCGATCGTCGGCGCCCGGAAGGTGGAGCAGCTCGAGGACACGCTCGGCGCGGCGGAGGTCACGCTCAGCGCGGAGCAGCTCGCCCGCCTCGACGAGGTCTCCCGCGTCGACCTCGGGTTCCCCGGCCGCTTCCTGAGCCAGCCCGGCGTCATGGACCTGGTGCGGGGCGAGGTGCGGACCCGCCTCGATCCGCGGCCTCGAGCCCGCTGAGGCTCCGGGGGCTGCGCCCGCGCGGTCCGCCGGACACCGCACGGTCCTCCTCGATCGGGGCCGGGCGGCGCCCTAGGCTGCGATCTGGCGGGTCGGGTTGGGTCGGAGCGAACGAGACGTCGAGGCGCAGGTCGGGCGGGTGGTCGCCGACAAGTACCGCCTTCAGCGCCTGCTCGGGGTCGGGAGCGTCGGCGCGGTCTACGCGGCGGTCCATCGGTTCACCGGCCGCCATGTGGCCCTCAAGCTGCTGGGGACGGAGGTCGCGTCGATCGAGGGCTTCGCCACGCGGTTCCTCCGCGAGGCGCGGGCGGCCTCCGCGATCGGGCACCCGGCGATCTGCGATGTCCTCGACGCCGGCCGGGACCAGGACGGGAGCCTCTACCTCTGCCTCGAGCTCCTCGAGGGCAAGGATCTGGGCGAGGCGATCGAGGGCCAGGAGCTCCGCCTCGACGAGATCGTCGAGGTGGGCCTCCAGCTCCTGGACGGCCTCGCGGCGGCCCACGCGCGGGGGATCGTCCACCGCGACGTCAAGCCCGAGAACGTCTTCCTGACCTGGGACGAGCGCGGTGAGCTCCACGTCAAGATCCTCGACTTCGGCATCGCCAAGGACACGAAGGAGGGTCCCGGTCTCAGCGCGACCCAGCAGGGCGCGGTGCTCGGCACGCCCTACTACATGAGCCCGGAGCAGGCAGACGGGGCGCCCGTCGACGCGCGGGCCGATCTGTGGAGCGTGGGGGCGGTCCTCTACCACGCGCTCGCGGACCGGCCGCCCTACGTGGCGGCCACCTACGGACGCCTCGTCGCCAAGATCCTCCACGAGGACCCTCCGCCCCTCGACGAGCTGCGGCCGGACCTGCCGCCGTGGCTGATCCGCGTGATCGCGCGAGCGCTGGTCCGCGACCGGGACGAGCGCTGGGCCTCGGCGCAGCGGATGGCCTCGGCGCTCCGGAGGCGGGGGGGGCCCGAGCCAACCGGCGTGGAGGGGCTCCCGGTGGCCGGCGCGCCGGCCGACCTCACCGTGAAGATGGAGCCGCTCTTCGAGGAGCGGCCCGATGATCCGACCCTCGGCCGAGGCACCCCGGTGTCCGTGCCCGTGGAGGTCGACGTCGTCCCGACGTTCGACGCGCACGCGCTGCGCGACCTCGAGGAGGAACCGACGCCCCCCCGGGCGCGGAGCGGTGAGCGCGCGCTCGCGACCGAGCCGGCCCGCGGCATCGACCCGCGCCTCGCGCTCTGGCTGGGCGTGCTCCTCGGCGCGCTCGTGACCGCGCTCGTGGCGGTGGTGGTCGTCGTCGCGCTCTACCTCGGGACGGGCACGTCCCCCGCCCCGGCGCCGCCGGCGCCCGCGCCGAGCGCCGGCGACTGAAGGGCGGCTCGGACCGCGCCCTCCACGTCCGCGGCCCGGTCCGCATCGAGGGCGAACACGGTCACGACCAGCCGGTCCTCCCCGCGGGCCTCGACCTCCGGACGTCGCGCGAGGGTCGCCCACGGGCTGAGGAGCGCCGCCTCCCGGATCCGGACCTTCAGCTCGCTCACCGAGCGCCCCCCGACGGGCACCTCGAACACGTGGACCGCGCCGTGGTCGGTGACCGGCGTGCGGCTGACCGGTCCGGCCGCCACCACCCGGTAGGGCAGCACCGCCTCCTCGCCGCCTCCCGAGGCGATCACCACCTGGCGTAGGCCCATGCGCTCGACCCGCCCCTCGACCTCGCCGATGCGCACGCGGTCGCCGACCTGCACGACCCGACCGGCCTTCAGCACCACGCCGGCCACCACGTCCCGGATCGCGAACCAGCTCGCTGCCACCGTCGCCGCCAGCACCGCCGCCACCGCCAGGGCGAGCCGCTCCGGCCGGTCCCCGAACAGCGTCGCCGCGACCCACAGGAAGTAGAGGAGCGCGGCGGACCCCGCGACCACCGGGTACGCCCGGCGGGCGCGTCGCCGCCGCTCGGGCGACAGCGGCAGGTAGTCGAGCAGCACGCGAAGGCCGCGCAGCACGACGAACAGGACGGCTCCGATCAGGAGGTCGCCCACCAGCTGGCTGGCCATGCCGCCGCCGGTCAGGGTCCCGCCGGTCGCGGTGTCGGTCACGGCAGCACCTCCAGGGCTCGGAGCCGGGAGAGGAGGAGGTGGGTGATCGGCCGGCTGACCCGTACGACCGCGCCGCTCTCCTCGACGAGCCCGGTCCGGAGCAGGGCCTCGAGCTCGGCGCCCACCTCGCTGGCGGGGAGCATGGACAGCGACGCGACGTCCCGCCGCCGGGTCGGCCCGACGAGGAGCAGCAGCACGAGGAGCGCGACCCACGGGCTCTTCAGGTCATCGAGGGACCGGGCGCCCTCGCGCGGCGGCGGGCCGAGCACCAGCGTGCGCTCGTCGACGCGCCGCACCTGGGCGATCCACGTCGCGAGGGCCACCCCGACCAGTCCTCCCGAGCTCCGGAACAGCCGCGTGAAGTGCGCCGCGAGGCGATAGCCCCCGACCTGCCCCTCCGGGCGTCCGTCGAGCTCGAAGGTCATCCCCGTCGACCCGTGGCGGGCGAGGACCACGTCGCGCAGCTGACGCGCGGACATCGGCCCGCACTCGACGACGGTCAAGGCCAGCTCCTCGAGGGGCCGGAGCCGCGCGAGGACGTCGAAGGCCGGGCGGCCCGCCTCGAGGATGAAGAGCACCCGCTCCGCATGTGCCTCGACCAGGGCCAACAGCCGGTCGATCGCGCCGAGGCCGCCGGCGCGGCGCGCCCACCAGCGGTGCAGGTCCTCCACGACGACGACCGAGCGCCGGGGCAGGGACCGCAGCGCGCCGTCGACGTTGCCGGAGGCGCCGAGGGCGTCGACGACCGCGCGCTCGAGCGCGCCGACCGCGGCCGTCGAGGCCTCGGGCGGGGTGACCCGCCGGACGGTCCGTCCGCTGAGCGCGCGCGCCGCGAGGTGGCGGACGAGGGCGGTCTTGCCGCTGTCCGGGTCGCCGGTCACCAGCAGCACGCCCCGGGCCCCTCGCTCGTGCTGGCTCACCGCCCGGCGCGCGGCGCGCTGCTCCTCCTCGCGCTCCACCCAGTAGGTCTCGTCGAAGGTGGCCTTGCCGAGGAAGAGCTGCCGGTAGTAGAGCGGCAGGTCGTCGAGCACCCGGGGGCTCGGGGCGTAGGCCTCCACCAGGGCCCGGATCGCGTCGATCGTGCCGGACGGGGTGGTGGTCTCCCGCGCGAGGCGCCGGGCCAGCAGCACGCCGTCGCTCTGCCGGTAGACCGCCCCCACGGCGGCCCGCCGTGCCTCCGAGACGCCACGCAGCACGAGGGACTGCGCCCCGGACACCGCCCGCTGGCCCTGGTGGCGCCGGATCTCCGCGCCGAGGCTCCGCGCCGAGCGCGTCAGCTCCCAGGGGTCGGTCCCTCGCAGCACGGTCAGGAGGCGCGCGTCAAGCAAGCGGTCGAGCTCGTTCCGGCAGGCCTCGAGGGCGGCGATCGCCTCGTCGAGGCGGGCGAGGCTGTCGTCGAAGGCCGCGGCCCGCTCGGCCTCCGTCGGGGGCTCGGGCTGCTCGTCCCCGGCCGGGGCGAGGGCGACCATCCGGACCGCGTCGTCGGCGGTCGTCGCGGCGCGAGCCTCGAGCGCGGGGACCTGTCCGAGGGCGCGCTCGACGGGCCCGATCATCTCCGCGTCCAGGAGGAAGCGGGCGAGGCGCCGCAGCGGAAGGTCGACGAGCTCCACCTCGTCATCGAGGCCCTCCGCGAGGCTCGGGATGGACTCGTCGCTCAGCACCCGCACCTCTTCGGGGAGCGCGTCCGCGCTGCGACGCCCCTCCCGCTTGAGGCTGTCGAGGACCCGCGCCGGATCGAAGCGCCCTGGACGGTCACCGCGGCGGGGCGGGGGCCGCCGGTCCGGATCGTCGCGGAGCTCCGCGATCGTGCTCCGCAGCGGGGTGAGCTGGCCAAGCACGTTGCGCAGCTCGAGGTCGAGGGCCTCGCGGGTGCGGTCGGCGATCGTGCTGAGCCGCTGCTGAAAGGCGGCGACCTCGAGCCCGAGCCGGATACGCTCGAGCAGCGCCGCCTCCAGCTCGAGGAAGCGGCCCGGCATCGCCGTGAGCTCCGCCGCGAGGGCCTCCCGGGTGCGCGGGTTGAGGGGCCGGCGCCGCTCCCGGTCCGCCGCCGCGAGGCTCTCGAGCTCCTCGAGGTGGCGGCGCAGCGTCTGTCGCGTCGGGAGCAGGAGCGCCCGCTGCACGGCGCGGCGCGTCGCCTCGAGATCGTCCTCCACCGCCGAGAGCGCCGCCGACGCGAGGCGCCACTGCTCCTGGGCGAGGGTCCGGAGCGCGTCGGGACCCTGGTCGGTCGGCCGCCGGGCGAACAGCGCGAGGCCGTTGCGAGCGCCGCTGACCGCGCGCCCGAGGGAGACGGTGAAGGCCCACCCGCCGTCGGTCAGGGCATCGAACGCCGGCTCGAGCGCGCGGCGCAGGATCCGGGCGAGCGCGCGTTCCTGCAGCGGCCGGACCGGGACCTCGGTCGGGACGGGCCCCTCGCGGGGGGCTCGACGCAGGTGCCCCTTCTTCAGGCGCGCGACCTCCGGCGGGTCGTCCTCGTTTGGCGCGAAGGCGTCCCGGTCCCGCTCCACGCCGACCCACCCATCGTCGTCGGGGTTCCGTGCCGCGTCGATCAGCGTGCGGTCCTCGAGCAGCGCCGCCAGGGGGCCCTCCAGGTGGTCGCGCTGGGCGACGACGCCGCTCTCCGCGAAGGCGTCCACCGCGGCGCGGGCCTCCTTGAGGTAGGCGCTCTGGATGCGGTTGACCGCGCGCCGCCGCCGCACGGGCTGGGGCTCCTCGAGCGCATCGAGCAGGAGCTCGTAGTGGCGGTCCACGAGCTCCCCCACCTTCGCCAGGAGCTCACGCTGATGGCCGAGGGCCTGATCGAGGCCGCCCTCGAACAGCTGCTCGACCGCCGCCTCGACCCGAAACGCGAAGCTCTCCCCTCTCGCCCTCAGCGTCTCGTCGGTGACGTGGGGGAGGGCCGGCAGCTCGAGATCGTCGAGGGTGTCGTCGGGGCGCGCGTCGCCGGGCGCGCTGTCGCGCGGCGCGGGCAGCGACGGCCGGTCGAACGGGGTCCCGGGCCGGAGCCAGAGCACCTCCCCGACCGCGTCCTGGACGGCCTCTAGCCCCGCCAGATCCGCGTCGGTCAGGGCGCGTGGGGCGAGCTCAACCAGGGTGAGGGCGGCGTCCGCCGACTGCGCGCTCACCCACGACTCGAAGCTCTTCGGCTCGACGGCGCCGAGGAAGACGTCGACGTCGGCGGGGATCCGGGAAGCGCTGAGCAGGCGCCGGGTGGCGTTGCGGGCACCGTCGCGCCGGATGCTGTCGTCGCACACGGTCAGGAACCTCACCCGGTGGGCGCGGAACGCCGGGGACATGCTCAGGCTGCGGGCGAGGGCGATGCCGAAGCGCGGCGAGCTCTCGAAGCGCCACCACACGTCGATGCGCGGGTGAGGGGCCATCGACGGTCCCTCCCCCGCGCCGTGGATCAGGACGTTCAGGCCGAGGCCCGATAGCGTGCGCATCAGCGAAGCGAAGGCCGCGGCCCTCGGCAGGACCTGCGCGTGCTCGAAGAGCACCGTGTTCGGCTCGAGGCCGGCGTAGCCGTAGTGCCGGCAGAGCGCCTCGACCTCGCCGAGGTCGTCGCCGTCCTCGGCGAGGGTCCGGTGGAACAGACCCTCACGCTCGTCGAAGGGGGTCCCTCGCCCGGGGCCCTCGCGGCCCGCCCCGGGCGGCTGGAAGTCGGTCACGAGCCCGCTCCCGCTCGCGAGGCTCTCCGCCAGCCGCACCAGCCCCGGGCTCGGCGTGGGGCCGCGAAACATGAGGACGTTGGGGCGCCAGTTGCGCTGCTGGCGCTCCGTCCCGTGGAGGCGATAGAGCCCGGCCCGGACCAGGGCGCTCCAGATGCCCTCCCACGCGTCGCCGGACTCGAGGCGCAGCTGGCGGCGCTGGAGGAACAGGTAGAGGCCGCCCATGCCGGCCGTCGCGGCGGCCATCGACAGCGGGTCGAGGCGGATCATCAGGAGCAGGCAGGTCGCCGCGCCGACCACGCTCACCCAGCGCGGGATCCGGAAGTCGGGACGGAAGTCCGGGCTCACCCACGACTCGGTGGCGCTCGCGGTGTTCAGGAACCCGTAGGTGCTGAGGAACACGATCGAGACCACGCGCGCGATCGCGTTGAGCTCGGCGATCAGGATCCCGCCCTCGGCGATCAGGAAGGCCAGGAGGAGGGCGTTGCGGGGCTCCCGGGTCGGCCCCTGCCCCGCCGCCAGCCAGCGGTGGGCGATGCCGTCGCGCGCGATGGCCTGGAGGATCCGGGGAGCGCCGAGGATCGAGCCGAGGGCCGAGCTCAGGGTCGCGCCCCAGATGCCCGCGACGACGAGGGGCGCCCACACCGCCAGGTGCTCGAGCACCTGAGGGTCGTCCCGCAGGAGGTGCGGCGGGACCCGCAGCGCGAGGAACACGGTCAGCGACACGTAGACGACGAGACCGGTCCCGATCGCGGCGAGCGTCCCGACCGGGATCGCCGCCTTCGGGTCCCGGAGGTCGCCCGACATGTTCACGCCCGCCGTGAAGCCGGTGACGGCGGGGAAGAACACCGCGAACAGGGCCTCGGCGCCGAGGGGCACGTCCGGGGGGAGCCCGGGGCGCGCCGGGATCCGCTCGGGCGAGCCGAGGAAGATCGCGAACAGCGAGATCGCGATCAGGGTCAGGATCAGGTACTGGGTCCGGATCGCGAGGGTCGTGCTGATCAGGGTGACCCCGGTCAGGACCAGGAGGGTCACCGTTCCGCAGATCCGCAGGTTGGCCGGGGTCGCGCCGAGATCCGTGTAGTGGAGGAAGGACTCGCTGAAGCCGATGACGTACAGGCTGATGCTGAAGGCGAGGCCGAGGAACAGCGCCAGGCCGATCGTCCCGCCGATCGGCAGGCCGAGGCTGCGGGAGATGATGTAGTAGGGCCCGCCGGCGCCGACATTCTTGTCGGTGGCAATCGACGAGATGGACAGGCCGGTGGCCACGCTGACGACGTGGGCCACGAGGATGATCGCGAGGCTGGCCCACAGCCCTCCGTGCCCCACCATCCAGGGCAGGCGGAGGTACATGATCACGCCCAGGATCGTCAGGATCGAGGGCGTGAAGACCCCACCGAAGGTGCCGAACTTGCTCGAGCTCCCGGCGACCACGCTCCCCGAGGATAGCCGCCCCCCGCCCGTGGCCGATAGGCGGCCCCTCCGCGAGGCCCTCGCGTCCTCCGGCGGGCTGGCCGTGCCGGCGTGGTTCGACCGGATCGCGAGCCTCCTCCTCGACCGGTCGGCGCTGGTCGTGGCCGGTCGGGCCCACCGGCTGCGGGAGGTCGAGCTGTACCTGCACGGGCCGGGGCACGAGGACCCCTTCGCGCACCGCGACCCCAGGCAGGTCTCGAGCAGACGCTGGTACCTGCATCGGCAAGGCGGGAGCTACCGCGCAGGCACCTACAAGGGCATCGACCTGACGTTTGGCCCGCCGAGCGCTCGCGGCGGGATCCTCCTGCGGAGCTTGTCGACGCCCGAGGGGCGGCTGGTCAGCGGCTCGTCCCTCTGCGTGGATCACCTCCTCGCGCGGACCGGCCTCGGCACGGTGGCGGCGCTCGACCGGGCCCTCGGCGAGATGGACGACCCGACGCGGCCGGTCCACCTCGCCCCACGGCCGCCGTCCGAGCTCGCCGCGATCGTTTCGCCGGGGTCCCCGGGCGCGCCGCGGTCCCCGTTCGCCGGGCCGGCTCCGCTCCGCGTGCGCAGCGCGCGGGTCGGCCTGACGCTCAAGCGCGCCGCCCAGTGGCCGACCATGCCCGCGTTCCTCTTGCGCCCCTACCGCTACCTCGACGCGCTGCGCACCATCCGGAAGGGGCGACCCCAGGTGGTCCTGGCGCTGCTGCGGGGTGGAGCGGCGGTCGAGGAGGTGGTCGAGCGGCTCGGGACGCCCCGACGCACGGTCGAGGCCTACCTCGCGGCCTACCGGGCCGGCCGCGCCCTGCGGTCGAGCCGGCCGTTCTGGGGGCGGGCGCTCACGAGCCTCGATCTGTGCCGGCTCTCCGGGTGGTGGGACGCCGCTTCGGCGGGCCCCGGAGCCGTCACATCGCGTCCACGCGGTCCCGGGCCCGGTCCGGAAAGTCCGTGATCAGGCCCCGCACACCGCGGCTCAGGAGCACGTCCATCTCGTCCGGGTCGTTGATCGTCCAGGCGTGCATGATCACGCCGAGCTCGGCGGCCTGGCCGATCAGCTCCTCGGTCAGGACCTCCCGGCGGCCGATGCCCGGCACATCGAAGTAGCGGGGCACCTGGAAGAACGAGGCGGGGACCTCGTAGCCCTCGGGGAGGGGGCTGCCGAGCAGGAGCGGCAGGCCGAGCTCGATGCCCTCGTCCTCGGAGAGGCTCGTCAGCACGTCGGGCGCCGCCTCCCGGAACGCCTCGATCGTGAGCCGGTTGAAGGAGGCGACCAGCGCCCGGTCGCGCAGGTCGTGCTCGTCGAGGAGGGCGACGAGGTCGTCGACCATCGAGGGCAGCACCTGCTTGATCTCGATGACGTACCAGGCGTCCGGGTAGGCCTCGAACACCTCGTCGGCCGTGGGCACGGTGATGCCCATGCCGCGATAGGGGAAGGTCTCTCCGCCGTCCGGCGTCCAGCGGTAGGCCGCGTCGAGGCTCTGGATCTCGGCGGTGGTCATCTCCCGGATCAGGCCGGTCCCATCGGTCTTCCGGTCCACGGTGTCGTCGTGCATCACGATGACGTCACCGTCGGCGCTGAGGTGGACGTCGAGCTCGAGGACGTCCGTGCCGGCGTCGAGGGACAGGCCGTAGCTCAGGAGCGTGTGGTCGGGGCCGAGGCCCTGGCCGCCCCCGTGCGCGATCACGACGGGCGTCTCGGCCAGGAAGACGTTGTCGTCGCCACCGTCGCCGCAACCGACCGAGGCGAGCGTGGGCGCGAGGGCAAAGAACAGGGTGGGCAAGCGCATCGTCGACCTCGAGTCCGGGAGGTAGCGGAGGAAGCGGTCCCGAAGATAGAGGGTTCGCGCGCGGCGTCCACGGGCGTCGACGAGCTGTTGCCGATGTGTGCCGGATCGGTCGACGACGCGGGACGCTGGGCCGACGGCGGCCCTGGCGGCTATGCTCCGCGCCGACCGGAGGGAGCCAGGATGCGTGCCACCAACCCGTCCGTCGCCGTCACCGACGGCATCCGGATCACCGTGACGAGCCGCTACCTGCCCGAGCAGTCGGCGCCGACCGCGCGCCGCTACGTCTGGGCGTACACCGTCCGGATGGAGAACGAGGGGAGCGCGGCCGCCAAGCTCGAGACGCGGCACTGGGTGATCACCGACGGGACCGGGCAGGTCGAGGAGGTCCGGGGCCCGGGCGTGGTCGGCGAGCACCCCCACCTCCAGCCGGGGCAGAGCTTCCAGTACACGAGCGGGTGCGTGCTCACGACCTCGAGCGGGCAGATGCACGGCAGCTACCGCATGGTCCGGGACGAGGGCACCCCCTTCGACGTCGCGATCGCCCCGTTCTCGCTGCGGCTGCCGGTCGAGTTGAACTGAGAGCCCGGGTTATGTCGATCTTTTTGGTCGACAATCCATCCGGCTGACTCCTACCCGCTCACCCGCGCGCGCCTTTTTGCCAAGCTATTGCAGCGGGTTGCGCGAGACGATGCATTTCCCCTTGCTCCGGTCGAGCATGTCGCCCATAAAGACCCATATCCCGCTCGGAAAATGGGGACGCGCTCCGGCGCGAGGGTGAAACGATGACCAAGCACGTGCTCACGGCGAACAGGCTCCTCGATGGTCGGGTGGTCTACCTCGACCCCGCTCGCCGATGGACGGAGGACCTGGCGCGCGCCGCGACCGTGGCGAGCGCCGATGACCTCGACCCGGCCCTCGCCTGGGCCCGCACCGAGGAGGCGCAGGTCGTGTGCGACCCGTACCTGATCAAGGTCGAGGCCGAGGATGGCCAGATCCGCGCGCTGTCGGCGCGCGAGCGCCTCCGGGCCGAGGGGCCCCTCGCCGTGCTGGAGCGCTTCGGCTACGCGCCGGCCGCGCCGAGGCCCGCTCGCGTCGCGGTCGGCTGAGGGCTCGATGTACACCTACGACGCGTTCGATCAGAGGCTCGTCGAGGAGCGCGCGGCGCAGTTCCGCGACCAGGTCGTCCGCCGCATCGACGGGCGCCTGACCGAAGACGAGTTCAAGCCCCTGCGGCTCCAGAACGGCCTCTACCTGCAGCTCCACGCGTACATGCTGCGCGTGGCGGTGCCGTACGGGCTGCTCTCGTCGCCCCAGCTGCGGCAGCTGGCCCATATCGCCCGGGCCTACGACCGCGGCTACGGTCACATCACGACCCGCCAGAACATCCAGTTCAACTGGCCGAAGCTGGAGGACGTCCCGAGGATCCTCGACGACCTCGCCGACGTGCAGATGCACGCCATCCAGACGAGCGGCAACTGCATCCGCAACATCACGGCCGACCCCTACGCCGGCTCCGCAGCGGACGAGATCGCCGACCCTCGACCCTACTGCGAGGTGCTCCGGCAGTGGAGCACGTTCCACCCCGAGTTCGCGTTCCTGCCCCGGAAGTTCAAGGTCGCGGTGACGGGGGCGACCGAGGACCGGGCCGCGATCGCGGTGCACGACATCGGCCTCCGGATCGTCGAGACCGAGGACGGCGAGCGCGGCTTCCAGGTCCTCGTCGGCGGCGGTCAGGGCCGCACGCCGGTGCTCGCCCCGGTCATCCGGGAGTTCCTCCCGGAGCTCGACCTCGTGAGCTACTGCGAGGCGATCCTACGCGTGTACAATCGGCACGGCCGGCGGGACAACAAGTTCAAGGCGCGGATCAAGATCCTGGTCCAGGCCCTCGGCGTCGACGCCTTCCGGGCTCAGGTCGAGCACGAGCACGCGCGCATCGCCGATGGGCCGCTGAGGCTCCGGCCCGAGGACATCGCCCGGTTCCACGGCCACTTCGCGCCGCCGCCCTACGAGAGCTACGACGGCGACCACCCGCGCGCGAGCGGCGCGTTCCTGCGGAAGGACCGGTCCTTCGCCCGCTGGGTGGAGCACAACGTCGCGCCGCACCGGCAGCCGGGCTACGCGATCGTCAACCTGTCGCTGAAGAGCTCCGCGAGGCCGCCGGGGGACGTGACCGCCGACCAGCTCGACGCGCTGGCGGACCTGGCCCAGCGCTACAGCTTCGGGCGCGCGGTCGCCACGCACCGGCAGAACATGGTGCTGACCGACGTGGCCACCGGGGACCTCCCGGAGCTCCACCGCGAGCTGGTCCGCCACGGCTTCGCGACGCCGACGATCGGCAAGGTGAGCGACGTCGTCTGCTGCCCGGGCCTCGACTACTGCAACCTGGCGAACGCCCGCTCGATCAACGTCGCCCAGGACGTGCAGGCGCGCTTCGAGGACCTGGCGCGGGTCTACGATCTCGGCGACCTCCACCTCAACATCAGCGGCTGCATCAACGCCTGCGGCCACCACCACGTGGGCCACATTGGGATCCTCGGCATCGACAAGCAGGGGGTCGAGCACTACCAGCTGATGGTCGGCGGCAGCTCCGCGGACGACGCCTCCCTCGGCCGGATCCTCGGCAAGGCGCTCACCGAGGACGAGATCGGGCCCGCCGTCGAGAAGCTGGTCCGCCACTACCTCGAGGTCCGGGAGGGAAAGAACGAGTCGTTCCTCGCGGCCTACCGCCGGCTCGGCCCGAAGCCCTTCAAGGAAGCGGTGTACGCGTGACGCTGCTCCGGCGGACCGCGACGGGCGCAGAGGTGGCCGAGGATCCCTTCGTGCGGCTGGGCGAGGACGACGCGGTGCCCGCGGACGGCGCGGTGCTCGTTCCGTTCGAGCGGTGGAGTGACGAGCTGGCCGGGCGCGACGCGCCGGTCGGGGTGATCGTCCCCGGCTCGGCCGAGGCGAAGGACGTCGCGCCGCTGCTCGACCGGGTGCCGCTCGTGGCGATCACCTTCCCGAAGTTCACGGACGGCCGGGGCTACAGCCTCGCCCGGAGCCTCCGGGAGCGGTACGGCTTCCGCGGCGAGCTCCGGGCCGTGGGCGACGTCCTTCGGGATCAGCTGTTCTACATGGCCCGGTGCGGCTTCGACGCCTTCGAGCTCAAGGAGGGCAAGGACGTCGAGGACGCCCTGAGCGCATTCGAGGACTTCTCGGTCACCTACCAGCCCGCGACCGACCGCGCCGAGCCGCTCTGGCGGCGCTGAGGCACCGCCCCGAGCCCCGGGTCCAGGCACGCCCCGCGGCGAGCTGCTGATAGCCTGGGCCGATGGTGCGGCGACGGAGCGGCCTGGCGCTGCTGTTGGTGGGCGCGCTGGGGTGCGGCTCGGCCCCGGAGCGGGGAGCGGGCGAGCCGCCCGCCGCGCCGGCGTCGTCCCGCGAGGGCCGGGTCACCCACCCGCTGCGCACGCGCCTCGTGCTGCTCGGCACCGGCACGCCGAACGCCGACCCCGACCGGAGCGGGCCGGCGGTGGCCGTGGTGGTCGACGGCCGCGCGTACCTCGTCGACTGTGGCCCGGGCGTCGTCCGTCGCGCGGCCGCGGCGACGCAGCGTGGCGTGCGGGCGCTCGCCCCGGAGCGCCTCGACCGCGCCTTCATCACCCACCTGCACTCGGACCACACCGTCGGGCTGCCCGACCTGGCGTTCACGCCATGGGTGCTCGGTCGCGAGGCGCCGCTGAGGCTCGTGGGCCCGCCCGGGCTTCGCGCGATGGCCGACCACGTCGCCGCGGCGTGGGCGGCGGACGTGCGCGTCCGCCTCGACGGCCTGGAGCCCGCGAACGCGACCGGCCATCGGATCGAGGTCACGGAGGTCGACGCCGACGGCGAGGTGTACCGGGACGCCCTCGTCCGGGTCCGCGCCCTGAGCGTCCCCCACGGCTCCTGGGACCACGCCTACGCCTACCGCTTCGACGGCCCGGACCGGAGCGTGGTCATCAGCGGCGACACCGCGCCGTCCGACGCGCTGATGGCGCTCTGCGACGGCTGCGACGTGCTCGTCCACGAGGCGTACTCCGCCGAGGCCTTCGCCACCCGGGAGCCGGCGTGGCAGCGCTACCACCGGGCCTTCCATACCTCGGCGGTCGACCTGGGCCGGCTCGCGAAGCGGGCGCGGCCCGGCCTCCTGGTGCTGTACCACCACCTCCTGTGGGGCACGTCGCCCGAGGCGCTGGTCGCCGAGGTACGCGAGGGCGGGTTCGAGGGCGAGGTGCGCTTCGGCCGCGACCTCGACGTCTACTGAGCGGCGCCGGACCTGTCCGATCGGGCAGTGACGACGCTGCCCGTGCGCCCTAGAACGGGTCGCCGAGGAGGCGAGGGTGGCGGAGACCGCAACGGAACGAGCGGGGACGGAACGAGCCGGGGCGGAGCGACCCGTGGCGGACCCGGACTTCGCCGGGCTGCCGGTCGCGACGCGGCGGGTCATCGAGCGGGGCATCGCGGGGGCGGTCCGGCCCGGGCCGGAGCTGACGCCGGTGCAGGTGCGGGTGCTGGAGGCGGTCGGCCGCGCCGTGCTCGGGGTGCCGGTCGACGCCGCCCACCTGGAGCCCGCGAGCGCCGAGGAGCTGGCGGAGGCGCTCGCCGAGGTGGACGCCGCGGTCCGGCAGCGCGTGGTGCAGCTGATGCTGATGCTCGAGCTTCTCCTGCACCCCCTCCCGGAGGAGGTCGTCGAGCACGTCGCGGCCTACGCCCGGGCGCTGCACGTGGAGGAGGGCCTGCTCGATGTGGCGCGGGACTACGCGCACCAGGCGTACGGCCTCGCCCTCAAGGACCTCCAGCGCAAGGGCTACTTCGCCGACTGGGACCACCACGGGCGGATCGAGGATCGCCTCCACACCCACAAGCACCTGTCCGAGCCCTACGAGGTGGACGACCACGACCCGGAGCTCGAGGCGCGGTGGCGTGGCCTCGAGCGCTGCGCCCCCGGGACCCTGGGCCGCAAGGTCTGGGCCTACTACCGCAGTCGCGGCTTCATCTTCCCCGGGGCGGAGGGCAGCGTCAGCCCGATGCTCGCCCAGCACGACTGGATCCACGTGCTGGCCGACTACGGCACCGTGGTCGACTCCGAGGTGGAGGTGTTCGGCTTCATCGCGAGCGCCATCCCGGACCCGCGGGGCTTCAGCTTCCTCGTCGCCGTGCTGGGGCTGTTCGAGACCGGGACCATCCGGGAGGACGCCGGCGGCGTGCTCCAGGCCGACGAGCACCACCTCCAGCGCGACGGCATGGCCGAGCGCCTCGCCGACGCTCTGCGGCGAGGCCGGCTGTGCCACCGCGACGTGATGACGGGCATCGACTACTTCGAGCTGGTCGACCTTCCCCTCGACGAGGCCCGCCGGCGGCTGGGCATCGTGCCGAAGTCCGCCGAGGCCATCCGGGCGGGCTCCGTCGGCATCGACGACCCGGAGGGCATCACAGGCACCCAGCGGGCCAACGGCGACCCGACGTACCAGCCGCCGGCCGGGGCATCGCCGGACCGCTAGACTCGCGCGCTGCGGCAAGAGGCCTTCTCGGCGGATCGCGCGGGGCGACCCGCCCGCGAGGCGCCGAAATGGAGCTGCAGCGGCCTGCTAGGCTTGGCCGTCAGCGGCGCCCGACCCCGACTGCCCCTACACCAGCCCGATGCTGAGCCCTGGCCATCCGCTCTTCACCCTCGCGCTGATCCTGATCGCCGGGGTGTCCTTCGGGGCGGTCGTGCGCCGGCTCGGGCTGCCCACGGTCACGGGCCAGATCGTCGGCGGCATCCTGCTCGGGCCGAGCGTCAGCGGGCTGATCAGCGCCGAGGCGATCCACGACCTACGGCCGCTGACGCACTTCGCGCTCGGCCTGATCGCGGTCGCGGTGGGCAACCACCTCAACTTCAAGCGGCTGCGCAACGCCTACCGGCGGCTGCTCTGGCTGCTGGTGCTCGAAGCGACCCTGACCCCGGCCCTCGTGCTCGGGGCGCTCTACGTAGGCGGGACGCGCGACCTCGGTCTCGGCCTGATGCTCGCCACCATGGCGATCGCGACGGCGCCGGCGTCGGTGGTCGCGATCGTGGCGGAGTGCCGCGCCCGGGGGGTCTTCACGAAGACCCTGATCGCCGCGGTCGCCCTCAACAACATCGCCTGCATCCTGCTCTTCGAGATCGCGCGGCAGATCGCCCGCGAGGAGCGCCTCGGCTGGGAAGGGAGCCTGTTCTCCCTGTTCGTCCAGCCCTTCGGGCAGCTGCTCGAGCCCCTGCTCATCGGGGTTGGCGTCGGGGTGGCGCTGATCTTCATGACCCGGAAGGTCGCCCGCTCCGACCTGCTGGCCAGCGCGTCGATCATCGCGATCCTCTTCACCGCGGGCCTGTCCGAGGTGATCGGCGTCTCGGCGCTTCTGTCCTGTCTGTTCCTGGGCGTGACCCTCGCGAACCTCACGCCCGACAAGGACGAGATCGGCCACCAGGTCTTCCGCGACTTCGAGTCCGCGATCTTCGCCGTCTTCTTCACGCTGGCGGGGATGGAGCTCGACTTCGCCTACGTGATCCCGGCGGGCGCGCTCGCGGCGCTCTACGTCGTGGGGCGGATCCTCGGCAAGGTGGGCGCGGCGACCCTCGCGATGACCCTCAGCGGCGCCACGGACAACAAGCGTCGCTACCTCGGCCTCGCGCTGATCCCCCAGGCCGGCGTCGCGATCGGCCTCGTCCTGCTTGTCCAGAACGACCCCGCGCTATCGGACATCGCGAGCCTGATCCTCGCGGTGGGCCTCACCGCCGTGGTCGTCGCGGAGATCATCGGCCCCCTGCCCACGCGCTTCGCGGTCGTGGCGAGCGGCGAGGCCGGAAAGGACCGCCCGCGGCTGATCGACTTCCTGCACGAGGAGCACATCCTGACCGATCTCGGCGAGGTGTCCTACGAGGCCGCCGTTCGCCGCCTCGCCGACCACCTCGTGACCACCCACGCCGTGCCCGCGGACTTCGATCGGAGCCGCTTCGTGCGGGATGTGCTCGATGACAAGCATCCTGGCGCCTTCTACCTGGGTCACGGCCTGGCCATCCCCCACGCTCGGGTGGAGGGTCCGGGGCCGATCGTCGGGGTCCTCGGCATCAGCCCCGAGGGGCTGTCCACGCCGACCTCGGACGGCGAGCGGGTGCACTGCTTGGTGCTCCTCGCCACCCCGGACGACCAGGCGGACCGGCACCTCGAGGTGATCGCGGCCTTCGCGAAGGCGATCGGGTCGGACCGGAACATCCAGCACGAGCTCTACCTGTCCCGCTCCGCGGCCCACGCCTACGAGCTGCTCCACGCCGAGGACGCCGAGGACTTCAACTACTTCCTGGACGACGACGACGACGACCTCGATGGTGAGCGACCGGTGTCGAGCCGGCCGCCGAGCCGTTCCGTGGTGCGGGCACCGGCCGACGGAGGCTAGGCTCGCTCCGCGTGGCCCTGAAGGACAAGACCGTCGTGCTCGGCGTCGGGGGCGGCATCGCCGCCTACAAGGTCGCCTACCTCGCCCGGGAGCTCGGCCGGCGCGGGGCGGTGCTGCGGGTGGTGCTGTCGCGCGCCGGGCGCCGCTTCGTCGGCCCCGTCACCTTCGCGGGGCTGACCGGGGAGCCGCCGGTGACGGACCTCTGGGACCCCTCCTACCCCGGAGAGATCCACGTGGACCTCGCCGACGCGGCGGACCTGGTGATCGTGGCGCCGGCCACCGCCGACCTGCTGGGCAAGGCGGCGCTGGGCCTCGCGGACGACGCCCTCACGGCCACGCTGCTTTGCTACGACGGGCCGCTGCTGTTCGCGCCGGCCATGCATCACCGCATGTGGGCGAGCGAGGCGACGCAGCGAAACGTCGCGCGGCTGGTCGACGACGGCGCTGACGTCGTCGGCCCCGTCGAGGGTCCCCTCGCCAGCGGCGCGAGCGGGATGGGCCGGATGGCGGAGCCCGAGGCGATCGCCGACGCCGCGGAGGCCGCGCTGAGCGCGCGAGACCTCGAGGGCCGCACCGTTCTGGTGACGGCCGGCGGCACGCAGGAGGACCTCGATCCGGTGCGCTTCCTCGGCAACCGGTCGAGCGGCCGCATGGGGTACGCGGTCGCCGAGCGGGCGGCGCGGCGAGGCGCGCGGGTCTTTCTGGTGAGCGGCCCCACCCCGCTGCCGGTGCCATCCGGGGTGGAGCGGACCGACGTGCGCTCGGCGCGGGAGATGGAGGCTGCCGTCATCGCTCATCGCCAGAACGCCGATGCGATCGTGATGGCGGCGGCGGTGGCCGACTACCGGCCGTCGAGCGTCGAGCCGCACAAGCTCAAGAAGAGCGGGGGGCCGCTCCACCTCGAGCTGGTGCGGAACCCGGACATCCTGGCCGGGCTGGGGCAGTGGCGAGGCGGAGGGCGCCCCGTGCTGGTCGGCTTCGCGGTCGAGACCCGGGACCTGGTGGCGGCAGCGCGCGGCAAGCTCGAGCAGAAGGGCGCGGACCTGATCGTGGCCAACCAGGCGGGCGAGAGCTTCGGGCGGGACACCAACCGGGTGGTGCTCGTCGGCCCGGCCGGGGACGACGAGCTCCCGGAGCTCTCGAAGGGCGAGGTCGCGGAGCGGATCCTCGACCGCGTGGTCGCCCTCCTCGAGGCCGAGTAGGCGCGGGAGGCCTCGGCTCTACGTGCCGAGCGGCAGCCCCGGGGCGGGGAACTGGTCGCAGAGCTCCCGGACCTGGCCGCGCACCTGCGTCAGCACCGCGTCGTCCGTGGGCGCCTCGATCACGTCGGCGATCCAGCCGGCGACGGTCCGCATCTCGTCCGGACCCATGCCGCGGCTGGTCAGCGCGGGGCTCCCGACCCGGATCCCGCTCGGGTCGAAGGGCTTGCGCGGGTCGAAGGGCACGCTGTTGTAGTTGCAGACGATGCCCGCCTTCTCGAGGGCGATGGCGGCGGGCTTGCCGGGCACGCCCTTGCTCGTCAGGTCGGCGACGATCAGGTGGGTCTGTGTCCCGCCGGTCACCAGGTCGATGCCGCGGCTCGTCATGCCCTCGGCCATCGCCTTGGCGTTGTCGACCACGGCCCGCGCGTAGGCGCGGAACGCGTCGGTCGAGGCCTCCTTGGCGGCGACGGCGAGCGCCGCGATCGCGCTGTTGTGGGGCCCGCCCTGCAGCCCGGGGAACACGGCGCGGTCGATCGCCTTCGCGTGCTTGTCGTCGCACAGGATCATCCCGCCCCGGGGCCCGCGGAGCGTCTTGTGGGTGGTGGACGTGACCACCTCGGCCTTGCCGACCGGGCTCGGGTGCGCGCCGCCCGCGACCAGCCCCGACACGTGAGCGATGTCGGCGACCAGCACCGCTCCGACCTCCCGCGCGATCTCTGCGAAGCGGTCGTAGTCGACGATGCCCGGATACGCCGTCGTGCCGCAGAAGATGACCTTCGGCCTGTGCTCCTTGGCGAGCGTGTAGGCCTCGTCGTAGTCGATCGCGTGCGTGTCCCGGGTCACCCCGTACTGGAAGGAGCGGAAGTACTTGCCGCTGATCGACACCTTCCAGCCGTGCGTCAGGTGCCCGCCCGCTGGCAGGCCGTGCCCCATCACCGCGTCGTGGGGCTGGCAGAACGCGAAGTAGACCGCGAGGTTGGCGGGCGAGCCGCTGTAGGGCTGCACGTTCACGTGGTCGACGCCGTAGAGCGACGCGAGCCGGGCCTTGGCGAGGTTCTCGACCGCGTCGATGTGCTCCTGCCCCTGGTAGTAGCGCTTGCCCGCGTAGCCCTCGGAGTACTTGTTGTTGAGGACCGAGGCCCCGGCCTCGAGCACCGCCCGTGACGCGTAGTTCTCGCTGGGGATCAGCCGCAGGCACGCGTGCTGTCGCCGCTCCTCGGCGGCGACGAGCTCGGCGATCTCCGGGTCGGTCTGGGCGAGCGTGGGCTGGGTCATGGATCCTCCGGGGTCGAGCGTGTCACGGATGGGGGCGACGGGCATCGCGGTCCCTGGCCCGGCCGGTAGGGTCGCCGGCCAGGCGGGCGAAGCCGCCACGCCGACGCCCGGGGACCCGGCGAGCCCCAGCACCCGACAAGGGGTACGGTAGGCCCCGCGATGCCGAACGCGCCCGACGCCCCCTACAAGCAGCTGTCCTTCGGCCCGGGGGAGCTCCCCGCCGCGTTCCTCCGTGAGCACCGCCTCGCGGCCGGCGTCCGGGGGGAGCTCGACGTCCTCGCCGGCTCCGTCACCTTCGTCGACGCCGCGGGCACCCCACGCGTCGTCCGCCAGGGCGAGCGGGTCGAGATCCCGCCGGCCACGCCCCACCACCTCGAGGACGCCGAGGACGCCACCCTCCGGCTCTCCTTCTTCCGCGTCTGACCCGGCACGGCCTCCTCGCCCCGGCCCGAGCCCCCCCCCGGGGGCCACCCGAATCCCTTTGACACCCCGAGGGGCCCGCGCTACACCGCCCGTCCTCTGGCCGCGAGGCCAGGGTCACCGTTCTGGGGCGGTAGTTAAGTTGGTTATAACGCCGGCCTGTCACGCCGGAGGCCGCGGGTTCGAGTCCCGTCCGTCCCGTTCGAATCCACTCTCACGGTATCTGGGCACGTATTTGGAACGGCTTTCTCAAGTCGCACCCGATACTTCGCCAGCAAGAGTGGGGTTCGAGAGTAGCTTCGCGAGAAGGTCAGCCTGTTCCTCGCGCGAGCGCGATTCTCAAATCATTCTCGCGTTCCTTGCGAGTTCGAGGGCGTGTGGGTCGTGACCGAGTCAGCGCCGTCGATCTCGCTGCGCGGCTTGGAGTCGGTCGGTGCATGACCGAGGTGCTGCGCGTACCCGATCGGGCTGACGCCGGAGCGTCTCGTTGGCCTTGGGGGTCCTTGGTAGACCATCACGTGCGGGAAGAGTGTCCCGACGAGAGGGACCGCATCTCCGGCGGACCGTAGCCGGGGGCAAGGGGGTGCCTCGGGCTCAATCGTCATTCCCCTTATCGTAGGGACACCCATTTTCTTGCCACGGGTCGCCGAACGCGCCACCCTGCCGCCATGACCTCCTCCCGCGAGTCGCAGGTGAGCCTCGAGGCCACGCCCTACTACCACTGCATCAGCCGCTGCGTCCGCCGGGCGTTCCTCTGCGGCTACGACGCCTACGCGAGTAAGAACTTCGACCACCGCAAGGGCTGGCTGCTCGAGCGGCTCAAGCAGCTCACGGGCGTGTTCGCGGTGGACCTGTGCGCCTACGCGGTCATGAGCAACCACGTCCACCTCGTGGTGCACGTCGACCGGGAGCGGGCGCTGTCGTGGTCGGAGGACGAGGTGGTGAGGCGCTACGGCAAGCTGTTCCGCAACGCGAAGGCGCAGCTCGAGGCGCTCACGGACGAGGCGAGGCTGGAGCGCGTCGAGCTGTACCGTGCGCGGCTCTACGACCTGTCGTGGTTCATGCGGTCGCTGAACGAGCACATGGCGCGGCGCGCCAACCGCGAGGACGGGTGCCGGGGGCGCTTCTGGGAGGGGCGGTTCAAGAGCCAGCCGCTTCTGGACGAGGCGGCGCTG
>JBHJHB010000132.1:0-7734 GCA_050331215.1 Sandaracinaceae bacterium | reverse complement strand
CGAGTGGGTCTGGGATTGGGACGCCGACTACTCGCTGGCAGCGGTCATCGATCCGCTCGGACCGAACGAGTCAACGGGCCGCAGGAGCGCTCGCGGCGGGTCCTACGCGTGGGATGATCGGTACTGTCGCACCGCAAACCGAGCACGCCGTCGCCCCGAGGCTGGCGCCGCTTACCTCGGCCTGCGCCTCGTCCGCACCCTTCCCTGACACGTCGCCCGGACCCTCGCCTCACCCCTCGACAGCGGAAGCCACCGCCTCCGCCGCGGCCAGGGCCCCCACGAGAAACCCTCCCTCCGTGGCCCCCGCATAGCCGCCCACGTCTCACGAGCACCAGGGCTACTGCGATCGACTGTCCTTTCTCAGGCTTCACGGTCTTCCAATCCCGGGATGAAGTTTGGCCGGCGCTCGATAGCGACCCTCGCTGCGAGTCCGGGTGGCAGCGGAGCGATGACGTTGCTTCCGCCAACGGCGGACCGGTCCCGACGACGAGGACCAGGCCCTGACCGTGGTTCGCTCCGTTGCTATCTTGCATTCCGATGGATGAGCCCGCGGAGCGTCTGGCTACGTACGAGGACTTGCTGAGCCTCGAGGAGGACGTCCGCGCAGAGGTTCTCAGCGGGCGAGTCGTCACCAGCCCCGCGCCCCTTCCGCGCCACTCGAAGAGTCAGCGCGCGCTCGGTTCCTTCATCGGTCGTCCCTACGATGACGACGACGGGCACGGCGGGCCGGGAGGCTGGTGGATCTTCGTCGAAGTCGACGTCGAGCTCGACGCGCACGAGGTGGTCCGCCCTGACCTCAGCGGCTGGCGCCGAGAGCGACTCCCGGACCCGGGCAGTGCTCGACCGATCCGAATAGTTCCCGACTGGGTCTGTGAGGTGCTGTCCCCAAGCACCGAAGCACGCGACCGGAACCAGAAGCGGGCGCTCTACCACCGCCATCGGATCGGGCACTACTGGATCGTCGACCCCGAGGCACGGCTAGTGGAGGTCTTCGCCCACGCGTAGGTGGGCTGGACGCTCGTGGGCACGTACGGCGACGGGGAGTCGGTCGCGATGCCGCCCTTCCTGGAAGCGGAGGTGCCCATCGGGCGCCTCTTCCTGCCGATGCAGGCGGTGTCCGAACCGACGAGAGAGTAGGGCCGCAGGCGGCGGCGAGGACCCGGGCGGGCCACGATGTCCTTCCAGCGTGGACTCTCCATCGGTCTTCGTCCGAAGCCTCCCAGACCTGGATGAAGGCGGGTTCCGGGAGGTGGTGCACTACTGAAACGTCCCCAGCGGGACGTTTACGGTATTTCGAGGCGGCTCCGCGCTCCTGCTTTGCAACGTCGCGGAGCTTGGCTAGCGCTCCATGCGGGCCGAGTCCCGTTATGGGGTCACCACTTCGGGACGGTGCAGTGGGTCCTTCCCACACTGCGCATCGATCGTCGAGACTGGTGAAGTGGGTGGGAAGGCCACAAACGAGGGGACCGACTTCCAGGCGCGCGTGACTGCGTACATCGCCGCCCATCTGCTCGCGAAGCAGAAGCTGAAGGGGTGGTCCCCGGCGCCGGGCAGTGTGCCGAATGCGCTCCACCTGGAGCAGGACACCTCGGGCGACGACATCCGGGTCGAGTTGGCCGACGGTGGCTACCTGGAGGTCCAGGCCAAGCATGGTCTCAATGCGACGAAGCGGTTGACCGACGCGCTCGCGCGGTTCGCGGCGAAGCTGAAGGACGACGAGCATCCGGTGATCGCCGTCGACCGCGCAGAGAGCAGCGGAACCATCCAGAACGAGCTTCGCGAGTTGCTGGAGCAGTGGCGGGACGGGCGGGGGGACGTCCCGATCACGGACGGCCTCAAGAAGAAGATCGGGGTTCTCCTCGACCCGAACCACGTTGCCCTGAAAGAGCGACTCCGGGTTGCAGCGCTGGACGTCGACGACGACTACCTGGACGGCGCGCGGTACGCGGTGCAGCTCCTTCGCGGTCAGCTTCTCCGGGAAGAGGATGCAGAGGCGGCGTGGGCCATCCTGATCCAGGACGCACAGTACGTTGCGAAGAAGGGCGGTCGTCGCGACCGCGCGAGGTATCGGGAGGTCCTTCTCGACAAGGGCATCCATCTCCGGGACGTCGAGCAGGCTCGGCTCGGAGCGGCGCCCTCCACCGCTGCTCCTGGCGTCGCCGAGATCACTCTCGAAGTTGAGGCGGAGCTGGAACCCGTCGCGACGCTCATCCGGGCCTACCAGCCGGCGGCCGCCATCGCGCTCCTCGACGCGGAGAAGGCCGGGGGCGCTCGGGCGCTTCATCTTCGCGGACTGGCGATGCTCATGCTGGGGAAGTACGCGGAGGCCCGCGAGCTTCTCCACGAGGCCTTGGATGCGGACCCTTCGCGCACTGGGGTCCTGACGCATCTAGCGGCGGCCGAGCAGGAGAGCGGCAACACGGCTCGGGTCCGGGAGCTGCTAACTGAAGCGACGACCTCCAGGCCAGGTGATGCTTCTGTGTGGGCCGCTCGACTGCACCTCGTCGGCGACATCGAGATCGAGGACGTCCCTGAGGGCCTGCGCGCTCACCCCGAGGTCCTGGTTGCGAGCGCGATCAAGCGACTGGAGCGCGGTGACGCACGGGAGGCAGTTGCCGAGATCCGAACGGCACTGGAGGTGGGACGAGATCCATCGCGACTCTTGCATCTCGCCCAGGCGCTTCGCATCCAGGCGGCGGACGAGCCCGCGCCGCTGGGTGAACAACTCCTTGACGAGTCTCTCACCCTTCTGGACGAGGCCGACGCGCTGCTCCCGGACAAGCAGACGGACACAGCGAAGGGGGCACAGTGGGGACGGGCACTGAGCCTGGAGGGTCTCGGGAAGCTGCGCGATGCCCTCGATGCCTATCAGGTGCTCGCGACCAGCGGCCCGCTGTCTTGGGAGCAGGCCGGGCGGTTCGCTTCCCTGGCCCTGGCCACGAGCTATCGCGTCGACGATGCACTGGCCGCGGTCAACGGTGCTTCGGCGGCCGACGAGATGGCGCGGGATGCGACGCGAGTGCGAATCCTCGTCGGCCTCGGGCGCCGAGACGAGGCGACTGAGGCACTGAAGCGCGCTGCGGAGGTTCCGGTCGCAGGCGCCGCTCCCGAGGCTCGCGTCGCGCTCGCGCTGGCTGCGCTGGAGTTGGACGATCCCGAGGTGGCGAAGCAGGCGCTCAGCGGGATGGATGAAGCGGACCCGCGGGTGTGCGTTCTTGGCGCTCGCTCCGCGATTCAGCTCGGCGATCACATCGAGGCGATGCGGATGTTCGATGCCGCAGTCGATGTGGCCTTCGGTGAGGACGAACGAGGCATTCGACTTGAGTACGCCTGGTACCAGCACACCCAGCGCGACTTCGCCCGAGTGGTCGACCTGCTCTCTCCCTTGGATGAGGCTCGTGATCAAGGGGTGGCTCAGCTCAAAGCTCAGGCGCTCTACAACATCGGGGACTTCGCTGGGGCCTATCAGGTCGTGACGCGCGCGAGCGTCAGTGATGCGGCGCCGACGTGGGCACTCCGCATGGGAAGCACGATCGCCCTGCGGCGTCACGACTTCGATGGCGCGGAGAAATGGCTCGACCGGTGGCTCGACCAAGACGCTCAGGCGTTGGAGGCCGTCATCTGGCGGGCTCAACTTCACCTACAACGCGGGGAGAACGACGCCGCGCGGTCTGTGCTCGGCGAGGAGGATTTCAGAACGGAGACACCTCACCTGCGGATGCGCAGGGCATTCCTCCTTCTCCAGGTGGATGAGGTCGAGGAGTCGATGGACACGGCCCTGTCGGTCCTTCGAGAGGCCGTGGACGACGGCCACCTCCAGTACATGTACTTCCTCATCAGTGCGATGGCGGGGGATCGGAAGGCCGGGGAATCGCGAGATGCCGTCGACATTGGCGCCTACGTCGTCCTCCGCGACGACGACGGGACGGACTGGGAGTATGTCATCGTCGCCGGAAACGCCGTCCCCTCCTTCGACGAGATCTCAAAGGACGAACCGCTGGCCGAGAGGCTCGTTGGTGCCGCCGTCGGGGAGAAGATTCAGTTCCGGGACGTCGAGCCCCGTCGCGACGCGACGATCGTCGAGATCGCTGGGCAACACACACACGCCTTCCGGTGGACGGCCGCTCGGCAGCAGAAGCAGGAGCCGACCGCACCCCGCGTCTGGTCCGTGCCTGTGCCTTCGACGGAGGAGGGCACCGACTTTTCGGCCATCGAGCAGCTCGTTCACCAGAAGGCGAAGCACGAGGCCGAGATCCTGAGCGCCGTCGAGCAGAAGGTCCTCCCCCTGGGCTTCGCGGAGAAGCAGCTCGGCCTAACCACTCCCCAAGTCTATGGGGCCATTTCCGAGGACATCGACCGCCGACTGATGGTCGAGGTCATCGATCCGCGCGACGGGACGGCGGCGGCACGCGCTGGGCGCTGCGTTCTCACGCGCAGTGCGCTGCTCACGATCCAGGTGCTGGGTTGCTTCGACCTGGTCGAGAGTCTGACGACCGAGATCCTGGTGCCGCCCAATCTGATGATCGAGCTGCGCCAGGAGGAGGCGGAGCACAAGGAGGTGGCTCGGAAGGGCCGGACCTCAATGGGGGTGAGGAACGGGCAGCCGGTACTCTTCGAGGCTACCCCAGCGGACGGCGCCGCGCTTCTCGCTAGACACCAGGCTTTGGTCACGTGGGTCGAGAAGGTCGGTGTATCCAAGCCGCGCCCCTTCGACTGGGAGTCCCGACGGGAACCGGTTTGGGATGGGGTCAGCGACAGCAGCTTTGACGCTGCCATTGTCGCCGCGGCCGAGGACGCTCCGATCTTTGCCGACGACCTCGGGCTGAGGATGCTCGCCCATCACAAGCTCAGCGTCAGCGGCTTCTCGACCTATGCCCTACTCAAGGCCGCCGCGGACGATGGGCGTTTCGACGACGCGCGATACCACATGCTGCTGTCCCAGCTCCTCGTCATCGGTCATGCCCACGTCGCACCGACTATCGAAGCGGTGCGTCTGGCTATGGACGAGGGTGAGGACTGGCCCTCCAGAGCGCTCGCGCGTGTGCTCATCCACCTGCGAGGGCCTCATGTCGACCTCGCGGCCGGCGCTCGGTTCGTCGCGCAAGTGATCCGACTGGCGATCCTCAACCACCCCCTTCGCGATTTCCGTCCCGTGGCGGACCTCGCGTTCGAGTCAATCTTCCACGGGCGTGACCCTGACAACGTGGAGCGGATGCTTCGGCGGGCCGTCCAGCTCGACCTTCTCCTTATCCCGCAGAAGGACGACGTTCTGGAGGCGGTGGCGCACTTCCGCGCGGTGCGGCTCGGCGGCTCCTCGCTCTGGACCCCGTAATACTCGGTGGAGCACGCGGCGGCTTCTTCTCTTCGTCCTCGCCCGAGGGCCCTCTTGCAGGCGCCCGAGGGGTGGGGGGAGAAGACTCTCCGCCGGCCTGCAAGCGAAGCGAGCGGCCGGCCATGAGCCTAGAACACGGCTTAGGACCGGCCTAGGAGAGGCTTAGTACAACCGCAGGATTCGGACGGGGTTGCGCAAGCCTCGGTACTGGGCAGGCAGAACGTGACCACCCGTTGCAATGCTCGGATGTCCCCCTTGACGCAGCCTTGCCGCGTGTCACCTTCGATTGGCTCCGTTGTGGCAAGCGGAGCCGCTTCCGGTAAGGCAGAGTCTGCAACTCGGGTACCGGATGGTCCAGCCGGAAAGGACCATCCGATGCGCGACCGAGAACTCACTGCTGGCCTCTTCGAAGACGGCTACCTCGTCGACCCGAAGGGGCTCTTCTCCTTCACGGTGCTACCCTGGGAGATTCTCTCTCACGACGCGCTGAGCCCATCGGTAAAGCTCGTTCTGGCTCGCCTGCTACGGCGAGCGTGGCGGGCCGGTAGTCGGGCCTACTCGGGGAACGTGCGTCTGAGCACGGGCAGGCTGGCCGAGTTGACCGGGGTGGGAAGAAGGACGGTTGAGGAGGCCATCTCGGCTGCCGAGAAAGCTCAGTTGATCGAGGTCACCCGGGCACCGAACCGAGTCTCGACCTACCGCTCCCGTCTAGCGCCGGTCAGCGTTGACGGGACGATCTACGTCCCGGACTGGTTGCTTCCTCTTCCTGTTCCGCGGGCACCGGCCAAGCTCGTCTACTCGGCCGTGGCCCATGCCGTCTCGAAGAGCGGCATCGCCTACACGTCGTCGGCCCGGATCGCGGACGACACAGGTCTTGCGCGCTCGACCGTAGTGAAGCAGCTCCGCTGGCTTATCGAGAACGACTGGCTCGATCGCGAGTTCGAGCGCACCGTCAGCACCTTCGCACTGGTAGCGAGACCCGAGATGGGTTTTGGACTTCGGTCGGATGCAGAGGTGATCTACCGAGGGGGCTGGCTGATGCACCCACACCGACTAGAAGGCCATCTCGCCGCCCAGGCCGGCCTCCCCCACGAGGACGAGGACGACTCTGGCGATGACCGCTCTGCTAGGGGACACGCTGGCGACGTTGTCCGCGGTGAGGCAGGTGGATTGTGCAGTCACCAACGGCAGGTCAAGCCGGAGTGACCGGGCCACCAGATTTCCTGGTGCGGGCCGCGTTCGCCCTGGACCTCGGCGACCATCCATCCGAGGGGGCTCCCATATCCGAAGCGCAGCGTGGCGGTCGGGTCTGCTTGCACCGCGGCGATCACCTCGTCGACCCAGGCAAGGATGAGTTCGAGGTCCACATCGGGATGGGAGCGCCGGGATCCCAGCCACGCGCGGTCGAGCCACCTGAGCCATCGCCTCACGCCGCGTTGGATCGGCTCGTCGAGGTTCTCGCCGATCACCGTCCGGGCGCGTCCCGTTGGTGAGGCCCAACCCGGGACGCACCAGACACCGCCTCCCGGCGAGTACGTCGCGATCACGTTGCTGGCCTGCGCGTGGAGGAGCGTTTCGCTTTGCCGACGATGCCAGTCGGCGTCTCCGTCGAGGGCAGGGATGTCCGTGAGCCTTGGCATCAGGCCGACCGGTGCGAGCAGCACGTAAGCGTTTCCCGGCGCCTTGTCGAAGCCGGTGACCGTGAGCAGCCCCGAGTCCGCTGTCGCTTCGATCACGCCTCGGGCGACGAGCAGCACCCGGAGCCAGGGGTTGGGGACGGTCATGAGCGCCGCGCCGAAAACATCAGACTGTGGCCCGTTCTGAGCGCCTCACGCGGCCTCTGTGGTTCCGGGGGCTTGCGAGCCTGCTCCCGGAGGGGTTTCTGGCGCACGGCCCTCCTCGTGTGCCCTGAGGGCCCTTCGGAGGGTCGTCGCACCGACGCCGAGCGCCCGGGCGACGGCACGGTAGGACTTGCCCTGGGCGCGCAGGTGGAGGGCTCTGTAGACGTCGACGTAGACCTTCGGTCGCCCCAGCCGGGTCCCGCGCCGTCTCGCCGCCGCGAGTCCGCTCCGAACCCGCCCGCGGATCAGCTCGCGTTCCATCTCGCTCATGGCGGCGACTACGTGGAAGGCGAATCTCCCGACCGGCGTGCTCGTGTCGATGCCATCGTGGAGGCTGATGAAGTCGATGCCGCGCGCATTGAACTCGTCGAGCGCGGTGACGAGGTGCCGAACGGAGCGCGCGAAGCGGTCGAAGCGCCAGACGGCGACCATGTCGAGCCGGCCGGCCCGGGCGTCCTTCATCAGCCGGTCGAGTTCGGGGCGAGAGTCCTTGGCACCCGAGATTCCGTGGTCGACGTACTCGCCCGCGATCGACCACCCGCGCCTGGTCGCCTCGGCCCG
>JBHJHB010000131.1:0-35472 GCA_050331215.1 Sandaracinaceae bacterium | reverse complement strand
GACGCGCCCGGCGACGGCCGTCTCGTCGGGGCCGCCGCCCGTGCCGCGCCCGCCGCCGGCAGCCCAGCCGGAGCCGTCCGCGCCGAGCGGCCCCTCCGCCGAAGCCTCCGCGCGCGCCGCGATGCTCGCCCAGAGCTCCCTCGCTCCCGGCGCGCCGCCGCCCGGCGACGCGCAGGACATGCCCTCGATGCGGCCGATCGAGACCCCGCCGGAGGGCTGGTTCGCCGACCCGCGCCCCGCGCACCTGCGGCCCCAGCCGGAGGTCCCCCCGGGCGCGGTGGTCGACGGCTCGGTCCCGCCGCCTTCCGCGAAGACGCTCTACGGGTCGCCGAGCCCGGACGATCCGGTCAAGGCAACGCCCCCGGTCGACACCGAGCCGGACCTCCCGGTCGAGGAGCCGGTCGAGGCGCGCGTCAGCGACGCCGGTCCCCAGGGCGAGGTCCAGGAGGGGTTCTTCCGGGCGTCCGAGGACCTCGGGAAGGTCGAGCACGAGACCTGGGACGACCTCCAGAAGGTGGAGGCGGCGGTCAGCTCCGGCGGCCGCGGCGCGATGTGGGCGACGGCCGGCATCGCCCTCGGCGGGCTGATCCTGCTCGGCGCCTTCCTCGGCTACCAGTGGGCGTTCGTGCCGAGCGAGGCGCCCCTGGCCGGCAGCAGCGCCTCGCCGAGCCTGCCGGAGGCGGACGCCCTGAACCTGGGCGACGAGGGCGAGGCTCCTGCCGAGGAGGCGGAGATGGAGACGGACGTCTCCGCCGCGGCGCCCGCGGCGGACGCCGAGGAGGCGGAGGCGGTCGCCGAGGTCGAGGAGGTCGCGGCGACCGGGGACGAGGCCCCGGAGAGCAGCGCGGAGGAGACCGCCGAGGCCCCGACGGAGGTGGCCGAGGCGGAGGCGGCGGCCCCGCCGCCGGGCGAGCCCGGGGACCTGCAGCAGCTCCCGACGGAGAACGTCACGCGCTCCTACTCCGAGCTCCTGGCGGCCGCGGCGCGCGCGCGGGGGCGGCAGGCGATCGAGGCCTACCAGGCGGCGATCGCGCTCAACCCGAACGGCGCCGAGGCGCTGTCGGGCCTCGCCTTCGAGCTGGTGAAGCCCGGTCGGCAGGTCGGCGAGGCGGAGCGCTACGCCCAGCTCGCCGTGCAGCACGACCCGAACGACATCCGGGGCTGGTTCAGCCTCGGGGCCGCCCGCCATCTGGCCGAGAACGACGACGGGGCCCGGGAGGCCTACGAGACGTGCGTCGACCGGGGTGGCGACAACAGCTTCGTGCGGGAGTGCCGCAGCAACCTGCGCACGCTCCGCTAAGCTGGCCCTCATGACCGAGGCGGTGATCATCGACGGGCTGAGGAGCCCGATCGGCAAGATGCGGGGTGGGCTCCGCGGAGTGCGGCCCGACGACCTCGCGGCCCACGTCATCACCCACCTGCTCGACCGGAACGACGGCTCCCGGGCGTCCCTCGAGGAGGTGATCCTGGGCTGCACCAACCAGGCCGGGGAGGACAACCGCGACGTGGCGAGGATGGCCGCGCTGCTCAGCGGCCTGCCCGACGAGGTGACCGGGGTCACCGTGAACCGGCTCTGCGGCTCCGGGCTCGAGGCGGTGATCCAGGCGGCGCGCGCGGTGCGTCAGGGCGACCAGGAGGTGGTCCTGGCGGGCGGGGTCGAGTCGATGACCCGCGCGCCGTACTCCATGCCGAAGGCGGACGAGCCGTTCCCGCGGCGCCCTCCGCCGGTCTACGACACCAGCCTCGGCTGGCGGTACCCGAACCCGCGCCTCGAGGAGCGCTTCCCCCTGCAATCGATGGGCGAGACGGCGGAGAACGTGGCGGAGGAGCACGGCGTGAGCCGAGCCGACCAGGACGCGTTCGCCCTCGCGAGCCACCGGAAGGCGGCCGCGGCCTGGGAGGCGGGGCGCTTCGCGGACGAGGTGGTCGCGGTCCCGACGCCTCCGCCGAGCCGGAAGGCGCCGCCGGGGGTGCTCGAGCGTGACGAGAGCCTGCGGCCGGACAGCACCCTCGAGGCGCTGGCCGAGCTCAAGCCCGTGTTCCGCCGGGGCGGGAGCGTCACCGCGGGCAACTCGTCGCCGATGAACGACGGCGCGGCCGGGCTCCTCGTGACCAGCGACCGCTGGGCGGCCGAACGGGGCATCACCCCGATCGCTCGCGTGGTGGCGAGCGCGGTCGCCGGCGTCCATCCCAACGTGATGGGCACCGGGCCGATCCCGGCGACCCGCAAGCTCCTCGCCAAGACGGGCCTCGGCGTGGAGGACTTCGACCTCATCGAGCTGAACGAGGCCTTCGCTGCGCAGTCGCTCGCCTGCATCCGCGCCCTCGAGCTCCCCGAGGAGAGGGTGAACGTCAACGGCGGGGCGATCGCCCTCGGTCACCCGATCGGGTGCAGCGGCGCGCGGATCGTCGTGACCCTCCTCCACGAGCTCCGGCGCCGGGGCGGCCGCCTCGGCCTGGCCACGCTCTGCATCGGCGTGGGGCAGGGCCTCGCCGTCGCGTTCGAAAGGGTGGCATGACGGCCAGCTCCCCGGTCGTCCTGGCCGTGGTGGGCGCCGGCGGCTGGGGCCGCAACCACGTCAGGAACTTCGCGGCGCTCCCCGGCGCGGAGCTCCGCTACGTGTGCGACCGGTCCCCCGAGGTGCGCGCGGCCGTCGACAACCTGTTCCCCGGCGTCCGCGTGTGCGAGGACCTCGCGACCGTCCTCGAGGACGGCGAGGTGCAGGCCGTCGTGGTGGCCTCCGACGCGTCGAGCCACCACGAGCTCACCCGGCGCGCCCTCGAGTCCGGCCGGGACGTGCTGTGCGAGAAGCCGCTCACGCTGTCGAGCGCGTCGAGCGCGGCCCTCTGTGACCTCGCCGAGGCGCAAGGCCGCATCCTGATGGTGGGGCACCTGCTCCTCTACCACCCGGCCGTCACCAAGCTGCGGTCGCTGATCGACCAGGGCGAGCTCGGCGAGGTGCTCTACCTGTCGAGCCAGCGCACCAACCTCGGGGTAGTGCGCCGCGACGAGAACGCCTGGTGGTCCCTCGCCCCGCACGACCTGAGCCTCGCCAACTACCTGCTCGCCGATCACCCCGAGAGCGTCAGCGCGTCGGGGGGGGTGTTCCTGCAGCCGCAGGAGGGCATCGAGGACGTCGTGTTCGCGACCGTGGCCTACCCTGGCGGCCGGCTCGCGCACGTGCACGTGTCGTGGCTCGACCCGCACAAGACCCGGCGCCTCACGGTCGTCGGCTCCCGGAAGATGGCGGTGTTCGACGACACGAGCCCCGACCAGAAGCTGATCCTGTTCGACAAGGGCGTCGAGCCGCCGCCCCCCGCGCTCGACTACGCCCAGGGCGTCCGGCTCCGGACCGGCGACATCATCGCGCCGGCGCTCAAGATGGCCGAGCCGCTGAAGCGGGAGTGCGAGGCGTTCCTCGAAGCCGTCCGGACGAGGACCCCGCCGCTGGCCGATGGTCGGAGCGGGGCCAGCGTGGTGCGCATCCTCGAGGCGGGGAGCGTGTCGCTGAGGGAGGCCGGCCGACGCGTGGACATGAACCGATGACGGTCACCGGCGAGCCCCCTCCGCCCGACCGTCGCTCGCCCTACGTCCACCCGACGGCGGTCATCGACGGCGACGTCGAGCTCGGGCTGGACACCAAGGTCTGGCACTTCGTCCACGTGAGCAGCGGCGCGCGGATCGGCGCGGGCTGCGTGCTGGGGCAGAACGTGTTCGTCGGGCGCGGCGTCCGCCTCGGCAGCGGCGTCCGGGTCCAGAACAGCGTGAGCATCTACGAGGGCGTCACCGTCGACGACGACGCGTTCCTCGGCCCGAGCTGCGTGTTCACCAACGTCCACAACCCGCGGTCGTTCATCCCGCGCAAGGACGAGTACCGAACGACGCGCGTCGGGCGAGGGGCCACGGTGGGGGCCAACGCGGTGGTCGTGTGCGGCAACGACCTCGGGGCCTACTGCTTCGTGGGCGCGGGCGCGGTCGTCACCCGGGACGTGCCGCCGTACGCCCTGGTCCTGGGCAACCCCGCCCGGCGGGTCGGCTGGATGAGCCGGGCGGGGCGCCGGCTGCCCGAGGGCGACGTGGTCGCGTGCCCCGAGACGGGCGAGCGCTACCGGATCGAGGGCGAGGCCTGCACGCCGCTCGACGACCCGGCCCAGGACGAGGGCCCGATCCCGATCCTCGACCTCCAGGCCCAGAACGGGCCCCTGCGGGGGGCGATCCGCGCTGCGCTCGACCGGGTGATCGCGAACAACGCGTTCATCCTCGGCTCGGAGGTGAAGGCCTTCGAGGAGGAGGCGGCGGCCTTCCTCGACGTGCCTCACGCGATCGGCGTCTCCAGCGGAACGGATGCTCTCCTCGTGGCCCTGATGGCCCTGGGCGTCGGCCCCGGCGACGAGGTGGTGACCACGCCGTTCAGCTTCTTCGCGACGGCCGGGGTCATCCACCGGCTCGGGGCGCGCCCGGTCTTCGTCGACATCGATCCGGCGACCTACAACCTCGACCCTTCGCAGGTCGCCGGCGCGATCACGCCGCGCACCAAGGCCATCCTGCCGGTCCACCTCTACGGCCAGCCCTGCGATTGGGCGGCCCTGGCGGACGTCGCTGGCGGCGTGCCGATCGTGGAGGACGCGGCCCAGGCGATCGGCGCAGAGGCGGGCGAAGGCCGGGTCGGCGGCCTCGGCCGCCTCGCCTGCTTCAGCTTCTACCCGTCGAAGAACCTCGGCGCCTTCGGCGATGGCGGCCTGGTCACGACCCGGGACGCGGACCTCGCCGAGAAGGTGAGGCGCCTGCGGGTCCATGGCGCCCACCCGAAGTACTTCCACGCGACGGTCGGCGGCAACTTCCGCCTCGACGCGCTCCAGGCGGCGGTGCTGCGCGTGAAGCTCCCGCACCTGCCACGATGGACCGACGCCCGCCGCCGCAACGCGACGCGCTACGATCGCCTGTTCGCGGAGGCCGGGTTGCCCGCCGGTGCCGTGACGACGCCGGTGCGCCGCTCCGCGGGTCACGTCTACAACCAGTACGTGATCCGGGCGGAGCGTCGCGACGAGCTCCAGGCGCACCTCAAGAGGCAGGGCATCGGCACGGTCATCTACTACCCGCGGCCGCTCCATCTGCAGGGGTGCTTCGCCGAGCTCGGCTACCGGGAGGGGGACCTGCCGGTGGTCGAGGAGGCGTCCCGCAGCGTCCTCGCGCTGCCGGTGTACCCGGAGCTCGGCGAGGCGCGGCAGCGGCGGGTCGTGGGGGCCGTGGCGTCGTTCTACCGCAGCGCCTGACAGGGCCGGGGCCCGAGCGTGGGCTGCCGCGGAGGCGGGGGGCGAGCGACCTGCCCGACGTGGCGTTGGCGCCCGCCTTGATCGTTCGGCGTGACTCGAGGCACGAAGGGGGAGCCGCGTGCGAGGCGAGACCAACGCCTCTTTGTGCTCTCTTTGCCGCCCGGAGACTCCTCGTGCCGTTCACGTCGCCGCGCTTCCTTGCCTCGGCCCTCGCCGTCCTGCTCCTTCCAGCGTGCGCCCGGAGCTTCGGGCCCGAGGCGGACGCGGGCCCGGACCGCGGCGTACCCGGTCCGGGACCGGTCGATGACGGGGTCGCCAGCGTCCGGCCCTCCATCGTCGCGGTCGACCCGGCGCCCGGGGCGCAGGACGTGCCGACGACCACCCCGATCCTCATCCACTTCTCCAGCTCGATGGACCCGAGCGTGGGCACGGTCGGGATCAAGCCGGGCGGGATCGTCCTCCGAGCGGTCAACGGGTCGTGGCTCCGCGATTCGCAGGTCGCGGGCGACACCGATCCCGAGCCCGATCGGCCTCGCGTCGCGGTGATCCTGGACACCCCCGGCCTACCCGCCAGCACCGAGCTGACGGTCAGCGTCGAGTGCGACTTCCAGGACCAGTGGGGCCGCGAGAGACTCGAGGGCTGCGATGACGGCGCGACCTCCGCCCTGATCTACACGTTCCGGACGGCGGATCCACCGAGCGACGACCTCGAGCCGCCGACCATCGTCGGCGCGGATCCGGTCGAGGGGCAGACGGACGTCAGCCCCCGGCTCGATGCGGTCCGCCTCTTCTTCAGCGAGCCGATGGACGCGAGCGGCGCGCTCGGCGCGACGCTGAGCGACGGGGTGACGGAGACGGTGCTCACCGGGACGCTGGACGCCGACGCGCGGGTCGCGTCGTTCCCCATCCCGAGCAGCGTGATCGCCCTCGACACCAGCTACTCGGTCCGGCTCGACGGCGGCGCGTTCCGCGACGAGGCCGGCAACGCCCTCGACGACGCCTACCTCGGCGACGGCGCCCTCGACTTCCGGACGCAGGCGACGGTGCTTCCCACGGGTGACGACTGCACCGCGCCGTTGACGCGCTACGAGGGCACGGCCCGGCCCGACAGCGTGCGCTGGGTCATCGCCCCCGGGGCCTACGCCGACAACGGCGGGACGGACGTGTGCTCCACCTCGCGGGGCGCCGACGTGGTCGTCCAGGTCGTCAAGACCACGCCGACGCTCGCGGAGGGCGGTCGCCTTCTCCGCCTCGACGTCGCGTCGGGGTCGCCGGCCGAGGTCGCCTTCGAGCTCCGACGGCGGACCTGTCCGCCGGGGACCGCCGACGATCCGGACCTCCTCGCCTGTCAGGAGGGCCTGGCCGAGGGCGGCGGCACCACGCTCGATCTCCCGGCGGGCGTCTACTACGTGTGGGTCGCCGGGCGGGCGCCCGGCGACTTCCCGGGGGCGACGGTCACCGTGGAGGAGCTCGACGCCTGGCCCGAGGGCGAGAGCTGCCAGGCCCCGTACACCGAAGGCAGCTCCGTCCATCGCCAGGGACCGGGGCCGAGCGACCCCCACGTGTTCGAGGTGCGCGGATCCGAGGTCCTCGACTTCGACCGGGACCGCGTCAGCTTCGGCGACGGTGAGATCAGCTGCGGCACGCAGCAGGGACCTGACGCGGTGTTCGAGCTCGTCAAGGCGCCCGGAACGGCGCTCGAGATCCGTGCGACCCCGTTCGACATCGGCGCGTCCGCCTCCCGGATCCACGTCGAGGTGAGCCGGGGCTGTGACCCGCTCGGCCCGGGCTACGCGACCCTCGGCTGCGAGGCCGGCGTCGGGGCGGCCGATGTGCTCGAGCTCGAGGTCACCGACCTCGGGGGCGGGCCCGTCTTCGTGTGGCTCGCGGCGGCCAGGCGCGACCGCCCCTTCCCGGGCGCGACGCTCGAGGTCACGGAGCTGACGGTGGGGCCCGGGGAGTCCTGCGAGACGGCGATCCCCGTGAGCGGGGCCACCGCGACCGTGGTCCCCGGCGCCTCCACGCGCTCCTTCGGCGGGGGCACGTGCCTCGACCCCGAGGCGAACATCGCCTGGTACGCCTACACCGCGACCGAGAACGTCGTCGAGGTCTCGGCGGATGCGGGCGGCCCCATCCTCCTCCGGGACCGGGCCGAGCGGCGCGATCTGCGCTGCGCGACGGACGCGGCCGTCCCGACCGCGGCCCTGGTCGGTGAAGGGGAGACGCTCTGCATCGGCGTGCCCGCTGACAGCGACATCACGGAGCTGACGTTCCGGTAACGTACGTACGACGGGATCCTCGGCGACGTCACGGACCTTGGGTCGAGGGGCCCGGCGGACCGCCCTCGTCCGAGAGCTGCGGGCGAGGCTGGCGCGCGGGGACCAGGGCTCCGACCAGGACCCCGACACTGGCGACGCCGTACAGCGTCGCCATGCCGCCGAAGAACAGCGGGAGGTCGCCCATGTTCGGGACCGCGAAGGCGGCGAAGGCCACCGTCAGGACGGCAGCGAGGCCAGCGAGGGGGCGGTCCCACGCGCCCCCGGCCCGGCGGGCGGACAGCAGGAACAGCGTGGCCCCCACCACCTGGAGGAGGCCGACGTAGACGAGGAGCGTGACGCGGCGGGAGTCGGGCACCCCGTCGAACGCGAACACGCTGGCGATGCCCATCGCATGCGCCACGCCGCCGACGAGGAGGGTCCAGCCCAGGACGCGGAGGAGCAACCCGAACACCGCTCGGGCAGCTTGAGGCCGGCGGCCGGTCGAGACCAGCGGGTCCGCTCGAAGAGAGAGGGACAATCGCCGGGGTAGGGCCGCCGGCGACGGCACCTCGGCGAGCGGAAGGGCTCGGCATGGCTCCGCGTCCGAGCGAGACCCGGCTTGAATCGTTCCCGTCCGCGCGCACATGGGAAGGGCGATGGCCAACCACGACGCCGCCCCGACGCGCGGCCCGCTCCAGGGCCGTCCTCCCGCCGAGCTCTTCCGGCAGCTCTTCGAGGAGGTGCTCAACCGCCGCGACGCCGACGCCCTGATGCCGTACTGGGCCGAGGACATCGTCGAGGAGTTCCCGGACGCTACGTGCCGCGGTCGCGAGGAGGTCCGGGACTACTTCGCCGCGATGTTCGCGGCGATGCCCGACTTCGCGATCGAGGCTCGGAGGATCGTGGGGGACGACACGACGGTCTTCGTCCACTGGCACAGCACGGGGACCTTCAGCGGCGCCCCCTACAAGGGTGTCGAGCCGACCGGTGACCGGGTGGAGCTCGAAGGCATGGACTGCTTCACCCTGCGCGACGGGCTGATCGTTCACAACAAGGTGGTGTTCGACCAGCTCGGCTTCGGCCGCCAGATCGGGCTGTTCCCGGGGGCCGACTCGCCCGTGGAGCGTGCGATGACGGCCTTCTTCAACCTGGGGACGCGCCTCCGGAGGCTGGTCGGCGCGGGGCGGGTGCACGCCACCCCGTCCGGCGCCTGAGAAGCGCGCTCAACCGCCCGGGCCGTCGCCGAACTCGGTCGGCGCAGCGTCGGAGAGGAGGTCGTTGTCCGGATTCGCCGAGCGGTCCGCATCGATCTGGGCCTCCACGCTCCGGTCGCGGCTCGTGTCCGGAGGCGCCTCGGGGTCCTTCCTCGCGCCCTCCGCCCGGCCCGCGGCCCGCGGCGGGCTCGGGACCACGCCGAGCTCGGCGGGCGCTTCGTCGATGCGGAGCCGGTAGATCGGCTCGGGGAGGGTGAAGCCGCCCTCCTCGAGCGCCGCCTTGACCGTGGCGATCGCGACCGAGCGCGCCTTCAGGAAGTCCGTGTCGCGCTGATCGATCCACGGCGCGAAGGTCAGGACGACGTTGCTGTCGCCGACCCGCTCGATCCACGCGTTGGGCGGGGGATCGTCGAGCACGAAGGCCAGCCCCGCCATCGACTCCACGCCCTTGCTCAGGGCCTCGTTCGGATCGTCCGCCGCGTCGATCCCGAGCTCGAACGTGAAGCGGCGCTCCGGGTGGCGGGTGTAGTTCACGATGCCGGCCTTGAAGACGTCGGCGTTGGGGATGCGCAGGTGGTTCCCATCGAGGGTGAGCAGGATCGTCGCGCGCGACGTCAGGCGGACCACGTTCCCCTCCCGGCCGTCGATGTCGACGAGGTCCTTGGGGCGGAAGGGCTGGCGCAGGGACAGCATGACGGAGGCGATGAAGTTCTCGATCGAGTCCCGCACCGCGAAGCCCACGGCGATGCCGCGCACGCCGGCGGCGCCCAGGACGGCGGAGAGGACGGCGATCGCGTCCAGGATGTTGAGCGCCAGGACCAGGCCCAGGACAACGAAGACGAGGACCGCGCTCCGCTGCAGCAGGGAGGCGACGAGCGGGTTGCGGCTCACCCTCCGCCAGAGCCAGCCCTGTCGGGCCAGAAGCCACCCCAGGACCCAGAAGAACAGCACCACGGCGACGGCCACGCCGACCACCGGCAGGTTGGCCACGGCGCTCTCAGCCATGCTCCTGGCCCGTTCCGTGGCCGGCGTGATCTGCCCCTCGACGCTCCTGTCGCGTTCCAGCCGGTTGTTCACCGCGACGACCCCGCGCGTGCGCGAGGCGAGCCGTTCGGCGAGGGCGGACGCGTCCGGGTCGAGGACCTCCCCTCGGAGCGTGACGACGCCCTCGCGCACCTCCACCCCGATGCCGTTCAGCGCTTCGGTCGCGCCGAAGATGCCCCGCAGTCGCTCACGGATGGCCTCATCCGCCGTTCGGCGCTCCGCGTCGGTCTCGATCGTCTCATCGGTGGCCGAGATTCCGTCGGGCAGCTCCCCGGCGCCTTGCTGCGCCGTCGCCTCCCCCGGCCCGAAGACCACCGGCAGCGCCGCCAGCCCGACCATCGGATAGACCCAGCGCCATCGCCGCACGGCCGCATCTTTCCCGAGGTCGATCGACGCGTCACGCGGGCCGGGGCTCATTCCGCCGGCTCGTAGGCGGCGATGCGCCCGACGACCTCGTCCTCGTCGTCGGTCAGGGCGAGGAGCGCGCGGTAGTCGTGCCCCGCCGCGATGGTCACCAGGAGGGGCCAGACCGGGCGGACGCGGGTCCAGTGGTCGACGCCGAACAGGACCATCGGCGCAGGCGGGCCGAAGGAGCGGTAGTGGTTCTGGGCCGCGTCCTGGAAGATCTCCTGCGTCGTCCCGGCGCTCCCCGGCGAGAAGATCACCCCGTGGCTCGCGACCGCCAGGAGACCTTCCTCGCGCACGCTGTTGGCGAAGTACTTCGCGATGAGGCTCGCGAAGGCCGCAGGGGGCTCGTGGCCATAGTGCCAGGTCGGGATCCCGATGCTGTCGAAGCGGGGCCGGTCCGGAAGCGGCAGCGCTTCGCGTACGCGCATGGCGCGGTGGAGCCAGTCCGGGTCCCGGTACTCCTCGCGAGGGGTGGCGCCCGCGGGGCGCGGGGTCAGGATGGCGAGCGCCTGGCCGAGGGCCCCGTCCTCGTCGAGGTTGGCCAGGTACGCCCCGAGGTGCGTGGCCTCCATCGCGCCCGGCCCGCCGCCCGAGATCATGAGGAAGCCCCGGCGGGTGAGGGTCCGCGCGATGCGGGCGACCGCCGCGTACGTGGGCTCCCCCCTCTCCGTCCCGTGGCCGCCCATGATGGCGACGACCTGCCGCCCGGCGAGGGCCTCCTGCAGAGCATCGGTGATCGCGTGGTCGTGGAGCCGGCGGGCGAGGGTCACCTCGATGCTCGGCGCCGCGTGCGCGCCCTGGGCGACGAACTCCTCGTAGATGCGGTGATCGAGCGTGCGGAGGTGCGCCTCCGGGTCGTCCGGGTCGAAGTCCCCGAACAGCTCCCGAGGCGTGTAGAGGCCGCTGCGGTGGGTGCGAAACCGAACGCCGCCGACGTGGGGCAGGACCACCGCCCCGGTGGCGACGAGGTGGCCTGCGGTCTTCGCGTCGAGGGTGCAGCCGAGGAACAGGGACCCGCGGAAGCCGCCGGCGGCCAACGCTCCGGCGTGCGCCGTCAGGTCGAGGGCCTGCACCGCCGCGGGCGGGCGCCCCGGGTCGGACAGCCAGGCGTCCAGCTCGGCTGGGGTCTCGATCTCACGCATGGGCGGCAGCCTAGACCCCCAGCCGCAGGGCGGCCGCCGGGCCGGCGGCGTGCCGGGGGGCGCCACCCTGACCGGGGCCTACGTTCAGGGCATGGACGAAGCGCAACTCCATGAGCAGATCCGGGCGCACACGGGCGAGGACGCCCACGGCGTAGAGCGGATCCTCGTCGCCGCCGCGGCGGCGCTCGGGACCTGCATCGGGGCCGGCCATCGCCGGGCTCTCGTCGCGGAGCTGCCCGAGGCGGCGCGGTCGCCGTTCCTCGACGCCCGCTACGACCCCGACGTCCGCCTGCCCCAGCTCGTCGCCCGGATGGCGGAGCAGGAGCAGGTGGCCGAAGGGCGGGCGATCGAGCACATCAGCGCCGCGGTGAGCGTGTGGGCGTCCCTGCTCGCCGACGACCTGCGGCGCATCCTGGAGCGGGAGCTGCCGGACGACGTGGCCGCCTGGGCGCGGTCCTCGCCGGAGCACGCCCCTCGACGAGCTCGGGCGGCTCACGGTCAGGCGGGCTCGGTCGTCGACCCGAGGCCGGGCCGCAAGCTGTCCACCGCCCAGGGCCTGACCCAGGAGCGGGCGCATCGGAGCCTGGCCGAGGGCCACCCCGGCTCGGACGCGCCCGTGTCGATGGCGGAGGGCCTGACCCAGGAGCGGGAGCACCACACGCTGGCCGACGCGGGGTCGGGTCCCGACGAAACGGGCTAACCGAGCGGGAGTGGGGGCTGGGGCGCTGCGGCTGGCTCGTCGGCCCGGCCCCCGGGCGGCCTCACTCGGCGGCGGCGCTCGCCTCGAACCGCTCTCGATGCGCTCGGACGAAGGCCTCGAGAGTCACCGGCGGTGCTCCGCCGACCCGCTCGACCACGTCCGTCACGGCGCGGAAGACGCCCTTCTTGTGCTCGTTCGCGACGGCCTGCAGGTGCTCGATCAACGAAGGGGTCAGGCCCGGGACGGAGGCCAGGGCACGACCCCAGGCCTCGTTCGGGAGGTCGACGTACGCGACGTCGCGCCCCAGCACCCCCGCGATCACCTGGGCCATCTCCGCGACGGTGCGGTTCCGGTCGCCGGTGACGACCAGGCGACGACCGACGTGGGGGTCGGGATCGAGCAGGGCGCCGACGACCACGCGGGCGATGTCCGATGCGGCGACCGGCGCGTGGCTCTCATCGCCGTAGGGCAGGTAGATGCGACCCTCCTCCGCGATGCTGGGGCCGGCCAGGATGAAGAGCATCTCGGCGAAGAACGTCGGACGGACGTGGATCGCGCCGACCTGGGCCCAGTCGAGGACGTTCTCGGCGAGCCAGTGCTGGCGCGCCAGGAAGCTGCTCGAGGCCTCGTCCGCCGAGATCTGAGACATGTTGACCACGGAGCGCACGCCTGCGTCCTTGGCCGCCGTGCCGAAGATCGAGGTCGCCTCGAGCAGATCGGTGCCGTCGGGTGGGTAGCAGAAGTAGGCCCGGTCCACGCCGTCGAGGGCGGCGCGCATTGACCTGAGGTCGAGGAAGTCGCCTACCACGACCTGCGCCCCGAGCGCCGCCAGGCGCGCCGAGCGGTCATCCCGGGTCCGGACGAGAGCTCGCACGCGAGCGCCGCGCTCGCGCAGGAGCTCGAGGGTAGGGGCGCCGGTCTTGCCCGTGGCGCCGGTGATGAGAACGAGGGGTCGGGTCATTGGCTCTTCCTTGTTTGGTTGTAGATACAACTCATAGGGGTGAAAGGAGACGAAGCTCGGCTCCTGCGGAATCAGCGCCCGGAGGCTGGACCGAGGAGGGCGTCGAGCGTCTCGGCCGCCTCCTCGCCGAGGCGCGCGAGCGCCTCGCGCTGAGCCTGCTCCCACGACGGAAGGGCCTCGCGCAGCACCCGGCGCCCCTCCCGGCTCAAGACCAGCGCCGCCGCGCGGCCCTGGTCGTCCTCGCGGTCGATCCAGGCCCGCTCGGCCATCAGGCGTAGGTTGCGGCTCAGCGTCGACTTCTCGATCTCCAGCAGCTCGGTGAGGTCCTTCGCCGTCACCGGGGCGTTCAGCTCGATCGCCACGAGCAGCGCCAGCTGGGCCGCCGTGAGCTGGTGGGCGCGGAGCGCGTCGTCGTACAGTCGCGTCACGGTGCGGCCGAGGCGGCGGCTGCGCGTGGCGATGCACGCCTCCGCGATGCGGCGGGCGGCGCGATGGGTCCTGTCGGCCATCGATGGTGTATCTACAACCATTCGCCGCCACGTCAAGCGGGGGTCGACCAGGCACGCCGTCGCCGGCGCGGTCGCCGGGCCGCGAGGCGCTCCCGACTCAGGGCGCGACCGGCGCGATGGCTTCGGCCAGGTCCGGGACGGGGAAGTCGGTCTGCTCGAGCAGCACGCTGTTGTCCGTGAACCGCACGGCCTGCCGCAGGAGCTCGACCGGGTAGCCGGGGTCCCCGAGGCAGATCGCGATCGGGTGGTCATGGACGACGCCTTCGGCCAGGCGGAGGTCGCTGCCCTCGCCGAGCTGCACCCCGCACACCTCTCCGCGCGCCAGCTCGAAGCGCCGCAGCTCGACGATCGAACCCCCGAAGCTGCCGAGGTTGGCGCCTGGCGCACGGCGCTCGCACGCGGGGCTGCAGGCCGGCGCCGCGGTCTCGCGCACGACGACGTCCTCCCCGGCGAGGGAGGCTCCCGTGGTCGCCATCAGGCCGAACTCGCGGTTGCGCTCGAGCCGCGCGCGGCGGAGGTCCAGGCGACCGCCCCGCTGCACCTCGACGGCCCGCCCCGAGCCGCCGTCGCTCTCCTGGCTCGACGTGTTGCGGACGACGACGTCGTCGAGCATCGCGCTCGCGCCGTCACCGCTCACGAAGACGCCGATCGCGCGGTTGCGCTCGAGGAGACCGCAGCGGAGCTCCACGCGGGCGCTCTGCACGCTCAGGCCAACGCCGAAGGCGCCATCGCTCCCCCGCGGCAGGGTGTCCCGGACGACGACGTCCTCGAGGACCGCTCCCGTGCCCTGCCCGCCCACGATCACGCCGACCTGACGGTTGCGCTCGAGCAGGCCGCGGTCCAGCTCGACCTGCGCGCCGAGCGCCACGGTCAGCCCGTGCCCGAACGCGCCGCTGCCCTCCACGCCGAGCGTGTCTCGGACGATGAGGTCCTCGAGCACCGCCTCGGCGCCGTCGCCGCCCACGACCAGCCCAGCCTCGTGGTTGCGCTCGAGCAGGCCGCGGCGGAGCTCCACCCTCGCGCCGAGCTGCACCTCGAGGCCCCGCCCGAGAGCGCCGTCGCTGTCCCGGCTCGACGTCTCCCGCAGGACGAGGTCCTCGAGCACGGCCTCCGTCCCGGCGCCCATCACGAGAACGCCGTGCTCCCGGCTACGCTCGATCAGCGCACCGCGGAGCTCCATCCGGGCCCGCTGCTGCACGGTCACGCCGCGCCCGTACGCGCCGTCCCGTTCCCGAGCGAGCGTTTCGCGAACCACGAGATCATGGAGCACGGCGACCGTGCCGTCGCCGGTCACGAGCACGCCCTCCATCCGGTTGCGTTCGAACAGCGCGCGGCGGAGCTCCACCCTCGCGCCGAGCTGCGCGCTCAGCCCTCGCCCGAACGCGCCATCGCTCGCTCTCGGGAGCGTGTCGCGGACGATGAGGTCCTCGAGCGTGGCGACCGTCCCCGCGCCGTTCACCAGCACGGCGATCTCGCGAGCGCGCTCGATCAGACCGCGCCGGAGCTGCACCTCTCCCCCCTGGTCGACGCTCACGGCCCGTCCGAAGGCGCCGTCGCTCTCCTGGGCCAGGCTGTCTCGGATGATGACGTCCTCGAGCACCGCCCGTGCATCGCCACCGCGTACAAGTAGTGCCGTCGTGCGGTTGCCCTCGAGCAGGCTTCGCCGGAGCGCCACGCGCGCTCCGATGTCCACGTTCATCCCCTGGCCCAGGGCGTCGTCCCGCGACCTCGCGAGGGTGTCTCGGATGACGACGTCCTCGAGCACGGCCCGGGAGCCCGCGGCGCTCACGTCCGCGCCGAGGGTGCGGTTCGCGTCGAGGACGGCGCGCCGAAGCTCGAGGCCCCCCCGGGCGGGGACCGATAGCCCGATGCCGCCGTCCCCATCGAGCGCCGCGCGCGTGTCCCGCACCAGGATGGAACGCGCCTCGACCCGGGCCGCGGAAGTCACGAGGACGGCAGCTGGCGCCCCCGTGACCTCCTTCACCTCGACCCCCGCGAGGGACACCACCGCTCCCGGCCGGCGGACCCGGATCCCCGCCACGGGGGCGGGGCCTAGCCCCACGCTCTCCACGCGGATCGGCGCATCGTGGCGGCCGATGTCGAGCACTGCGGCGCGTTCGCTGTCGTCCCCGGCCGTGAGGACGGTCTGGCGTGCGCATCGCCCGCGAAGCGACACCCCGTCCGGCCACGCGCGGTCGACCACGTAGGTGCCGCTCGCGAGCACCAGCGTGTCCCCCGACCGCGCCCGGTCGAGCCCCCCCGCCAGGCGCCTGAACGGCGCCCCCCGGCTGCCGTCGCCGCTGGTGGTGGCGGCCTCGCTCACGAAGACGACCGCGCTCGCCTCGAGGTCGTCGACCTCCGGAAACGGCCCGTCACCGCACGCGCGCCCGATCGGCGCGCAGCCCGCCTCGCCCGGGAAGTGCGCGTCGCCCTCGGGGCAGTCGAGCGCCCCTCCCTCGGGGTAGGGATCGCAGGTGGTGACCCCGCCCTCCGTCACCTCGCGCCAGCCCTCGGGGCAGTCCCACCCGATCGGTGGGACACCGTCATCGAGCCACCCGATGGCGGGTTGCGCGATCGGCGGGACGCCGTCGTCGAGCCACGGGATGCGCGGTGCTTCGGGTCCCGCCTCGCGATCGCCCCCGTCCCGACCCGGGCAAGCGCTGCCGTCGGGGCAGACCTCGGCTGGCGCACAGCCGCCGAGGAGCACCAGAAGAGCCAGCAGCGCCAACCCGGGCTTGGGCATTCGCTCACCGTCTCAGGCCTGCCGTGAGCCGGCAAGGCGTGGCCGGTCGCTGGGACGGATTGCCCACGGGTGGGCCTTGGCGCGCGAGGCGTCGCCCTGTCGGTGCCGACGCCGGCTACCGAAAGAGCTCGGCGAGGCGGTCCAGGGCGGTCTTGTCGCCCTGGTGTGCCTGATCGAACATGGGGTAGCGGGCGCGGGCCGCCGCGATCACCGCGCCCTCCCCGGCGGCCAGGCGCCTGAGCCCTCCGGCGGCCGGGTGCGCGTCGAGCGCGGCGAGGAGACCGTCCTCCGAGAAGGCGTCGGCCACGCCCGACAGCGCGAGGGCGCTGAGCCAGCGCCGGGCGACCAGCTGCTCGGTCGCGTCGTCGAGGGCCTCGCGGGAGCTCGAGGCCACCGCGTCGCGGATCATCCGGTAGCGAGACGTGTCGTCGGGGCCCAGCTCCCGCTCCCGCAGCACGGCAAGCTCTCCCCGCGCCGCATCGCGATCCTCCCGGACCAGCGCTGTCCAGGCGCGCAGGATGGCGGTCTTGGAGTCGCTGACCCCGAGCTCCGAGGCGTCGTCGATCCAGCGGTTGATGCTGCGCGTTGCCGTCGTGTTCTCCCCATCGCGGACCCCGCAGCACGCGCGGGCGGCGCCCGCGAGGACCGAGACAGCGCGGGTGACGTCGGCGTAGAGCCGGGCGGGCTCCAGGCGCCCCTCGCCGAACGCCTCCTCGTCGAGCCAGCGCGCCACCTCCCGCCGCACCTCCGCCTCGCTCAGCTCCCGGCCGAGGGCGCGCTCCGCCTCCGCCGCGGACCTCTCGCAGTAGCCTGCCCGCGCCATCACCAGCGCCCGCCCCGCCTCGGCGAGAGCGCGCACCACCGGGGGCGTCCCGTCGAGGGAGAGCCTCGTCGCCTCGTAGACGAGGACCTGCTTCGGGATCCGCCCATCCTCAGCGGCCGTCTCCGCCAGCAGCGCGAGGAAGAAGGCCGCCCCGTCGATGTCCCCCGGAACCTCCGTTTCGGGGGCCACCAGCTCGCTCAGCGTCCCGTCGAAGCGCCGACCCTCTCGGAGGAGGCGCGCGCCGCGCGCTCGGTCGGCGAAGTGAGCCTGCGCGATGCGCCCCGCCACGTCCCTCGTTCGGGACGCCTCGATGAGCTGCCGGGCCACCGCCGCGCCGTCGTCCCCGTCCAGGGCCGCCCGAAGCGACAAGTGGAAGTGCACCGCGGTCCGGTCGAGGCGCTGCTCGAGGCGCTCGGCCTCCGAGGGCTCCGCGCCGCCGGAGCAGGCCAGCGCGAAGCCGAGCGCGGAGAGCGGGAGCAGAAGGCGGGGCGTGCGGTGGTTCACCGACCTGTACTCGTGTCGCGGGGACTCATCGGCAATGACAAAATGTGTATTCTACACTTCGCTTCCTTCGAAGCACCTGCCAGGCCGTCCCCACCGGCAAACCGTCCCCCCCGTACCGTGGGCGGGCAGACCTACGGGCAGACCGTCCAATGGGGAGACCGTCCGATGGGGAGACCGTCCAATGTACGGCGCGCAGGAACGCAGGAAAACCGTCCCAACCAGGAAACCGTCCAATGTACGGCGCGCAGGATGAGCGTTGGCCGTCGCCCAGCGGCGTGACCGGAGCCGGGTCGGGCGCGGCGAGCTCCGATCAGCCGCCTCGAGCGCCAGCGCTGGCCCCCGATCAGGCCCGATTGGCGTTCGATCTGCTGAGGATGGCGCACCGATGCGCCCGTCCTCGAGCCTCGAGGACGTGCTTAGGCCGCGAAGACCGTCTGGAGTTCGACAGGTGGGGCCGCAGACCACCGTCCTGCCCCTCCGCGCGTAGCGCACGTCCGAGGCCTTGTCGGGTGGGGGTCAGGAGACCGACCAGCCTCCTGGAGGCGGTCAGGTCGACCGGCGCCATCGCCGAACCATCGCCTGCGCGGGACTCCAGCCGTTCGCCCTCGCCGCGGACCGGATGGGTCCAAGTGCTTGCCACCCAGCTCCTCGTCGAGTGGCTCCTCGCCGTAGTCGAGCCAGGTATGGTCCAGTCCACGCTCGATGTCCTCGAGCACTCCACGCCGTACCGCGTCGAAGATCGCCCGCCGACGCTGTCGGAGCTCCTCGGCAGGGTCAGTGCTGGGCGGGCGCTCGGCCACGAGGTGCTGCAGAACAACTTCCATGCCGGCCGGAATCGACAGGAATCGGTCCCTGCGCCGCCGGCGACTGGCGGCGTGCTGGCGGCGAGCCCGCCGCCAACGCGCTGCCACGTCTCGGTCGGTCGGCGATTCGTTCGTGACACCTGTGGACGGGATTCTGCGCACATCGGACGGCTCGTTTGGCGGGTCGTTTACCCGTTCTGCTAGAGCTCGACGCCATACCGGGGCAGGAGCTCGACGAACAGGCCGTTCAGGGCGGGCCCGCCCACCTCCAGGCCGACGTTGGTGACGGCGAGGAGCGCCAGGTCGTGGTCCGGCGCGACGAGCGCGAGGGAGGTGAAGCGGAGGTTGCTCCCGTCGTGCGCCAGGGCGGGGAGCGGCTCGTCGCCGACCACCCAGCCGAGCGCGTAGCCGTCGGCCCGCGGAGTCAGCAGCGCGTCGAAGGCGGCGGCGCTGACGAGCTCGTCTTCGCTCCCCCGGGCCCCGCGAAGCGTCATGGCCAGGAACCTCGCCCAGTCGTCCATGGCGCAGTGGGCCAGGCCGGCCGGTCCGAGGACGAGGGGGAGCTCGGCCTCGACGTCGCCCGGATCGACGGCGCGCAGACGCTGACCCTCGACGAGGTGGCCCCAGGGCTGGTCGACGGTCCCGGGTGTTCCCGGGGCGTAGAAGCCGCACGACGCCATCCCGAGCGGTGCGAAGAGCCGCTCCTCCATCAGCGCCTCCCAGGGCGCCTCCGCGAAGCGCTCCAGCATCACCCCGGCGAGCACGTAGCCCACGTTCGCGTACGCGTGCTCGCCGCGCGTGCCGGTCGGAGCGGCGGCGAGGACCTGCCGCGCCGCGGCGAGGCGCTGCGCCTCGACCGGGAGGTCCGGGTTCAGCGGGGGCACGAGGGCCAAGGCGTCCTCGTCGAGCAGGCCGCTCGTGTGGGCGAGGAGCTCCACGAAGGTCACGTCGCGGAGCTCGCCGTGGATCGCGGCCAGGTCATCGCCCAGGAGCTCTTCGACCGTGGTCGTCCAAGCGAGGTCGCCGTCGTCAACGAAGGTAGCGACCAGCACGGCGGTCATCGCCTTCGTGTTGGAGCCCAGGTGGAACAGGTCGTCAGAGGTCGCCGAGGTCGTGTCGCCCCGCCGCCGAACGCCAGTGACGGCCTGGTCGAGGGTCCCGTCGCCCCGGAGAACGGTCGCCCCGATCGCCGGCACCCCGCTCTCGGTTCGCACGCGCTCGCGCGCCGCGGCCAGGGTCGGCGTGCCTCCATCGCCCACGGAGGCATCGAGGGAGACGCTGGGCCCTCCACCGCAGCCGGGTGCCAAGGCGACGGCGACCAGGACAGCGCAGGCTGGCACCAGGGCGAGCCCTGACGCGGGGCGCGAACGACCGGGGGGGAAAGGGGTCATCGCGGCCGAAGATAGTCACGGCGCCGCCGACGGGAAGGCCGGTCACCGCGCCTCGCGGCCACGCCTCAGAGCACGGCGAAGATCGCCAGCGCCAGCGCCAGCCCGAAGAGCGGCACCACGACCGTCAGCCGCCCCACGGCCCCGTACGACGAGGCGTGGGTCTCGCCGCAGATGACGCGGATGGTGGTCACGACGTAGCCGTTGTGGGGGAGGCTATCGAGGGCGCCGGAGGCGATGGCCACCACGCGATGCATCTCGTCGGGGTTGACGCCCATGTCGAGGTAGATCGGGGCGACCAGGGGCAGGGCGATCGACTGGCCGCCGGACGCGGAGCCCGTGAGGCCGGCAACCACGGTGACCGCGATGGCGGCGCCGATCAGGGGGTCGCCCGGCAGGCCCTGGAGCGCCTCGAGAGCGGCCGTGAAGGCCGACGTCTCCCGCGCGACGGCGCCGAAGCCGACGACCGCGCACGTGTTCGCGATGGCGATGACCGCGCCGATCGCGCCGTCGCTCAGCGCGCGGGGAGCGCCGGCGCGGCCCCGCGCGCCGCCGAGCGCGTAGACGACGAGGCACCCGGCGCCGAGGGCGACGACGAGGGACCACTTGCCCAGGTCGAGAAGGGACGCCCCGCGGATGGTGCCGCTGGTCAGGAGGAAGACGCCGAGCACGACGACCAGAGGCGAGAGCGCAGCCACGAAGGTCGGGAGCTCGTGGGGAGGGACGGGCTCGGCGTCTCCGTCCCGGGCCTCGAAGCGCTCGCCGGCCGCGACCGCCTGCCGGACCATGCGGCCGAGCCAGACGTGGCCGACGATCGCCATCACGAGCGCGACCGGAAGGCTCGCCTGCCACCCCGCGAGCGGGGTGGTCCCGAGGTACTGCATCGGGATCAGGTTCTGGATCTCGGGCGAGCCGGCCGAGGTCATGGTGAAGGTCACGGAGCCGAAGGTGAGCGCACCCGGGATGAAGCGGCGGGGCAGGTCGGCCTCCCGGAACAGCCCCACCGCCATCGGGTGGACGCCGAAGGCGACGATGAAGACGGACACGCCGCCGTAGGTGAGGACGGCGCAGGCGATCACGACGGCCAGCACCGCGCGCCCCGGCCCGAAGCGGTCGACGACCTGGCGCGCGACGGCGTCGGCTGCGCCGCTCTCCTCCATGAGCTTCCCGAAGATCGCGCCCAGCAGGAACATCGGGAACCAGTCGCCCATGAAGCTGGTGAAGCCACCCATGTAGGCGGTCATCAGGTCGGGCGCGCCGTCGGCGGCCAGCGGAGGCAGCATGGCGATTCCGGCCGTCGCGGCGACGAGGGTGGCGCAGAGCGGCGCCGCGACGAGGATGCTCATGCCGCGCACCGTCAGGACGATCAGGAGCGCCAGCCCGCCGACGAGCCCGATCGCCGAGATCATCGCGTCGCCCCGACAGCGCGAGCGAGGCTCGCCCGGCCGAGCCCGCGGCGTGGACGAGCGTCGACGTGGGCCCGGCCGTTGGCGTCTGCGCTCAACCGGGGCCCGGCCCCCGGGCGAGGGCGGCCACGAGCGCCGCCACCGAGCCGAAGCGCGGGGCGTCGTCGTAGTCCGGATAGAAGCCGAGGGTGTCGATCAGCACGCCATGCATCCCTGCGCCGCGCGCCCCCTCGACGTCGACGGACGGGATGTCCCCGGCGTACAGCGATCGTTCGGCCGCGACGCCGAGGCGAGCGAGCGCGGCTTCGAAGATGCGCGGGTCAGGCTTGCGCACGCCGAGGTCGTGGGAGTCGATCACCGCCTCGAAGCGCTCCGCCAGGCCCACGGCACGGAAGAGCTGGGGGAGGCGACCCTCGGAGTTGCTGATGATCGCGAGCCGCAGGCCTGCCGCCTGGGCCCGATCGAGGGCCGGGCCGAGGTCGTCGGGCACGCGCCGCCAGAGGTTGAGCCGCTCCGTCTCGGCCTGGATCGGGCCCATCAGCGTGCGGGCGCTCGACCCCCCGAGCCCCGCCTCGGTGAGGAGCGTGGTCAGGTAGAGGACGTAGCCCTCCTCGTGGGCGCCGCCCTCGGCGAGCAGCGCCTCGTAGCGGCGCTTCGCGATGCCCTCGACCTCGCGCAGGCGCTCCGGCTCGACGCGGTGACCCTCGCCGGCGGCGACCTCGGCGATCGCCCCGTGGTCGAGGAAGACCACGGTGTTGCCGGCATCGAGGAACAGCGCGTCGAGCTCCGACGCGGACGGCAGCTCGACCACGGTCGACTACAGGAACTCGAGGAGGCGCTTGGCCCGGTGCTCGGAGGTCTCGAGGAGCACCTTGGCCTCCGGGGCCGGAATGCGGAGCCGCTCCACGAGGTCGTTGAGCACCCGGATCTCCTGCTCCGATTGCTGGCCATCGATGTGGGTGATGATCACGGCGTGCTGCAGCAGGAGCCGCCGGTCGCTCGACGAGAGCTCCGTCAGCGGGACGTCGTCCAGGGTCCTGGGCTCCTTCGCGTAGGCGCGGAGCTCGTCGGCGTCGTCGCCCTCGACGCCGAAGGCGCTCAGCAGGGCCTCGATGACCTCCGACTCCTCGCCCTCGAGGCGACCGTCCGCCCAGGCCACGGCGACCAGGCTCTTCAGCATCGCTTCCTGATGGAGCTCCATCCGCTCTCCCTCCGTTGGGCCGGCGCCATCCTAGCGGGAACCGAGGCGCCATCCTATGTTCGCGCCCATGACCTCCCGCTATCGGGCGCCCTTCGCCGACGACGGCCCGGCGCCGATCGACGAGGCGATCGCCCGCCGCCTGCTCTCGACGGCCCTGTCCCGCGGGGGCGACTACGCCGACCTCTTCTTCGAGTACAACGCGACCGGGAGCTTCAGCTTCGACGAGGGGATCCTGAAGTCGGCGGGGCGAAGCGTGAGCGTCGGGCTGGGGGTCCGGGTCCGGAAGGGCGACGCGACCGGCTACGCCTACGCGGAGGACCTCGACACCGAGGCGATGGAGCGCGCCGCCCGCACCGCCGCCCAGATCGCGGCCGGGGGCGGCGCCCCGGCGCCGGTGGGCCTCGAGCCGCGCGTCCCCGCCGACCGCTACCCCGTGAGCATCCTGAGCCTCGACCTCAAGGGAGAGGACAAGCGCGCGCTCCTCGCCCGCGCCGACGCCGCCGCCCGGGCGGCCGATCCGCGCGTCCAGCGGGTGGAGGCGTCCCTCGCGGAGCAGGTCCGCGAGGTGCTCGTCGCGACCAGCGACGGGCGCTTCGTCCGGGACCGGCAGCCGCTCCTTCGCTTCGGCGTCCGGGTCATCGTCGAGGAGGACGGCAAGCGCCAGAGCGGGTCGTCCGGTGGCGGCGGGCGCCTCGGCATCGACTACTTCGATGGCCACTCCCCCGAGTGGCACGGCGCCGAGGCGGTGCGGCAGGCGGTGGCGATGCTCGATGCCCGGCCCGCGCCGGCCGGTGAGATGGACGTGGTCCTCGCTCCGGGCGACAGCGGGATCCTGCTCCACGAGGCGGTCGGCCATGGCCTCGAGGCGGACTTCAACCGCAAGGGCACGTCCAACTACACGGGGCGGGTGGGCGAGGAGGTGGCCAGCGAGCTCTGCACCGTCGTCGACGACGCGACCGTCCCCCACTCGCGCGGGTCGATCAACGTGGACGACGAGGGCCGGACGCCCGAGCGGGCGATGCTGATCGAGGGGGGGGTGCTCCGTGGCTACATGCAGGACCAGCACAGCGCGGGCTTCTTCGGCGTGCAGGCAACGGGCAACGGCCGACGGGAGAGCTTCAAGTCGCCGCCGATGCCGCGGATGACCAACACGATGCTGCTCGCCGGGCCCCACGACCCGCAGGAGATCGTCGAGAGCGTCGAGCGCGGGATCTACGCCCGGAAGTTCGGCGGCGGCCAGGTCGACATCTCGAACGGGGACTTCGTGTTCTCGCTGACCGAGGGCTACCTGATCGAGGACGGGAAGATCACGGCGCCCCTCAAGGGCGTGAACCTGATCGGCAACGGACCGGACGTGATGCGGAAGGTGACGATGCTCGGGACGGACCTCGAGCTCTCGGACGGGATCTGGACCTGCGGCAAGGACGGGCAGTCGGTGCCGGTCGGGGTCGGGTGCCCCACGATCAAGATCGAGGGGATGACCGTCGGGGGCACCGAGGTCGCCGGGAGGGCGGCTTGACGGTGCGGACCGAGGATCCCGAGCAGCTGGTCGCCTTTGGCGAGCGCATCGTGGAGCGAGCCCGGACCAAGGGCGCCCACGTCGCCGAGGCGGTCGTCAGCGCGAGCTCCCACCTCTACACCAAGGTCCGGATGGGCGAGCCGGAGCTCGTCGAGGAGGCGAGCAGCCGCGCCGTCGGGCTCCGGGTGATGATCGATCAGAAGGTCGCCGTGTCCTATACGAGCGATCTGACGGATCGGGGCCTCGCGAGCTTCGTCGAGGACGCCGTCGAGCTCGCCCGCCTGAGCGAGCAGGACCCCTTCGCGGGTCCGCCCGATCCGACGCTCCTCTCGAGCCGGGACGACCACGCGGACCTCGATCTCTACGACGAGGCCATCCATCGGGTCGACGCCGCCAGGGCGCTCGAAGCGGCCACGGAGGCGGAGGCAGCGGCGCGCGGCGCCGACCCGCGGATCGTCAACAGCGAGGGGTCGACGTTCTCGCGGGCGTCGGGCGCCCGCGCCCTCGTGACGAGCGGCGGGTTCCGAGGCGCCTCGCGCGGCACCTACGCTTCCCTCGCGGTGCACCCCGTCGCCGACGACGAGGACGGCAAGAAGCGCAGCGGGTTCTACTGGTCCGCGCGGCGCCACCTCGACGAGCTCCTCGACCCCGCCGAGGTCGGCCGCGAGGCGGCCAAGCGCACCGTGGCGAAGCTCGGGGCGACCAAGATCGACAGCCAGGAGCTCCCGGTCGTCTTCGACCCCGAGGTCAGCCGGTCGATCGTCGGCCTGCTCGCCGGCTGCGTGAACGGCAGCGCGATCTGGCGCAAGTCGAGCTACCTCCTCGACCGGGTGGGCTCGGAGGTGGCCAGCCCGCTCTGCACGATGGTCGACGACCCGCTCCGCGCCCGCGGGCCGGGATCGAGGGCTTTCGACGGGGAAGGCCTCGCGTCGCGCCGGAACGTCGTGGTCGACCAGGGCGTGCTGAAGACGTACCTGCTCGACAGCTACGCCGGCCGCAAGCTCGACCTCGCGAGCACGGCCAACGCGTCCCGGGGCGCCAGCGGCGGAGTGGGGCCGTCGACCACGAACTTCCTGCTCGAGCCCGGCGACCAGAGCCCCGAGGATCTGCTCCGGTCCACCCCGAGGGGGCTCTACGTGACGGAGATGATGGGCTTCGGGTTCAACGCGGTCACGGGTGACTTCAGCCGGGGGGCGGCCGGCTTCCTGATCGAGGGCGGCGAGCTCGCCGCGCCCGTCTCGGAGGTGACGATCAGCCTCAACCTCGACGCGCTGCTCAAGGCGATCGACGCGGTGGCGAACGACCTCGACCCGCGCACCAGCGTGGTCGCGCCGACCTTCCGGGTGTCCGCGATGACCGTCGCCGGGCGCTGAGCCGGGCGCCAGCGGTGGGCGAGGGGGACCGAGCGAAGTGGGATGAGAAGTACCGCGCCGGGGCGGGCGAGGGGCTCGTGGCCCCGGCCTGGCTCGACGAGGTGGCGGGCGAGCTCCCGGCCGGCGGACGGGCCCTCGATCTCGCGGCCGGGCGCGGCCGGATCGCGCTCTGGCTCGCGCGGCGGGGCTTCGCGGTCACCGCGGTCGATGTCTCGCCGGTCGGGCTCCGCGCTGCCGGGGCCGCGGCGCGCGGCGAGGGCCTGTCCCTCGCGACGCGGGTGCTCGACCTCGAGGAGGAGCGGCTGCCGCCGGGCCCCTTCGACGCGGTGACCTGCTTTCGTTACCGGCAGCCGTCGCTGTGGGCGTCCGCCCGCGCCGCCCTCGCGCCGGGCGGGGTGCTCGTGGCGGAGACCGCGACCCTCCGGAACCTCTCGCGCCACGACAAGCCACCGGCGCCCTTCCTCCTCGAGCCCAACGAGCTCCTCCGCGCCGCCGGCGACCTCTTCGTCGCCTACTACCGGGAGGGCTGGCTCGGCGACTACCACCTTGCCCGGCTGGTTGCCCGCCGGGAGGGCCGATGACGGACAAGCGGCTGCTGCGCCTCCTCCCCGTCGACGGGTGGCCCACGGCGGAGGTCGCGGCGCGGAGCCGCTGGTTCTCGCCGCTCCGCATCGGCCCGGGGGAGGCCCACGCCCGGACGTGGGTGCCGGCGATGGTGCCCTGGAGGGCGACCGAGGACGGGGAGGTGACCGAGGCCGTCCTCGCGTGGTACCGCCGCTTCGCGGAAGGCCAGCCGGGCGTGCTGGTCGTCGAGGCGACCGGGATCCGCGACGTGCCGAGCGGTCCGCTCCTGCGGATCGGGCACGAGCGGTTCCTGCCGGGCCTCGAGCGGCTGGTGCGCACCGTGCAGCAGGCGAGCGGCGGGCGGACGCTGCTGTTCCTCCAGATCCTCGACTTCCTCGCGATCAAACGGCGCGTCCCGCGCGAGACGTTCCTTCGGCGGTTCTGCCGGGTGGACGAGGGCCTGCGGGCGCGGCTCTCCGAGCTGGGTGCCGGCGTCCCCGCCGCTGCCTCCGAGGCCGAGGTCCGCGAGGCGCTGATCGGCCTCGCGCCGCGCGAGCTCGAGGCCGTGCTGGGGCCTCGGGACCTCGAGAGCCTTCGCATGGGCTACCGGGAGCGCGTGACGGACGTGGAGCGGCCGCACATCCAGGACCTGCCAAGCTCCCTGCCCCCGCTCTTCGCCGCGGCCGCGGAGCGCGCGCGCCAGGCGGGGTTCGACGGCGTCGAGCTCCACTACGCGCACGCGTACACGATGGCGAGCTTCCTGAGCCGCCGGAACACCCGGGCCGACGGCTACGGAGGCGACCTCGCGGGCCGGCTCCGCCTCCCCCGCGAGGTGAGCGCGGCGGTGCGCGCACGGGTCGGCCGCGGCTACCCGGTCGGGGTGCGCTTCCTCGGCGACGAGGTGATCGAGGGCGGGAGCCCGCTGGACGACGGGGTGGCCTTCGGGCGGGCCTTCGCGTCGGCGGGGCTGGACTTCCTCAGCATCAGCAAGGGCGGGAAGTTCGAGGACGCCCGCCAGCCGAAGGTCGGTCAGGCCGCGTACCCCTACACCGGCCCGAGCGGCCACGAGTGCATGCCCCACGCGCGGATCGATGCGCGCGGGCCCTTCGGTCGGAACGTGCCGCTGGCCGCCGCGATCCGGCGCGCCGTCCGCCGCGATGGGCACGAGACGCCGGTGATCGCGGCGGGCGGCGTCGCGAGCTTCTGGCAGGCGGAGTCGATCCTGCTTCGGGGCGAAGCCGATGCGGTAGCCGCCGCGCGCCAGACGCTCTGCGACCCCGACTGGTTCCGCAAGATCCGGCTGGGCCGGGGTGCCGAGGTCCGGCGCTGCCTGTTCACGAACTACTGCGAGGCCCTCGACCAGGCCCACAAGGAGGTCACCTGCCAGCGCTGGGACCGGGAGCCCGCCCAGCCCGGCGAGGGCGAGCTCCTGCGCGCCGCCGACGGGCGCCGCCGGCTGGTCGCCCCGCCGTGGCCCGGGCCGGTGTCGCCCCGAGGACCGGGGCGCCCCACGGCTGCGGCCGGGCCGTCGAAGGGCTGAAGGCCCGACGCCGCCCACCGTGCGTCGGGGGCGGGCCCACGGTGGGCGCTCATCCGTCCTCGAAGCGTCCGGTCAGGGCGCGGTGGACCTCCTCGGTCCGGGCCCGGGTCTCGTCGAGGTCGCCGTCGTTCCAGATCACGTGGTCGGCGACCGCGATCTTGTCGGCGACGGGGAGCTGGGCGTCGAGGCGTGCGACGGCCGCGGCCCGGTCGAGCCCGTCACGTGCCTGGAGGCGGGCCACCTGCACCTCCGGCGAGGCGGCCACGCCGACCAGCGCGGCCATCGTCTCGTGCCGGCCGGTCTCGACGAGGAGCGCCGCCTCGTAGATCGCGTAGGTGTGGCCCGCCACGGCGAGGTCCCGGAGCTGCTCCAGGCTGCGGGCCCCGATGCGGGGATGGAGGATCCCCTCGAGGCGCCGCCGGGCCTCCGGGTCGCCGAAGACGCGCGCGCCGAGGGCGTCGCGGTCGAGGCTCCCGTCGGCGCGGAGCACGTCCTCACCGAACGCGGCGACCACCTCGGCCAGACCCTCCGACCCGACCTCCACCACCTCCCGGGCCACCTGGTCGGCATCGACCACCGGCACCCCGAGGTCCCGGAAGAAGCCCGCCACGGTGCTCTTGCCCGACGCGATCCCTCCGGTGAGGCCCACCACCCCGAAGCCCATGGCCACGTCCTACGAGGGGCGGGCGCGCGGGGCAAGGCCGCTCGACGGCGGTCCGGGCGCCGTGCTTAGCTGCGGCCGGTGCGGGCGGTCGTGCAGCGGGTGAGGTCGGCGAGCGTGACCGTGGAGGACGAGGTCGTCGGGGCCGTCGGCCGCGGACTCCTGGCCTACCTGGCGGCGGGCGAGGGCGACACCGACGACGACGTGCAGGCCATGGTCCAGAAGATCGCCGGGCTCCGCATCTTCCCGGACGACCAGGGCAAGATGGCCCGCTCGGTGGAGGACGTCGGGGGCGCAATCCTGGTCGTCTCCCAGTTCACGCTCTACGGCGACGTCCGGCGAGGGCGCCGGCCGAGCTTCGATGGGGCAGCCCGGCCGGAGACCGCCCGCCTCCTGTACCACGCGGTGCAGCGAGGGTTGGAGGCGCGAGGGCTCGAGGTCGCCTCGGGTCGCTTCCAGGCGTCGATGAGGGTCCACTCCGAGGGCGACGGCCCGGTGACCATCCTGATCGACAGCCGGAAGGCGTTCTGAGCGAGGAGCGGTCCCATGCGCTTCGAGATCCGGGCCGCGTGCGCGCACGACACGGACGAGCTCCTGTCGCTCGCCGCGCACCTCGACTCCGTCAACCTGCCCCACGACCGGGATGAGATCGCGTCGATCCTCGATCTGTCGGAGCGGAGCTTCGCCGGCGCGATCCGCGACCCGCGGCAGCGCCAGTACGTGTTCCTGCTACGGGACGCCGAGCAGGGCCGACCGGTCGGCACCTCGATGATCCTGGCCCAGCTGGGCAGCCGCGAGGCGCCCTACATCTTCTTCGACGTGCGGCGGGAGGAGCGGTACAGCGCGACCCTCGACCGCCACTTCGTCCATCGGATCCTGACCATCGGCTTCAGCTACCACGGCCCGACGGAGATCGGGGGGCTGGTGGTCCACCCGGACTACCGGCTCGTGCCTCAGCGGCTCGGCCGGATGGTGAGCTACGTGCGGTTCCTGTTCCTCGCGACGCACCGGCCCGACTTCCAGGAGCGCGTCCTGGCGGAGCTGATGCCGCCGCTTCTGCCGGACGGGACCAGCCACCTCTGGGAGGCGGTCGGCCGGCACTTCACGGGCCTCAGCTACCGGGAGGCGGACCGCCTCTCGAAGAAGAACAAGGAGTTCATCCGCGGCTTGTTCCCGAGCGGGGACATCTACACGTCCCTCCTTCCCCCCGCGGCCCAGGAGGTGATCGGCCAGGTGGGTCCGCAGACCCTCGGGGTGGCGAAGATGCTGACGCGCATCGGGTTCCGCTACCGGGAGCGGGTCGACCCCTTCGACGGCGGGCCCCACTACATGGCTCCGACCGATGAGATCGAGCTGGTGCTGAGGACCCGGGAGGCGCAGGTCGAGGCCGGCGAGCCAGGCGCGGCTGGAGGCCCGGCCCTGGTCGCCGTGGAGCGGGATGCGCGGCCCTACTTCCGGGCCGTGGGGTGCCGGGTGGAGGGGCGCGACGGTCGCTTCGACGCGGTGCGCATCGCAGGCGACGGGCGCGCCCATCTGGACGTCGGGCCGGGGGACTCCGTGGCGGTCCTCCCGCTCGCGTGAGGCTTCGCGTCCGGCCGATGCCGCGGCCGGCGGATCGCGGTTGACAGCCCTGGAGCCGGTGCTAGAAGTGCGCGCCTGACGGCCCCGCGCCGCGCACACAGGCGGAGGGCGGGCCGGACGACGGGCTCTCCCGGTCGTTGACAGCCGAGATGGAACGCGGGGCACCCCGCCCTCGCCGACGCCCGAGAGGGTCGGTCCGAGTATCGGTCCGCGCGCCGTCGCGCCGCCGCCGCTCGGTCGGGGCCTGCCGGCGGTCGCCAGTGGGTCCGCCGAGGCGCCGGCGACAGCCGGTCGGTCAGGTCCCTCCCGTCCGCGCGTCCCCGGGTGGACGGCGAGCGGGGGGTGGGAGCACCGGGAAAGCACCGAGTGGACGAAAGTCGAGAAACTCCTTGACTCCCGGTTGCGCCCCGCTACTATCCGGGCCCTTTCGCGAGCCACATGGCTCTCGAACGGGACGGACCCCGCGCTTCCGCGGCGCCGGGTCCCCCGAGGCGAGTCACACCGCGGTGGCGACGGCGGAGGGTCCTTTCGACTTGACCGCGTCCACCCCGGGTCCTACTTTCCTCTGCCCTGCTTCGGATCGGTACGCTGCGCCCGAACAGCGCGGCCCCGCCGATACCTCGGTCCCTGAAAACTGAATCGGAAAGACTCCATGAGAATGGGTCCCTGAAGCGGTCCGTCCCATCCGGGCGGATCGTAAGGGTATAGCCAAACGGATACGAGCAGCGAGCTCGGTCGGCCTCCTCTGCCTGCCCCTCACGGGGGAGGTACGAGCCGGCCAAGACTCGGGAGCAAACGCTCACAGTTTTCAACTGGAGAGTTTGATCCTGGCTCAGAGCGAACGTTAGCGGCGGGCTTAATACATGCAAGTCGAACGCGAAAGCCTTCGGGCAAGTAGAGTGGCGAACGGGTGAGTAACACGTAGGTAATCCGCCCTCGGGTGGGGGACAACTTCCCGAAAGGGAAGCTAATACCGCATCAGACCACAGCGTCTCCGGGCGCCGTGGGAAAAGGTGGCTTCGGCTACCGCCTGAGGATGAGCCTGCGGACCATCAGCTTGTTGGTGGGGTAACGGCCTACCAAGGCGAAGACGGTTAGCTGGTCTGAGAGGATGATCAGCCACACTGGCACTGAAACACGGGCCAGACTCCTACGGGAGGCAGCAGTAGGGAATATTGGACAATGGGCGAAAGCCTGATCCAGCCACGCCGCGTGAGTGATGAAGGCCTTCGGGTTGTAAAGCTCTGTGGGGAGGGACGAAAAAGGTGGGCAAGATAACGGTCCACCCTTGACGGTACCTCCTTAGCAAGCACCGGCTAACTCTGTGCCAGCAGCCGCGGTAATACAGAGGGTGCAAACGTTGCTCGGAATCACTGGGCGTAAAGCGCGTGTAGGCGGATAGTCAAGTCAGGTGTGAAATCCCTGGGCTCAACCTAGGAGCTGCATCTGAAACTGGCTGTCTTGAGTGTCGGAGAGGGAAGTGGAATTCTGGGTGTAGAGGTGAAATTCGTAGATATCCGGAGGAACACCGGTGGCGAAGGCGGCTTCCTGGACGACTACTGACGCTGAGACGCGAAAGCGTGGGGAGCAAACAGGATTAGATACCCTGGTAGTCCACGCCGTAAACGATGAGTGCTAGGTGTCTTGGGTATTGACCCCCGAGGTGCCGTAGCTAACGCGTTAAGCACTCCGCCTGGGAACTACGGCCGCAAGGCTAAAACTCAAAGGAATTGACGGGGGCCCGCACAAGCGGTGGAGCATGTGGTTTAATTCGACGCAACGCGCAGAACCTTACCCGGGCTAGAAAAACAGGGAATCCCCTAGAAATAGGGGAGTGCTCGTAAGAGAACCCTGGTCCAGGTGCTGCATGGCTGTCGTCAGCTCGTGTCGTGAGATGTTGGGTTAAGTCCCGCAACGAGCGCAACCCCTGTCTTTAGTTGCCATCAGTTCGGCTGGGCACTCTAAGGAGACTGCCGGCGTCAAGCCGGAGGAAGGTGGGGATGACGTCAAGTCCTCATGGCCCTTATGTCCGGGGCTACACACGTGCTACAATGGCTGGTACAAAGCGCAGCTAAGTCGCGAGGCCAAGCTAATCGCAAAAAGCCAGTCTCAGTACGGATTGCAGTCTGCAACTCGACTGCATGAAGCCGGAATCGCTAGTAATCGTTGATCAGCAGGCAACGGTGAATACGTTCCCGGGCCTTGTACACACCGCCCGTCACACCATGGGAGTCGAGTGCTCCAGAAGTGGCTGTGCTAACCCGCAAGGGAGGCAGGTCCCCAAGGAGTGCTTGGTGACTGGGGTGAAGTCGTAACAAGGTAGCCGTAGGGGAACCTGCGGCTGGATCACCTCCTTTCTAAGGAGCGAAGCCGAGGCTCGACCTCGGCCAGCTCGGTCATACCCATTCTCGACGAGTCGATCCGGTTCAGTTTTCAGGGACCGAGTCACCGCGGCCTCTCCGGGGGTCGCGGGCGCCGCGCGAGTGCTCGCGTGGTCTCGGTCTTTGACGTCATGGAACGCTGGCGGAGCAACTACAGCTCCCCACCCTCGGGGCTATAGCTCAGGTGGTTAGAGCGCACGCCTGATAAGTGTGAGGTCGCTAGTTCGAGTCTAGCTAGCCCCACTACGATGAAGCGCTGCGGAGGCATCCGCGGCCGAGGGGCTGTAGCTCAGCTGGGAGAGCATCGGCTTTGCAAGCCGAGGGTCACCGGTTCGATCCCGGTCAGCTCCATGAGAGGCACGCCTCTCGGAGGGCCGGCCATCGCTCGGACGGCACGCCCTGACGCTCTCGCGTTCCTGACGAGGTTCCTGTGCTCGCGCCGGGCGACGATGACCATCGTCGCTCGGCGCGAGAGCAGCAGCTCTCATCCGCGTCTTTGACAACTGAAGAAGGAAGTCCGTATTTGCTGTAGGCGAGTGTGCCTCGGCGCCAGGGTGGAGCTCTCGGTTCCAGCCCTGGTCTCGAGTGTACGACGTGTGCCTTAGGGGTAAGGTGAAGCTACTAAGGGCGCGCGGTGGATGCCTAGGCGTCGAGAGGCGATGAAGGACGTGGACAGCTGCGAAAAGCTTCGGGGAGCTGCTAACAAGCTTGGATCCGGAGATATCCGAATCGGGAAACCGGACAGGTACGACCTGTCAACCCGTGCTGAATACATAGGCACGAGGTGGCCAACCCGGGGAACTGAAACATCTAAGTACCCGGTGGAACAGAAATCAACAGAGATTCCCCTAGTAGTGGTGAGCGAACGGGGAACAGCCTAAACCGCTCCAGCTTGCTGGGGCGGGGTCGTGGGGCCCTCATATGGGAGTTACAAAGTTGATGGATAGCGGAATGGTCTGGAAAGGCCTGCCACAGAGGGTGACAGCCCCGTAGGCGAAATCCATCAACCTCCCGAGGTGTCCCCGAGTACCGCGGGGCACGTGGAATCCCGTGGGAATCTGGGAGGACCATCTTCCAAGGCTAAATACTACTCGACGACCGATAGTGAACAAGTACCGTGAGGGAAAGGTGAAAAGCACCCCGTTGAGGGGAGTGAAATAGTACCTGAAACCGCGCGTCTACAAGCAGTCGGAGCACTATGATTCATGTGCGACGGCGTACCTTTTGCATAATGGGCCTGCGAGTTACGGTATGTCGCAAGGTTAAGCCGTTAGGTGTAGCCGTAGGGAAACCGAGTTCTCACAGAGCGTGAAGTGGCATGCCGTAGACCCGAAACCCAGCGATCTACCCTTGGCCAGGTTGAAGCGCGGGTAATGCCGCGTGGAGGACCGAACCCACTGGAGTTGAAAATCCAGGGGATGAGCTGAGGGTTGGAGTGAAAGGCTAATCAAGCTGGGAGATAGCTGGTTCTCCGCGAAATATATTTAGGTATAGCCTCGAGCGAATTCCGTCGGAGGTAGAGCACTGGATGGGCTAGGGGTCCTACCAGATTACCAAACCCAACCAAACTCCGAATGCCGGCGAGAACTACTCGGGAGTCAGGCTGCGGGTGATAAGGTCCGTAGCCGAGAGGGAAAGAGCCCAGATCGACAGCTAAGGTCCCCAAATACATGCTAAGTGTGAAAGGATGTGGGAGCGCTTAGACAGCCAGGAGGTTGGCTTAGAAGCAGCCATCCTTTAAAGAAAGCGTAATAGCTCACTGGTCGAGCGAACCTGCGCCGAAAATATAACGGGGCTCAAGCATGTTACCGAAGCTTCGGGTTCGAAAGAGCGGTAGCGGAGTATTCTCAGGTAGACACAAGGCGTACCGTAAGGAGCGCTTCTGGACCTGAGAAGAGCTTATGCAGGCATGAGTAGCGATAAACAGGGTGAGAAACCCTGTCGCCGTAAGCCCAAGGTTTCCTGGGGAAGGATAATCCTCCCATGGGTTAGTCGGTCCCTAAGCCGAGGCCGAAAGGCGTAGGTGATGGGAAGCAGGTTAATATTCCTGCACCACGAACGTCGCGTTAAAGCGAGCAGGGACGAAGAAGGGTAGGCCGAGCCGGGTGTCTGGTTCCCGGTTCAAGCCCGTAGGCGGATCTCGTAGGACCCAACAGGGACAAACGCGAGGTCAACGCCGAGAGGTGATGAGGCCGGCCTTCGGGCCGGAAACTCGGTGATCCCATGCTTCCGAGAAAAGCTGCGCGTGAAGTGGCGTTGGTGACCGTACCGCAAACCGACTCAGGTGGGCGGGGTGAATATCCCAAGGCGCGTGAGAGAACACTGGCTAAGGAACTCGGCAAAATAGCACCGTAACTTCGGGAGAAGGTGTGCCCGTCGGGGTGAGGGAGCTAGCCTCCTGAGCTCTGGTGGGTCGCAGTGAAGCGGGGGTTGCGACTGTTTACTAAAAACATAGGACTCTGCGAAATCGTAAGATGACGTATAGGGTCTGACGCCTGCCCGGTGCTGGAAGGTTAAGGGGAGATGTTAGCGCAAGCGAAGCATCGAACCGAAGCCCCAGTAAACGGCGGCCGTAACTATAACGGTCCTAAGGTAGCGAAATTCCTTGTCGGGTAAGTTCCGACCTGCACGAATGGCGTAACGACATCCCCACTGTCTCGGCCAGTGACTCAGCGAAATTGTAATCGCGGTGAAGATACCGTGTACCCGCGGCAAGACGGAAAGACCCCATGAACCTTTACTGCAACTTGGCAGTGAAGCTCGGATCAGTCTGCGTAGGATAGGTGGGAGGCGTCGAAGCAGGGCTTGCGGGCCTTGTGAAGCCACCCTTGAAATACCACCCTGGCTGGTCTGGGCTTCTAACCTGGGCCCATCATCTGGGTCGGGGACACTGCCTGGTGGGCAGTTTGACTGGGGCGGTCGCCTCCTAAACAGTAACGGAGGCGCGCGAAGGTGCCCTCAGGCTGATTGGAAACCAGCCGTAGAGTGCAAAGGCAGAAGGGCGCTTGACTGCGAGACCGACAGGTCGAGCAGGTGCGAAAGCAGGCCTTAGTGATCCGGTGGTTCCGTATGGAAGGGCCATCGCTCATCGGATAAAAGGTACTCTGGGGATAACAGGCTGATCGCGCCTGAGAGTTCATATCGGCGGCGCGGTTTGGCACCTCGATGTCGGCTCATCGCATCCTGGGGCTGGAGCAGGTCCCAAGGGTTTGGCTGTTCGCCAATTAAAGCGGTACGCGAGCTGGGTTTAGAACGTCGTGAGACAGTTCGGTCCCTATCTGCCGTGGGCGCAGGATGCTTGAGGGGAGCTATTCATAGTACGAGAGGACCTGAATGGACGCACCTCTGGTGTTCCGGTTGTCCTGCCAAGGGCATAGCCGGGTAGCTATGTGCGGAACGGATAACCGCTGAAAGCATCTAAGCGGGAAGCCGGCCCCAAGATTAGGCATCCCAGGGCTTGCCCCTGAAGGCCCCA
>JBHJHB010000130.1:0-54336 GCA_050331215.1 Sandaracinaceae bacterium | reverse complement strand
CAGCGCCGCCTCGTCCAGAAGCGGCTGGCTCTTGAACCGCCCCTCCCAGAAGCGCCCCCGGCACCCGTCCTCGCGGTTGGCGCGCCGCGCCATGTGCTCGTTCAGCGACCGCATGAACCACGACAGGTCGTAGAGCCGCGCCCGGTACAGCTCGACCCGTTCCAGCCTCGCTTCATCCGTGAGCGCCTCGAGCTGCGCCTTCGCGTTGCGGAACAGCTTGCCGTAGCGCCTCACCACCTCGTCCTCGGACCACGACAGCGCACGCTCCCGGTCGACGTGCACCACCAGGTGGACGTGGTTGCTCATGACCGCGTAGGCGCACAGGTCCACCGCGAACACGCCTGTGAGCTGCCTGAGCCGCTCGAGCAGCCAGCCCTTGCGGTGGTCGAAGTCCTTCCTCGCGTAGGCGTCGTAGCCGCAGAGGAACGCCCGGCGGACGCAGCGGCTGATGCAGTGGTAGTAGGGCGTGGCCTCGAGGCTCACCTGCGACTCGCGGGAGGAGGTCATGGCGGCAGGGTGGCGCGTTGGGCGACCCGTGGCAAGAAAATGGGTGTCCTTAGATGAAGGGGGTGGCAAGAAGACGGGTGTCTTCAGATGAAGGTTAAATGAAGGGCTGTGGCGAGAGAATGGGTGTCCTAAGGTGAAGGGCTTGTCAATGAAGGGCTTCCTTGTCGACCCGGTAGTCCGGCTGCATCAGCGCGTTGTGGACGCGGCCGGTGGCCTGGGTCAGCTGGTAGCGCGCGTCGTACTGGTAGGTGCGCTCTGCCGAGTCGGCGAGGTTGCCGATGACGTCCGTGGCCAGCGGGCCCTGCGCCACATCGTTGAGGTAGACGAGGTTCCCAACGGGGTCGTCGTGGTGCCTCAGGTCCTGGTACGTGCTCGTCGTGGTGCCGGGCAGGACGGTGAGCCGCCGGTACAGCCGGAAGGTCTCTGCGTCGTACTCGTTCGTGACCTCGACGCCGTTGCCGAGCTCGACGTAGGTCTGCTGCCCTCGAGCGTTGTAGACGGCCCCCGTGACGACGGTCGCCGGCGTGCTCGTGCCCGACAGGGTGATCCGGGCCTCGGCGAGACCACCGCTCCTGAGGAAATCGCGCTGGCGCTCGCCCGACTCAACCTCCTCGACGGTGGCGATCTCGCGACCCAGAGCGTCGAGGTGCGTCGTGATGGGCGTGTCCGCGTTCGACAGCGCCAGCTCGAGCGCCAGCGCTCGGGGGCCGTCGTGGGCAGGCCCGCCCTCGGGGTGCTGTAGGCCGTGGCGCGGTCGGAGGTGTCGTTCGGGTCGTCCCCTCGCGATGCCCGTCCATCCACCGCTGGTCTACGCCCGAAGGGCAGCCTGCTCCCCGCGCCTCCGCCCGGCCCGCCGCGACCCCTGAGCGGCCCCCGCCGGACCGACAGTTGACGGGGGAGGCCCTCCTCGTGGAATGCTCCGCTCGAATGACCGACGCTCAGCATCCCACCGTGGACGGCTTTCGGTTCGCCGCCACCGCCTGTGGGGTCAAGCCGAACGGGGAGCTCGACCTCGGGCTGTTGGTGGCCGACGACGCGGTGGCGACGGCGGGGCTTTTCACGCGCAACCGGGTCAAAGCGGCCCCGGTCGAGCTCTCCATGCAGCGCGTGGAGCGCGGCCGCGCCCACGCGATCGTGGTCAACAGCGGAAACGCGAACGCCTGCACCGGGAAACGGGGCATGGAGGACGCCAAGGTCATCACGAGCATCGTCGCCGACGAGCTCGGCGTCGCCGACGACCTGGTGCTGATGGCCTCGACGGGCCCGATCGGCCAGATGCTGCCGTCCGAGAAGATCGAGAACGCCCTGCCGGGGCTGATCGGCGAGCTCGCGCCCGACCGCATCGCCGCCTTCAGCCGCGCGATCATGACGACCGACCGCTGGCCGAAGGTCGCCTCGATCAAGTTCCCCCTCGGCAACAAGGAGGAGGTCACGGTCCTCGGCATCGCCAAGGGCGCGGGGATGATCCACCCCGATCTGGCGACGACGCTCGCCTTCGTGGTCACGGACGCCCCGATGCACTCCTCGTTCCTCGCGCGGGCGCTCCACACCGCGGTGGACCAGACCTTCAACCTGCTGACCGTCGACGGCTGCACCAGCACGAACGACAGCGTGTTCGGGATGGCGTCGGGCCGGGTCGAGGCGGAGCCCCTGCGGGGCGCGGACCGCGACGCGCGACGCTTCATCGACGCGATGGTCGACGTCCTCGGGGAGCTCGGCAAGCGGATCGTCGAGGACGGGGAGGGGGCGCGCCACGTGGTTCGCGTCGAGGTGACCGGGGCGCCCAGCGAGGAAGCGGCGCGCAAGGTCGCTGGCGAGATCGCCAAGAGCCTCCTCGTCAAGAGCATGGTCCACGGCCGATCGCCGAACTGGGGGCGCCTGATGGCCGCGGCCGGGACGGCCGGGGTCGCCTTCGACCCGAACAAGGTGGACATCAAGTTCGGGCGCGTGACGGTGGTCAAGAAGGGGCTCGGCCAGGGCCCCGAAGCCGAGGAGCAAGCCCGCCGCGTGATGGCCGAGCCGAGCTACACGATCGCGCTGAAGCTCGGGCCCGGGAAGGCCAAGGCCCACTACCTCTTCTGCGACGTCGGCAACGACTACCTCGCGATCAACGCCGGCGAAACCACGTGAGCCGCGCCTTGAGCGGACGCACGGGGTGAGCGAAGCTCGGGCGGAGCCAAACCGTCCGATGGCCATGACCCGCCGACGCCGTATCGCCCTGCTCGTCGCCGCTCCGGTGGTGCTGGCCTGCGCCCTCGCGCTCGCTCAGGGGACCGTCACCGGCGAGCGACCGCCCTGCGTCGAGGCTCAGGCGATCGTCCGCGCCACGGGCTTCGCCTACAACCACTGGGTCCGGGTCCGCAACGGCTGCGACGAGCGAGCGACCTGCCGCGTCTCGACGGACGTCAACCCCGAGGAGACCCGCCTGATGGTCGACCCCGGCGAGACCGAGGAGGTGCTGACGTTCCGGGGCTCGCCGGCCAGCGCCTTCACCGCCACCGTCGACTGCGCCCTCGACGACTGAGCCGTCCCCGCGTCCGCCCCCTCTGCACGATGCCGCGTCAGGTGTAGGCTCGGGTGTAGACTCCTTGGGACGACTTCTTCGGGGGCGAGACATGAGAACGAGTGCTTCCTTCCTGGCCAGTGCCGCAATCCTCCTTGCCGGATGTGGCTCTCCGTCGGAGCCCGACGCGGGCGGCGGCCCCGGCACGGACATGGCGATGCCGCAGGCCGACCTCGGGCAACGCGACGGCGGGACGGCGGGCGACGACGACCTGGGCGTCGGCCCGGACGGCGGCGTAGGGCCCGACGAGGGGACGGCGGATGACGCGGGCTTCGACGGCGGACCCGACCTCGGCGTCGACCTGGGGCCCGACCTCGGGCCCGACCTGGGACCCGACCTCGGCTGCATGCCCGAGGTCTGCGACGTCGACGAGTGCGGCGTGAACCTCCGGGACGACGGCTGCGGGACCCTGCTCGACTGCGGGACCTGCGACACCGGGGGGGGCTGCCTCGACTTCACGGGGTGCACGACCTTCGGGTGCCTCCCGGAGGCGCTGACCGGCTGGGCCGACGGCTACTGCAGCGAGAGCTGCCGGGCGGACGCGGACTGCGCGGCCGGCGCCCACTGCGGGCTGCTCGACCCGCTCACCCTCATCGGCATCTGCCTGCAGGACTGCGCGCGAGACGCGGACTGCCGCACCCCCGAGTACTCCTGCCAGGACCCGGACCTCGACGGCGACGACGAGTGCATTCCGGACGCGAACGGCGCCGGCGACATCGGCGACGCGTGCACCGCGATCAGCGACTGCGCGGGCGGCGCGACCGGCTTCTGCAACCTCGAGGTCGACGGCTGGCGGGGCGGCTACTGCAGCGAGATCTGTGCGCTCGACACCGACTGCCCCACCGGCAGCCACTGCGCCGGCAGCGGCGAGTGCGTGCTCGACTGCACGTCGGACGCCGACTGCCGGACCGACGGCTACCTCTGCTGGGACTTCGACGATGACCTCGACGACGAGTGCTTCCCGGCCGCCACCGGAACCGGCGCGATCGGCGACGCCTGCGATGCCGGCTGGGAATGCGCCGGCGGCGAGGACGGGAGCTGCGAGCTGGGCGACGCGGTCGACGGCTACTGCATCACCGTCGACTGCGTGACGGACGCCGACTGCGGGCCCGGCGCCCACTGCGGGCCCTTCGCCGCCGCGGGCGGGGGCACCATCAACATCTGCACGCTGGACTGCGACCCGGCGACGACGATCTGCCGCACCGGCTACCACTGCTTCGACCCGAACGACGATGGCAAGGACGAGTGCTGGTTCGCGGGCACCGGCAGCGGGGCGGTCGGCGACGCCTGCACCCTGGTCGGCGACTGCGCGGGCCTCGACCGCGCGCTGTGCATCCGGCGGCCGGCCAACGACTTCGCGGGGGGCTACTGCACGCTGACCGGCTGCACCCTCGGCGGAACCGGCGCCACCGGGTGCCCGGCCGGCAGCCACTGCTCGATCGTGAGCCCGGACACCGAAGGCGTCTGCGTCAAGAGCTGCCTGACCGATGCCGACTGCCGGCCGAACGGCTACCGCTGCTACGACAACGCCGATGACGACATGCAGGACGAGTGCTGGATCGGCGGTACCGGGACCGGCGGGGTCGGCGACGTCTGCCGGTGGCTGGAGGACTGCGCCGGGGACGAGTTCGCGGCCTGCTTCCTCGAGGGCGCGGACGCCGGCACCCTGGCCGACTGGGTGGGCGGCTACTGCATCGAGAGCTGCGCCGGCGGCCGGGCCTGCCCAGCCGGGAGCACCTGCGTGAGCGACTCGGCGTGCCTCGACGACTGCGTCACGAGCGGAGACTGCCGGCCCGGCTATGGCTGCTTCCTGACGGAGCCGGACAGCCCGGACTCGGTGTGCTTCCCCGACCCGTGAGCGGGGCGCCGCGGCGACGGCGGCTTCCCGGCGGAGCCGCTCGGCTCGGGCGCGGTGTGCCTCCCCAGCGCGTGACCGGGGCCACCCGGCCCGCCGGTGCCCGGAGCTGAGCCGCCGTGCGCTGGTACGACGTGTTCGCAGCGTTCTACGACCCCTCCCTGGCGTCGCTCTACGCCGAGGCGAGGGAGACCGCCGCCGACGCGCTCGAGCTCGAGGGCGCCGGCCGGGTGCTCGACGTGCCGGTCGGCACGGGCCTCAGCATGGAGCCCCTCCTCCGTCGCCTGCCGCCGGCGGGGCGTTTGCTCGGCGTGGCCCGGTCCCGCGGCATGCTCTCCCGGGCCCGCGCTCGAGCGCGCGACGACGGCCGGGTCGTGCTGCGCCAGGCGGACGTCGCCGACCTCGATGGCGCGCTGCTGGAGGAGGCCCTCGGCGCCCCCACCGTCGACCGGATCCACGTGTTCCTCGGCCTGACGGCCTTCGCCGACCTCGAGGAGTCCTTCGCCCGGCTCTGGTCCCGTCTGGCGCCCGGGGGGAAGGCGGTCGTCGTCGACGTGCACGCGGAGCGCCCGGGGCTGCAGGGCCGGATGGTGAACCTGGTCGCCCAGGCCGACATCCGGCGCCGGGCGTGGGCCCCCTTCGAGGCGGTGGCGGACGGGTTCACCCGCACCGAGCTCCCGCCCGACCCCCGCTACGGCGGCACGCTCTACCTGGCGAGCGGACGCAAAGCCGGCTGATCCCTCAGCCGCCGCGAGCCGACGACCGCGCCCCGTCGAGATGGTGGCGCAGCGCCTGGTCCACCCGGAGGCGAGCGGCGCGCCGCGCCTCCGGGGCCGGCTCGACGCCGGCGATCGCGGTGACGAGCTCCTCCGTCGCCTCGGCGAGCGTCGCGACGACCGCCTGCAGCATGGCGTGGCCGGGGTCGGTCGCCGCGTGCGCCGGGTCGAGGCGGGGCGGGCCGGGGTGGGCGGGGAGCGCGGCGGAGGTGCCGATGCCCGCGAAGGCCCCGACCTGCCGAGCGCGCTCCAGGCGCGCCGCCTCGAACCGCGCCTCGGCTACCTCGAGGCCCTCGGCCGCCCGCGCGACGCGCGCCGCCGCTCGCGCGGCGGCCTGCACGGGCGGCCCCTCACCCGCGCGATAGGTCCCTGCGCCCTCCTCGGTCAGCGCCTCGCACGCCTCGGCCGCCGCGAGCAGGTCGGTGGCCGCCGCGCGCGATCGGGCCAGCCGCGTCGCCCGCCGAAGGGGCGGGGGGCCCCCGCCGCCGCGCGCGATCCCCTCGTCGACGACCCCGGCGACCGCGTGAAGCAGGCGGTCGACCGGCATCCCGAGGCACGCCGCGACCCACGCGCGATGGCCGGGCCGATCCACGGCCGCCCAGACGTCCTCCTCGTCCTCGGCCTCCGCGAGCGCGACGAGCGCGTCCGGCGCGCCGAGGCGCGCGAGGTCAGCGCTCAGCAATCGGCCTCCGACGCCGGCTCGGCGGCCGTCGGCACCCGCAGCGCCCTCCCGTCGAACGCCAGGGGCCCGAGCACGCGTGGCGGCGGCCCGAGCGCCAGCGCGCCGGTCGCGATCCAGTGGACCACCCGGGGCAGCAGCCGATGCTCCTCGCGTTGGATGCGCGCGTGGAGCGAGGGGCCATCGTCGTCGGGCCGGACCGGCACCGCCGCCTGGGCGAGGATGGGGCCCGTGTCCACCCCCGCGTCGACCAGGTGCACGGTGCAGCCCGCGACGCGGACCCCGGCGCGGACGGCCTGCCCCGCCGCATCGAGGCCGGGGAAAGCGGGCAGGAGCGATGGGTGGACGTTGATCACGCGCCCACCGAAGCGCGCCAGGACCGCACCCCCCACGAGGCGCATGAAGCCCGCGCTGACCACGAGCCCCGGGTCGTGCTCTCCGATCGCGTCCGCCAGCGCGGCGTCCCAGCTCGGCCGGTCCGGGTAGTCGCGGGGGCGGACCGCGCCGGTCGGTAGCCCGCGCTCCTGCGCCCAGGCCAGCGCCCCCGCACCCCGCCGGTCCGCCAGCACGGCGACGATCTCGGCCTCGCACCACCCGCCGTCGGTCGCCTCGGCGAGCGCGCGCAGGTTGGTTCCGGTGCCGCTGACCAGGACGACGACGCGGAGGGGCTCCGGCATCGGCCGAAGATGCCGCCCGGCCCGGGCGGGCACAAGCGCCCGGCGGGAGGGTCGGAAGGCGGCCGTCCGGCGTGGTACACGCAGGCCGTGCAGCCCACCCAGCCGATGAGCCCGTCGACGCCGGGGAGCGCTCCCGGCGTCCCGGCCGGGCCGCCGCCCGCCTTCCCCCCCTCCGCCCCCCCCGCCCCCCCCCCCTCCCCGCCCGCCGCCGCCGCGTCCCCCCCCGGCCCCCCCGGCCGGTACGCCGCCCGGGGGCTGGACGCCGGGCGCGGGCACACCGCCGCCGGGCCACCCCTTCGCCTCGCCCCCGCCGCGGCGGAGCCGGACGCCCTTGTACGTCGGGCTGGGCTGCGGCTGCCTGACGATCCTCCTCTGCGCGGTGGGCATCGGCGTGGGGTACACGCGGCTCGTCCCGCCGACGCCCGGCGAGGAGCGGGCGAGCATGGCCCTCAGCCCCGGCCAGCCCTTCACGCTCAGCTACGTCCAGCACGGCGACGAGCGCTACGCCGCCTGGCTGGACGTGGCGACGGAGGCCGGCACCTACCAGCTCCGGGGCCCGGTCCTCCTGAGCGACGACGGGACGCCGTTCGGCCAGTACACCGTCGACGACGACGGGGTCGGACCGCCGGTCGTCGAGCGGGACCGGGAGGTGAGGGTGGATCGGGACCCGGCGCAGGGGGCGCCACGCACCGCGGTGCGGCTCTTCCCCCTCCCGCGCCGGGAGGACGGGCACACGATCAGCCTCAGCGGCACGCTGGAGGGCGGCGGCGCGGCCTTCCGCCTCTACGTGACCGTCCGCTGACGCCCGCGCGCTCGCGGGCGCGCCCCTACTCCCGGTCCGCCCGGGGGCCGGCCCCCTTGACGGTCCCCCTCTGGCGCTTCTGCGCCTTGCGCCCTGACGCCGGCGCGCGCGGCGCGCCGCCCCTCTCGGTGGCGATGCGCGTGGTCGGCTCCGTGCGCGGGCGCGGGCTCGCCGACCGCGAGAGGCCGCGCCCCGGAGGCGGCGGGATCGACGGCCCGTCCTCCGCCGCGGACGGGGGGCGGCTCGCGGCCCCCGAGGACCCCTCGACCACGATGGGGACGGGCGGAGGCGGGGGGATGCTCGGCGCGGCGGGCCCGGCGGAGGGCCCGCCGGACGGAGCGCCCGAGCGCCCCGTCGGCAGCACGGCCGTCGTGTCCGACGCACGCCGGGCGGGCATCGAGGCTCGCGCCCCCGGGCCCGGCGGAGGGGGAGCCGTCGCAGAGGGGGTGGCCGTCGACCCCCGCAGGCGGGCGGGCGCGAGGGACGGGGGGCCCGCGCCTCGCCCCCTCGCCGGTGCCAAACTCGACGGCCGCCGCAGATCGCTCATCGCGACGATCAGCTCTTCGATGCCATCGGCCCGGACCTCCTCGACCGGCCGGCCCCGGCGCAGGCGGAGGTCGTACACGATCGCGTCGTCGAGGCAGAGCGCGGTCAGCGGCGAGTGGGTCGACACGAGGAGCTGGAGGCGCGGGAAGGTCTGGGCGAGGGTGGGGAGCAGCTCCCGCTGGAGCCGGGCGTCGAGGCCGACCTCCGCGCCGTCGAGGATCATCACTGCGGCGGGCGCGTGGTCCGGGTCGTGGCCCCGGCGGCGCACCTCCTCGTGGCGGACGAAGAGCTCCGCGTAGAGCGCCACCGCCAGACGCTGCCCGGTCGAGAGCTCGCCGAGGCGGACGCGACGGCCGTCGCCCGTGTGCAGCGTGACGCCCTCCGGCTGGACCGACAGCCGGGTGGCCGCATCGGCGAGGAGGACCCCCAGGATCGTCTCCTGGCCCCGCAGGAAGGTCCGGTACGGGGTCTTGTCCGTGACCATCGCCGCCTCCCGCCGGCGGCGGAGGAGGGCCTCCGGGTAGCGGTAGGCGACCGTCGCCCGGACCGGGGGCGGGAAGGCCGCCGGACCATCGACCCCCCGGCGCGGAGGGCCCGTGAAGGGGTCGTCGAGCGGCCACGGCGGCGCGGCGAGCACGAGGCGCCCCTCCCGGGCGCTCTCCGCCGTCGAGCTCGGGGTGGCGCTCCAGTGGAGGCGCAGCGGTCGACCGAGGTGCGCGAGGCGGACGCGCTGCTCCCAGGCGGCGCGACCAGCCGGGTCGCGCGGGAACGCGCCGTGGCCCGCAGCGGGGTGACGGCGCCCCTCCGCGTTGGCCTCGAGCTCCTCCGCCGCGGCGGTCAGGAGGGCCGTCTTGCCCGAGCCCGCCCGGCCGAGCAGCACCAGATGCTGAAAGGGCCGCCACCGGGAGGGGCGCAGGTCGACGTCCACCCGATCCAGCGTTCTCAGGCTCCTTAGGTCAATGCCGCGGACCCAGGGCATCTCCCTGCCTTGTCCCCCGGGGGCGTTGCCCGGTCAATGCATCGCCGCCCCCCTCGGCGCCGTTAGCCGGCCCCGGCGGTCGGTGGTAGGACGGCCGCGCCCGATGCGGATCCTTCGAGAGCGGTGGGCGGGGCTTCAGGAGCTGCCGGTGGAGCCCCTCGCGGCGACGCCGACCGCCCTCCTCCGCTCGGACGCCCTGAGCGACCGGATCGGGGCCGATGTCTGGTTGAAGCGGGACGATCGGACGGCCGCTCTCTACGGCGGGAACAAGGTCCGCAAGCTGGAGCTCCATCTCGGCGCGGCGCGCGCGGCCGAGGCGGACGCGCTGGTCACCTCCGGGGCGGCGGGGTCCCACCATCTGCTCGCCACCGCGCTCCACGCCTCGCGCCTGGGCTTCGATGTGCACGCGCTCGCCCTCCCCCGCGTCTGGTCGCCCCACGCCGAAGCCAACCTCCGGCTGACCGTCGGGGCGGGGGCCGAGGTCCACCCCGTGCGCTCCTTCCTCACGCTGTACCCCGCGCAGGCCGCGCTGGTACGGCGCCTCCGGCGCGAGGGGCGCCGACCCTTCGTCATCCCCGCCGGCGGCAGCAATGCCCTCGGCGCGCTCGGCTACGTCGAGGCGGGCCTCGAGCTGGCCGCTCAGATCGAGGCGCCCACGGTGCGGGAGCCGGACGCGGTCCTCCTGCCCCTCGGCACGTGCGCCACCGCGGCCGGCCTGTCCGTCGGCCTGGCGGCAGCCGGCGTGACCGCGCAGGTGATCGCCGTCCGGGTGGCCCCGCCTGCCGTCGCCCACGCCCGCCGTGTCCGGCGCCTGATCGGTCGGGTGGTGGACCTGCTCCGGCATCGCGACGAGCGCTTCCCGCACGTCGCACGACCCGCCGGGAGCTACCTCCAGGTCGACGGCGACGAGCTCGGCGCCGGCTACGGCCACGCGACCCAGAACGGCCGCCGCGCCCGCGGCATCCTCCGCGAGACGGAGGGCCTCGAGCTCGACCTGACGTACGGCGCCAAGGCCTTCGCGAGCCTGCTCCGCCGCGCGCACCTCGCGGAGCGGCCGCTCCGGGTGGTGTTCCTGCATACGTTGAGCAGCGCGGACCTCGGCCCGCGGCTCGAGGCCGCGCCGCCGCTCCCGTACGGGCTGCGACAGCTCTTCAGCGCGCGTTGAGGCTCACCATTTGCCCCCCCGGGGGAGTGGTCGCATGGTCGTGGCCACGGTGAGTCCTGCGTCCGTCGATTGGATCAACGGGGTCCGGGCCCTCGTCGACGGCAGCTTGCGCCGCTTCTTCGAGACCGAGCGCCAGCGCGCCGCCGGCTTCGGCCGAGAGGCGCAGGACCTGGTGCGGGCGGTCGAGGACCTGACCCTGCGGGGGGGCAAACGCTTCCGGCCGGCGGTGCTCGTCGCGTCCTTCCGGGCGGTCGACGGCGACCGCCCGCTGACCGACCTCGCGGAGGCGTGCTGCGCGCTCGAGCTGCTCCAGAGCTACCTGCTGATCCACGACGACTGGATGGACCACGACGAGGAGCGCCGGGGCGGCCCGGCCGTCCACGCCGACCTCCGGGAGCGCCACGGGGACGCCCACCTCGGCGCGAGCCTCGCTGTGCTCGCCGGGGACCTGGCGAGCGCGCTGAGCTGGAAGCTGATGATTCAAACCCCGTTCCGCCCGCTCGACCGTCACCGCGAGGCGGTCGAGGTCTTCCTCGAGATGCAGACCGAGGTCGTCTACGGCCAGCAGCTCGACCTGCTGGCCACGGACCGGGTGGACGTCATGCAGCGCCTGAAGACGGGGAGCTACACCGTCCGGGGCCCGGTTCGCCTCGGCGCCGCCCTCGCCGGCGCGTCCCCGGCGCAGCGCGAGACCCTGGACCGGTTCGCGGAGCCCCTCGGCGAGGCGTTCCAGCTCCGCGACGACATCCTCGGCGCCTTCGGCGACCCACGCCGGACCGGGAAGCCCGCCGGCAACGACCTGCGCTGCGGCAAGCGCACCAGCCTCATCCAGGCCGCCGAGGCGCTCCTGGCGCCCTCCGAGCGGGGGGCCCTGACGGCGGTCCTGGGCCGGACCGACGCGTCGGACGAAGAGCTCGCCGGCGCGCTCGAGCTCCTGAAGGCCGCCGGGCCCAAGGCGGAGGTCGAGGGGCGGATGCAGGCCCTGGTCGAGCAGGCACGCGAGGCGCTGGCCGACCCCCCGTTCCTGCCCGACGGCGCGGCCAAGCTGCGCCAGCTCGCCGACCTCCTGTCGCTCCGGGATCGCTGAGGCCCCTTGCGCGACGGCCCCGCCTCGCGCAAGGGGTGGGGCTCGCGATGGTGAAGGGCTTCGGCAAGGTCATCCTGCTCGGCGAGCACGCGGTCGTCTACGGGCGCCCGGCGCTCGCGGCGGCGCTGGCGCGCGGGGTGGATGCCCGATGGTCCTCGTCGGCCTCCCCGCGCCTGCGGATCGCGCCGTGGCGGGTCGACGTCGGGCCCGGCGGGAGCACGGAGCTGGCCCGGGCGTTCCGAGCGCTGCTCGGGGGCGACGCCCCCGCGGTGACGGTGGACGCCACCGTGGAGCTGCCCGCCGGGGCCGGGCTGGGCTGCTCGGCGGCGCTCGGGGTGGCCGTGCTCCGAGCGCTCGACGAAGCGGCGGGCCGGGAGGCGGACGACGAGGACGTCGCGGAGCGCTCGCTCGCCTGGGAGCGCGTGTTCCACGGCAACCCCTCGGGGGTCGACAGCGCCCTCGCCGCCGCCGGCGGGGTCCGGGTGTTCCGGCGGGGGGAGCGCCTCGCCACCGTGTCGGTCGGCGCTCGGCTGCCGCTCGTGATCGGCCATAGCGGGGAGCCCGGCTCGACGAAGGCCACCGTCGCGGAGGTCGCCCGACGGCACGCGGCCGACCGCGAGGGCACGGAGCGCACGTTCGATGCGATCGCGGCGTTGGTGGAGAGCGGCCGCCGCGCGGTCGGCGACGGGGCGCTGCCGGCGCTGGGTCGGGCGATGAACGAGAACCACGCGCACCTGCGCGCGCTCGGGGTGTCCACGGACCGGCTCGACGCCCTCACCGACGTCGCTCGCCAGGCAGGCGCCCTCGGCGCGAAGCTCACGGGCGGCGGCGGCGGCGGCTGCATGGTCGCGCTCGCCGCCGGCCGCGACCGGGCCGAGTCGATCCGCCGAGCGCTCGCCGCCGAGGGGTCCGACGCGTTCCTCGCCGAGGTCGCAGCCGGAAGGGTGGCGTGACCCGCCGCGGAGCCCGCGCGGTCGCCCGCGCCAACATCGCCCTCGCCAAGTACTGGGGCAAGAGCGACGACGCGCTCAACCTGCCGGCGGTCCCGAGCGTGTCGATCACCCTCGACCCGCTGACCACGGAGACCACCGTCGTCTTCGACGACCGGCTCGACGAGGACCGCCTCCAGCTCGACGGGCGACCGGCGTCCCCCGGGGAGCTCCGGCGGGTCCGGGCGCTCCTGGACCAGGTCCGCGGGCTCGCCGGGCTGAGCGCCCGCGCCGAGGTCGAGAGCCTCAACCGGTTCCCCACCGCGGCAGGCCTCGCGTCGAGCGCGAGCGGCTTCGCGGCGCTCGCCGCGGCCGCGTCCACGGCGTCGGGGCTCCCCCGCGATCTGGCCCGCGAGAGCGCGATCGCGCGCCAGGCGAGCGCGTCGGCGGCCCGGTCGACCTACGGAGGTTTCGTCGAGCTGCCCGCCGGCGAGCCCGGCGACGCCGCGCTCGCCGCCCGCCCGGTCGCCAGCGCCGACCACTGGGACCTCCGCGTGGTGGTCGCGCTGACCGCCAAGGGGCCGAAGGCGGTCGGGAGCCGGGACGCGATGGGGGCAAGCCGCCTCGGCTCGCCCTACTACACCGCCTGGGTCGACGAGTCGCGCACCCTCGCCCGGCAGGTGAGCGACGCGCTCCAGGCGCGGGACTTCGCCGCGCTGGCGCCGGCCGTCGAGCGGAGCTTCCTCGCGATGCACGCCGTCGCGATGACCAGCGACCCGCCGATCCTGTACTGGCAGCCTGGCAGCGTGGCCGCCCTGCGCCGCGTGCGCGCCCTCCGGGAGCAGGAGGGCCTGCCGGTCTGCGCGACGATGGACGCGGGCCCCCACGTCAAGGCGGTGTGCCTCGCCGAGGCGGCGCCTACCGTGGCCGAGGCGCTGGGGAGGACCGACGGGGTGCTCGACACGCTGGTGACGCGGCCCGGCCCCGGGGGCGAGGTCGAGCCATGGGAGGGGCCGTGACGGGCCCGACGGCAGCGGGGAGGGCGGTCAGCGCTCCCGGGAAGCTGATGATCAGCGGGGAGTACGTCGTCCTGGACGGCGAGGCGGCGGTCGTCGCGGCCGTCGACCGTCGCCTGGTCGCGCGCTGGTCGCCGCCTCGTGACGACGGCTCGGCCGGCGCTGTCGGCCGCTCGCCCGAGCACCCTGGCCTCGGCCCGGAGGCCCGGCTCACCCTGGAGCATGCCGAGGCGCGGTTCGGAGCGGTGCCCATGAGCCTCGCGCTCGACGCGGCGCCGCTCCGCCAGGGCGCTCGCAAGCTGGGCCTCGGCTCCTCGTCGGCGGGCTCGGTCGCGGCGGCGGGCGCCGTCGCCGCGTTCCACGGCGAGGACGTGGCTTCGCTCCGCCCCGAGATCCTGCGGCTCGCGATCGAGGGCCATCGGGCGGTGGCCCCCCAGGGGAGCGGCGCCGACGTGGCAGCGGCCGCCCTCGGGGGCGTGCTCAGCTTCGTGCGGGACGAGCCGGACGCCGCGCGCCCGATCCGGTGGCCGGAGGGGCTCGAGGTGCGGGTGGTGTGGACCGGCGTGCCCGCCCGCACGAGCGAGCTGGTCGGGCCGGTCCGGCGCCTGGCGGCGGAGTCGGCGGACGCGTACCGGTCGGCCTCGGCGCCGCTCCGGGACGCCGCGCGGAGCCTGCGGGGCGCCCTGCTCGACGGGCGGGCCGGCGACGCGGTTCGGGCAGCGGCGGCGCACGGGGCCGCGATGGGCGAGCTCGGCGACCGGGCCGGGGCGCCGATCCTGACCGCGGGCCTGGCCAGGGTGGCGGCGCTCGCGCGTGAGCACGCGGGCGGGGCGAAGCCGTCAGGCGCCGGCGGCGGCGACGTCGCCCTCGCGTTCTTCACCGATCCGGAGCGGGCGGAGGCCTTCGCGGAGGCCTGTCGCGCGGACGGGTTGGACCTAGTTTCGTGTCAGCTAGGCGACGAAGGGGTGCGGATCGACCGCTGAGCGCAGCGCGCGAGGCCGGGGCCGTCCTTCGTGCCCCGGTCCGGCCACGCGATGCGGTACGGTCGGCCGCACAGGAATCCTCCGACGATGGTCACGTCCCGCCTCCCAGGCTTCTACAAGCGAACCCTCGAGGAGCGCCGCCGCATCGCGGCCGAGGCGCTCGGCGTCGACGTGCGCGACCTCGAGCGCGCCATCGGAGCCGGCGGCCTCGACGCCGAGCGGGCGGACAAGACGATCGAGAACGTGATCGGCACCTACGCGATGCCCTTCGCCCTCGGCCTGAACGTCCGCCTGAACGGGCGCGACTACCTCGTGCCGATGGTGGTCGAGGAGCCGTCGGTGGTCGCCGCGGCGAGCAACGCCGCGAAGATCATCCGGAGCGGGGGCGGCTTCGAGGGCGCGTCGGACCCGCCGTGGATGATCAGCCAGGTCCAGGTCGACCAGGTCCCCGACGTCGAGGCGGCCACCGCGCGGCTGCTGGCCGCGCGCTCCGCGCTGCTCGCGGAGGCCGACGCGGCGATCCCCGGCCTCGTCGAGCGCGGCGGAGGCGCGCGGGACATCGAGGTCCGGGATCTGGGCGACGGGGCGCTGGTCGTGCACGTCCTGGTCGACTGCTGCGATGCGATGGGCGCCAACCTCGTCAACACGGTCGCGGAGCACGTCGCGGAGCGGGTCGTGGACCTGAGCGGCGGCCGGGTGGGGCTCCGGATCCTCAGCAACCTCGCGGACCGCCGGCGGGTCCGGATCCGCTGCGCGATCCCCGCCCCCGAGCTCGCGTTCAACGGCTACGGCGGCGAGGACGTGAGGGACCGGATCGTGCGCGCGAGCCGCTTCGCCGAGCGGGCCCCCTACCGGGCCGCCACGCACAACAAGGGCACGATGAACGGCGTCGACCCCGTCGTGATCGCGACGGGGAACGACTGGCGCGCCGTCGAGGCTGGCGCCCACGCGTTCGCGGCGCGCGAGGGTCGGTACGGGCCCCTCTGCACCTGGCGACGGGGCGAGGACGGGTCCCTGGTCGGCGACCTCGAGATGCCCCTCGCGCTCGGCACCGTCGGCGGCACCCTGCGGGTGCACGAGGGCGCTCGCTTCGGCCTCCAGGTGGCCGGCGTGGACAGCGCCCAGGAGCTCGCGATGCTCGCCGGGTGCGCCGGGATGGCCTCGAACCTCGCCGCGCTCCGGGCGCTCGCGACCGACGGGATCCAGCGGGGCCACATGGCGCTCCACGCCCGGAGCGTCGCGATCGCGGCCGGCGCCCGCGGCCCCCACGTCGAGAAGGTCGCCAAGGCGATCCACGAGGCCGGCGTGGTCACCGTCGACGCGGCGCGACGAGCGCTGCGGAGCCTCGGCGCGCTCGAGGACGGCGAGGAGCACGAGCGGGCCCCGGCGGCGAGCTAGCTCGCGAGGCTTAGCGAGCCTCGCGCTAGCACCCGGCCCGCTCCACCTCCCGTCCGCCGACGCAGGTCGACCTCCAGGGCCACCGTGTCGCCGGAGGCCGCGGGGGCGATGCTCTCGCTCAGGTCGGGCGCGAGGTCGCGCCACCACCGGGCGGCGTCCCTCCGCGACCACGGGCCGATGCCCTCGAGGGCCTCGACGAGGTCCAGCAGCGCCGCCGCGCTGGCCGGGCGCTCGTCCGGGTCCTTGGCCAGACAGCGGAGGACGAGGAGCTCGAGCGGCTCCGGCACGGGCCGGTCGACGCGGGCCGACGGGGGCTCCGGCACATCCGCCAGGTGGTGGCTCGCGACCTCGATGACGTTGCTGCCGTCGAACACGTGGGTGCCGGTCAGGAGGAAGTAGGCGACGGCGCCGAGCGCGTAGATGTCGCTCCGCGGGTCCGCGCTCGTCGGGTCCCGGATCATCTCGGGCGCCATGTAGCGGGGGGTACCCAGGATCGCGTCCTCCCGGGTGAGGCCGGTGCCGCCGCGCTCGAGCTCCTTCACGAGGCCGAAGTCCACGACCTTCACGGTGTCCGGCACGCCGCCCTGGCGGGACAGCAAGATGTTCTCGGGCTTGAGGTCCCGGTGGACGAGGCCCAGGTCGTGGGCCTCGGCCAGGGCGCTCGCCGCCTGCCGGAGGATGTGGACGACCCGGGACGGCACCATCGGACCGTCGAGCGAGACCACCTGAGCCAGGTTGGCCCCGTCGATCAGCTCCATCGCATAGTAGAAGATGCCGTCCGGGGTGCGCCCGTAGTCGAAGACGGTGACCGTGTTCGGGTGGCTGAGGCGCGCCGTCATCCGCACCTCCCGCTCGAAGCGGGCGAGCGTCTCCTCGCCGATCCGGTCCGGGTGGAGCAGCTTCAGCGCGGTCGGGCGACGGAGCATCGCGTGGCGCGCGACGTAGACCGCACCCATGCCGCCCTCGCCGAGCTTGCGCTCCAGCGTGTACTGGCCGAGCTCCTTCGCCCTCCGGACCTCCCGGCGCAGGCCGTAGAGGACCGAGGACGCGATCGAGCTCAGCACGAGGATCGCGGTCCACCACGCGACGGCCCCGGACGTCGTCATCCAGCGGAGGGTCTCCGCGCTGACCGGCACCGGCTGGCACGCGGCGAGCCGCGGGCTGATCGGGTTGAACATCCCATCGATCAGCGCGAGGAGCGCCACGCCGAGCACCACCCCGTAGAGCACCGTGCGCCACGCCTGGCTCGGGACGTAGAGGGCCCGGAACGTGAACCCGAGGCCGAGGATCTGGAGGAGCAACGCGTCCGGCCGTCCCACCTGGGGGATGGCGGCCGCCATCATCCCGTAGAACCCGAACTGCAGGAGCCAGCTGCCGATCTCCGCTGCGTGGATCACCTGCACGGAGGGCCGCCCCCAGCGGAGCCCGTAGAGTGCGAGAAGCGACAGGGCCGCGCCGAGGTGGGCCCAGACGTGCGTCTCGACCAGCTCCCGCCAGAGGATCTCGGGGCGCAGGGCGGCGTCCACCCCGAGGCGGAACACCAGGAAGGACAGGGAGCAGGCCCCGAGGATCAGGCCGAAGAAGGCCATCCGGCGCTGGAGGAAGGCCCGCCCTTCTTCCCCCGCTGTGCCTGCCGTTCTCCTCACCGGGACGCAGTGTAGTCCCGGCCGGTCGGCACGCCCGCGGTGCTGGCCAGGCCCGGCGCCCGGGCTCCGCGCCGACGCCGGGGGCGCGCCCCGAGGATGGGCCGGTCTTGCGGGTCGTGGCGCGGGCGCGGTTCTCCTGGGGGCGGTTTTGCGCCAGAATCGTAGGGCGGTGGGCGAGCAGCACGGAATGGGGATCGCGGAGCCCTGGTTGGGATCGTGTTGATCTACCTGTACCTGTTCTCCCTCATCGTCGGGGGGGTGCTCCTGGGGGCGTCGATACTCCTCGGGGGCCACGACGATGCGGACGTCGAGGGCGGAGGGCACCTCGACGTCGACGGCGACCTGGACGTCGATGTCGACGGGGATCTCGACGTCGACGGCGACGCGGACGCCCACGCCGGGCACCACGGCCACGACACGATCGGCGGCCACGGGAGCTTCGAGGGGTTCCTCCTGACGTTTCTGTCCCTACGTTTCTGGACGTTCTTCCTCGCGTTCTTCGGGCTGACCGGGATCGTCGTGGACGGCCTGGACCTGGCGGGGTCGTCGCTCGTCGCGCTCCTCCTCGCCGTGGGGATGGGCGGGGCGGTCGGCGTCGGCGCGGTCAGCGCGATCCGCGCGCTGACGGCGAGCTCCTCCGGGCACCTGGTTAGGACTCGGGACTACATCGGCAAGACCGCACGCGTGATCGTACCGAGCCGGAACGGGAGCCTGGGGAAGGTCCGTGTCGACATCCAGGGCAGCAGCGTCGACCTGCTGGCGGTGGGCATGGAGGGGGAGGAGATCGAGGGTCGGGAGGAAGTCCTGATCGTCGAGATGGAGGGGTCGAAGGCGCGGGTCGCGCGCCTCGGCCTCCGCGGGCCGGACCGATCCTAGGTGTGCGGGGCCTCGGCCCCGCCGTCAGGACGATGCTCGGCAAAGAGACTCAGGGCGGCGCCCGGCGCCGACCGCGGCCTGCGAGGGCCGGAGAGAAGGAGAAACGAGAGAACGATGCAACAACCCTACGCGCCCTACGATCCAAGCTACGGGGCGGCGGGGGAGCCGACCACCCAGGTGGCGAACGGCCTCGGCGCCTTGCCGACCCTCTTCCTGGTGGTGGTGGCTGCCCTGGCCCTGGCCTTCGGGCTGCTGGTCTTGATCGGCGCCCTCCGACGCCTCCTGCACATCGCTCGGCCCAACGAAGCCCTGATCTTCAGCGGACGACGCTACCGGACCGCCGACGGCGGGACGCTCGGCTACCGCGTCCTCCGCTCGGGCCGCCGCGCGATCAAGATCCCCTTCCTGGAGGAGGTCACGCGGATGGACATGACACTGATCCCCGTCGATGTCGTCGTTCACAACGCGTACTCCCGAGGTAACATCCCGCTTCAAATCCATGCCATCGCGAACGTCAAGGTCCACTCGAACCCGCGGTTCCTCGGGAACTCGATCGAGCGCTTCCTCGGCAAGAGCAACGACGAGATCCGCCTGGTGGCCCAGCAGACGCTCGAGGGGGCGCTTCGCGAGGTGCTCGCGCTGCTGACGCCCGAGCAGGTCAACGAGGACCGGCTCCTGTTCGCGCAGAAGCTGGTCGAGGCCGCGGAGGACGACCTCGACAAGCTCGGGCTCCAGCTCGACGTGCTCAAGGTCCAGAGCGTCTCCGACGAGACCGGCTACCTCGAGAGCCTCGGCCGCCCGGCGATCGCGCAGGCGCTCCGCGACGCCGAGAACGCCGAGAACCAGGCGATGCAGGAGACCAGCCAGGCCGCGGCGGCGGCGACCCGCTCGGCGGAGGTCGCCCGCGCCACCGCCCAGACGGCGATCCAGCGCAAGCAGAACGAGCTCCGGCGGGTCAAGGCGGAGCTCGAGGGCGCCGCCCAGGCGGTCATCCGGGAGGCCGACGCGGCCGCCAAGACCGCCAGGGCCGAGGCCGAGAAGGAGCTCCAGGCGGTCCGCTCCAACCTCGAGCACCGCCGCCTCGAGGCGGAGGTCGTGATCCCGTCCGACTTCCGGCGCCGCGCCCGGGAGATCTACGCGGTCGGCGAGGCCGCACCCACCAAGGAGAACGGTGAGGCCGCTGTGCAGGTCCTCGAGATGATGAGCGAGGCCTGGCGCGAGATGGGCCCGCAGGCGAAGGAGCTCTACGTGATCCAGCACCTCGAGGAGCTGGTCGGGACCGTGGTCGGCCAGCTGAAGGGCGTGGACATCGGCGAGGTGAACGTGCTCGACCAGGGCGACGGCAGCGGGCTGTCGAGCTACGCCGCCACCTACCCGAAGATGGTCGCGGAGGTCCTGCGCGCGCTGAGCGAGACCACCGGCGTCGACGTCCCTGCGATCCTCAGCGGCAACGACAGGAGCGTTGGCCGGCCGACCGGCCGGCTGCCCCAGAGCGAGGGGAGGGTCTGAGCATGAGCGGCGTCACCATCGTCCTGGCCCTGGTCCTCCTCAGCATCGCGTTCATCGCCGTCGTGGCCCTCGCGATGCTCATCCGGAACGTCCTCTACGTCTGCCCGCCGAACGAGGTCCTCGTTTTCAGCGGGGCGAGCAAGACGCAGACCCCCGACGGGCGGGTCTACGGCTACCGCTACATCAAGGGCGGTCGGGCGATCCGGATCCCACTCCTCGAGACGGTCGATCGCCTCGATCTGACCAACATGATCATCGACATCACCGTGCGGAGCGCTTACTCCAAGGGCGGCATCCCGCTGACGATCCAGGCGGTGGCCAACCTGAAAGTGCCGGGTGAGGAGCCGCTGATCCACACCGCGCTCGAGCGCTTCCTGGGCAAGAACCGAGCCGAGATCATGCGGGTGGCTCGTGAAACGCTCGAGGGCAACCTCCGCGGCGTCCTGGCCACCCTCACGCCGGAGCAGGTCAACCAGGACAAGGAGGCCTTCGCCGGCAAGCTGACGGAGGAGGCCGAGCACGACCTCACCAACGTCGGCCTGGTCCTCGACACGCTCAAGATCCAGAACGTCACCGACGACGTGGGCTACCTCGACAGCATCGGCCGCATGCGCTCCGCGGAGATCCGGCGGCGGGCGAAGATCGCGGAGGCCGAGGCCCAGGCCGCGGCCAAGGTCCAGAAGTGGCGCAACACCCAGGAAGCGGAGCTCGCCAAGCTGGAGGCCCAGATCCAGGTCGCCCGCAAGGACAACGAGCGCCGCATCGCCGACGCGGAGACCAAGCGAGAAGCGATGATCGCGGAGCAGCGCGCCGAGGTGCAGGCGAGCATCGCCCAGGCCACGGCGGAGATCGACATGCAGATGGCCCGCATCGAGCAGGTCAAGCTGCAGCTTCAGGCCGACGTGGTGGAGCCTGCGGAGGCGGCACGGCAGCAAGCCGAGCAGAACGCGAAGGCCGCCGCGGCCACGATCGTCGAGCAGGGCCGCGCGACGGCCGAGGTGCTCAAGCGGCTGGCGACCAGCTACCGCGGGAGCGGAACGAGCGGCCGCGATGTCCTGCTGATGCAGAAGCTCGTGCCGATGCTCCAGCAGGTCTCCGGCACGATCGGTGAGCTGCGGGTCGACAAGCTGACGGTGATCGGCAGCGGAAACGGCCAGGCGAACGGCCACGGCGGCGACCTCGCGTCGACGCTGGTCAAGACGAGCGAGCAGATCCGGGCCGCCACCGGCGTCGACGTCCCGGCGATCATCCAGGACCGCTTCGGCCCCTCCGGGAGGCCGGCGAGCCGGACCCGAACGATGCCGCCGCCCGCACCGGCGGAGCCGCGCCGGGACGGCTGAGCGCGGGCCACCCTTCGCCGGGGACGGAGGCGCGGCCGGCGGGACCGGTCGCGCCTTCGTTCTCTTCGCACACCGCGTTGTCCGCGGCCGGCGCATCGGGAACAATCCTCCTGGATGCCGATGGCGACGGCGATGGACCGGGGGACGCAGGAGGGACCGACCCTCTTGATGGTCGGGCAGGGGGAGGCGATGGACCTCGCCCTGACCGAGGCGCTGACCCGGCGCGGCCTCTCGGTGCAGCAGATCAGCCTCCCGGCCGTGACCGGCGCGCTCCGCACGATGCGGCCTCGCGCGATCCTGCTGCTCGGCGATGCGGCCCGCGAGGGCGGCCGGCCCGGGTTGGAGCGCCTCGGACGCTCGCCGGGCGCCGCCGAGCTCCCGGTCCTGCTCCTCGCCGACGGCCCGGGCGCCCAGCGGCCGCAGGCCGGCCGGCGACCCATCGCTCTCATCCCGAGGAGCGCGAGCGCCGATCAGGTGGCGCGGCGCGTGGTCGATCTCGCATCGGGAGCGCCCGGGCGTCTCGAGGATCGGCCGACGTTCGGGGAGCTGGTCGAGCGGATCGCCGGCGAGCTCCGCGGCCCGACGACCGAGGGGGGGTCCGACGCTTCGGCGGGCGCGCCTCGGCCCACGCGGGTGGAGGCCGCAGTCCGCGAGTTCGTCGCCAAGGTGCGGCCCCACGTCACCTGGCCGGAGAGCGGAGCGGAGGGTCCAGGCGGCCCGGACCCCCTCGACGAGCTGCGGGACCCCGGGCCCGGCGCCGGGGTCCTCCGCCACCTCCGGCTCCTCCTGATCGACGGGGACCCGGGTCGCGCGGACGCCCTGGCGCAGGAGCTCCGCGCCCAGGGGGCCCTGGTCGTGGTGTCCGATGGGGCTGGAGGCGCGCGCGAGCGCGCGGCGGACCTCGACCCCCAGCTGGCGCTCCTGGTGGCGGAGGGCAGCCAGGCCCAGAGCCCGCCGGTCCTCCAGGCGTTGCGCCGGCACCTGCGGCTCCGCTGGGCCTCCACGCTCGTCGTCGCCCCCCACGAGGTGGCGCCGAGCACCCGACCGGCGCCGGCGACGGACGTGCTGGTCCAGCGTGTCCAACCCTTCCTGGCCCCCGAGGACGACCTGCGGGCGCGAGCCGCGCGGGGCGAGCCGTTCGAGGTCCCCCTCGAGCGGACCGGGCCCGGCCGGCTGCTGCGCGTGCTGGTCGAGGTAGGCACCCAGGGTCGAGTCCAGGCCAACTGCCCGCACGCCCGGGTGGTCGTCGACCTTGCGGAGGGCCTGGTCGTCGGCGCGACGGCGCGCCTTCCGGCGCCGAAGGCGCGCATGCTCGAAGGGAGTCGGGCCCTCGCGTGCTTCCTCGCGCTGAGCGCGGCGCGCGTGCGGGTCGAGCCGAGGCCCCACCCCGCCACCGCGAACATCATGGTGCCGGTCGAAGAGGCGCTGGCCAACGCGTCCACCGAGAGGGCTCCCGACGACGCGGACGCCGGCCCGCACCGACCGGCCGGCCCTGCCCCGGCGGACCGGGAGCGCTTCGTCCGCGCTGACGAAGCCGGGGACGAGGAGACGGCGACGCGGGACCCCCGGGCGATGGCCGCCAGCCTCGAAGCGTCGCGCATCGACGTCGAGGTGGAGCGCCCGTCCGAGCGGCCCAGCCGGGGACCGGCCCCGCCGACCGAGGACCCCCGGGCGCGCGCCTCCGGATCGCCGGAGAGCATCGCGCGCGGACCGGCGACGGGCCCCGTGTCCGGTACGCGCCTGGCCGCCGCAGCCCGGACGGCCGTGATGGGCTCCGCCGGCGCACCGGGGGCAGCGGCGGAGCTCCCCCGCGAGGACGACACGGTCGAGTGGGCGCGGGCGTCGGATCGGGATCCTGCGGAATCCTACGGGCCCCAGCCAGGGAGACCGGATGGCGTGGTCCTCGGCGGCGCCGGCGACGGGATGGCGCCGCCCGCGGTCGAGCCTCACGCCCCCACGGTTCCCCAGGCGGCCGCGGTCCGGGTCGGGCCGGGTGGCGAGGTCCGGCGGGCTTCGGCGGCGGCCCCGCCCGGGCCGAGGGCCGAGGCTCCCGGCGGCGCGGCGAGACGAGCGGCGAGCTCGGCGCCCCCCGGCCGGCGGGCCCCGCCGCCCGTAGGCGGCGGCCGCGCCTCGTCGAGCACGCCCGCGCCGGGTCCGCAGCCCGGGCTCCCCGGCAGCCCGGCTCCCGGCGGGGCGCCCTCGTCGCGACCGCGACCGCGGACCCTCGGCACCCCCGCCCCCGTCGACGATGTCATCGCGGCGCCCAATGCGGCGTTCCTCCTCGAGCGGGACCCGGAGCCGCGGCGCCGCCGCCAACCCCTCGAGCAGCCGCCGGTGCCCCTGCGGCCGACGCCGACCGGGCAGACCGCGGCGAGGCCCCGAGACGACGACGACCCGGAGCCGCCGCCCGACCTCGCGTCCCTGCGCCCTCGGGCCCCGGTCCGAGCCCTCGGGCTCGGGAGCCTGATGGTGTCCGTCGCCGTCCTCGCGGCCGTGGTCGGGCTGATCGGCTACCGCTACTCCGGCCTGCGGGTCGGCGCCCTCGAGGAGGTGCTGGGCTGGCTGGGGGCGGGGGGCCCGGTGGCCGGGGCGGTCGTCGCCGCGCCCCTGCGCGGTCGCGCGACGGGGCCCACCGCGGCCTCCGGCCCCGAGCCCGCCAAGGCGGACGGACCCCGCGCGGCCGCGGACCTGCCCGCGGCCGCCGCCCGGCCGGAGCAGCCGGAGAGGACCTGGGCGGCCCCCCCCGAGGGGGGCGGAGCGACCGACGAGCCGCAGCCCCCGACGAGCGCCGAGGTCGGCCCGCCGGGGCCCGACCCGAGCGCTCCGGCCACCCCCCCGGAGCTCGACGATCCGCTCCCGCCGCAGCTCCCTGGCCCAGCCGAGGACGCCGCCCCCGAGGACGGGGACGACATCGAGGGGATGCTCACCCGGGCCCGGCGGGCCGGCCAGACACGGACCGCGGAGCGGATCTACCGGGAGATCCTCGATCGCGAGCCCACGGAGCACCACGCCGCGGTCGGCCTCGCGCGCCTGCTGATGGCGCGCGGGGTCTACCGGGAGGCGGTCGACCTCCTGCAGGTCGCCGTGCAGCGGCGCCGCACCCGTGCCGCCTACCGGGTGCTCCTCGGCGACGCCCTCGCGGGGTCCGGGGACATCGAGGGGGCTCGGCAGCAGTACGAGACCGCCCTCGAGATCGACCCGGAGGATGCCCGGGCGCAGCGCCGGCTGGAGCGCTGACGCGGGTCCTCCCGGGCGGTCGGGCAGGGCCGGTCCGCTTTCTTGCCCCCCGAGGGCGCGCAGGTAGGGTCGGGCCCATGGGCCGCCGCCTTCTCACCGCCGTCGCGCTGCTCGCGCTCCCGGGCTGTGTGCTCGCCAACATGAGCCGCACCCAGAACCTCCAGGACCAGGTGCACGGCCTGAACGACGAGGCCCACTGGTCGCGCCTCGACCTCGCCGTGCAGCGGGTTGCCCCGCCGTACCGGCCCGTCTTCGCGCTGCGCCGTGCGGCGTGGGGACGCGGGATCACCGTGGCGGCGAGCGAGGTGTCCGGCATCCGGATGGAGGGGGAGGAGGGCGCGACCAGCACCGTCGACTACCAGTGGTACGACGACCGGACGATGCTGGTCTACGAGACCACCGTCGAGCAGCACTGGCAGGCGGAGGGGGTCAGCTTCCTCCTCGCGTCCGAGGAGGTCGTCCGCGGCAACGCGGACCTCCTGCCCGAGATCCAGACGGCTGGCGACGAAGCCGCTGGGGACGAAGCCGCTGGGGACGAAGCCGCCGGTGATGAAGCCGCTGGCGACGGAGCGGACCCAGCGGAAGCGGGCGCCGCGGACGGAGAGCACCACGGCGGGGAGACCGCCGCGCGCTAGCGAACGCCCGACGCGCTCCTAGGGCTTGGGCGCGATCCCCGTAGCTGCCCGCACCCGATCGATCGTGGTCCGGGCGAGGGCCCGGGCCCGGTCCGAGCCCTCGTCGAGGATGCGGTCCAGCTCCGCCGGATCCTCCCGCAGCTCGCGGTAGCGGTCGCGCCGGGGTCCGAGCTGGGCGTCCAGGATCTCGAACAGCGCCTGCTTCGCGTGCCCCCAGCCGTAGCCGCCGGCCCGCAGCTTCTCCGCGACGGTCCGCGCCTCGTCCGGCGTCCCGACCAGCTCGATCAGCGTCATCAGGGTCGTGCCCTCCGGCTCCATCGGCTCCTCGAGCGTCTCGGAGCTGGTCACCACCTTCATCACGGCCTTGCGCAGGGCCTTGCGGGAGGCGAACACGGGGATCGTGTTGCCGCGGCTCTTCGACATCTTCTCGCCGTCGAGGCCCGGCACGAGGGGGGCGTCGCTGAGGAAGGGCTCCGGCACGACGACGGTGCCTTCGCCGAAGACGTGGTTGACGCGCTGGGCCACGTCCCGGGTCAGCTCGAGGTGCTGGAGCTGGTCCCTTCCCACCGGCACCACATCGGCGTCGTAGAGCAGGATGTCCGCCGCCATCAGCACCGGGTAGTTGAAGATGCCGGCGTTCGGGGCCTCCCCGGCGTCCAAGGCGGCCTTGTAGGCATGGCCCCGCTCGAGCTGGCCGGTCGCGAGGAGGCAGCTCAGCACCCACGCGAGCTCGAAGACCTCGATGACCGAGGACTGCCGGTAGAGGAGGGTGGCCGACGGGTCGAGGCCAGCCGCCAGCCAGGTGGCGGTCACGTCGTAGGTCGCGGCCCGGAGCGCCTCGGGGTCCCGCACCGTGGTGAGCGCGTGGTAGTCGGCGACGAAGTAGAGCCCCTCGTAGCGCTCGGCGAGGTCCAGGGCAGGATGGATCGAGCCGAGGAGGTTGCCGAGGTGGGGGGTGTTCGTCGGTTTGATGCCGGTCAACGACCGCTTGGCTCGGGCCATGGCGAAGGCAGGTGTGCCGCGTCGGTCGCAGGGGAGCAATCGGGGCCCTCCGCGCCCGCGGATAGACCCGCGCGGCGGCCCTGGTAGATTCGTCGCCATGAGCGAGCGGCCGTTCCGGATCCTGGGGCTCCAGCAGGTGGCGATCGGCGGGGAGGACAAGGCGCGCCTGCGCCGCTTCTGGGTCGACCTGCTCGGCCTCCCCGTCCGCGGCACCTACCGGAGCGAGAAGGAGAACGTGGACGAGGACATCGCGGTCCTCGGGGAGCCTCCCTTCGAGGTCGAGGTCGACCTCATGCAGCCGATCGACCCCGGGGCCCGGCCCCGGGTCCACGAGCCGGCCCTGAACCACATCGGCCTGTGGGTCGACGACCTGCCGGCCGCGGTGGCCTGGCTCGAGGCGCAAGGCGTGCGCTTCACGCCCGGCGGCATCCGGCGGGGCGCGGGCGGCCACGACGTCTGCTTCATCCACCCCAAGGGCAACGAGGCCGCCCCGGTCGGCGGCGAGGGCGTCCTCGTCGAGCTCGTGCAGGCCCCGGGCGACCGGATCCCATCGTGAGGCCACCCCCACGCGGGAGTCGCCCCGCCGCATGTCGCCGCCGCGGCGGGAGCACGCCGCTCGAGGGCGACCACAGCGGGCCGCCGGCCGGACCGGGGCCACTCCGGTGCAGGGTGGCGCGCCGCCGGCCTCGGTCTTGCTTGCCCTCCGCACGATGCTCCTCCCTGGCGAGCCGAAGCTCGGCCTCGACGCCGCGACGGCGCGCCCGCGCCGGTACCGCCCGGGCCGAACCGTGAACGGGCGCGCCGCCGGCTGGGTCCGCATGTTCACGGCCCTCGCGCTCGTCGGGGTGGCGACGATGGCGGCCACCCCCGTGGCCCGCGCGGATCGCGTGGTCGTCCACCCCGTGACCGGCCGGGCGGACCTCGAGCGTCTGATCGAGGTCCGCGCCCTCCTCGTCGGGCTCCTCGAGGAGCAGGGGCACGAGGTGGTCGGCGCGAGTGGTGGCCACCCGCGGGACACGGAGGCCCTCCGCGCCTCGGCGGAGAGCTTCGGCGCCGACTACGTGATCAGCGCCGAGGTGGAGCCGCTCCGGGCCCAGTATCGGTTCCACATCCACGTCTACACGCTCGCGGCCGGGCGCCTGGAGGACCTGGTCACCACGGTGCTCGTGAGCGAGGAGAGGACGCGCCTGAGCGACATCCTCAGCTCGATGGTCCGTCCCCGGGGCCTCGGCCAGGACGCGGTGAGGCTCACCGACGTCGCCGACCCGGACGTGATCGCCGCCCAGGAGGCTGCCCGGCGCGCCGAGGAGGAGCGGCTGCGGCGCGAGGCGGAGGAGGCCGAGGCACGGGCCCGGGCGGTGGCCGAGGCCGAGGCCGAGGCCGAGGCGGAGGCGGAGGCCGAGGCCGAAGCCGAAGCCGAAGCCGCCTGGACGGACCGGGCTCGCTACGGGGCTGACGGGGCCTTCCTGGTCCTCCTGGGCGTCGGGGGGGCGTACGCCGCCGCCTTCCAGGGGTCGGGGGGCGGTCTGGTCGACATCGTCGGCCGCTTCGGGTGGGCGATCCCCGGGGTCGACGGCCTCGAGCTCCGCGGCGGGCTGGACGTCACGCCCGGCAGCGCGCTGACGGGGGTCGGGCTGCTCGCCGGCCTGAGCTGGCAGGGGAGCTTCTTCGCGGCCCCGGTCTACCTGGGCGTGGTGGGCGAGGTCGGGGTGCTGTTCCAGACGACCGGGTCCCGGGACGTCTCGTTCCGGGCGCGGATCGGCCCCGCCGTCAGCTGGCGACCGGTCGAGCACCTCCAGCTCGAGCTGGCGCCGGAGGTCGGCGTGCTGACCGCTGGCGGGGGCGGGATCACCGTGGGGGCGAGCGCGCGGGTCGGCTATCGCTTCGACTGAGTGACACCGTCGAGTTTCAGGCCTCGGGCCGGGCCGTCGTATAGTCGTGGCGGGTGTCACTATCGGACGAAGAAGGGCTCCCCGCCGGGGCCTATGGTGAGGCCCCGCCGGGACGATCGTCCCCGCGGGACGAGGACCGGTCCGACCTCTTCAGCGTGAAGGCCTACAGCGGCGGCGTCTCGATCCCCCGGATCGACCGGGTGCCGCCCACGCGCGAGGAGCGGATGCGCCAGCTCGCGGTCCGCACCGCGATCGCGATCGCGACCCTCGTGGCCCTCGCGCTGGTGATCGCGGTCAGCTGGTGGGCGATCCACCGCATGCGGATCGGGAGCGCCCTCGCCGAGGCCTCCGACACCGGTCGCGTCGCCGCCCTCGAGCACGCGCTCGCGTTGCTGGAGGAGGTCGGCGGGGACACCGTGGAGGCCCGCCGGGTGCAGGTGCGTGGCATGCTGCGGATGGCGGGCGAGCCGATCGAGGCGGACCTCGGCGCTGCGCTCGCCGCGATCCCCGAGGACGGGGGCGCGGGAAAGGCGCGCGCGGTGGCCGCGACCTACGCCGCGCTCGCGGCGGGCGACCTCGAGGCCGCGATGCGGGCGGCCAGCGACATCAGCCCGAGCGACTCGGGCGCGGCGGAGGCGGCCCACGCGCGGGCGCTCGCGGCCCGCGCCGTCGGCAACGTCCAGCAGGCGCTGGCCTCGGCCCAGGTCGCGGTGGAGCAGCGACCCCAGGCGCCTCGCCACGTCGCTCTCTACGCGGAGCTCCTCGCCCGGGCGGGCGACCCGGACGCGGCCATCGCGCGCCTCGACGAGCTGGGAGCGGAGCGTCAGGGCGCGGCCGTCGCCCTGGCGAAGGCGCGCATCCTCGATGCAGGCGGCGTGTCGACGGAGGAGGTCGGGCGCCTCGCCAGGCTGGCCCTCGAGGACGCGCTGGTCACGCCCCACGAGACCGCGTGGGCGCACGTGCTCCTCGCCCGGGTGGCCGCGGCGCGCGGCGACCGCGGGGGGGCACGCGAGGAGCGCGCGCGCAGCACGGACGCGGGCGCCGCCGGCGACGAGGCGTACGTGCTCACCCTGATCGAGGTCGCCCTGCGGGTCGGGATGATCGACCGGGCGCTCCGGGCGGCGGAGGGCCTCCCGTCGCCGCTGAGCGTGGACGCCGCGCGGCGCAGCCAGATCGACGCCGCGCTCGCCCTGGCCCGCCACGACCTGCGGCGCGCCACGGCGGCCCTCGCCCACGCGCCCGCCGGCCCGAGGACCGCGCTGGCCCGCGGCCGTCTGCTCGAGGCCCAGGACGAGATGGAGGACGCGCGCGCCCGCTACCGGGAGGCCTCCGCCGACCCCCGCCTCCGCGTGCCGGCCCTCGTGCACCTCGCGTCCCTCGAGCTCTCCGACGACGAGGCGGGCGAGGCCCTGTCGCTCCTGCGGCCGCTCCTCCGGGAGACACCGGAGCACCCCGACCTGGTCCCGGTCGCGGTCCGGGCCCACCTCGCGCTCGACGACGCCGCGGCGGCCCGCGCGCTGGTCGAGCCCGCCCTCGCCACGCACCCCCAGGACGTGCGGCTCCTCGCGTCCCGCGCGCTGGTCGAGATGGCCGAGGAAGGCTGGGACGCCGCGCTCTCGACGTTCGCCTCCGCGATCGCGCTCGAGGAGGATGACGCCGACCTCCACTCGGGGCGCGGCCGCGCCGCGGCCCAGCTCGGCCGCAGGGACCTCGCCCGGGCAAGCTACGACAGGGCGCTGGCGCTGAGCCCGTCCCATCCGGAGGCGCTCCTCGGCCGGCTGGAGCTGGCCCTCGACGAAGAGGAGCCCGCGGTCGCCCGCCGGACGCTGACCCGGATCGACGACGCCGAGCTGCGGAGCCTCGCGGTCGAGCGGCTGCGGGGACGCCTCCTCACGATGGAGGTGGCGGGGCAGTCGGGGCTCAGCGCGATGCGGAGAGCCCTCGGCCGGCATCGCCGCGACCCCTCGCTCACGATCAGCCTGGGGTGGCTCTACGCCCAGGCCGAGCAGTACGGCTCGGCGGTGCGGACCCTGGGTCGGATCACGCAGCGGGACGATGCGCCGCTCGAAGCCCGGCTTGCGCGGATCCTTGCCCAGGTCCGGATGCGGGCCTCCAACCCCGCCGCGGCGGCGCTCGAGAGCCTCCTCGAGGACCTCGACGTGCTGGACCTGCCGGAGAGCCTCCAGGCCGATATCCGCGCCATCCAGGCCCGCCTCGCCGTCGCGAACGGGAGCCGGCCGCTCGCGATCCGGCAGTCGGACCGCGCCCTGGCCCTCGACCCGGGCCACGCCGAAGCGCACCTGGTCCGGGCGGACCTGCTGCTCGAGCGCGACCGCGACCCGACCGAGGAGCTCGAGGCGGCGCTGGCGGGGCCCCATCCGTCCTCGCGCCCGCTGGCGCAGCTCGCGCTGCGGGCGGAGACCGTCGACGACCGGACGTGCGAGCTCGCGGGCCGCTACCGCCGGGCGGCGCCGAACGGCCAGTTCTCACGCGGCGTCTGGCGGCTGCTGCGCGACTGCCGCGACCGCTGAGGGTCCCGCGGACGGCGCGTCTCCCGGCCTCGGCCCTCCCCCTCCCGATCAGGGCGAGGCGCGGACCTCCCTCGACACGACCTGACCGCCCTCGCCCGCCTCGTCGCCCTGCCCGAGGGTGCGCAGGAGCTCCTGGGCCATCGCGTACTCGTAGAAGTTGCCCATCCCGCTCGCGATGACCGCCTGGAAGCGCTCGCGGGCCCCGGCCCGGTCCCCGGCCCCGAGCAGCCGGGTCCCCTCGTAGAAGTGCGCCTCGGCGAGCTGGCCGGGATCGGCCGCCGCCTCGATGAGCCCATCGAAATCGAGCGTTCGCTCGCCGAAGGCCGCGAGCATCGCGGGCCAGCCGCGGCCGCGGGCCAGGTCGGCGAAGAGCTGCTGCACGTCCCCCTCCGGCTCGCCAGCCGCGCGCGCCGCGATCGCCTGGACCCACAGCGCGAAGTACACCTTCCACTCGGCCCCGAGGCTGAGCTGGAACTGGGCCCGGCGCAGGACGCGCTGAGCGAGCTCCAGGTCGGGCTGGGTCACCACGAGGTGGCTCAGGATCGCGGCATAGGGCTCGCGCCAGGCCGGCGCGGACTGGAGCGTCCGGGCGAAGGCGTCCTGGGCCTCGCGGCGCCGGCCGAGGCGGTCGAGCAGGATCCCCTGCCGGACCAGGACCACGGCGGCCTGGGCCTCCTGGCGGGTGCGCCGGCCGATGTCCTCCCAGATCCGCAGCGCCTCGCGGTACGCGGCCCTGGCCTTGGTGGCGTCGTTGCTGTCGCGGTGCGCGTCGCCGAGCAGCTCCTGGAGCTCGGCCCGCCGGGCGCGGGACTCCGCGCCGCGCTCCCCGGTCAGCTCGAGCGCGGCCTCGTACTGGGGCACCGCCTCCATCGGGCGCCCGACCCGCACGAGCAGCAGGCCGAGCTGCTGATGAGCCTCCGCCGAGGCCTCGCTGTCGATGCTCGCCTTGAGGGCCCGCTCCGCCTGGTCCGGGTGGCCCGCGCTCATCTCCGCGCGGCCGAGCTGCAGGAGCAGGAGATCTCGGCTCACCGGGGGAGGGTCGCCGGGCCACCGGGCCTGCCGCTCCTCCAGGATCTCCAGGGCGATGCGGGCGATGACCCGGGTCTGGGTCGCGTCCACCTCGAACAGCCCCGCCTCGATCGCCTGCCCGAGGCGGCCCAGCGCCTCGTCGTAGACCTCGCGCTCGACGGGCCGCAGGCGGATCGCCTCGCGGTACCACCCCGTCGCCTCGCCGTAGGACCCGGCGTCGTGGGCCACGCGCGCGAGGCACAGCGGGAACTCGGCGCGGTCCGGGTTCCGCCGGAGGCCGTAGCGGCACACGGCGGCGGTGATCGCGGGCCGAGCCCGGGCGAAGCCGCCCGCGAGCTCCTCCAGCGCCTGGGCGCCCGACCCGCTCGCTTCCCGGGCCGTGCGCAGGAGCGCGATCAGCTGCGAGGCCAGCCCGCCCCCGTCCCCGAGGGCCTCGACCGCGCGGAGGCTCTCGTCGATCAGCCCGTGCCGGAGGTACACCGCCGCCACGTCGAGCGGGGACCGCTGGATCACGAGCACGGCGAGGCGCTGCTGGCGGGGGTCGAGCACCCCCGAGCGCGGGTCGGCGGCCAGGGGGACGAGCGCGTCGTGCTGCTGGTCGTGGAGCTCCGCGAGGCGGCGCAGCACGTCGGGCGCCGGCGCGAGCTCGTCGTGGCGCTCCCACACGGAGAGCAGGTCGCCGTAGCGGCCGATCGGGTTCTCGATGCTCTGTCGAGCCTCGACGCCCCAGGTCGCGATGCTCTCGCGCCGCCCGAGGTACGCCTCCCGCTCGCCCTCGTCGATGGCCGCGAGGAGCCGCAGGCCGGCCATCACGCGCCCCTCGTCCCCCCGCGGCGAGCCCCGCTCGACCACGAAGCGGGCCAGCGGCTCGAGCTCGGCCGGGACCTGGTTGGCCTCCACGTCGGCCGGGGTGAGGTAGACCGCGAGCGCGGCCAGCTCGGACACGACCCTGTCGTAGTCGCCGTCCTCGAGCCAGGTCTCCGCGTCGCGCGCCCGATAGGCGACGAGCGCGTCGCGGAGCGCGAGGCGTCCGGGGTCGGACGGATCGGTGCGCCAGTACGTCCGGTCGAGCTCGTGCAGGTTCTCGCCGGTGACCGTCGGGTGCTCGGTCCGGCCGTACCGGACGCTCTCCTGCCCCGAGCCGCACGCCGCGGCCAGGGGGAGGAGCAGGAGGAGAGGGAGGAGTCGTGCCATGGTCCGTCCACACCGGGGGGGCGGCGAGCGCGCGGGCGGGATGCGCCCCGCGAAGAGTGGGGCCACTGTGGCGCGTGCGCGTCGGAATGGCCATCGCGAAGCCACGCCACACGCGCCCCGCCACCGGGAGTCGAGCCGACCGTGGGCACTGACCGTCGACGCGAGCAGAACGGAGACGGGGGGCGGACCCCGTGAGGCCGGGACCGAGCCTGAGCGTCCTCGACGCGGTGCTCTGGACCGGCCTCGGCGTCGTCGGGGCCTACCTCGCCGCGGCGCTCCTCGGTCTGCCCCTCGTCCTCGGCGGCGCTTCCCCGCTGGAGGCCTGGACGACGGTCCGCGCCGACCTCGGCAGCCGCACGCTCGCCCTCGCGGCGGGCCTCGGCTTCGCGACGGCCCTCGCGGTCCGGAGCGGGGACGCGGGCTGTGGGTCGGTCGCCGATGCCCTCGGCCTCACCCCCACCCCGCTGGCCGTGGGGGCGCTCGCCGTGACGGCGGGCCTGGCGGTCCACCTGCCGACCCAGGACCTGGTCGCGCGCCTGCTCACCGCCTGGCCGGAGATGCGACCGGACCCGGCCGCGGTGCTGAGCCTCCGGCGCGCCCTGGCGGTGGAGACGGCGCTCGACACGCTGCGGGTTCCGCTGGTGGCGGTGGTGCTCCCGGCGGTCTCGGAGGAGCTCTTCTTTCGCGGCGTGCTGACGGCGGGGCTGGCGCGGCGGCACGGTGGGACCCTCGCCGTGGTCGTCAGCGCGGTGCTCTTCGCGCTGATCCATGCCACGCCGCTCCGCGTGGCCTACGCGCTGCCGCTCGGGGCGCTGCTCGGCGTGCTGCGCCTCGGGACGGGCAGCACCGTCCCCGCGATCGCGATGCACGGGGCCTTCAACGCGATGCCCGTGCTGGTCCACCCGGACCTCGTGAGGCTCCCTCACGCGGCCGGCGGCCTCGGTCCGGGCGTCCTGTCCCCGACGCTGAGCCTCGCCGCCCTCGCGGTGGCCGCGCTCGCCTTCCTCGGCGCGCTGTGGATCGGGCGCGACGCGGCGGCGGGGCATGGGCCCGGCGGGGAGTGAGCCCGGCCGGGAGCGTGGCCTCGCCTTGCGGGTGGGCCCGAGGGTCCTTATACGGTCAGCCCACCCCCCCGGGCGTTCCCCTCGAGGGCCCCGGACCGTGGAGGAATAGCGTGCGAAGGAAAGGCGGCCGGCGCTCCGGCGGCAGGAAAAAGAGACGGAGCTTCGAAGACGGGGTCGGCGAGGAGCGCGACGATCACGTCAAGCTCGACGGTACGGTGACCCAGGTCTACGCCGGCGGGCAGTTCGAGGTCGAGACCGACGCGGGGACCACCGTCCGGGCCCAGCTCTGCGGCCGGATGCGGAAGTTCCGGATCCGCGTGATCCTCGGCGACCGGGTCACGGTGGCGCTGTCGCCGTACGACCTGACGCACGGGATGATCGTCTACCGCATGAAGTAGGGCTCCGTCGCCGCGGGCAGGGGTCCGCGGGTGACGTCAGGGCGCGCTGCGCGCCTCCGTGTAGACGACCTCGTAGGGTACCCGCTCGCCGCGGTCCCGGACCCCGACCCAGATCGGGTAGCAGCCCACCGGCCAGTGGTCCTGCTCGACCGCGAGGGTCGGCTCCAGGATGGACGCGCAGAGGAAGCGACCGTCCGGCGTGCCCACCAGCAGCGTCGCCCGCGCGGCGGCCGCGGGGGGCATGACCTGCACACGGAAGTAGTCGAACTCGTGCGCCACGGCCTCCTCGTCGACGAAGTCCTCGCAGAGGTCGCCGTCCTCGGCCACGCGGCCCACCAGGAGGACGTGGTTCGGCTCCGCCTCGACGAAGCCGCGGCAGCCCGCCCCGAGCCCGCGCACGTCGACGTCGCCCGAGGCCTCCCCGTCGTCCCGACGCGGGTCGGGGAGGAAGCCCCGGCGAAGGCGGCGGTCGCGGAAGCGACCGGAGGTCGCGCTCGTGGCGAGGCCCGCCTGCATGCGACCGAGGAGGGGCACCGTCTCCCCACCGGTCATCTCCGGGCTCAACGTCGGCAGCTCGCTGAGGAGTAGCTGGTACACGACCCGTGCCCCCGGCTCGGGCGTCGTGACCCACACCTCCCACGATCCCGCGAGCGCCTCCCCTTCGACCATCGGGGCGCGGCTCTCGTCGGCGTCGCCGCAGCGCCACGCGCCGTCCGGCCCGCGTACCGCGAGCGCCGCCGGAGCGGACGCGAGCAGGGCCAGCCGCAGGAAGCGGAAGTCGGCGGCCAGCTCCAGCACCTGCGACGGGCGCGTCGACGTGTAGCCCCCGCAGCCGCCGCCGAGCTCGTCGAGCGGCACCTCGCCGCGCACCTGGTCGCGCACCCGGACCGGGTCCGGCGTGAAGCCAGGAGCAAGGGGGACCGGCACCCGCTCCTGACCTAGGCCGGGCGCGCCCACCGCCAGAGCCACCGCGAGGGCCGCGCCGAGGCCCACCCCCCGCGGTCCACGCCGCCTCGTCAACTCAGGCCCAGGCCTTGGGGTGGAGCGCGTCGTCGGCGCTGACGCGAAGCGCGCCCCGGCGGTCCCGCACGGACGCCCCGAGACGCTGCACGAGCCCCTCCGCCAGCAGGCGGCGAGCGCGGTAGGCCGCCCGGTCGGGGGACCCGTCCGGCGCCCGGCGGAGCTCCCGGTCGGCGTAGGCGATCACCTGCTTGGCGCGCGCGACCGCCTCGCCCGGGAGGTTGTTGTCCACGAACCGTTCGGCCTGCGCGAGCATCATGTCGAGGCGCGACAGGGCGCTGGTCGTCCGCTGGGTCATGCCCCCGGAGTCTAGCAGGCGAGGGTGCTCTTCGGCGCGCGGCGGCTAGGCGCGCTGGACGTCGAACACGCCCTCGAGCTGGCCCAGGCGGCGCATCAGCGCCTTCAGCTTCGCGACGTCGCTGACCGTGAAGTGGAAGAGGTTCAGCGCCTTTCCGTCGCCGTTGACGCGGCAGTTCGCCTCGCGGATGTTGACCCCGCTGTCGCTGAACACCGCCGAGAGGTTGGACAGGATGCCCGGTCGGTCGGCGGTGGTGACGCGAAGCTCGACCGGCCGCTCCACGTGGACGTTGTCGGACCAGCTGACGTCGATCCGTCGGTCCGGGTCGAGCTCCATCGCCCGCGGGCACCCGTGCCGGTGGACGGTCACGCCGCGCCCGCGCGTGATCCAGCCCGTGATCGGGTCGCCGGGGAGCGGGTTGCAGCAGCGGGCGTAGCGGACGAGCACGTTGTCCTCGTCGTCGATCCGGACGCCCTGGCGGGAGTCGCCGACGATGCTCCGGACGGTGCGCTCGATGAAGCTCGGCCGCAGGTCCGTCGCCCCGGCGTCCTCCGGCGGCACGACCACCTCGAAGACCTCCTGCGCGTCCAGGCGGCCGATGCCGACCAGCGCGAAGATCTCGTCGATCGCCTGCACCTTGTAGTGCCGGGCGAGGCGCTCGACCTCGTCCTTCTTCTTGAGGAACCGGGTGAAGCTCACGTCCCGCTGGTGGAACGCGCGCTCGGTCAGCTCCCGGCCGAGCTTGATCGCGCTCTTGCGCTCCTCCGACCGTTGGTGGGCGCGTATCCGCGAGCGCGCGCGGCCGGTGGCGACGTGATCCAGCCAGTCCTTGTTCGGCGTCTGCTGGTTGCTGGTGATGATCTCGACGGTGTCGCCGTTCCGGAGCTTGTAGCGCAGCGGGACGATCGCGCCGTTGACGCGCGCCCCGGTGCAGTGGCTCCCCACCTCGGAGTGGATCGCGTAGGCGAAGTCGACGGGGGTGGCGCCGCGCGGGAAGACCTTGAGCTCGCCCCGGGGCGTGAACACGTAGACCTCGTCGCTGAAGAGGTCGACCTTGACGGAGTCGAGGAACTCGGCGGGGTCGGCGACCTCCTGCTGGAACTCCATCAGCTGGCGCAGCCAGGCGAACTGGGCCGCGTCCTTGGCATCCGGTCCGCCGGAGCGGCGCTTGTACTTCCAGTGGGCCGCGATGCCGTTCTCGGCGGTCCGGTGCATGTCCTGGGTGCGGATCTGCACCTCGATGCGCCGCTGGCCGGGCCCGATGACCGTCGTGTGGAGCGACTGGTACATGTTCGGCTTGGGCAGCGCGATGTAGTCTTTGAACCGGCCCGGGATGGGGGTCCACTGCGAGTGCACGACGCCGAGCGCGGCGTAGCAGTCGGCGACGGTCTCCATGATCACGCGGAACGCGACGAAGTCGTGGACCTGCTCGAACTCGCAGTTGCTCTTGAGCATCTTGCGCCAGATCGAGTACCGGTGCTTGAAGCGGCCCGTGACCTCGACCGCGAAGCCTCGCTCGACGAGCATCTTCTTGAGGCGGCGGGTGACATCCTGGATGTACTTGTCCCGGTCCTTCGCGGCGCGCTTCGCCTTGCGGTGGATCTCCGCGTAGGGCTCGGGGTGGAGGTAGCGGAAGCTCAGGTCCTCGAGCTCGCTCTTCACCCACTGAATGCCGAGGCGGCCAGCGAGGGGGGCGTAGATCTCGAGGGTTTCGCGGCCGATCCGCTCCTGCTTGTCCGGCGCCATCGGGCCGAGGGTCCGCATGTTGTCCAGCCGGTCAGCGAGCTTGACCAGCAGGACGCGGATGTCGCGGGCCATCGCGACCAACATCTTGCGGAAGCTCTCGGCCTGCTGGTCCTCGCGACAGCTGAAGTTGATCCGGCCGAGCTTGGTCACGCCCTGGACGAGGAACAGCACCTCCTCGCCGAACAGCTCCCGCATCTCCTCGGGGGTGGCGTCCGTGTCCTCCAGCACGTCGTGGAGCAGCGCCGCGCAGAGCCCGGCGGTGTCGAGGCGGAGCTGCGCGATCAGGTGAGCCACCCCGACCGGGTGGACGATGTACGGCTCGCCAGACTTGCGCTTCTGTCCGCGGTGCTTCTCGGCCGCATAGGCGAAGGCGAGCTCGATCCGATCGAGATCCGCCGTCGGGTGGTACGCCTTCACCTTGTCCCGAAGCTCGGCGATCGACCGGTCCTCCCAGGACGCAGTCGACCCGTTCGACGGCGTCCTCGAGTCCGCCCTCGTGACCGGTTCCACTGCGCTGGGAAGGGTTCGCTCCACCTATCGAAAACTTACGTTTAGGACCCGTGCCGGGCAATCTGGGATAGAACCGCTGCTCCGCGGAACGCTGGTGCCATCCGCTCGGACCGTCACCATCGCTCCGAACGCTTCGATCTGGGGTCCGTGGCCCCCGGCGTCGAGCCCCGCTAAGGTGCCGCCGATGAGCTGGGCAGGGACGGCGCTCGCCAGCGCGTGGCGGCACCGGCGCCGGCTGGCGACGCCGGTGCTCGGCCTCCTGCTGGGGGCGGTGGCCGTCAGCCTCTGGCCTGCCGTACCCCGGGATACGGAGGTCGAGCTCAGGATGGGGCGAGAGCGGGCGGCCGTGCGCGAGGCGCGCGTCGAGGTGAGGCAGGACGACGCGCTCGTGCGCGCGGTGGATCTCCGCTTCGGTGACGAGGGCGCGCCCGAGGTGATGCGGGAGCGCTTCGCGCTGACCCCGGGGGCCTACCGCGTCGACCTCGAGCTCGTGCTCGTGGACGGGTCGGTCCGACGCGAGAGCGCCCGGGTCCGTGCGCCCGCCGGAGGGGTGCTGAACCTGCGCCCCGGGGGCGCTGACCGGGGCGCCAGCGGGGGCGGTCGATGAGCAGCGAGGCGCCGGGGACCGCCCACGTCGGAGGCGCGCGCGTGCTCGAGGTCGCCCGCTGCGCGCTGGTGGTGCTCGGGGGTCCGGACCGGGGGCGGGAGCAGACGATCGAGGGCGACGTCTGCCGGGTCGGCAAGGCCCGGGACAACGACCTCGTGCTGATGGACGACACCGTCTCGCGCGCGCACTGCGAGATCGTGCGGGACCGCCGGGGCTATCTCCTGCGGGACCTCGGCTCGACCAACGGCACGCTGCTGGACGGGGCCCGCATCAAGGAGGCCTGGCTCAAGCCGGGGGCGGTGATCACCGTCGGCAACGTCGAGCTCAAGGTCCGTCCCAACGCGGAGCGGATCGAGCTGTTGCCGTCGGAGGAGGAGCGCTTCGGGGACGTCGTGGGCGGCGCGCTCGCGATGCGCGAGATCTTCGGTCTCCTCGAGCGCCTCGGCCCGACCGACGCCACGGTCCTGATCGGGGGCGAGACCGGGACCGGCAAGGACGTGCTGGCGCGCGCGATCCACGCGTCGGGCCCGCGCGCGGACCGGCCCTTCATCGTGGTGGACTGCGGCGCCGTGGTCGGGTCGCTGATCGAGAGCGAGCTGTTCGGGCACGAGCGGGGCGCGTTCACGGGCGCGACCGCGAGTCGGCAGGGGGCCTTCGAGCTCGCGGACGGCGGGACGCTGTTCCTCGACGAGATCGGCGAGCTGCCCCTCGACCTGCAGCCCAAGCTGCTGCGGGCCCTCGAGCAGCGGGCGATCCGGCGGGTCGGGGGCAACCACCCGACCCGGGTGGACATCCGGGTGATCGCGGCGAGCAAGCGGAACCTGAAGATGGAGGTCGAGCGGGGGAAGTTCCGCGAGGACCTCTACTTCCGCCTCGCGGTGGTGCCGGTGGAGCTGCCTCCGCTCCGCGAGCGGCGCGAGGACATCCCCCTGCTGGCCGAGCACCTGCTCGCCGACCTGGCCCGGGCCGACGCGAGCGGGGAGACGCCCCGCCGGCTGTCCCGCGCGAGCCTCGATGCCCTGATGGCCCACGACTGGCCAGGCAACGTCCGGGAGCTTCGCAACGTGCTCGAGCGAGCGGCGTACCTGTCCCGGGCCAGCGGCCACGACGAGGTGCGCCTCTCGGGCCTCCCGGTGGCGGGGGGGACGTCGCCGTCGGGGTCCAGCGGGGCCGACGCGGACCTCCCCCCGTTCGTCGACGGGCAGAGCTACCGCGAGACCCGGGCGGAGTGGGAGGCGGTCTTCGAGCGGCGCTACGTGCGCTGGCTGCTCGACCGGCACGACGGGAACGTGTCCGCGGCGGCCCGGGCGGCGGACATGGACCGCAAGTACCTCTACAAGCTGGCCCGCAAGCACGACCTGCGCTGAGCGCGCGTCGACGGTGCCGCGCGGCCGAGCCGGCCCCCTCGAAGGCCGGCCCTCACTTGGCCTTGCTCTTCTTCTTGGCCTTCGTGCGCTCGGCCTCGTCCTGGGGCGGGGCCTCCGGCGCCGCCGGGGGGTCCACGGTCGCCCCCTCGAGGAGGGCCCGAAGGGCCCGGGCGTCCCGGTCCTCACCGTCCGCGAGGACGTGGGCGACGTACGCGAGGTCGCCGAGCGCACGGAGCGCGCGCTGCCGCTCGTCGCCGTTCGCGGACACGAGGAGCGCACCGGCCGGCCCGCCGACCAGGTGCGCGGCCAGGGAGTCGAACAGCGCGACCCGGTTCGCGATCGTGGATTCCTTCTTGGCCATTCCGCCTCCGGTAGCGATCGTGGCACGTCCGTCTCGTGGACCGCCAATAACCCGACGCGGGACGCCCCTGGGGTTCCGGGCTATGCTCCGCCGCCGAGACGGCTTGGGCTTGGACGCCCGGTCCCGGGGACCGGGCGACGCGTGCGGTGACGGACGAGACGACGGACGACGAGCGGTCCATGGGGACGACGGCCGGCCCCGCGGACAACGGCGACCCTGCCACGGGCACCCCGGCCGCGGCCGCCGTGCCGGACCCGGGCGACGACGGCCCGCCGGGCGAAGGCGACCGGAGGCCGGGGCCACCGCCGGGCCCTCCACGCCCCTCGCCGCGTCGCCTCCGGTGGATCCGGGGTGGGCTGCTCACGGCGGCCGGCCTCACCGGGTGCTTCCTGATGATGGCCAACGACGGCCAGCTTCCCAGGGGGCCCCTGCTCGGTCTCGGCGCGATGCTCGTGGCGATCGGGGGGTTCCTCGACCTGCTGGGGCTGTGGGCGGCGCCGACGACGGGCGGGCGGCCGCTCGCGCGGGCCTGGCTGGTGCGTGCCGACGGCGAGCCATGGCTGCTGTCGCCAGCGATCGGGCTCGCGGCCGCCACCCTCGCGGTGCTGCTCGGGGCCTCGGTCGGCGGCTTCGCCGTCCTGCCCTGGACCCTGGCCGTGGCGATGGCCCTGCTGCTGCCGAGCGGGACCCGGAACCCCGGGCTCCTGCTGTTCGCCCTCGGCGGCCTGCTCTACCTCCCCTTCCTCGGCGTCTCGGGCCTCTGGGACCCGTGGGAGACGCACTACGGCGAGGTCGCCCGCGAGATCCTCGCCCGCGACGACTGGATCAGCACGTGGTGGGCCCGGGAGCCGGGGGCGACCAACGGGTGGTTCTTCTCGAAGCCGATCCTGATCTTCTGGGCCGAGGCGTGGAGCATGGGCGCCTTCGGGGTGGACTTCCACGCCGACGCGAACCCGGCCCACCCGGAGTGGGCGGTCCGCTTCCCCCACTACGTCCTCGCGACGGGCGCGGTGCTCACCCTCTACGTCTGGGTCGCGCGCGCGTTCGGGCGCCGGGCGGGGCTGTGGGCCGGGCTCGTGCTCCTGACCACCCCGTTCTTCTTCTTCCTCACCCACCAGGCGATCACCGACATGCCCTTCGTGGCGTGCATGACGATCGCGATGGCGTTCCTCGGTCTCGCGCTCCACGCGGAGCCCGACGAGGAGGCGGCGACCTACGTCGCGGGTCGCCTCGGGCTGGGGCTGCGGCCGATGGTCCTCGGGGCCCTGCTCCTCGCGATCGTTCCGCAGATCCTCTACCTGGTCACGAGGCACGTCGACCTGGTCGAGGGCTTCCGCTTCGCCTGGCACGCGGACGTGATCATGCAGGGGTCGGCCGGAAACCACGGGGTCCCGGGCAACCCGCCCGTGGAGTGGGTCCGCCCCCACATCGACGCGCCCTGGGGGCAGCCGATGGCCCAGGCCGCGCTGTGGCTGGCCGGCCTGGTCGGGCTCGTGTGGGTCGCCGCGCGCGAGACCCGGGTCCGGAGCCTCTACCTCTTCCTGTTCTACCTGTTCTGCGGCCTCGGGTTCCTCGCCAAGGGGATCCCGGGCTTCGCCCTACCCGGCCTCGTCAGCCTCCTGTTCCTGGTCGGGAGCCGGCGCTGGGACCTGCTGGTCACCGGGCAGCTCCGGGTCGCGACCGGCGCCCTGATCGTGATCCTGGCCGGGATGCCCTGGTACGTGGCGATGACCTTCCGCCACAGCCGGGAGTTCCTCCAGCGCCTCCTGATCCACGACCACATCAACCGCCTGACGGCCGGCGTCCACGGCGACAACTCCTCGATCGAGTACTTCATCGAGCAGCTCGGCTACGGCCTGTTCCCGTGGATCGGCCTCGCCCCGCTCGCCCTCGCGCTCTGGCTGGAGCGCCCACGGGGGGTAGGCCGCGAGGAGGAGCGACGACGCCACGCCGCCCTGCTCCTGAGCCTGTGGCTCGCCGCTGCCTTCACGCTCTTCAGCGCGATGACCACGAAGTTCCACCACTACATCTTCCCGGCGGTCCCGCCGGCGATGGCGCTCGTGGGCATCGTGGCGGCCTACCTGACGGGCCCCGTGCCGCGCCTGCCGCGCTGGCGGACCGTGCTCGCGGCCACCCTCGCGTGCCTCGCGCCGGTGCCTGCCCTGCTCGGGGTGGCGGGGCGCTGGGGCGACGTCCGGGGCCTGATCCCCCCCGAGGTGGTCGAGGCGAGGGTCGAGGACTGGGTCCTCCGGAGCGAGCAGGTGTGGCCGGCTTCGGTCACCTGGCCCCTGATCGCGCTCGGCCTCGGGTTGTTCGCGCTCGCCTGGTGGCTCGGGCGGGACCCGGAGCGGCCGCGGGAGGCCGGCTGGCGCCCGGCGTCGGTCACCGCCGGCCTCTGCTGCGCGGCGGTGCTCGTCGCCTTCACCGGGCGCGATCTGTCCTGGGTGACCGACGCGCGCCCCCAGGGCTTCGAGCGGCCGATCCACCTCTTCATCTACAACTACACCCGCAGCTGGCCGCCCGCGTACGACTATCGGCCGCTGCTCACGGCCGTCGCCATCGTGGCGACCGTGCTGCTCCTTCTCGCGCTGGCGAGGACCCTGCGCCGCACCGCGCTCCTGTCGCTCCTCGGCGTGTCCCTCGCCTTCACGGCGTGGTGCCTCGACGTCTACATGCCCGACATCTCGCCGCACTGGTCGCAGCGCAACGTGATCAAGCGCTACTACGAGCTGCGGTCGAGCCCCGAGGAGCCGGTCGTCGCCTACCAGCTCAACTGGAAAGGCGAGAACTTCTACACCGGCAACCGGGTGCACGTGTTCGTGGACCTCGACACCACCGAGCTTCGCGAGTGGGCGCGGGAGAACCGGGGCCGCACGGCCTACTTCCTCACGGAGGAGTCCCGCCTGGGGGGCTTGAAGAGCGCGATCGGGGTGAGCGACGTCGAGCGGCTCACCACCCGCTGGGAGAACAACAAGTTCATGCTGATCCGGGTGGTCGTCGGCGAGCGGGACCTCTAGCAGACGGCGTGACGCACGCCGATCGCCGGAGCGGCCACGTCGCGCGCGGGCACGATGGGAGCTCCCGCCCTACAAGATCGTTCAGCACTGAACACGAAGAACTGGACAACCGATCAGTGGCCGGGTAGGCTCCCGCCCATGATGGGAGTCACCCGAGACGAAGCCGTCGCCGCCCTCCTCGGGCTGTTCGACCTGGCTCAGGACGACCAGCCGGCCGACCCGTTCCGCCTCGCCGTGCTCATGCCGCGAGCGCAGGGGGAAGGAGCTCACGGGGAGGCCGGCGGCCCTCGACGCCGACCGTGCGTCTACGCCGTCCTCAAGCACCTGCAAGCCCTCGGCCTGGCGGAGCACCGGCGCGAGGACGGGGGCTGGCGCCTCACGATGAGAGGCCTCGCCGTCGGGACGGCGCTCGCCCTCCACCCGAACCTGCGCACCAAGCGCGCCGCCGCCTGAGCGGCATGCGGAAGGGCCTGAGCCGCTGCGGACGGGCCTGAGCCGCTGCGAACGGGCCTGAGCAGCATGCGGACGACACGGCCACGGCAGGGCCGGGCCTCGACCGCCTCGCCGCGGTGACCGGCGTGCCGTGACCGCCCCTTACCCGCTCGGCCCCTCCGCGACGCCGCACGCCTCCGCGACGCCGTCGCGGTAGGCGAGCCAGGCTCCGAGGGCCTCCTCCATCGCCTCGACCACCGGGCCGCGGTCGGCTGCCGGAACGTGCTCGAGCATCACCTTCCACGCCGAGGCGCGGTGCTCCCCCTCCACGCGCCGGTGCGCCTTGGTCAGCGCGAGGCAGCTCACCGGCAGCCCGTAGTGCTTGACCAGGGGGTGCTCGTCGAAGGCGGGCTCCGGCCGCTTCGGCGCAGACGGATCGAGGACGCTGCGGTCGTAGGGTGTCCCCTCGAGGAACAGCGTCGTGACCGCCGCGGCCACCGACCAGCCCCGCTCTTGCGTCGCGTCGTCGAGGAATGCGCGGTAGCGCGCGCTCGCCGGGAGCAGGTCCACCTCCTCGAAGCGCGCCAGGTCCATCCCGAGCCCTCGCGGGTACTCGAGGAACAGCTCGGGGTGGGGTCGGCCGGCGACGAGGCCGCCTGTCTCCTCCTCGTAGAGGTTCTCGGCGAGCTCCCGGCGCACCGCCGCGATCGGGCACTGCACGTAGGCCCGGCCCACGAGGACCGGGAAGTCGCGCACGTAGACCGCGTACTCCTGCTCGAGGTGGACGTGGAGGCGCGCCCTCGGCACTCGCCCGGAGGTGAAGGCCGGCCACGCGGGGTGGCGCTTCCTCTCCATCACGCCGAGCAGACCCTCGCGGAAGGCGTCGACGTCCATCGGCTCCCCCGTCCGGGGCAGCCTCACCGCGCCCTCCCCGCCGTCAGCGCCTGGTAGGCGGTCTCGAACGCGTCGTCGTCGCTGACCGCGAGCTGCGCGACGCCGTCCGTGATCGGCTCCTCGATCCGCGGCGCGACCACGACCAGCCCGTCCACCACGAGCGCGATGCGCTCGCCTCGGTGCCTCTCGGTGACCTGCGCGAGAAGCGCGCGACCGTCCTCGTTGAAGTCGAGGAACAGGCGGCGGGGGGCGTTGCCCCCGGTCTCCTCGATCCGTACCTGCCGGACGTGCTCGCTCGACAGGAGCACGTCGGGTCCGACGCGCTCCTCCCCGGCCCCGTCGAGCCGCGGCAGGGCTCGGCCGGCCGGATCGACCAACCGAAGCTCGAGGTCCGCCCGGATCGGGGCCACCCGGTAGCGCGCCACGCCGCACGCCGGGGCCAGGGCGTGGAGCGCGCCCGCCACCACGCACCAGCGAGCGCTCGCGATCCAGGCGCCTCTGGCGCTCGACGTCATCATGGCTGCCTCGCCACCTCGACGCTGGGGTTGGCGGTCCGCAGGCCGGTCGCGATCACCCGGAACCGCTCCTCGCTGCTCGCGGCGAAGAGCACCATGTTCTGCGTGGTGGCCGCGATGCCCGCGAGGTCCACCTGGTCGGGCGTCGCGGTCCCGGTCACCTCCCGCAGGATGAGGCGCCCCCCCGCGAAGACGACGCGCTCGAGGGTGACCCCGAGCGGCGACGCCCCGTCGAGGGTCACGTCCCGGAGCACCGCGAAGCCCGCGTCTCCGCGGCGGATCGCGACCCTGCCGAGCGAGGCCGGGGGGAGCCGCTGGGTCGAGAGCTCGCTCAGCCCGAGGATCAGGCCGCCCACCTGCTCCTCCATCCCGAGCCGCCTGACGTCCCGTCCGTGCACCTGGGCGGCCCCGATCAGCCCCTCCTCGTTGAGGTGGAGGGTCAGGTCGGGGACCGTGACCCGCTCGGGCGACGTCCCCTGGAGCTCCACGGTCACGGCCTCCCCCAGGTCGACGGCGGAGACCAGACCGATCTCCCGCGTGCAACGGGTCGGCGCGATGGTGGCGCGGGTCGCGAACGCACTGAGGCTCAGCGCGAAGCGCTCGTCGCAGACGACGCCCCGGTCGGTGAGCGCGCCCCGGGCGAGGGAGGTGGCGATCGCGCTCCGCGCGAGCCAGAGGCCGAGGGGAACCACGATGAGCCCGGCGAGGATGGCCGCCACGAGGCAGCCCCCGACCCGGAGGCAGCCGCTCCGGCCTCCGGCTCGCGCCGCGCCCGGACGATCGTGCGGTGCCCCCAGCGCCTCCGGCTCTGCCGTCCCCTCCGCCACGGCCGACTTGTAGCAGGACCGCCGCCCCGCGCACCGAGCCCGCCCCCGGTTGCGATCGGTGGGTCCTTCGAGTACCTGCCCCTGAGGCTTCGATCGCGTCGTCGCGGCCCTAGAGTCCACGGCGGAGACACCATGACCGACCCCGCCACCACCGCGCCGCCCCGACGACCCCGCAAGCCCGACTGGCTGAGGGTCCGCCTCCCCGGGGGGGAGCGCTACGACCGCCTGAAGGCCACGTTCCGCAAGCTCGACCTCCACACCGTCTGCGAGGAGGCCCGCTGCCCCAACGTGGGCGAGTGCTGGGGCGAGGGCACCGCGACGTTGATGATCCTGGGCGAGACCTGCACCCGCGGCTGCCGCTTCTGCGCCGTCAACAGCGGCGACCCGGGCGGCTTCACGGACCCGAGGGAGCCGGAGAACGTTGGCCGAGCGCTCCGCGAACTCGACCTCGCCTACGTCGTCCTGACGATGGTGGACCGGGACGACCTCCTGGACGGGGGCGCCGCTCACGTCGCCGAGACCGTCCGGCGCATCAAGCACTACAGCCCGAACCTCCTCGTCGAGACCCTGGTCGGCGACTTCGCCGGGGTGCGCCGTGACGTCGAGGCCACCGTGCAGGGGGGCCGCCCCGACGTCTTCGCCCACAACGTCGAGGTCGTGCCGCGCCTCCAGCGCACGATGAGGGACGCCCGCTGCTCCTGGGACCGCTCCGTGGACGTGCTGCGGTGGGCCAAGGAAGCCGGCGCCGCCGTGACCAAGTCGAGCCTCATGGTCGGCTGCGGCGAGACCGAGGCCGAGGTGCGCGAGGCGATGGACCGCCTCCGGGAGGCGGAGGTCGATGTCCTCACCTTCGGCCAGTACCTCCGGCCGACCCCGAAGCACGCGCCCGTGGCGCGCTACGTCGAGCCGGCGGAGTTCGACCGCTATCGAGACCTGGGCCTGGCTCTCGGGTTCCGCTACGTCGCCTCCGGGCCGCTCGTCCGCTCGAGCTACCGCGCCGCGGAGGCGTTCCTGACCGGGGTCTTGAAGCGACCCGACGGCGGGACCCTCGAGGCGGACCGCTACGGGCGAAAGACCCGCCTCGAGGTGGTGCGGTAGGCGGCGGGCGGCCCGTCGATGGCCGAGGACGGAGAGAGGGCGGTGAGGGGGATGGACGACCGGGCGGCCGAGGGAGAAGAGGAGATCGTCAGGGTCCTGTCGCCGGACGGGACGGCGAACCCCGCGGTCGACCCGCACCTCAGCCCGGAGCGCGTACGCGAGCTGTACGAGGCGATGGTGCTCGCCCGCCGGCTGGTCGACGCGCTCCGGGACCGCGCGGGCGCGGACCGGCTGGGGTGGTTGCCTCGCCTCGATGGCGCGGAGGCCGCGGTGATCGGAGCGGCCTCCACCCTCCGGGAGGGCGACTGGCTCTTCGGGCGCCCCCGGGACCTCGCCGCGACGCTGCTGCGTGGGGCGTCCCTGACCCGGGTCGCGCAGCAGGCCTTCGCGGCCGCGGACGGGCCGGACCGGGGCCGGCGCCTGCCGGGCGTGCCCGCCTCCCGCGGCCACCGGATCGGCAGCGTCGGGCCGGCTCCCGCCAACCACATCCCGCACGCCGTCGGGGTCGCCTGGGCGGCCGCCCGGCACGCGGGCGAAGACACCGTGGTGCTCGCGACCCTCGAAGGTGCGGAGGTGGACGCGGCCGACTTCCACACGGGGGTGAACTTCGCCGGCGTGCTGGCCGCGCCGGTCGTGCTCAGCTGCCGCACGCGGCCGGGGGAGCCCAGCGCCGCGGGGGCCGGGGTCGCCTACGGCGTCGAGGGCGTGCGCTGTGACGGGACCGATCTGTTGGCCGTGGTGCGCACGGTCGCGGACGCGGTCTCCCGGGCGAGCCGGGGCGACGGACCGATGCTGGTGGACCTGGTGCTCGGCGGCGAGAGCCCGCTTCCGCGCACCCGGCGCCACCTCGAGGGGCTCGGTGCGTGGGACGACGGCCGGCAGGAGGCCCTGGACGCGTCAACCGCCGACCGGGTCGAGGCCGTGCTGGCGGCGGCGGAGGAGCTGCCCGGCCCCCACCCCGCCACCCTGGTCGAGGACGTCTACGCCGAGCTCCCCCCCCACCTGGCCCGGGTCCGCGCTCGGATCGCCTGAAAGGAACGCGACAACCATGCCCCAAGCGACCATGGTCCAGGCCATCAACGGAGCGCTCCGCGACGTCATGCGGGAGGACGAGCGGGTCGTCGTCCTCGGCGAGGACGTCGGCAAGGTGGGCGGCGTGTTCCGGGTGACCGAGGGCCTGTACGACGAGTTCGGCGAGGACCGGGTGATCGACACCCCCCTGGCCGAGGGGGGGATCATCGGCACCGCGATCGGGATGGCGCTCTACGGCCTCAGGCCGGTCCCCGAGATCCAGTTCGCGGACTTCATCTTCCCGGCCTTCGACCAGCTGGTGAGCGAGGCCGCCAAGATGCGCTACCGCTCCGGAGGGGAGTACAGCGTGCCGATGGTCGTGCGCGCGCCGGTCGGCGGCGGCATCCGGGGCGGCCTCTACCACTCCCAGTCGCCCGAGGCGCTGTTCATCCACACCGCCGGCCTCAAGGTGGTATGCCCCTCGAACCCCTACGACGCGAAGGGCCTGCTGCGGAGCGCCCTCGCCGGCGAGGACCCGGTGCTGTTCTTCGAGCCGAAGCGGGTGTACCGGGCGGTCAAGATGGACGTGCCCGAGGGCCCCTACGAGGTGCCGCTCTCCGAGGGCCGCGTCGTCCGGGAGGGCGACCGGGTGACCGTCGTGGCGTGGGGCGCGATGCTCTACGAGGCGCTGAGCGCGGCCGAGGAGGTCGAGGCGGACGGCATCGCGTGTGAGGTGATCGACCCGAGGACGCTCTGGCCGCTCGACCTCGACCTGATCGTCCGCAGCGTCGAGAAGACCGGGCGGCTCGTCGTGGTCCACGAGGCGCCCGCGGCGTGCGGCTTCGGCGCGGAGATCATCCAGCAGGTGACGGAGCGGGCCTTCCTGCGCTACGAGGCTCCTCCGATGCGGGTCACGGGGTGGGACACGCCCTTCCCCTACGTGCTGGAGGAGGAGTACCTGCCGCTGGCGCGCCGCATCGTCCCCGCGTTGCGCGAGAGCGCGGCCTACTGACGGCGCCGACCCTGGTCGCCCGCTGCCCCGCCCGAGAGGTCCCCATGTCCCTCTTCGAGTTCAAGCTCCCCGACATCGGCGAAGGCGTGATGGAGGGCGAGATCGTCGCCTGGCACGTCAACCCGGGGGACCCGGTCACCGAGGACCAGGAGATGGTCGAGGTGATGACCGACAAGGCCACGGTGACGATCGGCGCCCCAAAGGACGGGACGATCCAGGAGCTCCGGTGCGGCGTGGGGGACGTGGTCCCGGTCGGCTCCGTGATCGTGACGCTGGACCTGGCCGGGGCCGGCGAGCGGCGAGCGGCGAGCGCGGCCTCCACGGCCGCGAGCGGCGCGGGGGCGGCATCCGGGACGGGCGTTCGGTCGAGCGCGACCGTGGCGAGCGGGACCAGCGCGACCGCGGCGAGCGGGACGAGCGCAACCGCGGCGAGCGCGGCGAGCGGGACGAGCGGCCCCGCCGCAAGCCCCGCCCCGGCGCCGCGCGGGGCCTCCGGTGGCGGGACCCCTGCCGGCGCGTCGGCCGGGCCCGCCGCGACCGCGGTCGGGGACATCAAGGAGTCCCTGCCCGGCGCCGCCTACTTCGACGCGCCCACGAAGGCGGACCGACCGGCCCCGCCCGCGGCGGACCACTGGGACGAGCGACCCCTCGCGACCCCCGCCACCCGGAAGCTCGCCCGTGACCTCGAGGTCGACCTCCGCCGCGTGAGGGGCACCGGCGCTGGCGGGCGGATCACCAAAGAGGACGTGCGCGCGGCCCTCGCGCCCGCCGCGCCCCGCGGCCCGACCAACGGCGCGGGCGCCAGGCCGAGCGCCGGCGCCCGGCCGGCCGCCCCGGTCGCGCCGGTCCGGATCCCGGTCGAGGATCCCGACCTCGAGGAGCGCACCCCCTTCGTCGGCATCCGGCGCCGCATCGCCGAGAGGATGCAGCGCACCAAGAACACGGCGGCGCACTTCACCTTCGTGGAGGAGTGCGACGTCACGCGGCTCAAGGCGCTCCGGGCCCGGCTCAAGCCCGTCGCCGAGAAGCTCGGCGTCAAGCTGACCTTCCTTCCGTTCATCGTGAAGGCGACCATCGCCGCCCTCAAGAAGCACCCGATCCTGAACTCCGCGCTCGACGAGGAGAGCAACGAGCTGGTCTCCCGGCGGTACGTCCACATGGGGATCGCAGCGTCGACGGACCAGGGGCTCGTGGTGCCGGTGATCCGCTTCGCGGATCGGATGACCCTGCTCGAGATCGGCGCCGAGATCGAGCGGCTCGGGACCGCGGCCAAGGAGGGGCGCATCGCCCCGAGCGAGCTGTCCGGGTCCACCTTCACGATCACCAGCCTCGGCCGGGAGGGCGGGCTGTTCGCGACGCCCGTCCTCAACTTCCCGGAGGTCGGGATCCTCGGGGTGCATCGCATCAAGCAGCGGCCCGTGGTGCGGGACGGCGAGATCACGGTCGGCGACGTGATGCTGCTCAGCCTGTCCCTCGACCACCGGATCGTCGACGGGCACGTCGGCGCCGCCTTCGCCTACGACGTGATCGCCTACCTCGAGGATCCGGACCGGCTGCTGCTCGACCTCGTCTGAGCTCATCTGCGTGCCCCCCCGCGGGCCGATGGCTCGGCCGAGGCCTGCGTGCCATGGTGGCGCGCGGTGGCGGAGCCGGACGGTCCGATCGAGATGCCGCCGGAGGGGGCGGGGTGCGCGGAGCATCCGGAGCGGCCCGCCCGCGCGGTGTGCCCGCGCTGCGGCAGCTACTCCTGCCTCGCGTGCTGGCACGGATCCCTGCGCCGCTGCCACGCCTGCCTGCGGCGAGACCCGGCCGCCGCCGCCCCGCCGATCGGGTGGGAGCGGCCCGAGCACGGCTGGATCCGGCGTTACGCGTCCACCTACGCGAGCGCGCTCCGCCCCTACACGAGCGGGGCGATGTTCGCGCGGGGGGGGTGGGTGCCCGCGGCGACCTTCGCGGTCCTGTCGTTCGTCCCGCTCGCCGCGCTGGCCGGGGTGATCCCCTTCACGCACACCCTCGTCTTCGGCGAGGAGCTCTCCTTCGGCGTGGTCGGGGGCCGCACGCCGGACCAGATCGCGCTCGACGTGCTGTGGGCGTGCGGCGTCGGCCTCGTCGCCCACGGCCTCGGCTGGCTGACCCTCGCGCTGCCCTACCTGAGCCTCGCCCGCGCCTACGCTCAGCGGGCCCACCCCGAGGCTCCGGTCCGGGTCTTGCTCTACCGCGCCTGGCTCGTCCCCACGTCGGCCCTGCTGCTCCAGCTCCTGCTCTGGTCGTCGCCGGCGGAGCCGCCGGGCGCCTACCTGAGCTTCATGCTGGTCCTGGCCACGGTGCCGCTCGTGCTCCTCTTCGCCTCGCTCTTCAGCAGCGCCCGGATGGGCTCCGGGATCGGTCCTATCTGGTCGATGGTGGTGTGCGCGGTCGCGCTCGCGGTGTTCCTCGTGGCGAACAACCTGGTGCTCGCGGAGCTCTTCTCGAGCCTCCTCCCGGACCCGGCGGCGCTGGAGGCCGGCGCGCGCCCCGAGGGTTGACCCGCCAGCGCCGCGCGAGGGTCAAGGGCCCGACCCGCTGGCGGCCCCGCGGACCTCGACGGGCTCCCCCTCCAGCCGGTGCGCCCCGCCGCAGCTCAGGACCACGACGCGATAGGTGCCCCCGTCGACGGGCGCGCAGCCCTCGCAGGCACACTGGCTCGCGCCCACCGTCCCCAGCCAGGGCGGCGGCAGCCACACCCCGCCGGGCGCCAGCCGGCGGCACGGGGGGACCGGCGACTCTCCACAGCGGTCGAGGAGCGCGAGGCGCACATCGTCGCGGGCCGTCCACCCCTCGGCAGCCTGCTCCTCGAGGACCAACGCGGTCTGAAGCGTGGCGAGGGCCGCCCCGCGGTTCTCGACCCGGAGCGCCACCCGGCCGTCCCGGTCGACGTCGGCGGCCACCTTCAAGACGGGCGGCGGTCCCGGGTCGGGGGGCGCCCCCTCGGCCTCGCTGCCCTCCTCACCCGCTCGCCCCTCGGCCAGGGTCGCGCTCCGCGGCGAGGCGGGGGTGACCGCGGGGGCGCTCGGGGCGCCGCAGCCCTCCCCGCAGCCGGCCCCGAGCACGGCGAGAAGCACCGCGGTCGCCGGGCCGAGGGACCGGCCGACGTCGCCACCTCGCCTCCGGCCCGCTCGCTGCCCCCTGCACATGGGAGGACCCTACTACGGCCCGGCCGCGACCCGGCCCGCTGGATGTGCTCGGGGTGAGGCCGCGCTATTCGTTGCGGTGATGCCGGACCTTCTCCCCACCGTCCCCTACCGACCCGAGCGCGTCGCCCCCGAGGAGGCGGTCCGCCGAGCCCGGGAGGACTACGAGCTCGCCCGTCAGCGCCGCAGCGTCCGCCACTTCGCCCCCGATCCGGTGCCGCGCGAGGTGATCGAGAACGCGATCCGCATCGCCGGCACGGCCCCGAGCGGCGCCCACCGGCAGCCGTGGTACTTCGTCGCGATCGGTGACCCCGACCGCAAGCGGCGGCTCCGGGAGGCCGCCGAAAAAGAAGAGCGTGCGTTCTACGAGGAGCGGGCCACCCCGGAGTGGCTCGACGCGGTGGTCCCCCTGGGTACGGACTTCGTCAAGACCCACCTGACCGACGCGCCGTGGGTGATCGTCGTGTTCCGGCAGGACCGGAACGTCCTGCCCGACGGGACCCAGCAGAAGAACTACTACGCCGCCGAGTCGGTCGGGATCGCCGTCGGCTTCCTGATCGGCGCGCTGCACCGCGCGGGCCTCGCGACGCTGACGCATACCCCCGCGCCGATGACCTTCCTGCGGGAGCTCTGCGGCCGCCCGGCCTGGGAGAAGCCCTTCGTGCTCATGCCCGTGGGCTACCCCGCCACCGACTGCCGGGTGCCCGACCTCGGGCGCAAGCCGCTGAGCGCGATCGCGGACTTCCGGTAGCCGAGCACCCCGCCGAGCGCACCGGCACTCGACCGAGCTCCCGGCCCACGCGCCGAGCGGATGGCCGCGCGCAGCAGAGGCGTCGGATCGCGCGCTGGGCTATCCTCCGCCGGGTGTCCCCGCAGGAGCCGGCGCAGCTGGGGGAGTACCGCCTGCTGGAGCCCCTCGGGGTGGGCGGGATGGCGATGGTCTACCGGGGCGAGCGCCTCGCCCAGGCCGGCTTTCGCAAGCGCGTCGCCCTGAAGCGGATGCTGCCGCACTGGCGGCAGCATCCAGCGCTGCTGGAGCGCTTCGCCGCCGAGGCCCGCACCAACGCGCGCCTGGACCACCCCAACCTGGTTCAAGTGGTGGACTTCGGCGTCGACCCGGAGCCCTTCCTCGTCATGGAGTTCGTCGAAGGGGTAACGCTCTACGCGTTGCTCCGGAGGCTCACGGAGCGAACGCCGCCGCAGCGCCTGGAGCTCGCCGCGGCTTGCTTCATCGGGGCCGAGGCCGCCCAGGGGCTCGACTACGCGCACCGCAAGAAGGACGACCAGGGGCGCCCCCTCGGCATCGTCCACCGCGACGTCTCCCCCCAGAACGTGCTCCTCAGCAACGAGGGGGCGGTCAAGGTCAGCGACTTCGGTCTCGTGAAAGCGGCGGACAACGTCGTCGAGACCAGCACCGGCTACCCCGTGGGCAAGATCTCGTACATGGCCCCGGAGCAGGCCGTCGACGGCCTCCTCGACGCGCGGGCGGACGTGTTCAGCCTCGGCGTGGTGATCTGGGAGATGCTGACGATGCGTCCCCTGATGCCGCCCAACGACCCCTCGAAGGCGAAGGAGATGCTCCGGAGGGCGGACTTCGTGAGCCCGGCGGCGTACCACCCGGGCCTGCCGGCGGAGCTCGAAGCCTGCGTGCTGGGCTGCCTCGCCGGGGACCCGACGGCCCGGATCCCGTCCGCCCAGGCGGTCGGTCTCCAGCTCCGAGAGGTGCTGCACGAGGTCGCGCCGGGCTACGGCCGCGAGCAGCTCGCCCGCCTGCTGAGCTGGGCGTTTCCCGAGCGCGGCTGGTCGATCGACGAGCCGCACGAGACCGCGGCGCAGCCGCCCGGCGAGCGCCAGCTCCCCCCGTCGGTGCTCGGCGGGGGCGCGCCGCACGCCGCGGCGTCGCCGGAGCACCTGCCGGCCGTGCCCGCGCACCTCGTCCGGCCGGAGCGGCCCACCACCCCGACCCACCATCCCGCCCGGCCGAGCCAGCCGTCCTCGTCGGAGGGTGAGGCGGCGCGGATGCCGGCGCCCGAGGGGCCGACCACGCCGACGCACCACCCCGCCTCCGCGAGCCTCCCGTCCCCCGAGCGCGCCGGCGAGGCCGCCGCAGGCCCGGGCAGCGGGCCGGCCGTCGCC
>JBHJHB010000129.1:0-3366 GCA_050331215.1 Sandaracinaceae bacterium | reverse complement strand
CGGTCGCCGCTCGTCCGGCTGGCGCTCGTCCGCGCCTCGGGACCGGTCGGGGGCCTCGCGACGGCGCCCTAGGCCGGCTCGCGACCGGTCGGCGGGCTCGCGACGGCATCCGAGGCCGGCTCGGGCCGGGCAGGCGGGACCCCGTCGCCGCGCGCGCGACGCCGCGGCCCGGGGCGCGGCTCCGGGGTCTTCGGCTCCGGGTCGAGGGAGACGTCCCGGAGAAGGTCCTTGAGGGAGGTCCCGACGGAGTCCCGAGGCTTCTTCCGCGACACCCCCTCAGCGTAACAGCCACCGCGCCAGGGTCCTCGTGGCGTCCGGACCGTCGCTTCGTGTACGGTCACCCGGGACCGGGACATGGCTGCCCCCACGTTGACTTGCCGCCTCGCGCTCTTCGGGGCGCTCGCGCCGGCCGCCGCGTGCGGCCCGGCGGAGGTCGGGTCGCCCACCACGGCGGCGGCGGCGCCGGAGCGAGCCCGGCGAGCCGACGTCGGCTTCCTCGCGGACCTCGGCCCCATGGCCGACGGCGCGAGGCCGGTGCCGGAGGGGCCGCCCCGCTTCGTCGACGTCGCGCTGGAGGCGGGGCTGGCCGTCCCCCACAGCGAGGCCGAGGACCCGTGCGTGTTCGACTGGGATCCGAGCACCTGCCACATCCCTCACTTCGTGGGCGGGGTGGCCGTCGGCGACGTGGACCAGGACGGCTGGCCGGACGTCTACCTGACGCACCTCGACCGACCGGGCACGCTCCACCGCAACCGGGGCGACGGTACGTTCGAGGACGTGACGGCCGACCTCGCCCTCGACCGGGCGGTCGACGGGCCGTCCAGCGGCGCGGCCTTCGTCGACGTCGACCGGGACGGCGACCTCGATCTCTACGTGACGTCGGTAGCGCCCCCCGAGGTGCGGGAGCGCCACTACCTCCTGATCCAGCAGGACGACGGGACGTTCGTCGATGAGACCGAGGAGCGCGGCGCGGGCATCGTGTCGAGCCTGTTCCACGGTGGCACCAGCGTCGCGGTCGGCGACCACGACCGGGATGGGTTTCCGGACCTGCACGTTAACGAGTGGCTCGCCGAGCACTACCGGGCCGAGCCCCACACGCGCCTGCTGACCAACCTCGGCGAAGAGTGCCCCGGCTGCTTCAACGACGACACGGGCAAGGCGGGGGTCCGCACGGAGGGGGAGCCCTGCCTGCGAGGCGACGCGCCCTGCCGCGTGACGGCGCTGTCGAGCGCCTTCGTCGACTTCGACGAGGACGGCTGGCAGGACCTGCTCGTCGTACGCGACTACGGCGGCAGCCTCTTCTTCTGGAGCCGGGGGGACGGCACCTTCGAGGAGGCGACGGCGAGCGCGAGGGTGGGGACCGAGGAGTTCGGGATGGGCTCGACGGTCGGGGACATCGACGGCGACGGTGACCTCGACTGGTTCGTGTCGTCGATCGGCGACACCGGCGAGCTCTGCGGCGACGTCCCCTGCGAGAGCGGGGTCACCGGCAACCGTCTCTACCGCTACGACGGCGAGCGGCGGTTCACCGACATCACCGACGAGGGCGGCGTCCGCCACGGCGGCTGGGGCTGGGGGACCGCCTTCGTCGACCACGACAACGACGGCGACCTCGACCTGGTGCTCGCCAACGGCATGGCCAACGCGCGGTTCCCGGAGCGCGAGTACGCGCGCGACCGGATGTTCTTCTGGGACAACGACGGCACGGGCCGCTTCACGGAGTGCGCCGAGGAGGTCGGCCTCGTCGACAGGTCGGTCGGCACGGGTCTCGCCGTCCTCGACTACGACCGGGACGGTGACCAGGACCTGCTGATGGTCCGCAACCACGGCGTGCCCGCCCTGTTCCGGAACGACGGCGGCAGCCGGTCGGCCTGGCTACGGGTTCGCCTGCGCTCGACCGACAGCGCCCCGGAAGGCCAGGGAGCCGTGGTCCGGGTGCGGGTCACCGACGGCGAGCCGTGGCGGGTCCGCCTCGTCGACACGGTCACCCACTACCTGGGCCAGAGCGATCGCGTCGCTCACGTCGGCCTCGGCGAGGGCGTGGAGCGGGTGGCGGAGCTGGAGGTGCGGTGGCCGAGCGGGCGCGTGACGCGCCTCGAGGACGTGGCCGCCAACCAGCGTCTCGTGCTCGACGAGGCAGAGGCGGCCGCACCCTGAGCTCGCCGGCCCGCCGCGGGTCGCGCGGCGGTCTCAGACCGACCGACGCTCGACCGGGTCCCGCAGCGCCGCGGGAAGCCAGTCTTCGTCCCGGCGGGGCGGACCGAGCACCACCGGGGTGCCGTCGTAGCGCAGGCGCACGCCGGGCCAGATGTAGGCGCGCCAGCAGTAGGCGAGGAGCGAGCGCTGGTCGAGGCTGGGGTGGATGTGCGGGGCCAGCTCCCGCTCGTGGGCGTCCCGCAGCAGCGACCAGTGCAGGCCCGGGTGCATGTGGTGGATGCCGTGGAAGCCGTTGTTGAAGGTGAACCAGTTGACCAGCCGCCCCGTGAAGTTGCGGCTGTGGTTATAGGGGTGCTCGCCGTCGCACCCGTCGTGCTGGACGAAGTTGATCCCCATGATTCCCCACGCCGCGTACTGGTGCGGGATCAGCACGAACACGAGGAACTTCTGCCAGTCCAGGGCCAGCGCGATGCCCAGGAACGCCAGGTACGCGACCAGCTCGAGCAGGAACTGCCGGAACCAGCGGGGGTTCCGGCCTGCCATGGCCTTGGCGTAGCGCGCGTTGTCCCAGAAGATCGGCGGCACCACGACCTGCGCGAAGAGGAGCTGGTTGAGGAGGTTCCAGCGGAACCGGAGCTTGTCGGTGCGCATCCGGTCCCGCGTGCCCTGGGTGTACTTGTGATGGCTCAGGTTGTGCCCGGGCACGAACATGCTGACCGGGTGGCCGTAGGTGAGGCTCAGCGCGATCTGGAACAGCCGGTTGAGCCCGCGCGAGCGGAAGACCGGGGCGTGCACGGTGTTGTGGGTGATCACCGCGCAGAAGAACGACAGCAGGCTGAGCACGACGCACAGGAGGACCCAGGCCCACCAGGGGGGCGAGGTGCCGTACGCCAGCGCGATCAGCACGAAGTACGTGCCGACGAAGGCCAGGGAGCGGAGATCAGCGCGATAGCGAAGCATGCCGGAGCGAGGATCGCGCTGGAGGCGCGATGACACGGTGTGATGGGGGTGATGGGGGTGATCGGTGCAATGGGGGCGAGGGGTGCCGAGGGAGCGCGCCCGGGGGCTGTCCGCGCCGTAGGCGCGACGGTGAGGTCATGAAGCGCGGCGTGCAACCCGCACGCCCGGCTGAATTTAGGGCGGGCGGCCACCCCAGGCAAGCCGCAAGCAATAGTACCGCCGGAGGCAGTCCAAAGGGCGGTGGGGAAC
>JBHJHB010000128.1:0-16841 GCA_050331215.1 Sandaracinaceae bacterium | reverse complement strand
GTAGGACACGGCGTTGCCGCCGTGCACATCCGACATCACCTTCGTGATCGCCGCCGTCAGCGTGGTCTTGCCATGGTCGATGTGACCGATGGTGCCCACGTTCACGTGCGGCTTGGTCCTGACGAACTTCTCCTTGGCCATCGCGCGTCCTCCTCCGGACGATCTCGTTGTGCTCGCGTCGTGCCGCTCGGTGTGCCGCGCCGCTGAGTCCTGCCGCTCCCCCGACGGGGCGCGACCGGTGAAGAGCCCAGGATGAGACTTGAACTCACGACCTCCTCCTTACCAAGGAGGTGCTCTACCGCTGAGCTACCTGGGCGAGAGCTGGGGTGGCGACGTGGTGCCGAGCGACGAACTCCAGTGGGTGAACATGAGGGGTGCCGGGGGTGGTCGGGGGCAGCGGGTCGGTGGGTCGGGACCAGGGGATGGGGCCGAGGGCCCCGTTCAGAGCGGGCGACCGGATTCGAACCGGCGACGTTCAGCTTGGAAGGCTGACGCTCTACCAACTGAGCTACACCCGCGAGGTGCGTGGCCCGCCAGGTGGGCGAGCCCGGCCGGGGCCCGGAAGAGCGCGACCCCGGCCTGCGCCGGGCCCTCGGCTCCCGCCCCCGTCCGATGGAGGGTAGTGGATTCGAACCACTGAAGGCATCCGCCGGCAGATTTACAGTCTGCTCCCTTTGGCCACTCGGGCAACCCTCCGTAACTCTTTGCGATTTGCTTAGCTCGAGCCGGCCTCGACGCAGGGCGCGGGGCCGGACCCGAGACCGAGGAGCTGGCGGTGGGACTCGAACCCGCAACCCCCTGCTTACAAGGCAGGTGCTCTACCGATTGAGCTACGCCAGCCGAACCGCTGGGCGGCCGGATCCATGCCGCGAGCGCGCCGAGCGCGCGGGGTGAGCGCCGGCACGGCGAGGCCTTCGTGGGGCCCGACTGAGTCCACCCGCCCACCTGTGTCCACCCGCCCAACTGAGTCCACCCTGAGCCCACCTAAGCCACTCTGCGTGCGCCGCGGACACCGTCCCGCGACCGCCTTCCTCGGACCTCGTGCGCTCGAGCGTCGTACCGAGCTGCCGTGAACGGACCCCGGACGAGAGAAGACCGCCCTCGCGCGGCCCAGCGGCGGGCTGGGCTTGACGGGGCGACCGAATTCGACCGCGAGGCACACGGGACCACCCGCCGGCAACGGGAGGGCGGGATATGTACGGGCTCGCAACGCCGATGTCAAGGAAATCTTGACGGCGGACGCGGTCTCCTACCCTAAGCGCGATCCGTCGGCTGGGGAAGCCCCGATCGTCCCTAGCCCTCGGCCTCGCGCCGAGCGAGTTGCCGCAGGCGGAGAAGCTCCTGCCGGGTCCGCTCGGCCCACTCCTCCGGAGCCCCGTCCGCGCCGACGGTCAAGTCCCAGGACCGGATCGCGTGCCGGAGCAGGGGCTCGACGTGGCGACCCAGCTCCTCCGGGCTCGGCCCGCGCGCCTCCGTCCGCGACGCGCGCGCCGGGGCGCTCGCCGCGCTGCGCCACAGGTGCCCGTACAGGTCGGCGAGGCCCGCCGCCGAGGCCTCGGACCACGGTGCGACGTGGTAGCGGACCGTCGCCAGGTAGTGCGCCTGCGCCTCGAGGAGAAGGTGCGTACGCTCCGCGAGAGCCCGGCGGCGCCCGGAGGCGTCCGACGAGCTCAGACCGATCCGCTCCGAGCGGAGGCGCAGGGCCTCGGCCAGCACGTAGCTGGCCGCTGCGGCGAAGCGGGCCCCGTCCGCCCCGTCGGGCGCCGCGTCTGCCGGCCCGGCGGCCTCTGCGCGGCGATGATAGCGGACGGCCTCCCGCGCCTGCGCGGCGGCCGCGGCCACGCGCCCGAGAGCCAGGAGCGCGCGCGCGCGCCGACTCATCCCCTCGAGGCGCTCCTCGACGGCCAGGTCATCGCGGACCAGCAGGCGCTCGGCAACCTCGAGCAGACCGGCCCACGCCTCCGTGGCCTCGAGCGCATCGGTGAGCTGGAGCAGGGCGTGCCGGGCGTCGGTCGGGCGGGGGGCGGCGATCAACAGCGCCCGGTAACGCGCGACGGCGCGCTCGAGCTCCCCGGCCTCATGGAGGCAGAACGCGGCGTTGTAGCGCGCGGCGGAGCGGAGCGCGGAGTCGGGGAACTCCGCGACGAGCCGGTCGTAGCGGCGGACCGCCGCCTCGCATCGACCCGCGACCAGAGCGTCGGTGGCGGCAGCGAAGAGCTCCGCGGCGCCGTAGGCGTCGACCACCACGCGGCCTTGCTCGGCTCGGGCGACCACGCGCGTCACGGCCACGCTGCCCGCAGGCGGCGGAGGCGTCGGCGTGGACGGCGCGCCTCCGCAAGCGGGGGTCCCGACGACGAGGGCCACGAGGGCGGCCAGGATCGAGCGGGGGGACAGAGCGGGCATGGGATGGCGCGGGGCGCGAGCGTAACACCGTAACACCGCTGCGCCCGCAGGCCGTAACCCAGGCCGTCGCGCGTTACGCCCCAGGCCCTCGCCGGGGCGCGCCCTCCTCGTCTCCGCCCCGCGGATCGGCGCTCTCCGCACCTGGCACCGGCCATGCACGGCAAGAGGCCAGGAGCGAAGGAGACATGGACCCGATGAGCCCGAGCGACTGGACCGACGAAGCGCTGCTGGACGCGATGCTCGACCGCCAGCCCGAGGCGTGGCGCGAGTTCCACCGGCGGTTCGACCGCCTGATCTACCGGTGCATCCACAAGGTGACCAGCCGCTTCCCGGGGTCGGTCGCCGGCGAGGACGTCCGCGAGATCTACGCGCTCTTCCTCCTCGGCCTGAACAAGCGCGACATGCACAAGATCCGCTCCTTCGAGCCCTCTCGAGGCAACAAGCTGAGCAGCTGGATCGGCCTGCTCGCCACGAACAGCGCGTGGGACTACCTGCGCCGCGTCGCCCGCCAGCCGATGGTCACCAGCCTCGCCGATGCGGAGAACCTCGGGTCCTCCGCCGGTAGCCCCTACGATCACGTGCTCGAGAAGGAGCGCTGGTGCGTCGTCGCCGACCTCCTCGCCGACTTCTCCGAGAAGGACCGGACGTTCGTGCACCTCTACTACATCGACGGCCTGAGCCCCGAGCAGATCGCTGACGAGATGGCGATCTCCGTCAAGACGGTCTACTCGAAGAAGCACAAGATCCGCTGCCGGCTGACGCGCGCCCTCGCGCCGGTCGTCGAGCAGGCCGCCTAGCGGCGACCGGCGCGGCGACGCCTCGCGCCCCCTCCCCCCCTCGTTCCCTTCCCGCCGCGCTCGCGGGTTGCAGCGAGCGGCAGGCTGCTAGGGTCCGCCCGGTGGAGCACGACCCCCGGTGGCTCGGGCCGCTCCTGGTCCTCGGCGCGTACCTGCTCGGCTCGGTCTCCTTCGCCCTCCTGTGGGCTGGCGCCCGGGGCGTCGACCTGCGCGCGGTGGGGAGCGGCAACCCCGGCGCCACCAACGTGCGGCGAGCCCTCGGGCCCGCCGCGGGGCGGGCGGTGCTCGCCCTCGACGCGGCCAAGGGAGCCGCTCCGGTCGCGGTGGCGACCTGGCTGCTCGGCTCCGCCGACCCCTGGACCGCGGGGACGGGCGTCGCCGCCGTCGTCGGCCACTGCTTCCCGCTCTGGCACCGGTTCGCCGGCGGCCGGGGGGCCGCGACCGGCGTCGGGGTGCTCCTCGTCGCGTGCTGGCCGGCCGGGCTGAGCGCGCTCGCCACGTATGCCCTCCTGCGCCGCCTCTCGGGGCGAACCAGCGTGGGCAGCCTGGCCGGCACGGTCGTCGGGGGCGTCGTGACGGCGGCCGTCCTCCCCTGGCGCGACCCTCGGGTCGGCATGGCGGTGGCCGTCGGCGCGGTGATCGTCCTCCGACACCTCCCCAACCTTCGCCGCCTCGCGAAGGGCGCGGAGCCGCCCTCGTGAGGCTCCCGCGACCGCTCCGATCCCTGCCGCGGTCCGTCCTCGCCGCGACGGTCCTCACCGTGTCCTGCGGGGCCCCGCCGCTTGCTCGGGCGCCGAGCCTGGACGACCCCGAGCGCGCCGGCGGCGTGGAGCTCACCGTGCTGCCGCGGCCGAGCGGGGACCGGGTCTTCGTCGACCTCTGGATCGACGCGGGCAGCCTGGACGCGCCCGGGCCGGGCGTGGCGGCGGTCGCGGCCTGGTTCCTCGCCGCCCGGTCCGGCGCCGAGGGGCGGGCCACCGCCGACGGGATCGAGCTCCGCTTCGGCGGTGCACGGGCCCAGCTCGTCCCGGGGCTCGAGCGCCTCGCCACGGCCCTCGCGAGCCGCCTGGCGACCGAGGAGGAGCTCGCGCCGCACCGCGCGCGCCTCGAGGGCTCGCGCCGGCGGGTGCTCGCGAGCCTGACCCGCCAGGCCGACGCGCTCGCGCTGTCGGCCCTCCTGGGCCAGCCGGTCGATCCTCTCGGCCAGCCCGGCGACCCGCTCCCGACCCCGGATCAGGTGTCGACGTTCCTCGCCGCCCACGTCGGTCGCGGGCGGGTGCGGCTGATCGTGGTGGGCGACCTCGACCCGGGCGAGGTCCGGGCCGTGGTCGAGGCGGCGTTCGGCGACCTGCCCGCCCCGCGTCGGGCGGAGCGCCCGGCGCGTCCGGTGCCCTCGCCCGGGGCGCGGGGGCTCGCCTGGGGGCAGGGCGACGCGGTCAGCCTGGCCCTGGTCGAGCCGAGCTGGCCTGCCGCCCTCGCCCTCGCCCGCCGGCTGACCGCGACCCTCGACGCCCGCTACGGGATCGCCGCGGCCTCGGAGGTGTTTCCCCTCGATGGGCGCATGACGGTCCTGATCCGCACGACCGACGGCCCCGCCGCGGCGGCGGGGCAGGCCCTGGCCCGGGAGGCCCAGCTGCTCCGCCGGCTGCCCGTGGCCCCCGAGGGCGCGCCGACGACGGGCGGAGGCTTCGACGACCCCCGGGACGAGGCGGCGTGGATCGGCGCGCGCTGGGCGAGCGAGCGGGCCCTCGCGGCGCGCGGGGCACGAGCCGGCGGTCGGGCGCCGGCAGCCCTCGGGATGGTCCTCGCCGACGGCCGGGGCGACGACCTCGACGCGGCGGAGCCGGGCCTCGACGCGCTCCAGCGCGCAGCGGGGGAGCGCCCCTTCGAGCTCCTCGAGCCCCACGACGGGCCGGCCCACCCGACGCCGGGGGAATGGAGCCGACGCGAGAACGGGGCGCTGGTCCGGGTCGAGGCGACGGGCGGCCCAGGAGCCGCCGCGTCCGTCCGGTTTCGGGGGCGCACGGGCCTGGGGACCGCACCGGGGACGCGAGCCCTGTGGCTCCGGGCGGTCATCGACGCCTGCCACGATGTCGCCCGCCGCGAGCTCGGCACGACGCTGGCGGCGCGCGGCATCGAGGTGCGGCCGGTCCTCGAGCCCGACGCGGGCGGGCTCGACCTCGCCGGCCCCCCGGTCGAGATGGCCCACCTCGCGATCCGCTGCGCATCGGCCCCCCTGTCGGGCCACCTCGAGCGCGCGCGGTCGGAGGCCCTGCCGGGGGCCGCCGCGCCGGAAGGTCGCCTGGCGGCCCGGATCGCGAGGGTGCTGTCGCCGGACGATCCCGAGCGCGTCGACCCCTCGCCGGCCCTCGCCGGTCTGGCGGCCCTCGAGGCGGACGACCTCGACCGCGTGCGGGCCGGTCTCGTCGTGGGCCGGCGGACCACCCTCGTGCTGGCGGGCTCGCGGATCCCGGCGGACGCGGTGGACCACGCCGTGCAACTCGTCGAGGGGCTGCCCGCCGGGTCCGCGCCGTCGGCGCCGGAGCCCTGGCCGGCCGCCGACGCGGAGCCGCTCCGGTCCGGGGAGGCGTCCGGCCCGCGCCCCGAGCTGATCGTCGCGTGGCGGGCCGAGGACGCGCCAGCCCTGTCGGCCCGGGTGCTCGCCGGGGTCGCCCGCGCCGCCTTGCTGCGGACCCCCCGGACGGCGCCAGCGGTCACGCTGCACGGCGCTCGGGACGGAGCGGCCTTCGTCGGCCTCGGCGCGCTGGCCACCGACGAGGCCCTCGCCGCCGTGCCGCGCGCGCTCGATGCGGTGCGCCGAGCGGTCGCATCGAGCGGACCGGAGCTCGCCCGGAGGAGCCTCCTCGCGATGGCGGAGGCCGAGGCCTGGCGTCGGGCCGCCTCCGCCGGTCGAGCCTCCCACCTCGCCGACGAGGGCCCGGACCCGCCCCCAGGGCCGACGCTCGCGCAGGTGGTCAGCGGGCTGCGGCGGCTGGCCGACCAGACCCCGTTGGTGGTGGTGGCGCGCCCCCGCGCCCAACGTTGACGGGCTCCTGCCTGCATGCTAGCTCGGGCCGGTGGCGAAGAATGAACGCCCATTCAGTCCCCTCGCCGTGGCCGCCGACGCGGCGGCACCGGACGACGGCGACGAGGGGCGGGGAGCCGAGCGGAGCCGGCGCAGCACCGGCAAACGGGAGCGGATCCTCCGGGCGGCGACGGAGGTCTTCGCCCGGAAGGGCTTCTACGCCACGCGGGGCAGCGAGATCGCGAAGGCCGCGGGGGTCGCCGACGGGACGATCTACCTCTACTTCAAGAACAAGGACGACGTCCTGATCCGGATCTTCGAGGACCGGATCGTCCAGCTCCTCGATGTGCTTCGGCGGGAGGTCGCCGCGGTGGAGGGCTTCGACGCGAAGGTGAGGCGCATCGTCGAGATCCAGCTCGCGGGCTTCGAGGGACAGCGCGACCTGGCGGAGGTGATCACGGTCAACCTCCGCCAGAGCTCCCGCCTCCTGAAGGAGTACGCCAAGCCTCTGTTCCTCGAGTACCTCGACTTCATCGCGCAGGTGGTGGCGGATGGGCAGTCCGCGGGCACATGCCGCGCGGACCTGAACCCCCGGGTCGTGGCGCGCATGCTCTTCGGCTGCCTCGACGGGGTCGCGCTCACCTGGGCCCTGCGGGGGCCCGACACCGCCACCCCGGACAGGCTCCGCCGAGACGCCCAGCACGTCGTCGACCTGTTTCTGGCGGGCCTCGCTCACCCCAAGGCCGCCGACGCATCGTAAGCTCCGGGTCGGTCGGCCCTGCACCGCCCGCGGCCGGAGTCCCCCCGAAGCCAGCCATCATGGAGGCAGAATGAAGATCCTAGTTCCCGTGAAGCGGGTCGCTGACCCCGACAACGCCAACAAGATGAAGGTCGCGCCGGACGGCTCGGCGGTCACATCCGACGGGCTCGAGTGGAAGGTCAACCCCTTCGACGAGTACGCCGTCGAGGCGGCGCTTCGACTCAACGAGAACGCGGATACGAAGGAGAAGCTCGGCGAGACGGTGGTCGTCTCGATCGGGTCCGCCGACGTCGCCCAGACGCTGCGCCAGCCCCTGGCCATGGGGGCCGATCGCGGCATCCTCATCCAGGCCGACGAGGGCGCGATCGACTCCTACCTCGTGGCCCGAGCGCTCAAGGCGGTCGTCGACCGGGAGGAGCCGGACCTGGTCCTGATGGGCAAGCAGGCCGTGGACGGCGACTCCAACACCGCCGGCCAGATGCTCGCGGAGTTCCTCGCCTGGCCGATGGCGACGTTCGCGATGTCCCTCGAGACAGAGGCGGGCAGCGACAAGCTCAAGGTGGGCCGCGAGGTCGACACGGGCGTCCTGCACGTCGAGGTGACGCTGCCGGCCGTGGTGACGTGCGACCTGCGGATGGTCACCCCGACCTCGGTGAAGAACGGGGCGACCTCCGAGGGCTTCACCTACAACGAGGGGGCCCGCTACGCGTCCCTCAAGGGCATCATGCAGGCGAAGAAGAAGAAGATCGACACGCTGAGCCTCGCCGACCTCGGCGTCGAAGGTGACCCGATGGTGGTCTACTCCCGCTACGAGCTCCCGCCAGCGCGCTCGGGCAGCGTCGCCTTCGTGGAGGACGTCGCCGACCTCATGAACAAGCTCCGTACCGAGGCCAAGGTCCTCTGACCCCACGCTCAGGAGAGATGACGATGACCGATATTCTCGTGGTGGGAGAGCTCCTCGACGGCAGCCTCCGACGGAACACCCTCTCCGCGGTGACCTTCGCCCGGCAAGTGGCCGAGGGCACCGGGGGCTCCTTCGACATCCTGCTCCTCGGCGAGGGCGCCGAGAGCTCCGCCGCCGACGCGGCCGACTACGGCGCACGGGCGGTGCTCGCGAAGGACGTCGAGGGCGGCTACCTCGCCGAGCGCTACGCGGCCACCGTCGCCAAGGTCGCCGAGGACCGCGGCTACGGCGTCCTCGTGGCGGCGGCGGGCACGACCGGCCGGGACATGATGCCGCGCGTGGCCGCCAAGCTCGGGGCGGGAGTCGCCAGCGACATCCTCGGCGTCGAGGTGGACGGTGACGGCCTCGTCTACCGCCGCCCGATGTACGCCGGCAACGTGATCGGCTACTGCACCATCACCTCGGACGTGCACGTCGTCACGGTGCGGCAGACCGAGTTCGAGGCCGCGACGCCCACCGGCGAGAGCAGCCCCGTCGAGACGGTCGAGGTCGAGGAGGAGCCGGCGCTCGAGCGCATCGCCTTCCTCGACCTGGAGGCGTCCGAGAGCGAGCGGCCGGACCTCACGGAGGCGGACATCGTGGTGTCCGGCGGCCGGGCCCTCAAGAGCGCGGAGAACTTCGAGAGCGTCCTCGAGCCGCTGGTCGACGCGCTCGGGGCGGCAATGGGTGCGTCGCGGGCGGCGGCCGACGCGGGCTTCGTCCCGAATGACCTGCAGGTCGGTCAGACCGGAAAGGTCGTCGCGCCCAAGCTGTACATCGCCGTCGGGATCAGCGGCGCCATCCAGCACCTGGCCGGGATGAAGGGCTCCAAGACGATCGTGGCGATCAACAAGGACAAGGAGGCGCCGATCGCCCAGGTGGCGGACTACTTCCTGGTCGCCGACCTGTTCGACGCGGTGCCGGAGCTCACCGACGCGGTCAAGGCGGCCAAGGCCGAGGCCTGATCCGCCGGGCCGGTTCTCCGGTCGATCTTCTCCAGGACACGCCCGCGCCCGGGTCGCCTCGACCCGGGCGCGATCTGGTACGGTCAGGTCCCTCGTGCCCGCGCGGTTCGCCCTCCTCCTCGGCCTCGCCGTCGCCCTCGCCCCGGCAGCTACCGCCCACGCCGACGGCCCCTTCGAGGGGCAGTGGCGCGAGGGGCCGCTCCGGATCTCGGTCGACGTCGACAGCTGGGGGGGCGACTGCGGACCACGCCCGCAATCGGTCACCGCCCCGGGCGGGGGGACGTTCCGGATCACCCAGAGCGGTGACCAGCTGACCTTCAATCTCCGTCGGCAGCAGACCACCCGCTCCTGCTGGAGCGAGAACCGCGCCGTGCGGCGGGTGTCCTCGAGCTACTCCGCGTCCAGCCAGACCTGGCGGATCGTCTGCCGGACGCCGCCCGACGACTCCCGGGGCGAGACCGGCACCTACACGCTCCGCGCCGCGGGCCCGGACCGCCTCGAGTTCCGGGACGTCAGCCGCTACGACTGGCAGCTGAACGCGTCGCGGTGCGTGGCGACGATCACGACGAGCCAGAGCTACACGCGCGTCGCCGCCCGGCCGACGACCCCCGAGCCCGAGCGCCCCACGCCGCCCGAGCCCGAGCCGGAGCAGCCCTCGGCGTGTCGGCCCGGCCCGGCCGACCGGCTCCTCGTCGCGCCCCGGGCGCGGGCCGTGGCCCCGGGCGAGGAGGTCTGCTTCACCGCGCGCGTCGTCGACGCCCAGGGCTGCCGGCGGAGCGACCGGGTCACCTACGCGCTGGCCCCGGCGAGCCCCGGGCGGCTCCGGGGGCGCTGCTATCGCGCCGCGCAAGGGACGGGCGAGGCCACGGTGATCGCGAGGTCGGGCGCGCTGAGCCGGGAGGCCCGGATCACGGTCCGGATGCCGGACCTGAGCGACCTCATCGCGCGCCGGAGCGAGACCGGCTCCCTCGGCAGCGGCACGCGGGCCGAGGTGCCGGAGGCGGAGAGCGGTCAGGCGGCGCGGGTGCGGACGGCGAGCGACGGCCCGGGTGCGGGGGTGTGGTGGACCGTGGGTCTGGGCGGGCTCCTGCTCCTGGCCGGCGCGCTGGCCCTCCTGCTCCGCGGGCGGCGGTCCGCCGCGGCGGTCCCGGCCCCGCAGGACCCCGGCCCCGCCCCGGAGCCCTGGCCCACGGATCCGATGGTCGCCGACGACGGCGAGGGCGGCCGGGACGCCCAGGATCTGATCTGCCCGACCTGCCGACGAGGGTACCCGCCCGGGACGCCGGGCTGTCCCCACGACGGTGACCGCCCGATCCCCTACGCCGAGTTCCTGGCCGGAGGAAGCCGGAAGACGGCCGGGCGGACCTGCCCGGTCTGCGGGACGGTCTACCCGCCCACCGTCGCGTTCTGCGGGCAGGACGGAACGCCCCTCCGCGACGAGGACGACGGGCCGGCGCCGGCCTGAGCGCGATGGCACCCAAGCCCCTCCCCACCCTGGGGTCTACCCCCCTGCCGCACGCCCGGATGGCTTCCTTGCCTGCGAAGCTCGGCGAACGTTATCCTCCCAGGAAGAGGGGGCTGTAGACCCCAGCCCGCCCGCCTGACCGTCCTCCCCTCTGCCCCGAGAAGGTCAAATCAGATGAAGATCGTCTGCGACAGCTGTGGAGCCAAGTACTCCATCGCCGACGAGAAGGTCGCCGGCCGAATCTTTAAGATTCGCTGTAAGAAGTGCAGCGCGCCCATCGTGGTGCGCGGCGACCAGGTCGGCGTGGCCGCGGCGCAGGAGGGACCGCAGCCCCACGACTACGGCACGGAACCGCAGTGGCACGTCGTGGTCGACGGCGAGCAGCAGGGCCCCTACCCGCCGTCGCAGGTCGCCGCGATGCTGAGCGAGGGGACGATCACGTGGGACGCCTACGTCTGGCGGGAGGGGTTCGAGGACTGGAAGCCGGCGCAGGAGGTGCCGGAGCTGGTCGGTGCGGTCTCCGGCGAGGGGCCGGCCCCCGCCGCCAGCAGCGACCCCTACCGGTCGGCCACGGCCGGCGCCGCCGGGGCCGCGGTCGACCCCGGGCCCTTCGGGGCCGAGCAGGACGAGCCCGGCCACGACGCCGCCGCCGATCTGTTCGCGCAGCCCGCGGCGTTCGGGGCGCCCTCCCCGGAGGACGAGGACGTGGTCGCGTCGTCGAACGCGCCCCGCGCCTCCGCCGAGCGGAGCCTGACGGGCGCCCGGAACGAGAACTCCGTGCTCTTCTCCCTGTCGAACCTCCAGGCCCTCGCGACCGGCGGGGGCGGGGACGAGCCGGCTGCGGTCGCGAGCGCCTCGCCGGCCTCGGGGGCGCCGGGCCGGCCGGGCACGGCGCAGGGCGAGGGGTCGGGCCTGATCGACATCCGAGCCCTCGCCGCCGCCACGAGCAGCAGCGCGCCGTCGGCCGGGCCGATCACGTCCCGCCAGGACGACAAGGTCGACGACCTCCTATCGATCGGCGCGCCGAGCCCCGGCCTCAACACGCTCGGCGCCCCGGTCGTGGTCCCGGAGCCCCGGGAGGAGCGGCGGGGCGGCGGGATCGGGCTGGGCTTGGGGATCGGCATCGGCGCCGGGCTGTTCGCCGCGGCGGCCGCCCTCGCCTTCGTGGGCTACCAGCTCGCCCTCAGCGGTGACGACGACGACACGGGGGCCGCCGCGATCGCCCCGATCCAGCAGCCCACGCCGCCGACCGGGGCGGGCACGCCCCCGACCCCACCCCCGAGCGACGGGACCGCCGCTGGCGGCGAGGGGGACGAGACCGCGACGGCCGACGAGGACGAGGACGAGGACGGTGAGGAGGAGAGCGCCTCCAGCCGGTCGGGCCGGAGCAGCCGGAGCGCGCGGGATGGTCAGCGTTCGCGCCGAAGCTCGCGCAGCAGCGCGGCCGAAGCGACGCCTCCGCCGCAGCAGGACAGCAGCAGCCGCTCCCGCTCGAGCAGCCAGAACGACGACCTGCTGTCGCTGATCGACCGCGCGACCGGAGAGAACACCTCGTCGGCCCGCTCGCGGCCGCAGGAGGCCGAGCGCCCGAGCCAGAACGCGCAGCCGTCCCGGAGCGACGTGCGCCGGGCGATGGACAGCGTCGCGGGCCAGGTGCGGGCGTGCGGCAACGGCACCCACGGCACCGCGCGGGTCCAGGTGGTGTTCCAGGGCACCTCGGGGCGGGTCACGACCGCGACCGTGGAGGCCGCCAACCTCCCGCCCCCCGTTCGCTCGTGCATCGCCCGGGCGGTGCGGGGCGCCCGGGTCCCGTCCTTCAGCCAGTCGACCTTCAGCGTTCGCTACCCGTTCAACCTCTAGCGCTCTCGCGGGCGCTACAGCGATTCCAGGAAGCGCACCGCGGTCATCACCCCGAAGCCGGTGCCGCCCTTCGGCGCGACGCCCTTCACGCGGTCGAGGAACGCGGGGCCGGCGATGTCCAGGTGGACCCAGCGGTGGTCGCCGACGAACTCCCGGAGGAACAGGGCCGCGATGATCGAGCCGCCGGCGCGGTCGCCGGTGTGCTTGAGGTCGGCGATGTCGCTGCGAAGACCCTCTCGGAGGTCGTCGTCGAGGGGCATCCGCCAGTAGGACTCCCCCTCTGCGCCAGCCGCGTCGAGGTAGGCCGCCGCGAGCTCCTCGTCCGCGGTGTAGAGGGCGGAGGTGAAGGGCCCGAGGGCCACGATCGCTGCGCCGGTGAGGGTCGCGTGGTCGACCAGGATGTCGGGCTTGAGCGTCTGGGCGTAGTCCAGGACGTCGGCGAGCACGAGGCGGCCCTCGGCGTCGGTGTTGATGATCTCGACCGTCTTGCCGCTCCGCGAGCGGTAGACGTCCCCGGGGCGGTAGGCCGCGGCCCCGGTCATGTTCTCGGTCGACCCGATCAGCCCGTGCACCTCGACCTTCAGGCCCAGCCGAGCTGCCGCGAGCACGGTGCCGAGGGTGGTCGCGGCGCCGCCCATGTCGCACTTCATGTCGAGCATCGGCTTCGGCGGCTTGAGGCAGAGCCCGCCGGAGTCGAAGGTCAGGCCCTTTCCGACGAAGACCACCTTCTTCAGCTTCCCCCGGGCCTTCGGGCGGTAGCTGACGTGGATCAGCCGCGGCTCCTCGGCGCTCCCTCGGTTGACCGCGAGGAAGAGCTGCATCTTGAGCCTCTCGATGCCCTTCTTGTCCCAGACCTTGCAGTCGACGCCCTGGTCCTTGAGCTGCTTGGCCTGCGCCGTCGCGATGTCGGCCAGGGCGCGGGGGGACAGATCGTTCGGCGGCGCGTTCACCAGGTCTCGGGCGAGGTTGACGCACTCCGCGAGCGACAGGCCGTCGCCCACGGCGCGCCTCGCGGCGGCCGCGCGCTTCTCGATCAGGATTCGAGCGCTCGATACCCGTCGGCTCGGTCGACGATCGGCCGTCAGGTACTCCGTGTACTTGTAGGAGCCGAGCCCGAGCCCGCTGGCCAGCGCGCGGAGGACATCCGCGTCGTCGCTCGGGGCGACGATCGCCACCGAGGAGAACGTGGCCGCCGCCCGGCCCGCGATCGCGGCGGTCAGGCGGGCGACGGAGGGGCTCGGCTCCTGCTCGCCCATGCCGATCAAGAGCACCTGCTTCGCGCCGAGCCCCCGGACGGCGGCGCGGAGGCTCTCCCCCTTCTTCGCCTTGAAGTCCTCGAGGGCGATCTGCTCCCGGAGCGCTCCCTCCGTGGCGTCGTCGAGGGCGGTGAGGCGGGGATCGGAGCGGAGCTCGTCGGAGCGCACGGCAAGCGCGAGGAGGTCGACCTTCGCGGCCTCCGGGGCATCGGTCGAGAGCGTGACTTTCATCATTCTCCGGGTTCTGGGGCTGCGGGGGCCCCCTCGGCGAGGGAATCCGCATCCTGACACGGCGGGCCGCGACGTCACAACCTTCGGACAGTGCCCTGGCTGGCGGCGGTCCCGCCGCCGATCCGCCGCCGAGAACCGCCTTTGATGGCGCCGGAAGGCCGGGAGCCTCGAACGACGGAATCGGCATAGGAGGTGCTCCATCCCGCGCGGGACGCCGCTGGTGCGGTGCCCATGAACACGGAGGAACCCCCATGATGACCACGCTGATCCGCCGCCTGATCGTTCCGCTCGCCCTGACCGCCGGGCTCGTCGGGCTCGCCACCGCGACCCCCGCCCCGGCTTCCGCCCAACCCTCGGCTGCCTCGGCGCGGCCCGCTGGCGTCGTCAACATCCAGCCCGCGACCGCCGCCGAGCTGCAGCTCCTGCCGGGCATCGGTCCGTCGAAGGCCCAGGCGATCGTCGCCCATCGGGAGCGTCGCCCGTTCCGTCGCCCCGAAGACTTGATGCGCGTCCGCGGCATCGGTCGGACCACCTTCCGGCGCGTCCGAACGATGATCACGGTGAACGGCCCGACCACGCTCACCGCATCCCGCCCGTCGCGCTCGAGCGCGGCCGGCTCCGGTGGCGACGGCGAAGCGCCCCGACGCGCGGCGCGGTCGTCGCGCTGAGCCTGGCGCCGACGCGCGCTCGTCGACCTCGACGAGCGCGCGTCAGCCCTGGTCCTGGACCTCGCCGCCGAGCGCCGTGAGCAGCGGGCGGACGCGCCGATGGCGCAGCTTGAGGCCGACCCGGTTCGCCACGACCACGGTCGAGATCTCCTGGATGGTCTCCAGCTCGACCAGACCGTTGCGCCGGAGGGTCTCTCCGGTCTCGACGAGGTCGACGATCAGGTCGGCGAGCCCGGTCAGGGGTGCGAGCTCGACGGAGCCCTGCAGCACGATCACCTCCACCGGGCGGCCGCGGGCCGCGAAGTGCTGCCGGGCCAGGTTGGGGAACTTCGTCCCCACCCGGAGATGGCTCCGCGCGCGCACCCGCGTGCCCGGCAGCCCGGCGACCGACAGACGACAGCGCCCGATGCCGAGGTCGAGCGGCGCGAACAGGTCCGAGCCCCGCTCGAGGAGCACGTCTCGCCCCACGATGCCGAGGTCCGCGGCGCCGTACTCCACATAGGTCACCACGTCGTCGGGCTTGAGGAGGAGATAGCGGAGCGCAGCGTCGCGGTCCTCCCGGACGAGGCGTCGGTCGTCGGCCCGGAGGTCCCCGGCGTCGAGGCCCGCGTCCTCGAGCCGAGCACAGACCGATCCGAGGACGCGGCCCTTCGGGACGGCCACCGTGAGGGGCGCCTCCTTCGCCTCAGACACTCCCGGGAACCCGTTCGACCGAGGCGCCGACCCCGGAGAGCTTCTGCTCGAGGCGCTCGTACCCGCGGTCGAGGTGGTACACGCGAAGCACCTCGGTGGTGCCCTCGGCGATCAGGCCCGCGATCACGAGGCTGGCGCTCGCCCGAAGGTCCGTCGCCATCACCGACGCTCCCTGAAGCGTGCGGGGCCCCTCGACCGTGGCCCGCCGGCCCTGGACATCGATGCGGGCGCCCATCCGGTTGAGCTCCGACACGTGCATGAAGCGGTTCTCGAAGATCGTCTCGGTGATCACGCTGTGACCGTCCGCCAGGCACATCAGGACCATGAACTGCGCCTGCATGTCGGTGGGGAAGTCGGGGTGGGGGGCCGTCGTGACGTCGACCGCCCGGAACGGTGGGCGCCCCGCGACGCGGATGCCCCCGTCCTCGCGCTCGACGATCGCCCCGGCTTCCCGCAGCTTCGCGGCCACCGCCTGGAGGTGGTCGAACGTGATCCCGTCGAGGAGGACGTTGCCGCCCGTCGCCGCCCCGGCGACGAGGTACGTGCCGGCCTCGATCCGGTCGGCGATCACCGCGTGGTCGATCGGATGGAGCGCGTCGACGCCGTGGATCGTGATGGTGTCGGTGCCTGCCCCCTCCACCCGGGCGCCCATCTTGTTGAGCACCCGAGCGAGCTCCTCCACCTCGGGCTCGCGGGCGGCGTTCATCAGGGTGGTCCGTCCGCGGGCGAGCGCAGCGGCGCTCATCAGGTTCTCGGTCCCCGTGACCGTGGGCATGTCGAGCCAGATCTCCGCGCCCCGGAGGCGACCCGAGGGGACCGCGACGTTGACATAGCCGTGATCGAGTTCGATCCGCGCTCCCATCGCGGCGAGGCCCTTCAGGTGCTGGTCGATCGGCCGGGCCCCGATGGCGCAGCCGCCCGGGAGGGACACGCGCGCCCGGCCGTAGCGGGCGACGAGCGGACCCAGCACGAGGACCGACGCGCGCATCTTCCGCACGAGGTCGTAGGGCGCGAAGGGCTCGGCGACCGGTCGGCCGGTCACGCGCACCACGGGAGGGGCCAGCTCCACGTCGAGCCCCAGACTCCGCAGCAGCCGCGCGATGGTGTCGATGTCCCGCAGCGCAGGGACGTTGCGGAACGTGCTCTCCCCGTCCGCGAGCAGCGATGCGCAGAGGATCGGCAGCGCGGCGTTCTTCGCGCCGCTGACCCTCACGCGGCCCTCGAGCGGGCGGCCTCCCTGGATGCGGATGTTGTCCATTCGTGCGCGTCCAGCGCCGGTCTAGACCGGCCGTCAGGCGAGGGCCAGCCCCAGGGCGAAGCGCCCGAGGCCAACCAGGATCACGGTCCCCCACCGACGGGCCCGATCCGGCAGGAGCCGGTCCTGATCGTCCAGCGCGCGGCGGACGAACGCGAAGGCGCCCGCCGTCCAGGTCACGCCGCCGAGCAGAAGGACCAGGGTCCACAGGAGCCGGGGGCGCTCCGGCAGGGGACCGGTCGGCGAGGCCGGGCCCGAGCCGGCGGTCAAGGCCTCGATGCGCTGGTCCGCCTCGCGGAGGCGTCGCGCGTGGGGTGTGCTCAGCCCCCGGGCGGATCGGATCGCTCCGCGGACGGCACGCCACGTCGCCAGGGCCTCCTCGCGGTCGTCCTGGGCCTCGGCCGCGAGGGCGAGAGCCCGCAGGCGCTCGAGGGCGATCCGGTCGTAGGGGCTGCCCGGGGCGTACCAGCGGGCGGCGCGCCGGTAGTGGAGCACGGCCGCCCGCAGGTCGCCCCGGGCC
>JBHJHB010000127.1:0-7995 GCA_050331215.1 Sandaracinaceae bacterium | reverse complement strand
CATTCTCGATGTCCGTATCTTCCGCCGCTTGTTTGGACTCTTTCTCGATGTCCGTATCTTCCGCCGCTCGCGAGGCCTCAGTCTCGATGTCCGTAGCTTCGGCCGCTCGCGAGGCCGCAGTCTCGATGTCCGTTTCTGCCGCCGCTCGCGAGGCCGCAGTCTCGATGTCCGTAGCTTCCGCCGCTGGCGGGGACGCAGTCTCGATGTCCGGAGGTCGGAAATGTCAAGGTGGGGGCCGTCCGTCGTTTAGGATGGCCGCGATGAGCAAACGCGGCCACGAGCTCCGGGACGAGTTCAACCGGGCGCGGCGGAAGGGCAAGCTCGGCCAGGCGCTGGCCGCCCTCGAGGCGCTCGAGAAGCTGGAGCGGGACGAGCCGCGCTGGCCGCACCAGCAGGGAGAGCTGCTTCGGCTCATGGGGCGGGTCGACGACGCAGCGTCGGCCTGGGAGCGCGCCATTCAGCGCTACGAGGCCCAGGGCTTCGTGGCCCGGGCGGTGGCCCTCGGTAAGGCCCTCGTCCAGATCGCGCCCGACCGGCGGGAGGTCCTCGAGCGGATCGACCCGGGCCCGGCTCGTGAAGCGGTGGACCGGGCGCTGACCGCTGCGCCCGCGGGGCGGCTGGCGCCCAAGCCGAGCCTCCTCGCCTCGGTGCGGCCCCTCGATCCCAGCTCCTCGCAGGACGACGACGACGACGAGATCGCGTTCGTCGACATCGACGAGGACGACCTCGTGGAGATCGACCTCGCGGAGCTCCGCCCCGCCACCGAGCCTCCGCCCCTGCCGATGTCGCTGGCGCCGGCGGACCCGAAGGCCTCGGGCCGGAGCCTTGCCCGCCTGGCGATGATGCCGAGCTTCGGGCTGTTCAGTGACGTCGAGAAGGCCACGCTCGCGCGTCTGATGAAGGACGCGACGCTCGTCGAGCTGCCGGATGGGACGCCGGTGGTGGAGGCGGGCGAGCCGGCCGACGCGCTCTACTGCATCGTCGATGGGCAGGCCCGGGTCGTCGTGCCCGGGGAGCCGGACCAGGCGGAGCCTCGCCTCCTGTCCGAGGGGGACGTCTTCGGCGAGTCCTGCCTGCTCGACCAGGCCGAGCGGGCGGCGGACGTGCTGGTGAAGGGAGCCCTGGTGGCGCTCCGCATCCCCAAGGACGGCCTCGACCGGGCCGTCCACGCCGACGCGCGCCTCCGGGAGGTCCTGTTCGAGCTGCTGACCAGGCGCCTCGTGGCGAACCTGCTGACGACGTCGCCGCTCTTCGGGGCCTTCGACCCCGAGCAGCGCCGGGAGCTCGCCGGGCGCTTCGCGCTGCGGAGCCTCGAGCCGGGGGCGGTGCTCCTCGCCGCGGGGAAGCGGCCGGACGGGCTGTACCTGCTCCTGACGGGCGACGTCGCCCTCGAGGAGCCAGGGGGGGCGCGAGGAACGGCCGGCCCGGGCGCGATCCTCGGGCAGCGGAGCCTTCTGCACCGGGAGCCCGCGCAGCTCACGGTGACCGCAGCCCGGCCCTCGATCGTGCTGCGCCTGCCCGCGACGCGGTTCTCGACGTTCGCCGCGCTCTACCCACCGGCCCTCGATCACCTCACCCGCCTGGCGGCGGAGCCGGCCCCGCTCCTCGGGCGGGGCGACGTCGACACGACCTCTCTACGGACCGTCGCGTAGAGCCCGCGCGTCCGCCTGGGGTAACCTCGCCCGCCGGCGCGGCATCGGTCACGGCCTGGATCGCGCTGGGAGGGAACGATGAGCGAGGGGAACGGGGAGGCACCGCTCCGCACCGCCTTCGTGTTCGCGGGCGGGGGGAGCCTCGGCGCGGTTCACGTCGGCATGCTCGAGGCGCTGCTCGACCACGGCTGCCACGCCGACTTCGTCGTCGGGACGTCGATCGGGGCGATCAACGGGTCCTACTACGCCGGGCACCCCAGCCGGCAGGGCGCGGACGGCCTGCGGCGGCGCTGGCTCGAGTTCAAGCGCCCCCGGGTCCTGCCGATCCGCCCGCTCGGGGGGTTCCTCAGCCTGACCGCCCGGCGCAACCACATCATCGCCCCGGGCCCGCTGCGCCGCTTCATCGAGGAGAGCTTGCCCGCGGAGCGGATCGAGGACGCCGCGCTGCCCTGCCACGTGGTGACGACCGACCTGCTCAACGGCGAGGAGGTGGTCCTGTCCGACGGCCCCTGGGCGACGGCGGTCCTCGCGAGCTGCGCGGTGCCGGGCGTGTTCCCGCCGGTCCACACCGCGGGCCGAGTGCTCGTGGACGGAGGGGTCTGCAACAACGCTCCGGTCTCGGTCGCCTGCGAGCTCGGCGCAGAGCGCGTGGTGGTGCTCCCGACCGGGGTCACCTGCGCGTCCCGGCAGCTCCCGGAGAGCGCGATCGGGATGGCGGTCCAGGCGATCACCCTCGCGATCAACGCCAAGCTGATCAACGACATCCGGCGCTGGGCGGACCGCGCTGCGATCGCGGTGGTCCCGCCGCTCTGCCCCCTCGACGTCAGCCCCTACGACTTCACACGCGCCATGGAGCTGGCCGACGTCGCCGCCGCGAGCACACGCGCCTGGCTGGAGGGCGGAGGGCTCGAGCGCCAGGAGCTCCCCCACGAGCTCGAGCCGCACGAGCACTGACGCAGCCCCCCGGGCCGCGACCCGCCCCCGCCTCGTGGGCTGCCTCGCTGGGGGCCCGAAATGGGTCGGATCCGTCACCCATCGGGTATGGTGCGCGAATGGCTCGATGACGTCCCCGGTCGGGGTCGCCAGGCGACGCCACCGATGAGAAGGGCGAGCCGCATGCGCGTGGTCGTGTCAGGGGTCACGGGGTTGATCGGGCGGCGCCTCGCCCCTCATCTGGCGGAGGCCGGCCACGAGGTGGTGGGCTTGTCGCGCGACTGCCTGGCCGCACGTCGGAAGGTCCCGGACCTCCACGACGCGTACGACTGGCACTGGCGAGGACAGAAGGACGAGCCGCAGCACGAGGCCCTCGACGGCGCCGACGTCGTGATCCACCTGGCCGGGGAGCCGGTGGCGGGCCGCTGGACCGCGGCGAAGCGGCGCAAGATCGAGGAGAGCCGGGTGCGGGGGACGCGCGCCCTGGTCGAGGCCTTCGGCCACGCCGACGCCCCCCCCAGGGTGCTGCTCGCAGCGAGCGCGATCGGCTACTACGGGCCGACCGGGGACCAGCCCGTCACCGAGGCCAGCCCGTCGGGAGGCGACTTCCTGGCCCGCGTCTGCTCGCGCTGGGAGGACGAGGCGATCCGCGCGGAGGAGCTCGCGGTCCGCGTCGTCCGCCTGCGCTTCGGCCTCGTGCTCGGCCTCGACGGGGGGGTGCTGGCCGAGATGCTGCCGGTGTTTCGCCTCGGCCTCGGCGGCCCCCTCGGGAGCGGCGCCCAGTGGTGGTCGTGGGTCCACGAGGACGACGTGACCCGCATGGTCGACTTCGCCCTCGAGAACGACGAGCTGCGCGGGCCGGTCAACGTCACCTCGCCCCTGCCGGTCCGCCAGCGCGACTTCGCCGAGACGCTCGGCAAGGTGCTCCACCGGCCGGCCCGGCTCCCGGTCCCGCGGGCGGCGCTGCGGCTGGGCCTCGGGAGCTTCGCGAGCGAGGTGCTCACGAGCCGCCGCGTGATGCCCGAGGTCGCCCGGGAGGCCGGCTTCGGCTTCGCCTACGCAGACCTCGAGAGCGCGCTCCGACACCTGCTGGACCGGCCGAGCTGACTTGGGCGCGACCCGTCCGCCGAGCCGCTCTCGCTCAGCGCGGGCCGAGGAGCGCCGCCCGGACGCCGGGGTCGGTCTCCACTGCGCGGCGGGCGTCGAGCGCGCGCCGCGCCTCGACGGTGCCGACCGCGGCGAGGGCCCTCGCCGCACCCTCCCGGACCACGGGCGAGCGGTGGCGAAGGAACGGCACCACGTCGGGCACGGCTGCCGGGCCGAAGGCCCGGCCGAGGGCGCGCAGCGCCTCGCGGACGGCCAGCTCGTCGCTGTCCGCGTTCCGCGCCACGTCGAGGAGCAGGCGTCGGGACCGCTCCGTGCGGAAGGCCCCGAGGGCCGCCAGGGCCCGGAGCCGCACGAAGGGCAGGGACGCCGGGTCGCGGCAGATCGCCTCGAGCGCCGGGATGACGGAGGGCCCGAGGCGGGCCCACGCGTCCGCGTCGGGCGCCTCCTCGAAGCCGGACAGGAGGGCCCTCACCTCCGGCGTGCGGAGGGGCTCCTGCGCGGCGGCGGGCCGCGCCACGGCGCCGAGGGCGGCCGCCAGCACGACCGAGGCGAGGGTGGCACCCAGGGCGGGCCTCATCCGGGGACGCTAGCAGATCGCCCGATCGCGATTCAACGAGAGGCACGCCTCGAATCGTGCTCTGTTACCGGTGCTCACCCCGGCGACCAGGGCCCGGGCGGGCGGAGGTGAGCGTGATCCTGCGCACGGAGACCGTCGAACAGACCATCGATTCGGGCGAGACGCGCCAGTTCCTCAAGGAGGTCTTCATGACCTCGGGCCGCCACCCTCTCGGCATGGTCCGCAAGCGGCTGCCGGAGCCGGCCGAGACCCACGGCACCCTGCTCCTGATCCACGGCTACGGCCAGAACCGCTACACCTGGCACAGCAGCAAGCGGTCCTTCGTGAACTTCCTCGCCGCCGAGGGCTGGGACACCTTCAATGTCGACCTGCGCGGCCACGGCCGGAGCCGACGCTTCGGCGCCCCCTTCCCGCGGACGATGGACGACTACATCCGCGAGGATCTTCCGGCCTTCGTCGACGCGGCCCTCGGGGCCACCGGCGACGGCCAGGCGTTCCTGATCGGCCACTCCATGGGGGGCCTGATCGCCTACTTCGCCGGGGCGACCGCGGTGAAGGCGCGGGTCCAGGGGATCATCACCCTCGGGTCACCCTACGTGTTCGGGCAGGGCTCCGCCCTGCTCGCCGGGCTGCGGGAGCTGGCGGCCGCGGTCCGCTACACCGGGGCGCTCGATGCGAACCCGGCCCTGCCGCTCCGGCTGGTCGGCCGCCACCTAGCGAGCCAGCACCGGCTCTGGAACGCCCGGCGCCTGCCTTTGCCGATCCGGGCCTGGGCGCCGGGCACGGTGGAGTCCGACATCCTCAACGAGTACCTCCAGCGGACCTTCGACCGCTCCACCCTCGGGGTGGTCCTCGACATCTTCCGGGCGGGGGGGCGGAAGGGGTTCAAGAGCCTCGATGGCATGATCGACTACAGCGCCGCGTTCGAGCTGCTCGACCGCCCGCTCCTGGTGATCGCGGGGAGCATGGACGCGGTGGCCCCCCCGGCCTCGGTGCGCCCCGCGTACGAGCGGAGCCGGGCGGCCGACAAGACCTATCGGTCCTTTCCCTTCGGCCACATCGACATGGTGGTGGGCAAGGAGGCGACCCGGACCGTGTGGCCGCTGATCGGGAGCTGGCTCGCGCGCCGGGCCGCGCGGTGAGCCGGGACGTCGCGCCGACGCGACCGGGGTCTCCGGCCCCGGGGCGAAGGCGGGAGCCGCCCCCGGCGTGGGTCGTGCGCCTCGTCCGCTGGCTGGAGGACCTGGTTCGCATCCCGGGCTCGCGCTTCGGGATCGGCCTCGACGCGGTGATCGGCCTGCTGCTCCCGGGGGCCGGCGATGCCCTGACCGGCGCCGGATCGATCGGCGTCCTGGTCTACGCGCTCCGGGAGCGGGTCCCGACGGTGATCCTCCTTCGGATGGTGCTGAACATCCTGGTCGACACCCTCGGCGGGTCGATCCCGTTCCTCGGCGATGCCTTCGACGTCCTCTGGCGGAGCAACACGCGCAACCTCCGCCTCGTCGAGCGCTTCGGGGGCGGCAAGGCCGAGCCCAGCGCCGTCGACTACGGGATCGTCGCGGTCGGCTTCGGCCTCGCCGTGCTGAGCGCGATCCTGCCGTGGATCCTGCTCTACTTCCTCGGCGCCTACCTGTTCTTCGGCCTCCGGGGGTGGCTCACGGGAGGAGGTACGTGAAGACGGTGGCCTTGACCTGGAAGCGCCAGTAGCCCGGCTCCGACCGGTCGAGGTCCGCCCAGCGGTAGAGGGACGGGAACTCCCAGTCGAAGGCGACCTGGGTGACCGGCCCGCGGTCCGCGCCGGGGATCGTCGCGCCCGCGAAAAACCCGAGGCGGAGGTCGCTGGAGACGTAGTCGTTGCCGTGGGTCAGGAGCCCGGTGCGGAGGCCCACGAAGGCGAAGCGCCCGAGCTGGAAGGCCCCCTCGGCGAACCCCCCGATGTCCACCAGGGCCTCGGAGCCGCGGGCGGTGGTCCCGAAGGCGACATCGACCTCCGGGACCAGATCGAGGCGCGCGAGCGTCCCGAAGTGGATCCGGAGCGGCACGAGGAACGTCAGCTCCGCGTCGATGCGCGCGAAGCGGAAGTCGAGGTTCCGGGTGCCGCGGAACGGCACCTCCACCCCCGTCGAGAGGGCCATCTCCACCGTGCCGGAATCGAAGAGCCGGAAGCGGAGCTCGCCGAGGAACGCGTTGAGATCGACCTCGAAGGGGCCCCCGACCACGAGGGGGACCGCGCGGAGCTCGAACCAGTCGAAGAGCCCGTAGCCGACGCCGAGCTGGAGCTCGTAGAGCTCGGGGACGAAGTCGCTCGCCCGGGAGCCCACGAAGGCCATGCTCGGGGCCAGCATCCCCCGGAGGAGCGTCAGCGGTTGCTCGACGAAGCGCTGCGGGTAGCGCCGCGGGTCGCGGTGCTCGTCGAAGCCGAGGTCCGGCCGCTCCTCCTCCGGCGTTCGCGGCTCGTAGATGCCACGCGTACCCGGCAGAGGCCGGCCCGATGGGTCCGCCAGCACCGTCGAGCCCTCGGGGACGGTGCCGCCACAGAAGGCCGCTGCGCACTCCGCGTCGTCGCAGTCGACGTCGCCGTCCTCGTCGTCGTCGACCCCGTTGGCGCAGCGCTCCGCCGTGTTCTCCGGGACGCCGGCGTAGCTCTGGCAGACCGGGCTCTGGGCGCAGTCCGGGTCCGCGCAGTCGGCGCGCCCGTCCCGGTCGTCGTCCATCCCGCTCCCGCAGACCTCCTGACCGAGGGCCGGGGCCGCGAGGGCGAGGGGGCCCAGCAGGAGGAGCATCAGGCCGGCAGGGCTCGTGACGGCGCCCGGCGCTCGGCGCCCCGGGGCTCGGCCCCCGGCAGGTGCTCCACCGCCGCCCGACCCGTGCCCTGTCGCCCTCGGATCGTGCGCCTCGCCCCCGCGGTGCCGTCCCTCGCCCATGCCACGACCTCCGTTGCGGACCGGGGCGATGTAGCAGCTGGCCGGGGTCGCCGTCGCGGGGGATCTACCGGGCGGCGCGTAGCTGGCGCACGCGGGCCTCGACCAGCGCGCGCTCCGCGGACTCCCGCGGCAGCGTCCGGGCGTACTCCCGGTAGAAGTCGACCGCGTCCCGGGTCTGGCCGAGGCGCTCGGCGGTGACGGCGAGGTTGTAGGTGACCTCGGGCAGCCGGGCGAAGGTGTAGGCCGCCATGAACGCCTGCTGCGCCGCCTGGTAGTCCTGCCGGCGGTACATGCTCACGCCGACCAGGAAGAAGCGCCGGGCCTCCTGGGTCAGCTCGTCCCGGGACGGCGGCAGGGCGATGACCCCCTCCCGCTGGCGCTGCTCCATCGCCTCGAGCTCGGCGATGCGCGCCTCCACCTCGGCGCGCTCGGCAGCGTCGGGGGCCGCGCGCTCGAGGTAGCGTCGGTAGAACAGGATGCCCTGGCGCGCCTCGCCCATCCGCTCGTAGAGGCGGCCCACGTTGTAGGCGAGGGCCGGGCTCGGCACGAGGCGCCAGGCCGACAGGAACGCCTCGAGGGCCTCGTTGAGGCTCCCCTCGGCGTAGTGCTCCGTGCCCTCGACGAAGAGCGCCCGCGCACGCTCGAGGGTCGCCGGGGCGGCGGGCTCCTGGCCGACCGCCGGCGGCGCGACGGCCGAGACGGCGATCGCGGCCAGGGCGGCGAGGAGCGCCCCCGCCGTGCCCGCCCGCGGCCTGCCTGCCCGCGGCCTGCCTGCCCGCGGCCTGCCTGCCCGCGCCGTGCC
>JBHJHB010000126.1:0-82637 GCA_050331215.1 Sandaracinaceae bacterium | reverse complement strand
GCCGCCCCGCGGCCACGGCCTGCGCGCTCCCACCCGCCTACCGCGCCTCCACCGCGACGCGACCCTCCTCCGGCGCCCGCGGGTCGTAACGCACGTGGACGATCACGGCGTCGGCCGGGTCGAGCCAGCGGGCCGCGGTGGCCGCCAGGGCCCGCGGGGTCGCCCCGCCGTAGCGGCGCAGGTCGTAGGCGAGCGGGTGCTCATCGGGTGCCCGGCCGCTCATGCGGCCTGCGATGCTGAGCAGGCGAGCCCGCCAGCCGAGGTCGGCCGCCGTCGCGTCATGGCGGCGCAGGAACTCCTCCTGCGCCCTGACCAGCTCATCGCCCGACGGCGGGGCGGCCACCAGGCCCTCGAGGACCCGGAAGACCTCGGTCTCGAGCGCGAGCATCGACACACCATCACCGGGGCTCACGCCGATCCGGAAGACGCTGGCCAGCTCCTCGCGCGACTGGCGCGCCGCCGGCGTCCGGGCGAGACCTCGATCCTCGAGGCGCTCGGCGAGGCGGGAGGCGCGCGTGCCGGCGAGGGCGTGGGCGATCAGGTCGAGGTCCCCGTCGGCAGCCTCGCCCCAGCGGGGCGTGCGCCAGAGCAGGTCGAGGTGGTCCCGCTGGCGGGGCGTGCGGTAGACGACCCGCGCGGGGCGCACCGCACCCGGGTCGCGCCAGTCCGCCTCCACCGGCGGCCCGCTCCGCCGGATCGGCCCGAAGTAGCGTTCGACCAGGGCGAGGGTCGGGGCGAGCTCGAAGGCGCCGACGATCGCGAGGGTCGCCCGGTCCGGGGCATAGTGCCGCTGGAAGAAGGTGCGGACGTCGTCGAGGCGGACCGCGAGCAGGTCCTCCCGCCGCTCGAACGGGTCGCGGTAGGGGTGGCCGGGCCCGAACAGGTGCCGCCACGCCACCGGGCGTGCCCGCCCGAAGGGGTCGGCCACGACGCGATCGTAGTACTCGCGGAGAACCACCTGCTGCTCGGCGGCGACGTGGGCGGGCTCGAGGTAGCCCAGGAGGTAGGCCATCCGGTCGCTCTCGAGCCACAGCAGGGTCGGGAGCTGGTGGGCGGGGACGACGCAGTAGTAGAGCGTCTCGTCGTTCTCGGTGAAGGCGTTGTACTCCGTGGCGCCCGCCGCCTCCGCGTAGCGGAAGAACCCCTGCTCACCCGTGTTCGGGGAGCCCGCGAACATCAGGTGCTCCGTGAGGTGGGCGAGGCCCCGGTAGCCCTCCGGCTGGTCGCGATGGCCGACGCGGTACGCGACCGCAACGGCGACCCGCCCGACGTGGGGCAGGGGCTCGAGCATCACCTGCAGACCGTTCGGGAGGACCCGGCGCACGAGCGAGGGGGGCTGGCGCTCGCCCCACTCCGGTCCCAGCGGCGAGCCGAGCTGGGCCGACGGGCTCGGCGGGCGCCGGGGCTGGGCCGTGAGCGCCGCTGCCGGGGCCGCGCCCGCGAGGGCGAGGGATGCCAGCAGGGTGCGCGTGATCCCGGCGCGCATGGGCCGAAGGATGGCACGGGGCGGTCACGGCGTCCGCGCCCCTTGAGTCCGCGGCGTTCGCCGGGGGAAGGTCCAGGGGTGCGCTACCCGCAGCTGATGGCGGCCCTTCGCCGGGGCGCCTCCCCCCGGACACGCCGCCAGTTGCGGGGCCGCGGCGTGCGGGTGCCGGCCCTCGGCGTGCCTGCCCCCGTGCTGCAGGCGCTGGCCGAGGAGCACGCCCCCGACACGGCCCTCGCCCGCCGGCTCTGGGCCAGCGGCCGCTACGACGCGCGCCGACTCGCGCTGCGGGTCGTCGACCCGGGGCAGCTCACGCCGGCCGACCTCGACCGCTGGGCCCGCGACGTGGCCGACGAGCTGCTCCTCGGCGAGCTGGTGGAGACCGCGGCGCGGAGCCCTTCCGCCCGGACCGCGGCGCTGCGCTTCATCCGCGCGCGGCGGCCCTGGGTCGCGGCTGCAGGATGGCGCCTCGTGGCCCTCCTCGCCGACCGCCCCGCGCTCGCCGGCGACCGAGCGAGCCTGCTCGCGATCCTCGAGGCCTCGCCGTCGATCGGCCCGGCGCCGACGCTGGACGCGCAGGGGGCCGCCCTCGAGGCGCTGGCTTGCGTCCCTGACGGGGAGGTGACCGTCCCTGCATCGACGGGCACGGACGCTGCGGACGACGCAGGCCGCCCGCCGTCGACCGAGTGAACGGTCGACGGTCCCGAAGGGACCATCCGGCGGGATGTCGAAATCGGGTGCCCTCGCTCGTCCTTGGTTCGACATCCCCCGAGGAGCTTTGCGATGAACCCCCACCTCCCTTCCCGCCCCGCGTGCCCGGTCTGCCGCTCGGTCCTCGCGCTGCTGCTGTCCGATGGGGCTCCCGGCAGCGCCCCGCGGGACCTAGAGCCCAGGAGCGGGAGGCCCTCCCGCGCGCGGCGGGGGGGCGGTGCATATCTGCAAGGGGTCCCTTCCTTCTTGCAGAGTGCGTGCACGATCGACCCCGCTAGGGTGTTCAGCATGGTTCTGGCTCACGGCTGCACGTTCTTCTGCCCCGAGCAGGGCAAGGTGGTGGACGAGGGCCCGTCCCCGGCCACCCTCGCCGGCGAGGCGGGGGGCGACGCTCGGCGCCGTGTGCTCCTCGCCGCGGGCGCGGCCGGCGTCATCTGGGCGGTTTACGCCGGTTTCGCGGCGCTTCGCGGCCGCTTCGACGCGACGGTGGCCGTGGCCACCGCCCTCGTGATCGTCGCGTCGGTCGGGCTGGCGGCCTTCGCCAAGCGCTCCCGCACCACGGAGGGGCTCGCCGCGGGCGGTGCGCTGTACCTCATGGCGACCAGCTTCGCGGTCGCCTGGGTCGAGCAGCATCTCGGCCTCGGCGGCGGCCAGGTCGGTGTGTCGTGGAATGCGGTGTGGGTGGCGTTCGTACCGCTCCTCGTGCCCTGCTCTCCCCGGCGGACCTTCGTGAAGGCGATGATGGCGGCGACGATGACGCCCGCGGCGATCGTCCTGCACGTGGCGCTGACTGGCCGTGGCTGGCCCTCGCTGCTCGACTTCGTCGCGGTCGTGCTCCCGGTGTACCTCGGGGGGTTCCTCGCGTTCGCCGCGGCCAAGGTTCTGTCCCAGATCGGGGGCGAGCTCGAGCGCTACCGCAACGTGGGCCGCTACGAGCTGGTGCGGCGGCTCGGCGAGGGCGGGATGGGCGAGGTCTGGGAGGCGCGCCACCGTCAGCTCGCCAGGCCCGCCGCCGTCAAGCTCGTGCGCCACCGGGAGCGCGAGGACTCGGTGCGCAACGAGCGCTTCGAGCGGGAGGCGCGCGTGACGGCGTCCCTGCAGTCGCCCCACACCGTGCAGCTGTTCGACTACGGGGTCACCGAGGAGGGGGAGCTCTTCTACGTGATGGAGCTGCTCCAGGGCATGGACCTCGAGGAGCTCGTCAAGGCCCATGGGCCGCTGCCGGCAGCGCGCGTGGTCCACATCCTGCGCCAGGCCCTCGACAGCCTCCAGGAGGCCCACGCGCGGGGCCTGGTGCACCGCGACATCAAGCCGGGGAATCTGTTCCTCGCCCGCTACGGGCTGCGCTTCGACCACGTCAAGGTGGTCGACTTCGGCCTGGTGAAGACCGACGACCGGCGCCTCGCCGTCCGGCAGGACCTGAGCACCGACGAGCGGATCAGCGGGACGCCCGCCTACCTCGCGCCGGAGGTGGTCACCGCGGGGGAGGTCGACGGCCGGGCCGACATCTACGCCCTCGGCTGCGTCGCCTACTACCTCCTGACGGGACGCCGCGTCGTCGAGGAGGAGAGCCCGCTGGCCGCGGCCGTGGCCCACGTCACGGAGGACCCGATCCCCTTCAAGGACATGGGGGTCGACGTTCCGGAGGACGTGGCGGAGGTGATCCTGGCCTGCCTCGAGAAGGACCCGGTACGCCGGCCGGACGCCTGGACCCTGGCCGACCTGCTCGACCGGGTGGCGGTCCCGTCGTGGACCCAGCACGAGGCCAAGGCGTGGTGGACGGAGACGGGATCGCTGCCGCCTCCGCCCGTGGAGCCCCTCAAGGCCCCGCACGCCGACGCCTGGGCGGGCGCCGCCGCCGGCCGCGCCTGAGCCCCCTGCGCGGGGCTCTACAGCGCCTGGCGGAGGTGGGTCTCGGCCCACTCGACGGCCTGGAAGTACGCCTCGGGGAAGGCGGCGGCGTCCAGGCCCAACAGGTCGATGCCGAGCCAGTCGCCCGACTGGTATCGGAGCGCGCTCTCGAGCACCCGGCCGAGGTGGCCCGCCCGGTGCGCCAGGGCGTCGTTCAGCTCGTCGCTCAGCGGGAGCTCCGCGAGGACGTCCTCCATCGGCATCCCGAGGAGCTCGTCGCGCAGGCTGAAGAGGCCCACGCTGAAGCCGCTCGCCGGGTGCGCGTGGCCGAGGCGCTGGACCAGCCCCTCGCACATGCGCGCTCGGACCAGCGCCGTGGTCAGGAGCGGGGACGGGCGCGGATCGAGGCCCGCCAGGCTGATCAGCGTGACCCAGCGGCGCAGGGCATCGCGCCCGAGCATCACGATCGCGTGCTGGACGCTGTCGATCCGATGCACCCGGGCGAAGAGCGCCGAGTTGAGGAACCGGACGATCCGGTAGGACAGGGAGACGTCCGCGCTCAGCTCGGCCTCGAGCTCGGCGAGGGGGACGGCCGGGTCGTGCACCTTGCTCATCAGGCGAAGCAAGGCGACCCGGCTGCCCGGCGAGCGGTGGGTCGAGCGGACCTCCGGGAGGCTGAGGTAGTAGCCCTGGAACGCGTGGAACCCGAGGTGCTGGCAGCGAGCGAGCTCCTCCTGGGTCTCGACCTTCTCCGCCAGCATGGCCGCCCCGGCCCGCTGCACGATGCGCGCGTGGTGCTCGAAGGCGTCGGGCGGCAGCGCCTGGACGTCCAGCTTGACCACGTGGGCGAGGTCGAGGAGCTCGGCGGTCGGGCCGTCGAGGCGGTAGTCGTCGAGGACGATGCGGTAGCCGCGGCCCCTCAGGTCCGTGAGCCGCTCGCGGACCTCGGCGTCGTCCCCCGCCGCCTCCAGGACCTCGAGCATGACCCGCTTGCGCGGCAGCGCCTCGACGAGCTCGCTGAGCAGGAGCTCCCGGGTGAGGTTCACGTAGGCCGGGAAGGAGCCGCAGAGGCGCTCGATCCCGTGCTCGAAGAAGGCGCTGAGGAGCGTCCGGGACGACGCCCGGTCCGGGTCCGAGACCACGGCGCGGTTCTCCGGCCCGTCCCGGTAGAGGAGCTCGAACGCGCAGACCCGAAGGTCCCGGTCGAAGATCGGCTGGCGTCCCACCCACGCCTGGGGCGCCGAGGGGCGCGGCAGCACCGACGCGGTCATGGCTACCCCGTACGGCTCGACCCGTTCCCGGTTGAGTGACCGCTCGGCGCCGGGCGGAGGCTCGCGCGGCGTCGACCCGACGCGCCGTGGGCGGGAGGCTAAGCTATCGGGCCGTGGCCCGTCGCCCGACGCACGACTCCCTCCGCTGGGGCGTCGCCCTCCCCAACGCGCTGACGATCCTGCGGATCCCGCTGGCGGGGGCGCTCTGGATCGCGCCCGACCGTCCGGCCTGGGTCCTGTCGATCATGGCCGTGGCCGGGGTCACGGACGTCCTCGACGGGTGGCTGGTCCGGCGCTGGCGCCGGCGCCTCCGGGCGGAGGGAGACCCGGCCGCCTACGCCGCTCGCGCCTCGCGAGGAGCCTTCCTGGACGGGCTCGCCGACAAGGTGTTCGTCGGGAGCGCGGTCCTCGCCCTCGCGGTCAGCCGCCACCTCGGCCTCGGCTGGGTGGCCGCGCTCCTGGCACGGGAGCTGGCGCTGACCCCGCTCGTCGTCGTCGCGCGCCTCGCGCCGGAGTGGCTGCGGGACCGCGTGGACTACACCTCGGGGCTTCCCGGCAAGGCGGCGACCGTGGCCCAGTTCGCGGCCCTGGTGCTCGGGTTCCTCGATCAGCCGCTCTTCTTCGCCGCCGCCCTCGTCGCCGCCGCGCTGGGGCTCCTCGCGGTGGCGGCGTACGTCGTGCGGCTGGTGCGCGCGGTCCGGGCCCGAGGGACGCGGTGAACGACAGCCTCCGGGTCGGCCCCTACGAGCTCGTCCAGCGCCTCGGCGTGGGGGGCATGGCCGAGACCTTCGTCGCCCTGAGGCGCGGACCGGCAGGGTTCGAGCAGCGCGTCTGCGTGAAGCGGGTGCTCCCCGACCTCGCCACGGACGAGGGGTTCGTGCGCCTGTTCGTCGACGAGGCGCGGCTGGCGGGGCGGCTCAGCCACTCGAACATCGTCCGGGCCCTCGACTTCGGCGAGGAGGCGGGGTGCTACTACATGGCCCTCGAGCTGGTCGAGGGCAGCGACCTGCGCGCGATGCTCGCGGAGCGGCGCCGCGAGGGGCGCCGTGGGCTGAGCGACCCGGAGGCGGACCTCGTGGCCCGGGAGCTCGCCCGTGCCCTCGACTACGCCCACCGCCTGGCGATCGATGGCGCGCCCGTCGGGGTGATCCACCGGGACGTCTCCCCGGCCAACGTGCTCGTCAGCGAGGCCGGTGAGGTGAAGCTCACCGACTTCGGGATCGCGAAGGCGACGATCCACTACCACGTGACCCGGACCGGGGTGGTCAAGGGCAAGCTCCCCTACATGTCGCCCGAGCAGGCTCGAGGCGACGCCCTCGACCCGCGGAGCGACCTGTTCAGCCTCGGCGTGCTCCTCCACGAGGCCCTCGAGGGGGACCGGCCCTTCGACGGCGCCAACGACGCCCTGACCCTCGCCAACATCCTCGAGGGCAGGCGGCGATCCCGGCGGAGGATCTCGAGCCTCGATCCGGTGCTCGATCGCCTCCTGGCCCCCGACCCCGCCGACCGCTTCGACGCCGCGGCCGACCTCCTCGACGCCCTGGGCCCCCCCGTCGCGACCGAGGCAGCACGGCGCAGCCTGCAGGACCTCGCTCGGGCCGCCCGCTCGGCGCGCCGCGACCGGGGGTCGCTCCTTCCGCTCGCGGGCAGGCCGGACGGGTCCGCCCCCGGCGCCGTCGAGGCGGCCACGCGCGCGGGCAGGGCGGGCGGACGGGACGCCAGCCGGGCCGATGGCCGCGACCGCCCCAGCAACCCGGCACCGACGCGAGCCGACGTGGGGCGCCGGCGCGGAGCGGAGCCAGCCGGGCCTTCGGAGGTCCCGGCCACCCGCGCGGACCGCCGCCGCGGTCGCTCCGACGCGCCTCGCCGGGTCGAGGCGCCCGCCGAGGCCCGCATCTCCGGCTACGGCCTCGAGCGCTGGACGCCGCCGAGCGGCCGGACCCGCGCGGCGGGCCCGGCGACGGAGGAGCGCCTCGCCGCGTACCTCCAGCGCGGCCACATCGGCGCGCTACGGGAGGCCGCCGACGACCTCGCGGACGGTCCGGAGGACGAGCGCGGCGCGCGGCGCGGGCTGCGCATCGCGCTCCTGTTCCAGCACGGTCTGCTGACCTGGATGGCCCGGTGGATCGACGTCGCGCGCTTGCGCCCGGATAGCGGTGACACCCGGCGGCTCCTGGCCCTCCTGGGCCAGGGCGAGGGCGGCGAGGCCCGGGTCGCCTCGGCCGAGCAGGAGCCGTCGCTTCGCCAGGCGCGTGCTCTGCTCGCGTCGCTGCGGCGGGACGGGTGCCCCTACCGGACGCCCTTCGCCTTCGGCCGCGCCTACGGCGTCGCGGCCCGGCAGACCGCCGACCTGGCCGACCTGGCGGAGCGGGCGACGGGCTCCACGGCCTGGCGCGATCCGCAGGCGCCGGCCGACGTCGAGGACGGCCCAGGCGCACCGGGCGCGCCGACCCCGGGGTCCAGGCCGAGGCTCGCACCGCGCGAGCCGGAGCACCTGCTCTCCACGGGGCTCTCGGCCCCCGCGGACGCGATGGCCGAGGAGCTGCCGCTGCCGCGGGACTCCGCCTCGCGCGCCGCCGCGTTGCTCCTGCGGCGCGGAGGCCCGAGGCCCGGGGGCGGCGCCTACCGCGAAGCGATGGAGCTGTGGCCGGTCCTGGACTTCCCCGCGGAGGGCGCCGTCGCGCTCGCGCGCGAGGGTATCGATCGTGCCGCGCGGGGTGCACCGCCCCTCGCCCGGATCTGGACGAGCTGCGAGCGCGACGTGGTGCAGCTCGCGGCGCGCGTGGTCGAGGGCGCGGCGGAGAAGGCGACCATCATGAGCCGGCTCCACAAGTCCCCGATGCTCCGGGAGGCCGCGCGCAGGCGCCAGCCTGGGGCGTCGCGCTGGGCCCGCCTCGAGGACTACGCGCTCGGGTGCCTCGCCTCGGACCCGATGCTGGCGCAGGCCGTCCGGCGCGGGCTCGACCTGGACCTCGAGGAAACGGACCTCCGCGTGGCGCAGGCCCTCGCGCACGACGGAGCAGGGCCGCCGCTCGCCGCGCGGGGCGCGCTGTTGGCCCACGCCCGGCTCGCCTGGCGCTCCTAGCCGGGCGCCCCCGCGACACCTGCTCCGGCGCCGCGACCCTCCGGCCCGGTCGCCGCCGGCCCGGGACGGGGACGGGCCGGACGTATCGCGTTGCGAAGCGCGCCGCCGTCTCGCCCGGTGCCCGCCACGGCCGCGACATCGGCTCGACATCGACCCGGGCGACGGTCCGGGCCAGCACGCCGCCCGACGCGGCGCGCCTCGACATCGATGGGAGGAAGTGCATGCTGAACCGATGGTTGCGTGCGGGGGCGATGTCCGTCCTCGCCCTCGTGGTCTGTGGCTCCCCCGCCGCCGCCCACGGCCCCGCCCCTACGCCGCCCGGCCCGAGCGGCCCCGTGCGGATCCAGAGCCTCGACTTCATCGGCGAGGCCACCTTCGAGACCGGCTTCCTCTTCGAGGGGACGGAGGTCGGCGGCCTCTCGGGCATCGACTACGACCCGGACGCGGATCTCTACTACATCATCAGCGACGACCGCGTCGCGCCCCGCTTCTACGAGGCCGTGATCGACCTGGCGGACGGGACGCTCGCCCCCGGTGACGTGGTCTTCACCGACGTGACCACCATCCTGGACACGGACGGGGGCGCCTTCGCGCCGAACACGTCGGATCCCGAGTCGATCCGGTACGACGCCCGCTCGAACACCCTCTACTGGACCAGCGAAGGCGACGCGAACGCGCTGCTCCCGCCCTTCGTCCGGGAGATGGACCTGCACGGCAACTTCCTTCGGGAGCTCACCACGCCCGCGCTCTTCGCCCCCACGGCGGACCAGTCCTCCGGCATCCGCAACAACCTCGCCTTCGAGAGCCTGACCTTCTCCTGGTTCGGACTGACCCTGATCACGGCCACCGAGAACGCGCTCTATCAGGACGGCCCCGCCGCCAGCCTCACCGAGGGGAGCCCGGCGCGCACCCTCGAGCTCGGCGTCTTCCGCGGCCGCCCGCTCACCCAGCGGGTGTACGTCACCGACGAGATCGCGAGCCCGCCGGACCCGGCGGGCTCCTTCGCGACCAACGGCTTGGTCGAGATCCTGGCTCACCGTCCCGGCTGCTTCCTCGCCGTCGAGCGCGCCTTCTCCGTCGGCGTCGGGAACACGATCCGCCTCTACGAGGCCTGCTATCCCGGGACGAGCAACGTCCGCCACCGGGACAGCATCCAGGACGGCCGCCCCGTGCGGACGATCCGGAAGCGCCTGCTCCTCGACCTGGACGTCCTGGGCATCCCCCTCGACAACATCGAGGGCATCACCTTCGGGCCCCGCCTTCCCGACGGCTCCCGGTCCCTGATCCTGGTGTCGGACAACAACTTCAACCCGAACGGGCAGTTCACGCAGTTCCTGGCGTTCCGCATCCACGAGCGCGGCCGCCGGTTCCAGCGCTGAGCCGGACTGTACGGACCCGGAGGGCACCGAGCCGGTCAGCATCGAGCGCGATCGGTCCTGGGGCCGTCGGCTGTCGACGTACGCCGGCGCCGTCGGGGTCGCCCCCGTGCCTTCTCGGCGCGGGGGCGACGCCGCGCTCGGGGCGGTCTCGTCAGCGCCAGAGCGGTCGGATCAGCCTCATCGCTCCGATCGGCTCGGCGCTGACCGCGGCGAGCACTCCACCCATCATCGCGCCGATCACGCCGACGGTGCTGACCTCGCTGCCCGCGAAGATCAGGTTGGGGATCGGCGAGCGGGGCCGAAGCCATGGGTTCTGGAAGCGCTCCGGCGTGGGCTCGAGGCCGTAGATGCTGCCCTGCACGGGTCGCGCGAATTGATGGGTCGAGGCGGGGGTCGAGAGCTCGGCCATCGCGAGGTGCCGCTCGAGCTCCGGGCGATGGCGGAACAGCTGGGCGAGCAACCGCTCGCTCATCCGGGCCTTGAACGCCTCGTAGTCCTCCCCGCGGCGACGCCAGGGCCGGTCGAGGTAGGGCGTGAAGACGTCCCAGGGAACGAAGGTGACGACCTCACCCGTGTGCCGCTGCCGGGGCCCCGGGTCGTGGGCGGGGTCCTTCAGCGAAGGGAAGCTCGTGTAGAGGACCGGAGCGTCCGGCAGCTCCCGGCCCGGGGCCACCGGCCACGCATCGGCCTCCATGTCCCACGTCTCGTAGAACCACTGGTTGGCGCTGCCCGCCCCCGCCGCGGCGATGTCCCCCTCGAACCCGAGGTAGAGGCAGACGTGGGCGGAGGCGGGACGAAGGGCGCGAACCTCCGGCCCCCACCGCCGGGTCGCCGACGCCGGCAGGAGCCGCCCGACCGTCGAGGCCACCCCGCACGCGCTGATGACGCGCCGGGACCGGATCTCGCGACCGTCGACCAGGCGGACGCCGACGGCGCGGCCGCCCTCGAGCAGGATCTCCGCGACGTCGGCTCGGACCGCGGTCCACCCCCCCGCCTTGGCCACCGTCCCGAGCAGGGTCTCCGCGATGCGCGACGCCCCGCCCACCGGGTAGAAGCCGCCGTAGGCGAAGTGGCGGACCACCAACGCCTGGATCGCGAAGGACGAGCGGGACGGGGTCGAGCCGTAGTAGCCCCACTGCGCCGTGAACAACGCCCGGAGCCGCGGGTCGTCGGTCAGCTCCTCGACCACGTCCTTCGTCCGCTCCGTGAGGTACCGACGAGCCTGCCGGCCCAGCATCGCGTCCGCGACCCGCCCGAGGCTCCCCTCCGGCGCCAGACGCGCGAGGTAGTAGCTCTTCATCGCCTTCGCGACGCTCTTGACGCGATGGAGGTAGCCGTCGATCGCGTCCCGCTCATCCGGAAAGGCGTCGAGCAGGTTCTCGCGGAACTGCGCCGGATGATCGGGAAAGTCGATCCGGAAGCCACCGGGGAGCTCGAAGGTGTCGTAGACCGGCCCGAGGGACGCCCACTCGAGCTTCCCGCCCGTGAGTCGGTGAAGCAGGCGGCCCGTCAGGCTGTGCTCGGTGACCTCGCCGACCGCGTGGACGCCGACGTCCCAGCGGTAGCCGGGACGCTTGAACATGTGCGTGAACCCGCCGGGGGTGTAGTGCTGCTCCAGAACCAGCACCCGGCGACCGAGCTCGGCGAGGATCGCCGCGCACGTCATGCCGCCCATGCCGGAGCCGATGACGATGTCGTCCCAGGGGCCGGCGGGGATGGCCTTGCTCCACGGCCTGGCCTCGGATGCCAGTGGGCTGACGTCGGCGCTCACCGGCTCGACCTTCGGTGCTTCACCCCCGCAGGGTGGTCCGGGCGGGGCCGGGCTTCAACGCGGCGCCGTCTCGAGCTCCATGTCGGGCATCAGCGGCACGATCCGGTGCGGGTTGATGCTCTCGTGGCTGTAGAAGTAGTGGTGCCGGATCGCGTCCATCTTCACGGTCGAGCGGACCTCGGGCATCGCGTAGATGCGGCGGGTGTGTGCCCAGAGGTTGGGATAGTCGCGGAGGCGGCGCCGCGTGCACTTGAAGTGGAAGTGGTAGACGGGATCGAAGCGGACCAGCGTCGTGAACAGTCGGATATCGGCCTCGGTGATCCGGTCGCCCACGAGCCATGTCTTGCCCTCGAGGTGCCCCTCCAGCCAGTCCAGGTGATCGAAGAGAGCCGTCACGGCTTCCTCGTAGGCCTCCTGCGTCGTGGCAAAACCAGACTTGTAGACCCCGTTATTGACATGGTCGTAGACCGGCCCGTTGATCGCCTCGATCTCCTCCCGCAGCTCTTCAGGCCACAGATCCGGGCCGTCTCCCCCGAAAGCCTCATTGAACATCCGGATGATCTCGGAGGACTCGTTGTTGACGACCGTCTCCGTCTTCTTGTCCCAAAGCACGGGCACGGTCACGCGACCCGTGAAGTCGGACTTGGCCTTCGTGTAGATCTCGTGGAGGAAGCGCTTCCCGTACAGATGGTCCGGGAACCCGTCGCGGAACTCCCAGCCGTTCTCGAGCATCTCCGCGTGAACCACCGAAACGCCGATCTTGTCCTCGAGGCCCTTGAGGGCGCGGACGATCAGCGTCCGGTGCGCCCAGGGGCAGGCGTAGGCCACGTAGAGGTGGTAGCGGCCCGCCTCGGGCGGGAGCTCCGCGTCGGACCGGTCCTCGATCCAGCGCCGGAACTTGGCGTCCTGGCGGACGAACCGTCCTCCGGTGGAGCTGGTGTCGTACCAGCGGTCCTTCCACGTGCCTTCGACGAGTAGTCCCATCGTCAATCCTGTGCCCTTTCCCGAGCTCCGTCGCTAGCCGATGCGGGCCCGCCCTTCTGGTCTTGGGACGGCCCATGTGCCTCGCAAGGCCCTAGCAACACGCGGAGACGCCGAGGACCGACGAAAGGTCGATTGAACCCAGCGCCTCCCTCGATGGGTGGGCCGACGCCCTCCCCGTCGCCGCCGCGTCAACGGTCGAAGACGGCGACCAGCAGAGCGACGAGGAGGAGGGCCGACAGCGCCGCCCATGCAAGCCACAACCCGGCCCCAGCCCATCCGGGCGCCGACGGGAGCCCGGGGCGGCCGCCGTGCCCCGCGTGGTCCGGGCCGTCGCGCGCGGCGCTGCCTCGGAACGGGCCTGGCCCGGGCGCGACGGCGCGCCCGGCGTCGCTTCGGCTGCGCGGAGGGCGCTCCGCCTGCGCGAGGCGCGCGGCACACGCCGCGAGGCAGAGCAGCAGGGAGGTGGCCAGCAGCGCGACCAGGACGCCGTCCGCCACGGGGAGCCCGCGCCGCCACCAGGCGGGGAGCACGCCGGCGAGACGTGGCCCCAGGCGGCCGGCCACGAGCGCCACCACGGTCCACCCGAGCAGCGCGACGACCCACGGGCCCCGGGCGGAGACGCGCGGCGGGCGGGCCGGGGCGATCGACGGCCGCGGTCCGCACCGCGTCGCCGCGAGGGGGAGGAGGGCGGCCGTGGCCATCGCGGGCGAGACGACCCATTGGAGGCCGGCCTCCGGGCCGAGGTCGGCGCGGGGGGCGGGGGTTGCCGCGGCCAGGCCGGCCAGGCCCAGCAGCAACGAATAGGCGGTCAGATCGAGGCTCGCGCTGCGCCACTCGGCCGCCATGATCCGGCTGCTGGCGGCCACGAGCGGCGCCAGCTCGTAGAGCACGCTGCCCGCCAGCACAACCGAGAGGGCCCGCAGCGCCGGGCTCCCGAGGGCCGCCGGATCGACGAGGTCGGCGCCACCCGCGGCGAGCAGCTCCCCCGTCAGACCGGCCCCGACCACCGCCGACATCCAGCGCAGCGCCGGGCCGAGCGCGGGGCGGTGGACCCCGAGGACGAGGGCGGCGAGAGCGAGGGCGAAGGCGAGCGGGCCGACGAGCCCGGCGGGGGGGGTCGCCCAGGCGTCCGCGCGCCCTGGCAGGGCGAGGGGCGCGAGGAGAAGCGCGACCGCGACCGGGAGGGGAAGGAGCGACCGGGCCGCCGTGGTCCACGGCGAGCCCTGCTCGCAGCGGCGTGGCGAGCCGGTGCCCGTCGCCGGAGCCGGCCGCGCGTCACGCGCGTCGTGCTCGAGCCCGCCCCCCACGATGTCCGCCTCCGAGTGTGCCAGGCCCGCCTCCCGCCTGCTCGTGCGACCGGCCGGGGCGGCAGCACCTTGGCCCGTCATCGGAGCTCGAGGTGCGCGACGAGCTCGAGGTGGGGCGTCTGGGGGAGCGTGTCGTACGCGCGGAGGCGACGGAGACGGTAGGGCCCCTCCGCGGTCAGCCGGAGAAGGTCCTCGCGGAAGGCGCCGGGGCCGCACGTCATGAGGTGGACCCGCGGCGCCCGGACCGCGTTGAGGCCGTCCGTCACGGCAGCGCCGAGGCCCTTGCGCGGCGGGTTGGCGACCACCAGGTAAGGCGCCAGCGTCCGGCCGCGGTCGACCAGGAACGCCTCGACGGCCATCGGCGTCACCCCGAGGGCCGCCGCGCTCTCGGGGTAGCTCTCGACGGGCAGCACCTGCCGGAACCCTGGCCGGAGGGCGCGCGTCACCAGCCCCGCGCCCGCGAACAGGTCGAGCGCGAGGTCACCCTCGAGGGCCTCCCCGTCGGGACCTCGCACCAGGTCACGGTAGGCCTCGGCGATCCGGAGCGGGTTCGGCTGCAGGAACCCGAGGGGGCCGACATCGAGGTCCCCGACGTCCGGGAACGCCACGGTCAGCCGGTCGAGACCGGACACCGTGACCGCGGTCGTGCCGCGCAGGCTGTTGCCCGTCCCCGCCTGCACGCTCCAGGCCACGCCGTCGGGGACCCGGAGCGCCTCCGGCAGGAGCTCCGCGGCGCGGCTCCGGCTCGACGCGGTGACCAGCGTGGCGAGCAGGCGCTCCCCGTCGGTCCGGAGCCACACGTAGCGGAGGTCGCCGCTCCGCTGCTCCTCCCGGTAGGGCGCGATCCGGAGCGCGTTGGCCTCCGCCTCGAGCTCCCGGGCGGCGGCCACGATGTGCGGGTGGTCGACGAGGCAGCCCTCCATCCAGGCGCCGCGGTGGGAGCCCCGGGCCCAGCTGCCGAGGCGGAGCGACCCCACCTCGCCGTAGACGACGCGCTTGCTGCTCCAGCGGTACGACAGATCGCCGCCCGGCCCGGCTCGGACCTCATCCACCTCGAGGCCGATGCCCGCGAGCATCGCTGCCTTCGTGGCCCGCTGGGCGGCCTCGGTCAGCGTCATGATCGGGCAGCCGCCGCAGGAGCCGCCGGCGGCGGGGTGGCGGGGGCAGGGCGCCGGCCGCCGACCCGGGTGCGGTGACAGCACCTCCAGGCGGCGCCCGACGGCGCGCGGCCGTCCGCGGGACACGTGCTCGACCACCACCCGGGCGCGCTCCCCGGGCCAGAGGCCCGGGACCGTCAGGGCGGGCTGGCCCACGGTGGCGCGCCCGTCGCCGCGGCCGTCGATCCCCGCCCCGACGGCCTCGACGACCGCGCCCTGGCGGGCGACCGGGGCCGGCGGCGGGCTCTCGTGCTCGGCGGACACGGGGAAGAGTCTACGCCCGACCCGGGCCCCGCGGGGGCCGGCGCCCTTGAAGGGATCGCCCGCGCCGACCGTCCCACCCGCGAGCCCGTCGCCAGGGTGGGCGAGCGGAGCGGCGACCGCTACCGTCGCCAGGCGCCCCGCCTTCGCCCCGCCCCCACCGACGGCGAGAAAGGAAGATGCTTCGATGCGCGAACGACTGCTCGCTAGCGCGCTGATCCTCGGCGCGAGCGCCCTCGGTGGCTGCTACGCCCAGGGCTCCGTCACCGTCCGGTCCTCCGCGACGTTTCGGACCTCGCCCCCGAGGGTCGTGGTCGTGCGGAGCGTGCCGCCGGTGCGCACCGTGGAGGTGGTGAAGCCGCCCCGACCCGCCGACGACGCGGTCTGGGTCGACGGCTACTACCGGTGGAGCGGCACGGCCTGGATCTGGGTCGGCGGCCACTGGGAGCGCAACCGGGCCGGCTACTACTGGGTGCCGCCCGTCGCCGACGACCGGGAGGACGCCATCGCCTACCACGCAGGCTACTGGTGCCCGGTCGGCGAGGAGCCTCCGCCGGTCTACCGCTCCCGGGGCACGGTCGTGGTGTCCGCGAGGCCGGTCACCGAAACCCGGGTCCGCCAGGTCGACGAGCGCACGACCGCGGAGAGCACCACGCGCACCCGCAGCTCGACGACCCGCCGGGTGACCGTCCGCGTCGGCGGGCGGGTGAGCGCCGGCGGCTCCGTCTCGGTCGGCGGCGGTCGGGGTGGCCAGCGCGGCGACCCGCCCGCCAGCGTCGACCCCTCGGTCGAGCGGGCCGCCGCGCGGCCGCCGCGGGCGGTGACGGCGGTGGACGCCTCCAACCCCCGCCCGACCACCGGCACCACGGGGAGCACGGCGTCCGGGAGCGCGAGCAGCCCGAGCGGCACCACCGGATCCACCGCGTCGGGGAGCGCCGCCGCGCCACCGAGCGGGACGATCGTCAACGAGGAGCGCCGCGACGGCCCGCGCCGGATCGAGCCGGGGGAGACCGTCCGCCCCGAGCAGAGGCCGGGTACCGGGCCGGGCGCGCCCTCGACCGGCGGGTCGACGACCCCGCGCCCCGGGACCGGCCCGACGACCCCCGGCACGCCGACGCCTCGGCTCACGCCCATGACGTGCCGAGTGGAGGTCTCCCGGGCACCCCGCAACGGGCTCGTGACGCTCCGGGTCGAGAACCTGCAGGGCGACGTCACCATCCGCCACGGCGGCGCGATCCAGCCGGTCGTCCGCCGCTACGACGACCGCCTGGTGTTCCGCGTGATCAACTACGCGAGCGGCCCGGTCACGCTGCACCGCGGGGACGAGCGCAGCGCCTGCGGGACGCTGGAGGTCATCGCGCGCTAACCGCGGCTCGCGCGCTTGCCAGGCGGCGGGACCGGCCCGAGGCTCGGGTCGGAGGTACGAACCATGGCACGAGCGATCTGGAACGGAACCGTCATCGCGGAGTCCGACACCTTCGAGGAGGTGGAGGGCAACGTGTACTTCCCGCCCTCCGCCATCCGGAAGGACCACTTCGAGCCGTCCACGCGGACGTCGGTCTGCCCCTGGAAGGGCACGGCCTCCTACTACGACGTGGTCGTCGGCGGCGAGCGCAACCCCGCGGCGGCCTGGTTCTATCCGGACACCAAGGCCGAGGCGAAGCACATCGAAGGCTTCGTCGCCTTCTGGAACGGCGTGCAGGTCGAGCGCTGACGGCCTGCGCTACTCGAAGGACGCCACCACCACGGTGACGTTGTCCTGCCCCCCGCCGTCCTTGGCGGCTTGCACGAGGGCGGCGCAGGCGGCCCTGGCGCTCTCGGCGCCCGCGAGCTTCGCGCGGATCTCGGGGTCGCTGACGTGCCCGGTCAGCCCGTCCGAGCAGAGCAGCACGGTGTCCCCCGCGGCGAGCGAGAGGCTGTGGGCCTCCGCGTTGACGCGGTCGTCCCCGCCCCCGACCGCGTTGACGAGCACGTGGTCGAACCGCGAAGGGCCCCCGATCGCGCCGGAGTCCCGCAGGACCTGCCCCACCGTGTGGTCGGTGGTCACCTGGACGAGCTCCCCGTCTCGGCAGAGGTAGCAGCGGCTGTCGCCGGCGTGCACGACGTAGAGCTTGGGCCAGAGCGCGTAGGCGACCGTCAGCGTGGTCCCCATCTGATGGTGCTCCATGCTCTTGCGCACCGCGACCTGCTGGAGCCGCGCCTGGCACTGGGCGAACGCGTCGCCGAGCTGGACGAGGAGCTCCTTGGCGGTCTGGTCGTCGGGGCGGCTCATCCAGGGCATCGCGTTGAGCGCGAAGTTGGCGAGCGTATCGACCGCGACCGCGCTCGCCACCTCACCCCCGCCGTGACCCCCCATCCCGTCCGCCACGATCATGAGGAGGCCCTGGGGCCCCGCGATCCGGCGCGAAACCTCGGGGACCGGGAGGTTGGAGTCCGAGACCTCGAGCCAGCGGCCGAGGTCCGCGATCAGAAAGGAGTCCTGGTTCTGCTCCCGGACCAGGCCCACGTCGGAGAGCCCCGCCACGTCGGTCGACCGCTGCCGGGCGCGGTTGCGCAGAAGGTCGCGCGGACGGAGGACGGGCAGCGTCTCGTCCGAGAAGTCGGCGAAGGGATCGTCGTTCATGGCCTGCCACCCCCCTCCGGGGAGTGTCGCCCGAGAATCCGCGGCTGGGTAGGGCCGCGCGGGGCTCAACCGCTCCGACGGCGCCCCGCGAGGACGAACCCCGCGAGACCCAGGAGCAGCGCCGCCCCGAACCCTGCCGCCGGCCGGCCGGGGCGCGCGGCGCAGAGCGCGCCTCCGCCCGGCCGGATCGACCTCGCCGCCGCCGTCGCCCGGAGCTCCGCCTCCGTGGCCGCGGGGTGGAACGGCATGCCGTCCGACACGCCCCAGTAGTCCTCGCAGAACTGCTGGTCGGTCCCGGGGTAGGCCACACCCTCGCGGAACGGGACCTCCCGGCCGCTCGCCAGGATCAGCGTGCGCGGCGCGGCGAACCAGAAGTACTCCGGGCTGCACTCGATCCGCTGCTCGGCCTCGTGGACGCGCGAGACGTCCGGGTGGAGCTGGCTCGACGGCATGAAGGCGGGGTCCACGTCCATCTCGTCGCCGCTCAGGGTCGTGTAGAGACGCGTCAGCCAGCCGCCGCGGTCGAACCAGGCCTGCGCCTGGCGCCGCGGCGCCAGCACCGTCTCCTCCACCTCGTCGACGATGTCGGCCGCGTCGAACAGGATCGCCCGCGCGTAGTCGTCGTAGGTGTCGCACCAGCGGCTCGCCAGGCAGTCGTAGAAGGCCGTGGCCTCGACGCCCGGGGGCGGAGGGAGGTGGCGCTCGAAGATCGCGAGGAGCTGCCGGTCCCCGCGGATCCCCGCCCCGAGGAGGCCCTGGAGCAGCTCCTCGACGTCCGTGACGCTCCGGAGGTGGTCGATGGTCCCGGCCTGGAGGGACAGCGTCGGCGACGGCCCGGCGAAGTCGGTCACGAAAGCGTGGCCGCCCGCGTCATCGACCACGCGCGTGACCATCCGGTCGTAGGCCTCCCGGAAGCCCCCCTCCATCGTCGTGATCCAGAGGCTCTCGTCGTCCTCGTCGGGCGCCACGAGCTCGTAGTTCACGGGGCGCACCCGGTGCTCCGCGAGGAAGTAGGCCTTGACGGGCAGGTTCTCGACGGTCGCGATCCGCGTGAGGCGGATCGGGATGCAGGGCTCCCGGTTGGCCGAGCGCAGCACGATCGGCTGGATCTCGCCCGTGGTCGCGTTCTTCTGGAGCCGGAGGGCCACGAAGAAGTGGTCGAGGGCGACGTAGTGGTCCAGCTCGCCGCCGGCCTCGGACGGGATGAAGTAGCCGTTGTCGGTCAGCCAGCCGCGCAGCGCGTCAGCGTCGCCGGAGCGGAGGACCGCGAAGTCGTAGGGCCCGACGCTGGCCTGCTGGAGGACCTCCACGCCGCCGTCCGGGTCGCTCCTACCGCCGGAGTCGGCGTCGGGGGCGGGGACCTCCCCCGCCGCTCCGAACAGCTCGTCCCCCCAGCAGTCCGGCATCGCCCGGCATGCTCCGACGGTGGTGCTCCGGCCGATGAGGTACCGCGGCGCGGTCCGACGCTCGAGCTCCACGAACAGGGCGTTGGTGCCGACGTCGACCTGCGGCTCCTCGGGGACCGGCAGGATCCACGCGAAGTCCTCGCTCGGGCCCTCGTAGGCGATCTGGACGACCGTGGTGACGGTGCCGTCGTCGTTGAAGACGAAGAGGATGTCCTCGCCCGACTGGTCGATCGCCTGGCGGTTGCAGAAGAACCCGCCGCAGGCGGCGACGGGGGTCGGCTGGAGGACCGCCCCCAGCCCCAGGGCCAGCGCGGCCCCCACGAATGCGCGCGTCCTGGTCATCGACCTCGCTCCCTCGGGCCGCCGGTGTCTGGGGCCGGCCCCGCCCTCCCTCGATCGGTCGCTCGTCGGCCGCGCGGTCGGGCGGCCGCGCACTTCGGGTAGCAGGCTTCATGCCGGAGGCTCACCGAGCCGGGCGTTCGCGCACAGCCTACCTCGACGGGACAGGATGTCACGGTTCCGTGCCGCTCGAGTCGAGCCGCGCCGTGCCGCCGTCGCCACACGGGGACGTCAACGGTATCGTTGGCCGCATGTTCAGTCGGCTTGCCTATCGCACCCTCTCGTTCCGCGTCCTCGGGGCTCGAGCCCTCGCCCTCGGTGCCCTCGCGCTCGGCGTTCCCCCGCTCGCCGCCTGCTCAAGCGGCGGCACGGAGGAGCTCTTCGAGCCGGGTCCCTACCCGGTCGGCTTCCGGGAGACCTCCCTCACCTACCTGCCCGTGGCATCATCCGAGGAGCGCACCCTGCCGGTCCAGCTCTGGTACCCGGCCGAGGGGGGCGAGCCTGCAACCTACCGCGTGGCGGGCGTGGTCGACGTGCCGTCCGACGCCCTCGACGCCCCGCCGATCGCCCCGGGCGGCGCCTTCCCGGTCGCGGTCTACTCGCACGGCTCGGGCGGCATCGGGCTCCTGGCCTACCCCTTCGCGGAGCGCCTCGCCTCCCACGGCTGGGTGGTGGCCGCGGTCGACCACGTCGGCAACACGGCCCTCGAGGTGATCGGCGGCTCGGGCCAGCCCTTCGCCCGCAACGCGTTGAACCGCCCGGGCGACGTGACGGCGCTGATCGACTGGATCGAGAGCGACGCCGTGGCCGGCCTCGCCGCCTCCGCCGACACCACCCGGGTGCTCGCCTTCGGCCACAGCTTCGGCGCGTACACGACCCTCGCCGCCGGCGGAGCCGACCTCAGCGTCGACGCGCTCCGCGTGGGCTGCGAGGAGGCGCCGGAGGTCCCCGACTGCGCGGTGCTCGCCGAACCGGACGTCGAGGCCGCCTACCGGGCCGGCTTCGGCGACCCCCGGGTCGCCGCGATCGCTCCGCAGGCGCCGGCCCTCGTCACGAGCTTCCGCGCCGGAGAGCTCGCCGCGCTGGAGGTGCCCACGATGCTGATGACGGGGCGCCTCGACCAGACCACCACCCAGGAGGAGCAGGCCGTCCCCGCCTGGGCCGGGCTCGACGGGCAGGACGACCTCTGGGTCGAGATGCCGCAAGGAGGGCACTTGTCCTTCATCAGCGTCTGCTACGACCTCGACGCGGGTGAGCTCTCCGTCTTCCAGCCCGGCGCCTTCGACGACGGCTGCGGCGACGGCTTCATCGACGCTCGGCTGGCCGTCGACACCCTCGCCGCGTACCTGCTGGCCTTCGGGCGGCTCCACATCGAGGGCGACGAGAGCATGCGCTCGATCCTGCGCGGACCGCCGCTCGAGGACGGGTTCGTCGTCACGGCTCGCTAGGGCGGGGGCGGACGGCACTCCCTCGCCCCGGACGAGGCCTCGACGCACATCGGGGGATCCCCGGGGCAGTCCACGTCGATATCGCAACGGAGGCTGCAGCGCCCGTCGACGCATACACCGTCGGGGACGTCCGGGACGCCGCAGTCCTCGTCGCGGTCGCATGGCGTCCTGGCGACCGCGTCGCCGTACGCGGGGCACGTCGACGGCTGCCGGAGCGTACAGATCGTGACCGCGACGCCGTCGACGCTCACGGCGGCCTCGTCCCGGGAGAAGGGCGCCACGCTGGGGCAGCTGCCGAAGGGGCCGATCGGCGGCCGGCTGTCCTTGCGCCACTGGCAGAAGCGCCCGACGGTGAGCGCGACGCCAGGCTCCGCCTCGACCGTCATCAGCACGCAGAGCTGATCGAGCATGCACTCCCGGTCGCCGACGCAAGGCTCGCACAGCCCCCGCCCGCCGGGCGGGCGGTCCTGCGCGCAGGTCCTGCTCGAGGTGTCGCAGACGCCCTCGGCGCACGCGAGGAAGCTCCGCCGATTGCACTCGACGCAGGTGGCGGTGGGTACATCGCAGACCTGGAGGCCGTCGACGTTCTCGCAGTCGCGGTCGCGGGCGCAGGCCACGCAGGCCTGGTTCTGGCAAATCGGCGCGCTCGGCGACCCGCAGCCCTGGTCGTTGACGCACTGGACGCAGGTCCCGTCGAGGCAGAACGGGAGGTCCCTCGGGCAGTCGCCGGCCCCCGACGTGCACTGCACGCACGTCCCGTCGGCGCACCGGGGCGCGTCCCCCGAGCAGGGCGGGTCACAGGGCCGCGGGGCCGAGACCCCGGCCTCAGCGCACGGCCCGCCATCGCACACCGGACGGCAGCCCCCGGCGTAGCCCCCTTGCGCGGACGGGAACAGCAGGGTCATGTCGGGGCAGCGCTGCGTGTCGAGAGCGCAGCCGCCGAGGGCGGCGACGTGAGCGACAGCAACGAACACCCTGACCGCGCGCATGGCGCGTCACGATCGCAAGACTCCATGCTCATGGCAACGCGGCGGGACCCGCATCGACCGGGGGCGCTCCGGTGAGGGCTCACGCGCTCGCCGTTGCCTGGGCCGCCGGGAGCCTGGCGGTGGGCCTCACCAACCCCCTCGGGGGGCTAGGGCTCTCGGGAGGCGGGGCGATCGCGCTGGCGATCCTCCTGCTGGCAGGCTTCCTGTGGACCAGCGAGGCCGTGCCGCTGTTCGTGACCAGCTTCCTGGTCCTCGGGCTCAACCTGGTCTGGCTCCGGCCGGCGCTCGAGGCGGCGGGGCAGGCGGTGGCGGCGGACGCGTTCCTCGCGCCCTTCTTCTCCGACCTGGTCCTCCTGTTCCTCGGCGGCTTCGTGCTCGCGTCGGCGCTGAACCGCTATCGCCTCGACGCCACGCTCGCCGGGGCGATCCTCCGGCGCGCGGGCCGACGGGTTCCCGCCGTGATGGGCGCGCTGATGGCGGTGACCGCCACGCTGTCGATGTGGCTCAGCAACACGGCGGCGACCGCGCTCATGCTCGGGCTGTGCCTCCCGCTCGCGAAGAGCATCGCCGACCCCGGGCCTCGCAAAGCGCTGCTCCTGTCGGTACCCCTGGCAGCGAACGTCGGCGGCCTCGGCACGCCGATCGGGACCCCGCCGAACGCGATCGTGCTCGAGTACCTGGAGGGTGCCGGGCACCCGATCGGGTTCGCGATGTGGATGGTGATCGGGCTGCCCGCCGTCCTCCTCCTCCTCGTCCTGCTCTGGGCCGCGCTCCTCCGGCTGCAGGGGGGATGGAGCGCGTCCCTTCCGCTCGACGCGGGGGCCGACGGCCAGGCGGCCAGCACCGATCCGGACGAGGCGCCCTGGGGTCGCCGCCTCGTGCTGGGCGTCACGGCGATCACGATCCTCGGCTGGCTGCTCGGCGGGCTCGTCGGCCTCTCCCCGGGCACCGTCTCCGTCCTCCCGGTCGTCGCCTTCTTCGGGGCGCGGGTCCTCAGCGTCGCCGACTTCCGCGCGCTGTCGTGGGACGTGCTGTTCCTGATGGGCGGGGGCCTCTGCCTGGCTCGCTCCCTGGAGCTGTCCGGCCTCGCCGACTGGCTCGTGGCCGGCGTCCCGACCGAGGGCGTGCCGGCCTGGGCCCTCGCGAGCGCTTTCCTCGTCGTGGCGTGCGCGATGAGCACGGTGATGAGCAACACCGCCACGGCGAACCTGCTCGCCCCGCTCGTCGCCGGGCTATCCGGGGTGAGCACCGCCCCCGTGTTCCTGTCGGTCGCGTTCGGCTGCAGCGTCGCGATGGCCCTCCCGATCTCGACCCCGCCCAACGCGATGGCGTTCGCGAGCGGTCAGCTCGAGGCGCGCGACTTGCTGCGGGTCGGCCTCCTTGCGACCGTGGCGGGCGTGGCCCTCACCGTGGTCGTCTTCTTCCGCTGGTGGGACCTCCTCGGAGTGAGCTGAACGATGGACGTCCACCGCCAGCGCTGCCAGCGATGCGGCTCGATCGACGTGCGCAACTTGCTGGTGCGTCAGGCCGGCCTCCCGCAGACGGTCTACGTGCGCTGCTCGAGCTGCGGGGAGCTGGTCGCCCGCTACGTCCTCAGCGACTACTACCACCACGGCCGTGGCCTCGAGTCGTACCTACGTAGCCACGGCGGGGACTTCGCGGAGAGCGGGCGCCGCATCGCGGAGGAGCTGCGCAAAGCGGAGGCGAGCGCTCTCGCGGGGTACGAGAAGGCGCTCGCGCACCTGGCCAAGGCGGGCAAGGACGTCTAGCCGGGTGCTAGTCTCGAAGCAGTCTGGTCTTCGACCTGGAGCTAGCGTGCATCGCTTCAGCCTCGGAGAGGCGCTTCATCAAGCGATAACACGAAGCCCGATCAAGACGATCTTCACGAACACACGATTCCAGAATTCCTCCCCGGCGATGGGCAGGCCTCATGCCGCGTGGCAGGCGCGTGATTCCGGGACGATAGACGGCCGCATCGGCGGAACGGCGGGCGGATGGCGGCGAGACCGCCAGCGAGAGCGGGGCTCATCCGATCACAGAGGTGGGCACGATGGACAGCACTCCGTACGGTTCCTCTCAGTACGGTTCGTACGGTTCTCTCTCAGGACGTTTCCCTCTCACCACTATACGAGCCCGGCGCGTACCCGGCACAGTGTCGTCAGGCTACGGCGGTTGCTCCCCTACGACCCACCGAGTCAAGTCTTCCACGTATGGGTCCTGGTCCTCGACCACTCGTCGCACGAGCTCAATCAGCAGGGGGTCTGCATTCAACTGTTTAAGAAGGGTCTGCCTGATGGGTTCAAGACGATGTGGAAGGTCTCCAAGGCGGAACACGGGTGACGGCTCTCTGCCCGGCACCGTGGCGAGTTTCACCTGCCGTCCCTCCGCGACAAACCTGGGTACGATTGAGTGTGGACCGACCGTGCAGAGGACATCGCCCTCGGGAGACACCACGGTGACGTATCCGGCACCTGCTGCGCGTAGCGCTCGCGCGACGTCAAACGCCTCGAACCTCGATCTCTCCACCTGGACGACGTTGCGCTCCGTGAGGTCGTGCGACACGACGATCGCCGACAGGACATAGAGGCACCCTTTCCACCGCTCGCTTTCCGCAACCCCACGTCGCAACGCACCGACCAAGCGTGTCAGTTGCGCAAAGCGCTCAGAGGCGCTGCCTTCCGGCCAATCTCGGTCTAGCACGGCATGGAGCGCGTAGAGTGGTTGGCTCCGGACGCGATTCTCCAGCCATTCGGCGTCCGGGTTGGCCTTCGTCGAGAGCTCGATGGTCCTTGACCACGATGCCTCGTGATCGGCCTCGAGCGCCGGTTGTTCGGCGTGGGAATCAGCCCCTTCACGGTCCCTCGGTCTGCGAAGGAGTGCAAGCTGAACACCAGGAACTCCAGCGGCTGGGTCCCCACTCGCCTCACGTGCGTAGACAAGCACCCGGCCAATGGTGTCGAGAATGACGACATTCGTTGCGTCTGCGCGTCCGGCAATTGTGGTCCGCATCAGGATCGTGTCGCCCGGGGTCGCGTCCGTCGTGGGCTGTACGCGGCCGATGGCCATCTCGTCGTGATACAGCCGGACGATCATCGAGCTCGTGAGGGGCGCTGTGTTCCCTTGTAGTAGAGCCACCCTCACGCTCGGCCCGAGCGAACTAAGCGCCTGCTTCATCATCGCCGTCCGCGCGTCCGTTTGAACCCGAGCTGGCCACCGACAGCAGGTCGTGAATCTCTCCATTTGCACGAGAGAATGCCGTGGCAACGAGCCCGACTAGATCCGTTAGATGTGCAGGGACTTCCAGGAGACGAATGGCTAGGCCTGCATCTCGAAACTCGATCACACACCGCTCCATTGATTCGGCGCCGCCCATGCTCTGGTCGCCAGGTTCCTCTCGAACGAAGATCCAATGTCGAATCTCGTACCTACGCTCCTCAGAGGTCGTCGACGCCCAGGATCGATGAAGATCGGGCCCGAGACCCATGCGCCCGAGCCGCTGGGGTAGCGCCGAGAGACCCTCTCGTGAATTGGTTCGAAACTGCACCGACGCTCTGGACTCAGCGTCGCGCCCAAGTGTCAGCGTCGTACTCGCCGGTCGCTCGCCTTCCAGAGTCCGGAGCCTGATGATGAGAGACTGTACGAGGTCCGAAACGCGACACAGCTGCTCGAGATGCGTGGGGCCTCCGGCAACTGTCGACCCCCGGTCCCAATCAGTCCGACGGTCCACGCGCCCGTCATGGCCTTCCAGGAGGAGAGCGCGTTCCCACATGGCCCGGTCTTGATGGTAGCCAGGTGAGACAGGCCCAAATCGCTCCGAGCCGAGCTTCGTGTCGAAGGTGACTTGAGTCGGGAGCCCAAGGCCGCTCGCATCGACAGGTTCGTCGAGTGTGATCAGAATAAATCGACGGGCAATGGGCACTTCGCGGGGCGCTTTGTCGCCAGCAAACTGGTGTGCTACAGGCAGAGTGAGCCACCGTGGGAAAGACTGGAGATCGGCCGGGAGCAGTTTGGATGCCAGAAGCGCTGGGGTACGGTTTAGCCATCCCATCAGAAGAGGTCGAACCAGGATCTCGTCCTGTTGCGAGTTCGCATACTTGAAGGTTATCAGCAATGGAAGCGCTCGCGGGATCGCGAGATGGAGCCGTCGTAGGCGTGCCTGAGTTGGCGGCGCCTCCTCAAGGGCTAGTTGCTCAGCAAGTCTCCTCGCTTCCGCCAGCTCCAGATCTGCTGCCCCCCTAACCGAAAGTACACGGGAGACCGCCTGAACTACATCCTCGTGACGCCAGGATCGGTCTAGAACCATGGCACCGGGCTCCCGAACTTGTAGTCTGTATACGGGATCTCACTTTCCCGATCACAGACTCGTTCCCAAGGGCGGGGAGGCCGTCGGGCGGGGCCCCCTTGGTCTGGTGCATTCTGCTCGGCTGCCACGACGGGACGGTCAAAGGCAACGAAGCTCGTCGAACGGCACTCGTAGGCAGCGAACCAGTAGGCCGTTCGTCCGAACGCCTTGGGGGGGCGAGTCCGTACGATAGTCCGTGGGGCCTGCTGCGAGGCCGGAGAAGCCTCGTCGCCCGTCGATGCCTCGTAGCGCGCGAGGGCGTGCTCGCCGTCGTCGACGTAGCCCGTGGTCGCCGCGCCGGTCGACGCGTCCGTGACCAGGTGGAGCGCCTCGAGGCCCTGGACGTTGGACGTCGTGGTCAGGAACGAGACGGCGGCGACCAGGGCCGCGCCCACGAAGGTGCGCCTACTGGTGCGGCGCTCCATCGCGTCGAAGTCGATCTCCGCCCGGGCGCCGCTCACCGCCTCGTCGATGGTCACCACGTGGTCGTGGGCGTCGTAGGTGAGGTTCAGGTCGAGGCCGCCGCGCTCGATGCGGGTGACCGGAGCTCCCGCGTCGTAGCTGAAGTCGGCGGGGATGGCGCCGCCCCGCTCGATGTAGTCGAGGCGGGCGCCGCTGGCGTAGACGTAGGTCTCGGTTCCCGCGCTCGTGGTGCGCGAGGTGCGGTTTCCATCCCGGTCGTAGGTGTAGGCGATCTGCTCCACCAGGGTGCCCGCGAGATCGTAGTACGACTCGCGCTCCACACGGAGGGCCGCGTCGTAGCGCGACGTCGCTGCCGTCCCCGCGTGTGATGCGGGTGGGCTCGCCGCTACCGCTTCGGACGTAGGTGACCGAAGCGAGGACGGTGCCCGAGGCGTCGGTGTGGGTCATGGACTCGACCCAGCCCGGTGGCTTGGACGGTGGCCATCTCGACGCCGTTGGGCGCACGACGAGGACCGGGCGGTCGTAGTCCACCCGAGCGACCTCCCCGCCCGGGCGGAAGGTCCAGGTGCTGACGTCGCGCCCTCGGGGCTCGTCACCGTCTCGAGCCGGTCCGCCCAGGCGTCGAGGACGTCGGACCGAGGGCCGTCCCGGGTCTCGTCCTCACCGGCGTAGCGCGTGATGGTCCCCGCGCGCCGTCGACGCCCACCCGCACCCGACCGCTCGAGACGCCAGCGCACGTCGCCCCGAGCACACGGGTGTCCCCGTAGGTCCAGGCGTTGCCGGCGAGGTCACTCGCGCTCGCGCGATGGGGTGCGGTTCTGGCGTGGCGAAGCCCGCCCCATCCCTAGGGGCTGCCTGCCTCCGGGACCGACGGCGGGTGCTCCTCGTCGTCGCCGACGCCCGGCGCGGGCACGCTCGGCAGGTCGATCGTGTGGGTCACCCAGAGGAGCACGGCGTGCTCGTGCCGCGGCCGGACCCCCGTGGAGCCGGGTAGGAAGCGGTACATGTAGCCCACGCGCCACGTGATGGCGCGGACCCGCAAGCCGACCAGCGCGCTGAGGCGGTTCTGGTCCAGGAAGTTGGGTCCGGCGACGGGACCGAAGCTCACGAGCACCTCGTCCGCGAGCTGCAGCAGGAAGCGGCCAAAGGAGGACGGCGGGAGCCAGCGCGTGACCACGCTCTGCCACCTCAGCCGGTTGGTGAAGATGTAGCCGAGACCGACCACGCCGGGCGCGGGCAGGTCTTCCCGGAAGCGCGCGTCATAGCGGATGCGCTGCGAGAAGCCCCAGTCGCCGTCCCGCGCGGGGATCACCACCTGCGCCCAGGGCCGGTGCTCCATGCGGCGCAAGGCCCCCGTCCCGTCGCTCAGCAGGAGGTAGGCGTAGCCCGCGGTCGCGGTGGCTCCACGCCCGATCGCGCCGACGGTGAGGCCGCCCCGGAGCACGAAGAAGGCCTCGTGGTTGTAGTGCGTGTCGAACCAGATCGCGATGTCGGGGCGGACGACCACGGAGGACATGTAGCCGAGCCAGAACGTGGCGCGTTGCCGGGCCGGCTCGTCGGGCTCCGCCTGGGCCATCCCGGTCGACGCGACATGCAGGACCGCCACCACCACGAGGATCGCGCGCATCGGCCCTGCCGGAGGCCGAGGTGAAGCGAGGACCGCGGCCGGAGGGCTGCCCGGCAGGGCCGGAGGCGCGGCGGGTGGCGTGGGCCCGTCCATCGTCCATCGACGCGAGGCTCGTGCTGCTGTCGCCGGGTGGGTCGGGATCCGCGCGACGTGAGGGTCAGGCCCTAGCGTAGCTGCGCAGGCGATCCCGGCGCGCCTCGTCCACGATGCGCGGGAACTTCGTCTGCACGCTGGTCATCCCCTCGTCCGCCATGAAGCGGGCCACGCTCCCGGGGGGCAGCGCGACCAGCTCGGGGGCGAGGATCGCCGTGTCCGCGGTCCGATGCTCCCGGTAGGCGCGGTTCTGCTGGATGTGGGCGGCGTCGAAGGCGTCGAGGAAGCGCCCCCGGTCGGCCGGCTCGTGCCCGGGCACGAACTCCGCGAAGACCACGTAGCGCGCCTTCGCCGTCCCGTTGACACCGACGTCGGCGCCGACCGCGTAGTCCACGGTCTTGGCCGGCTCCGCCGACAGCGCTGCCTGCATGGCCTTCTGCACCTCGATGTGGGTGGTCAGCTCCTGCGTCGTCGACAGGCACCCGCTGAGGCGGCCCGAGAACTCCATTCGGTGGGGCCAGAGGTCGCTGAAGCGCACGATGTCCCCGAGGCGGTAGCTGAACAGGCCGCTGATGTTCGTGACGTGGATGACATAGTCCCGCTCCGGCTCCACCTCCCAGAGCGGGAGGCGCCGCGGCGAGTCGCTGTCAGCCTCCTCGAGGGGCACGAGCTCGAAGAACACGCCCCGGTCCGGGACCATCCGGAGGCCCGGCTCGCCCGGGCGATCGGTGATGGCGAAGATGCCGCCCTCGGTCGCGTTGTAGGTGTCGATCAGCGCGACGTCGTCCCGGCCCATGCGGTCCTGGATCACCGGGATGTAGGGGTCGGCGGCCACGCCGCCTCCGACCAGGAAGCGGAGGTTGGGCCACACCTCGGCGACCGTGCTCACCGAGCGGCCCTTGCGCTGGGCCGCCCGGAGCAGCTTGTCGAAGAGGATCGAGAACCAGCAGGTGGTCCCGGTCACCGTGCGCACGTCGTGGTCGAGGTACTTGTCGGCGATCGCGTCGAGCTTCCCGTCGATGTCGTCGATCGCCATCGTGTCCCGGTCCGGCAGGTAGACGGGCTCACTGAAGAGCGGCAGCTTCGTCATCATCATCGACGGGTTGTTGGTCAGGAGCACGTCCCCCTCCCTCCGCATCACCGTCGGGGGAAACACGCTGAGGACGAAGCCGCTCGTGAAGGTGTCGTCGCCGGACCACGCGAGGTAGCGGTGCACCGCGTCGCCCGCGCTCCCCTGCTGGAAGCGCACCTGCTTGTCGCTGACCGGGAGGTACTTCTGACGACCCTTCTGGGAGCTGCCGGCCGAGTTGCAGATGAAGCGGATGCGGTCCGGGACCAGCACGTTCTGCTCACCCTTGCGGATGCGCTGGAAGCGGGCCTCGTAGCTGTCGTAGTCGCCGACCGGGACGTTGCGCTGGTAGCTCGCGAGGTCCGTCACCGATGCCAGGCCGTGCTCGCGCCCGAACTCGCTGTCCTGGGCGTGGCGGACGATGCGCAGGAGCTGCTTCTCCTGGGTCTCCTTCAAGCGCTCGAGCGCCCGGTCCCACTGCCAGACGCGGAAGCGGGAGGCCGCGAGAATGCCCTTGCCGAACACGTCGGGGTAGGCGCTGCCGACCAGGGGGCGGGCGGATGGCCCGGGGCTCGGGCGGGTTCGATGCCAGCGGCGGTCGCTGAGGAACCGCCGCAGCTGGACGAGGTCGCGCGTGCTCATGTGCGGGTCGAGTCGACGAGGTCATGGGCCGCCCTCAGGGCCAGGGCGACGGTGGTCAGGGTCGGGTTGCAGGCGTTCCCCGTGGGGATCACGGAGTTGCCCGCCAGGACGAGGTTGTCATAGCCCCACACCTTCGAGCTCGGGTCGCCGACGCTCGTGCCGTCGTCCGCGGCGCCCATGCGGGTCGCGCCCTGGAGATGAAGGCACGCGCCCGACGGAAGGAGCGCGGGCTCCACGCCGGGCCGGAAGGTGCCGAGGGCCCGCGCCGCGTCCCGCTGGTCCTCCATCATGGCCTCGATCTTGGCGGGCTGGGTGCCGTCGAGGTGGTAGTGGACGGTGGGCCGCGGGAGGCCGAAGGCGTCGACCAGGTCCTCCTCGAAGGTCACCCGGTTGTCCGGGTCCGGGTCGATCAGCGTGTACCAGCGCAGGTCGGTCACCACCCGGTCGTCGACGTCCTTGGGGGGCGGGCTGAAGTGGACGATGTCCTTGGTGATCTGCACGTGCCAGGGCCGGCCCTCGCCGACCGGGATCCACACGTTGGGGGAGCGGTCGTGGGCCGGGAGGCGGAGCGGGTCGTCCGGTCGGGCCGTCCGGCGCGCCTCCGCGAAGCGGGCGTCACTCCGGATCCGCTCCTGGAGCTCGTCCCGGAGCACGACCTGCGCGAAGGAGATCGGATGCTCGACGAGGTAGCGGCCGAGGGCCGGAGGCCGGATGCCGCTCGCCCAGAGCAGCTGGGCCCCCAGCACCGTCCCGCCGGCGACGACGAAGGTGTCGGCGCGGATCTCGACCTCCTCGTTCCGGACGAGGTCGTAGGCGAGCGCCTTCGTCACCCGGCCGCCATCGACGACCAGCCGCCGCACCACGTGCTCGGGGAGGATCCGGAAGCGCTCCGGGCCGTAGGCGGGGTCGGCGTCGAGGACGTTCCGCAGCACCGTGTCCGCGCCCGCTACCCAGAGCAGCCCCTGAGCGAGGGGGTCGGCGCCGCCTTCGACGGGGCGGAGCGCCATCGGCAGCGTGCCGACCTCCCGACCGGGCTCGAGGCGGCCCTCGTAGTGCGCCGCCACGGCCTCCCGGATCACCGTGTGGCGCACGGACCCGTCGAAGGCGCCGTCCGTCTTGTCGAGGGCGTCCTCGGCCTCGGTGTACAGGCGGTCCCACTCCGCGTCGTCGAAGATCGGGCTGCGCTCCATCGTCGGGTGCTGGCGCGGGATCACCCCGGTCCAGTGGATCGCCTGGCCGCCGACGGCGTAGGCGGTCGCGGCCCCGTCGAGGTTCCGCTCGGGGTCCTGGCGCGGGTTCGCGAGCCCGGCGTTCACCATCTCGGGGGTCGGCGACGGGCTGAGCGGATGGAGCAGGCCGTTGACCAGCTCCGCGAAGCGGTCCGGGTTGCGCTGGTAGGCGTAGACGTTCTTGAGGTTGCGCCCGGGCCGCAGGCTCATCTGCTCGCCGGCGTCGGCCATCACGACCCTCGCCCCGGCAGGCACGAGCACGCGCGCGAAGACGGCGCCGGCCGGCCCGGTGCCCACGACGAACACGTCGGTCGACAGCGTCCTCATCCCTCGGCGCCTCCGTTCGCGTGCGCGTACAACGTCTCGGCCAGCGCCGCGGCTGCGACCACGTCGCGCGAGGTCGCGAAGCGATCGTAGGAGGGCGACCGCCCGGTGACGCGGTCGAGGAAGGTCTCCATCTGGCCCGCGAAGCCCCAGCGCTGCTCGGAGGGCAGCGTGGTGAAGCGCTTGGCCACGGTCTCCCGCCGGAGCCCCACGGTACGCACGACGGCGTCGAGCTCCACCGTGGCCACGGTCTGCTGGGGCCCGTACACCTCGACCCGCTCGAAGGGGTAGGCCCAGGTCGCGTGGCCCGCGCTGGTCAGGCCCCCGTGGCCGCCCTCGGCCGACTCGAGCAGCACGCTGAAGTTGTCCGGCTGGTCGTAAACGCGCTGCGTCCCCCTCGCGGCGACGATCCGCACGTCCCCGAACAGGTGCTGGGCCATGTCGAGGAGGTGGATCGTCGTCTCGAACAGGAAGCCGCCGCTCAGGGACCGGTCCGACACCCACGCCGGTGCCTCGAGCTCACCGCGGTTGATCTTGATCTGGAACGACGTCGCCCGGAGCTCGCCGCTCGCCAGCAGCCGGCCGACCTCCCGATAGACGGGGGCGAAGCGCCGGTTGAACCCGGCCTGGTAGACGGCCCCCGAGCGCTCCGCCCGGTCGGCCAGCTGCCGCGCCTGGGCCACGCTGATCGCGCCCGGCTTCTCGCACAGGACCGCCTTGCCGGCCTCGAGCGCCGCCTGAGCGTAGGCGGCGTGGGTGTGCTGGGGGCTGCAGATCAGGACGACGTCGGAGGCGTCGATCAGCGCCTCGGCGCTCGCCAGGACCGTCGCGCCGTGGCGCACCGCGAAGCGCTCCGCGCGCTCCGGTGTGCGGTTGAACACGTGGGCCAGGCGAGCCCGCCCGTCGGCAGCCATGACGCGGGCGTGGGTCTCCGCGACCTCACCCGTTCCGATGATCCCGGCCGCCAGCTTCGCCATGGTCCGCCCGCTCTCGAGCCGCCGAACAACGCCCAGCCGCCCTGACAGCGCGCTACCATAGCCCGCTGCCCCGCGGGTGCACGACGAGGGCCCGATTTTTTCGTCCGTCCGGCCGGATCCTGGTCGCGGGACGTCCGGTGAGGAGGTCGAGGCGAGCTCTACTGTCCGAGGGCGCTGCGGCGCCGCGGTCGGGCGAGGACCACCTCGGCCGGGGTGAGCTGCTCGAGGCCCGGGATCCGGGCCAGGCGCCGGGCCGGGCTGAGGACCGCGGCCGGGTCCGGGTGAGGCAGCCCCGACGCGATCAGCGTGACGTGGACCTCGGACTCGAGGTTCGGGTCGCCCGCCACGCCGAACAGGATCTCGGCGTCGTCATCGACCATGGCGTGGACCCGCTCCGCGGCCTGATGGATCGCGCTCAGGCTGACGCCGGGGTCGATCGTGAACTGGAGCAGGACCCCGCGCGCTCCCTCGAAGGAGTCGTCGGCCAGCAGCGGGCTCCGGGTGGCGCTCCCGATCGCGGCGAGCGCGCGGTCCGCGCCCCGGCCGACGCCGATGCCCATCACCGCACGGCCCCCGCCGGTCAGCACGGCGCGGACGTCGGCGAAGTCCAGGTTGACGAGGCCGGGCTGCACCACGAGGTCGCTGATCCCGCGCACCGCGTCGGCCAGGACCCGGTCGGCGCGGGCGAAGGCCTCGAGGAAAGTCGGCTCCTCGCCGCCCTCGGCGAGGAGCAGCCGGTCGTTCGGGACCACGATCAGGCAGTCGGTCTGCTCCTTGAGGGCCGCGAGGCCCTGCTCGGCGTACACGCGGCGGCGCCCGCCCTCGAAGGCGAAGGGGAGCGTCACCACGGCGACCGTCAGCGCGCCGGCGTCGCGGGCGAGGTGGGCGATCAGCGGCGTGGCACCGGTGCCGGTGCCCCCGCCGAGCCCCGCGGCCAGGAACACGAGGTCCGCCTCGGCGACCACCTCCTGGAGCTCGGTGCGGCTCTCCTGCGCGGCGGCGTAGCCCACGCTCGGCCGGCCGCCGGCCCCCAGGCCACGCGTGGCGCGAGGCCCGAGCACCAGGCGCTCCTCGTCGGGGTGCTCGGCGAGGGCCTGGCGGTCGGTGTTCGCCGCCCGACGGGCCACCCGAGCCGTGCCGAGCCGACGGAGCTCCCGAAGCGCGTTGCCGCCGCCGCCGCCCACCCCGATCACGCGGAGGTCGGCCTCGTAGGTCCCGAACATAGGCCGCCGCTAGCACGGAGCCGGCGCAGGGGGGAAGAAATCGGCCCGTTTCCGGGCGCCTTCGGCGTGTCGGGCCTGGCGGAGGCGAGAGTCGGCTGGTACGCCGGCGCCCATGTCCCTCGAAGCGATCGCCGTCGTCGCCCTCGACCCCGCGGCCCTCGCCACCCTCCCCGAGGCGCCGGCGACGCCGGGCGCGGACCCGTCCCTCGGCCAGACGCGTCTGGGCAAGGACGGCAAGCCCTACCGCTTCGACGTCTACGAGGACGCCGTAGCGGTCCACCTCGGGGTCAAGGTCACCGAGGCGGAGCCCGAGGACCTCGCCGACCGGCTCCACGAGGCCCTCGGCGAGCTCCTCGACGCCCACGAGGGCAAGGTTCCGGTGTTCCCGGCGTCCTACACCCCGGAAGGCCGGACCTTCGCCGCGCTCACGGACGAGCTCGGGGAGCTCGCGGACTGGATCGAGATCTGGGAGGACGAGGGCGACGAGGACGCGTCCGCCGCCGCCGCCCAGCTCCAGGCCCTGCTCGGCGGCCAGATGCCCGACCCCGCCCAGCTCCAGGCCCTGCTCGGCGGCCAGATGCCCGACCCCGCCCAGCTGCAAGCCATGCTCGGCGGCCAGATGCCCGACCCCGCGAAGCTCGAGGCGATGCTGGGGGACCGGATGCCCGACCCCGCGCAGCTGCAGGCGATGCTCGGGGACCAGGCGCCCGACCCCGAGCGGCTCCGCGAGATGCTCGGCGACGACGCCCCGGACCCCGCTCAGCTCCAGGCGCTGCTCGGCGGGGCGGGCGGCGGCGACCTGATGGCCGCAGCGATGGAGATGGCCCAGCGCCTCGCGGAGAGCGACGCGTTCCGGGAGCTGAGCGAGCGCGCCTCGGCGGGCCAGCCGATCGACCCGTCGGAGGCGCTCGCGAAGCTGGGCCTCGACCCGGCGCAGGTCGACCTCGAGAAGCTCCAGGCGACCGCGGCGGAGCTCCTGGGCCAGGGCGGCGAGGAGCCGGAGGACGGCGAGACGTAGGCCGGCGGCGCGTCGCCCCGCGCGGCCGCGTGCTCGGCACCCAGCGCCGGTGCCCAGGCGGCGGGCTCGGCCGGCCGGAGCTCCGTCGATGAGCCCAGCGCCGCCCGGCGCTGACGCTCCGGGCCCGGCGCCTCCCCCCTCGGCGCCGACGCCCGGCGTCGGAGGCACTCCTCCAGGCGCTCCTGGTCGATCGTGCCGTCGGGCCGCCGAGCGAGGTCCTCGCAGCTCGGCTCCTCGCGCTCGCTGGGCTCCGCGTCGGGCCCGGGCCCATCCCGGCCCTCCTCCCCCTCGGGCTGCGCCGGGGCGTCGGGGGAGGGCGCCGGCGCCTCGCCCGCCGGGTCGGCCGGCAGGCCCTCGTCGGCCGCCAGGTCGTCCACGCCGCGGATCTGGACCTCCTCGAGGTCGATGACGCGAGCGCTCGACGAGCGGCGCGCGACGGCTCCACCGCCCCCGACTCCCGTGCCGTGCAGGTACCCCGTCCCGTAGCCGACCCCGGCCGCGCCACGCCCGACCGCCCCCGTCACCGGCGGAGGTGGCGCCATCGGCCCGGGCACGTCGCCGACCAGCCCGTCCAGCGGCTCGAAGGCGTCGGTGCGCTGCGCCTGCTCGCCCCCCGCCGGCGCCGTCCCCGCGGGCCTTGCGGACGGCTGGACCACCCGGTCCGCGGGCTCGTCGCCGCGGTAGCCCTCGTCGATGGCCAGGAACGCCGTCCACTCCGTCAGGAGGTGATGCGCGAGGCCGAGCCGGGTGACCTCCTCCTGGAGCGCCGGGTTCGGGCGCAGCGCCATCGCCGTCATCAGGTCCCGGATGCGCGTCCTCGCCCACACGCTCGCGAGCTCCGGGCGCTCCGCCCCCGAGCCGGGCAGGGTCACCTCGAGCGTCTGCGCGAAGGGCCGGCCGGCGATGCGACCCCGCAGCGTGACCTCGCCGCTGCCGCCCTCGCCGTAGCGCGCGTGCACGACCAGCGGGCGGTCCGCGAACAGATCGGGCAGCCGCCGCGGGTAAGCGCCGCGGACGTCGAGGTCGCCCCAGTCGATCGCGAGGTCGGTCAGGTAGGGTCGAGCGATGCGCTCGCCGAAGGCCCGCGCCGCCGCCTCGGGCGACTCGTCGAGGGTCACCACCTGGACGTCCCCCCGGCCGACCTCGGCCACCCGGGTCAGGAGGTACCGGTTGACCGCGGAGCCGACGCCGAAGGCGAAGAGCCGCGACTGGCCGAGGTGCTCGTCGACCGCGCGGAAGACCTCGGGCTCCTCGGCGATGTAGCCGTCGGTCATCAGCAGGACGATCCGCATCCGGCCGTCCTCGGCGGCGGGCGAGAGCGCCGCCTCGATGCCGCGGACCATCTCCGTCGAGCCCAGGGCGCGCAGGTCCCGGACGAAGCGACGGCCACGCTCCACGTTCCGTGGCGTGGCGGGGAGGGCCCCGTCGCTCAGCGCGCTCGCCCGGTCCGAGAAGGTGAGCACACGGAAGGTGTCCGTGGGCCGCAGGCCCTCGAGGGCGGTCACCATCGCTGCCTTGGCGAGCTGCATGGGGCGGCCGTTCATCGAGCTCGACGTGTCGACCAGGAACACGAGCTCCCGGGGCATCAGGTCGCCGTCCGGCACGTCGACCCGGGGGTGGACGGCCAAGGTGAAGTGGCCGTCCTCGTCCTCGGCCGGAGCGTGGGCGAGCACGCTGACCGCCGGCGCCTCGCCAGCGACCGGGAAGCGGAGGTCGAGGTCCCGGTCCGGCGGCGCCGGCGCGTCGAGGCGCACCCGGACGCGGGCGGGGCCGTCGCGGTCGACGGCGAGCTCGTGGGTCGGCGAGGTCACCTCCCGGAGCGGCACCCCGAGGTCGGCGTCGACGCTCACCTCGACCCGGTCCGGCCGCTCCGCGCCGGGCGCGAGCACCACCTGCCGCAGGTCGCCCTCGCCGTCGTCGCCGCCCGCGTCGGCGGCGTACCGAGGACCGGCGACCATCGGGTAGACGAAGCGGTAGCTGCCCTCCTCGTAGGGCAGCACCTGGGTGTACCGGAGCGCGACCTCGATCGTGTCGCCGGGCCGGATGTTCGCGACCGACTGGCGGAACAGGTTCGGCCGCTCCTGCTCGAGGAGGCTCGCGAGCACGCCGCGATCCCGGGCGTCCCGGTACTCCTCGCGGGCCTGCTGGCGGCGGCGGATCACCGCGCGCACGACCCGGTCGCCAGCCCGGAGCTCCATCGCGTCGACGGCCGCGTCGTCCGGCAGGGGGAACAGGTAGACGGCCTCGACCGCGCGATCGTAGGGGTTGCGGAAGGTCTGGGTGACCCGGACGCGGGCGACGTAGCCGCTGACCCGCGCGTCGACGCGGGTGCCCTCGAGCACGAAGCCGGGCACCTCGCCGTCCCGCGGCGCGGAGCCGAGGCGGAGGCTGCCCTCCGTGGGGCGCTCGTCGTCCTCGGGCGGCGCCTCGTCGCCGACGACCGGGCCGTTGTGCTCGGCGTTGCCGCCCCACATGTGCCAGCCGTCGAAGGTGCGGTCCGACACCTCGAGGGCGACGAGGCCGCCCCGGGTCGTGGCCGCGTAGACCCAGCCGTGGGCCACGGTCGGCTGGGCAGCGATCGGCTCGCCGACCCGGTAGGCCCAGGTCGTCATGCCGGTGTCGATGTCGAGGGCGAACAGGTCCCCGTCCTGGGTGCCGAAGACCAGCTGGCTGCCCGCGATGGCCGGGGGGCTCGCGGGGCGGGCGTGCACCTCGTCGGTGTAGGCCCGCCGCCAGAGCAGCTCCCCGGTGTCCGCGTCGCGGCTCTGCACCTCGTTGCCGATGGTCTGGTAGGCGCGGCCGTCGACCACCGTCGCCCGCGAGCCCGCGTAGGCCCAGCCGGCCTGCACGCCGCCCTGGTCGGCGCGGGCGTTCAGGTAGGCCGCGTCCACCGGCTCGAGCTCCCTCCGCGTCTCGCCGCTGGCGGCGTCGAGGACCAGGGTGCGCTCCCGGCGCTCGCGACCGTGGCCGATCCGCGCGGTGAGGTGGAGCTCGGGCCCGTCGAGGGTCGGCGCGCTCGTCGCGCGGAGCGGCCGGCGCCAGAGCACGCGCCCGTCCCGTTGGCGCAGGCGCTGGACGATGCCGTCCATCGTCGTGAAGTAGACGCTGGTGTCGTCGAGGACCGGCGCGTTCATCACGTCCGCGCTGATCGCGCGGGTCCAGCGCGGCGCACCGTTGGTGACGCGCAGGGCGGTGAAGCCGTAGCGCCGGCCGTCCGCGACGCCGTAGCCGGTCTGGCCCGGGGTGAGGCCACCGGGCGACTGCCCGTCGATGACGTGACCGCTGAACACGAACCCGTTGCCGGCGGCGGGCTGGCTCATCAGCGGGTCGCCGAGCCAGCGGCTCCAGCGCTGGCGCCCCGTCTCCGCGTCGACGGCGAACAGCGTGCAGCTCTCCGTGTTGAACAGGATCTTCCCGTCCTCGACGATCGCCGCGCTCGGGCCGCCGTCGGGGGCGCTGGCGGCCCAGGCGCGGTCACCCGTGCGGGCGTCGTAGGCGAACAGCTGATGGCTCGCGAAGCCGCCGCCCACGTAGACCTTCCCCTGGCCGTAGGCCGGGGTCAGCAGCGCCTGCGCCCCGCTCGGCAGCCGCGCGAACCAGCCTCGGCGGAACCCGTCGAAGGTGAAGCGCTGGGTCTGGCCCCACCGGGTGGCCGGGATCGCCAGGGGCTTCGGCGCCATCCGGCGGGCGAGGCCGGTCGTGTCGTCCGGCACCTCGGGCTCGGGCGGTCGCTCCGCGGCCCCCGGGAGGTCGGCGACCGGCGGAGCCGGGACGGCCTCCTGGCCAGCGGTCTCGGGGCTCGGGCCGGCCCCCGACCGCTCGTCCCCCCTCGAGCCCCCGCAGGCGCTCGCTGCGAGCGCGCAGAACGCAAGAGCCCATGCGTGGCGGCGTGCGGGCCGCCCGTCTCGTTCACCCATCGTCTGCCCTCCGAGGCTGCGACAGCGCGGGGCGGCCCGACCTTGGGGACGGCGTGCTTGGCGGGTGCGCGCAACTCGGCGGACAGTGGCGTCATGCCCTACACGGAGATCGCCTACGAGGAGCACGGCCCGACCCGGGTGATCCGCTTCGCGCGCCCCGAGGTCATGAACTGCGTCGGGCCGACGACCCATCGGGAGCTGCTGGACGCGTGGACCCGGTTCCGGGACGACGAGAGCGCGCTCGTCGCCGTGATCACGGGGACCGGCGACAAGGCCTTCTGCGCCGGCGGGGACCTGAGGGCGGGGCTGGCGCTCGTGCCGTCGACGCCGGAGGAGATCGCCCGCCACGACCGGGGCGAGGCGCCTGGGATCCTCGGCCCGACGCGCTGGACGGGCATCACCAAGCCGATCCTCGCCGCCGTCAACGGCGTGGCCTACGCGGGAGGCCTCGAGTGGGCGTGCGTCGCGGACATCCGCATCGCGGAGGAGCACGCGAGCTTCGGCGTCACCTGCCGCCGCTGGAACATCGGCCTCGCCGACGGCGGCACCCAGCGCCTGCCCCGTATCGTCGGGATGGGCCGGGCGATGGAGCTGATCCTGACGGGGCGGGTCATCGACGCCATGGAGGCGGAGCGGATCGGGCTGGTGAACGAGGTGGTCCCGGCGGGCCGGTCCCTCGAGCGGGCGCTCGAGCTCGCGGCGTTCCTGGCCACGCTGCCCCAGCCGGCGATGCGCTCCGACAAGGAGGCGGCCCAGCGCGGCCACGGGCTCCCGCTCGACGAGGGCCTGCGGATCGAGGCCCAGTGCTTCAACCGCTCGATCCACCAGCCGGAGACCGAGGAGGGCCTGCGGCGGTTCCGGGAGCGGGACCACCCGGACCGGCGGCCGGGGCAGGCGCCGGTGACCCCGGGGCTGGTGAGGGCGGCCGAGCCTGCGAACGGCTCGACGGAGCCGGAGGAGCGGTAGCCCCCCGTGCCACGGCCATCGTTCGGCCGTTCCCGTCGACGCCTGGCGCCTTCAGCCCCGACGGCCGACGCGCACTCGCCGGAAGAACAGCAGCCGGTTCGTCGTCCTCGTCTCCGTGTAGAGCACGCCGAAGGACCGCCCGTTCCACGCGATCTCGGCGCGCTCGATGTAGGTGCCGGGGTCGTTCCGGTCGAGCTGGACCGGGCCCGCCAGGAGCGCGAAGTCGCGATCGTAGAGCCGGACGTCGAGGAAGGTGCCGAGCGGGTTGGTCGGGCGGAGCTCGCCGCGCTCGGCCAGCATGCCGACGCCGCAGTCCTGGAAGCGGGCCATCGGCCCGGGGTCCCCTTCGTCGTGGCGCAGCTCGAGGAGCTCGGGCCCCAGGCCGCGTGGGGCCCGCTCGTGAAACCGGGTGCTGTCGAAGGGGTCCCGCACGATGAGGACCGGCCGCGGCGGCACGAGCGAGGCGCCGACCTGGAGGCCCCACTCGACCTCCGCCACGAGCTCGGGGGCGGTGACGCCGTCGTCGTAGCTGAGCTCGCCGGTCCAGAGCTGCCAGGGCCCCGGCTGGCGGTACTCGGCCCACTCCACCGGGCCGTCCGGCGACCAGCGGGACGGGCCTCGGGCGTACCGGCCCTCCTCGGTCGGCACGCGTCGCGTGTGGGCCGGTCCCGCCAGGAGGGTCCCGTCGCGGTCGACGAGGATGGCGAACGTCGGGTCGCCGAAGCCCGGGTTGACCAGGAGATGGATCCCCCGGTCGTCGGGAGCGACCTGCCAGACGATCAGGCCGCGGCGCGGGACCTCCGGGGGGAGCGCCACCTCGTGGATCGGCCCCACCGACCCGTCGACCTCGACCCGGCGGAGCCTGATCCGGGCGTGGTCCTCCGTCCACGCGAGGATCAAGCCGTCCCCGTCGAAGGCCAGGCGCGGGAAGTCGATCGAGGCCTCCACGTCGTCGGTCAGGATCACCGGCTCCCCCTGGGGCGAGCCATCCCTGGCCAGGCGCTGGAGCCACGCCTCGTAGCGGCCGCTCAGGTTGACCCACGCGAGCACGAGCCAGCCGTCTTCCAGCTCGAGGAGCTGCTGCGCCCCGAGGCCGCCCTCGAGCAGCATCCGGGCCGGCTCCGCGCGCAGCACGGCCGGCTCGTCGCAGCGCGGCAGCACGTCGACGAAGCCCTCGTCGACCTCGCCGAGCGCGGGCGGCGCCTGGTCCACCGCCGGCGCGCCACCATCCCCCGGCCTCTCGTGGGAGAGGTAGCAGCCGGTGAAGCTCGCCACGCCGAGGGCGACCACCACGCCGCCGGCGCTGCCCCGTCGCACGCCAAGCACGGGCCAACGGTGGCAAGGACCCGACTCGCCAGCAAGGCGCTCCGGCGTCGAGGCCGAGGCGCCACGCACACGGCAAACACGCGTGACACGCAGGTGACTCCGGCAACGTGCACGCCAAGACTCGCGTCAACCGAGATTCCGGGTGTTGGGTCGAGATTGTCGAGGCGGGCATCTGCTGCGATCGTCAACCGATGACCCGCGTCGTGATTGCCCCGAGCGCCCTTGTCCTGGGCGCCCTTGTCCCGCTGACGCTGGCCGGCTGCGCCGTCGACCGGCGGCCTTGCCCCGACATGACGCTTCTCTTCCCCGGTCCGCAGGGCCGCTACCGCGACGGGTGCCAGGCGGTCTGCGATGGGCTGCCGTGCAGGGACATGGGCCCGAGCGACCTGGGCCCACCCTGCGGAGGCTTCTGCCCGGAGCTCGCCCCCTTCTGCGTCGACGAGACCTGCGTGGCGTGTCGAACGAGCCTCGACTGCATCGGCGACGAGCGCCTCTGCGACGAGGACGGGTCCTGCGTCGCGTGCCTGACGGACCTCGACTGCAACCCCGGCCAGCCCCGCTGCGCCGAGGACCGCACGTGCGTGGAGTGCCTCACCGACGAGGACTGCCCGCTGGACACGCCGGCGTGCCGGACCCGTGCGTGCATCCCCTGCGAGAAGAGCGAGGACTGCGCCGGCCGCACGGCGGCGCCCGTGTGCGACGTGGAGAACGGAGCCTGCGTGGAGTGCCTGGTCGGCGAGGAGGCGGCGTGCGGCGCAAGCCCTTGCACGACCGAGAACGCCTGCTCGGCGTACGGCCAGCAAACGCAGGACCGCTGCGAGCCGTGCGACACGGACGACAACTGCCAGGCGGGGGCTCTCTGCTTCGCCATGGCGTTCCGAGGCGCGCCGCGGCCCACCGCGTATTGCCTAAGCACCTCCCCCGGGCGGTGCGGCAGCCCCTTCTTCCGCCACATCACCGAGCGCGAGTCCATCGACGGCGTCCTGCCCCTGGGCTACTGCACGATCGCCGAGGAACGCACGACCTGCGAAGCCGTCCAGGCGCTGCTCGACGACGTCCGCTGCCCGGGCGGCGACGACGCCGAGTGCCCGCTGGGCGGGCTCTGCCGAGACTTCGACGTCGGCCCTCCCCGATGCACCTACGCGTGCAGCTCCGCTTGGGAATGCCTCTCGCCGGCCGAGGACACGGGCACGACCTGCGGAAGCGGCGATCCGCCCGACAGCCCGGACTACTGTGGCGGATGAGCGGCCGCCCCGGCTCAGAGCTCCGCCACCCTGCACGTCAGCCCGCCCGTCACCAGCCTGCCTTGGGCCCGGCCCGCGATCCGCGCCGCGCCGCCCTCGACGTCGGCGAACAGGTCGCGGAGCTGTCGCCGCTGCCGCGGATCGACAGCGTAGGCCGGCTCGCGCAGTTCCTCGTCCTCGTCCGCCACCCGCCGGACGACGAGGCCATTCTCCTCGTCCACCCACGCCACCACGAAGCCGCCCTCGGCCACCTCGCCAACGCCCGCGTCCGGGCCGCCGGAAACGGCTGCCCGGACACCCCGGGGCAAGTAGGCGATGACCGGCCCGGCCACCGCGCGCTCGCCCGGCTCGGTCAGGGCCAAGGGGCCGCGCCCTGGCGCGAGCTCGAACGGGTCGCGGCCCGACCACGGGAATCGCAGCGTGGCCCACCCCACCGATCCATCGCAGCCGCGCCACGCGACCCCGAGCTCGACGCCGTCGACCGTCCCGCTCGGGAGGTCCACCCACGCGAGCAGGGCGCCGCCCGGCACGTCGTCGCCGCGGCCGTTCGGATCCCCGGGCGGGGGCCCGGTCAACCTGCTTCGTCTCCGACGACGGAGCCCGGGTCGCCATCAGCACGGATGGCGACCCGGGCATCCTGCCCGCTCCCTCGATGTACGCTCCGGCGCCGCGAATCCCCCGGGGCGGTGTGGCGTCAGGCCCGTTTCCGGTCGAGGCTGGCCGCTGGCGATGACCCGGCGAACGCGCAACCCCCGACAGCTGCCGCCCGAGCGGGAGCTGTCCGAGGCCCAGCGGGCACGCCTCGCGAGCTGCCCGACGTCGCCGTGGGGCCGCGACGCCGAGGTGGAGGACGAGGCGCACCGCGTGGCGCTCCTCATGCTCTTCGAGGCATGCGGGGGGCGGGGCCTGCCCATGCCGGGCGGCTTCCTGCTGGACCCGCATCGGATCGCGGAGCGGCTCGCCCCACGTCCGCGCCTCTACGCGTGGCAGGTCCTCCTCGGCTACCACCCGCTGATCGGCCTCCTCGTCGGAGGCGGCGGCGGAGGGGCGGGCCGGCGGTCGATCGACCCGAGCCCGCGAGGCTGGACCACCCGCGACCCGACGTACGGGCTGGAACGCCCCGTCGCGCGGAGCTGGCCGGAGCTGATCGACTACCTGTTCGCGGTCGGCGACGCCCTCGCTCGGGCGCACGTCCTCTGGGTCCGGATCGGCGAGCGGCGCGCGATGGGCGAGCGGGACGCGCGGCGCTGGAGCCGCCACCGGCACGCGCTCGAGGCCCGGAGCGTGCGGCGCTTCGCGCGCCTCGCGGAGGCCCTCGGGGTGCAGGACGCCTTCGCGCACGGCGTGGCGAGCGTGAAGGTCGACGCGCGCAACGCGACCACCGTCATCGCGCTCGACGACGAGGCGCTCGTCGCCTCGGACGACGCCGACGCGATCGAGCGGGCCCTGCGCGTCATCTCGAGGGCGGGGGAGCTCGCGGTCCCGCACGCCTTCGGTGGCTACCGGGACGGCGGGCGACCCGAGGCGCCCGCCCGCGGCCTCTGCTACGCGTTCCCGGGCGACGACGCGCCCGACGAGGACGCGTCCGGCGTGCGCCTCCCTCGCCATCGCGTCCTGGCGACGCGTGACGCCCACGCCTTCGACTGGCTCTGGGCGCAGGACGGGCGGGTCAACGTCGCGCGCCGCGTGGAGCCGGGGCGCAGCCCGGCAGGCGCCGCTCCCTGCCTCGCCGGCGCGTCGGCGAGGCTCCATCGTGCCCTGGCGCGCCGCGGCGCGTTCATCGCCGAGCCGCTGCGGTCGGTCGAGGGGGTCCGCGCCTGGCTCGATGAGCAGGGGCACGAGGGCTGGGACGTCCTCGGCGACATCGAGGCCAGGGTCGGCGGGCTCGTCCTGGCCCCGGCCTTCGGGCTCCTCGAGCCGGATCGCCTCGGCCCCTTCGCCATGCTCGTGGACCGGGCGAGCCTCGAGCCGCTCGGCCTGAACGCCCCGGTGGAACGGGACCTCGCCGACGGGTCCACGCACGCCTCGGACCTCGGCCCGCGCGACTGGCCCTTCGTGTGCCGGGAAGGCATCGAGCTCGCCGTCGTCGGCTACGAGAACCCACGCATCGACTCGGCGGTCTGCGCCGACGCCGCCGGGACCCTCTACGTCCTCGACCACGAGTTCGACGAGCTCACCCCGCGGGCGCGCGACGCGCTCGTCATGCTCGAGAAGCTGGCCCTCTGGACGGAGCTCCACGACGAGCGCCGCGGGGTGGCCGCCGAGCCCGCCTTCGCGCTGAGCCTCGACCTCGGTGACGAGGTCGCGCGCGGGCTCGGGCTCGCGAGGGCCGCGGAGGCGAGCGACCGGGTGAGCTCGACCTACCTGGCCAGCGGCGTCGCCCTGCTGCTCCGCCACGCCCACCCCCTTCGGCCGGCGAGGACCGACGTGTACGCGTCGGACCCGGAGAGAGCGGTCGCGCTCGCCCGGGGCGTGCGGGACGCCTTCGCCGACGTGACGCTGCACGTGCGGGTCGGGACGTCCGCGGCGGGCGCGGCTCGCCGCGCGGCCTTCGTGGCGGCGCGGCTCCCGGGGAACGTCGAGTGGACGACCGCGCAGGGGTGGAGCCGGCTTTTTTCGAGCTGACGCGCGGCGCCGACTCCCGTCGCCCGACGACGCCGCTACCCTCGGAGCCCGATGCCCACCGATCTGCCGCTCCGCTGCCGCTGCGGCGCCCTGAGGGGCGTCGCACGCGACGTGACGCCGGCCCGCGTCAACCGCGTCGTGTGCTTCTGCCGCTTCTGCCGCTCCTACGCCGAGCACCTCGAGCGGGCGGAGGAGGTCCTCGACGAGCACGGCGGGACGGAGGTGATCCAGATGTCGCCGCACCGCCTCGAGCTGACCGACGGGATCGAGCACCTCGCCTGCCTGCGGCTGACCGCCACCGGGGCCCTGCGCTGGTACACGAGCTGCTGCCGGAGCCCGGTCGCGAACACCCTCCCCCACGGGCGCCTCCCGTTCATGGGCCTGATCCACACGGTGGTGGACCGCGACGGGGTGCCCGGCGCCCTCGACGACGCCGTCGGGCCGGTGCGCGCCCGCGTCAACGGGCAGGTGCCCCGCTCCCGAGCGCGCGAGCTGAGGAACACCCGCGCCGCCTTCGCCCTGATGATGCTCCGCTTCGCCCGCCTGATGGCCGCCTGGCGCCTGGCCGGCCACCAGCGCCGCAGCCCCTTCTTCGACCCGGAGACCCTGGAGCCCGTCCGGACGCCGGAGCGGGTGCGCCTCGGCCGTCCCCCAGGTGACTAGCCGGCTACGCCCAACGCACGCTGTAGACCGGGGGCAGGTTGTTCGCGACCGTCTGCCAGCGCTCCCCCCGGTCCTCGCTGAGGTAGAGGTTGCCGGTGGTCGTGCCGAAGGCGAGCACCCCGTGGCGGTGGTCGAGGGCGTGGCGGTAGACCACGTCGTAGGCGTTCTCCTGGGGCAGCCCCTCGCGCAGCACGCGCCAGCTCTCGCCGCCGTCCTCGGTGCGGGCGACGAACAGGGCCCCGTCGATCGCCATCCGCTGGGCGTCCGCCTTGCCCGGCACGACCCACGCGGTGTGGCCGTGCTCGGGGTCCGTCGCGACCGGGAAGCCGAAGTGGACCCCGCGGGCGGGGTCGCTCACCTTCGTCCAGGTGGCCGCCCCGTCCTGGCTGAAGAAGACGCCGCAGTGGTTCTGCTGCCACAGGCAGTCCGGCTGGCCGGTGCAGCGCTCCACGTAGTGCGGGTCGTGGCCCCACGCGGCCTTCGGGTCGGGCAGGTAGTCGTTGGTCATGCCCTCGTTGCGACCGCGCCAGGAGCGCCCGCCGTCGGTGCTCTCGAGGACGCCCGCCGTGGAGACCGCCACCATGATCCGCTCCGGGTCGGTGGGGTGGAGGACGATCGAGTGGATCCCGGGGGCGAACTCGCTCTCGGCCGCGGGGGTGCCGAACCAGTGGGTGACCCCGGTGCCGGGGCCCTCCGACACGTCGCCGCCGCGGGACTCGTGGTCCCAGAGGGGCCGGTTGAGGCGGAACGTCTCGCCGCCGTCGTCGCTCTCGAAGAGGCCCCCCGGCACGGTCCCGATGTAGATCCGGCCCGGCGTGCCGAAGGCGATGACCCAGAGCTTGAGGAGCGTCGCCTCCTTGATGGACGCGCCCCGGGGCGCGTCGGCGGCGGGCTCCTCGGTCGGCTCGGGCGGCGCGAGGTAGCGGGCCCAGCTCGGGTAGCGCACCTGCGTGGCGTCGCGCCAGGTCGCGCCGCCGGCGTCCGAGCGGGAGAGCTTCGCGCCCCAGTGCCCGTGCCCCAGCGCCGCCCACCAGACCCCGGAGTGGGGGTCGGCGGCGACGTAGCTCACGCCCTGGCCCGGATGCCCGGCGAGGCGGGGCCGCCAGGCCCGCCCCTGCCGCTCGACCACGAACGTGCCCTTGCGGGTCCCCACGAGGAGCTGTCTCGACATCCGCCTACCCTCCGCTCAGCGCCTGCAGGATGAGGACGCGCGACGTCGGGCCAACGGCGTCGCTCAGCGTGCGCCGATCGGCGATGGTCACGTCGTCGACGAACACGTTGACATGCCGACGCAGGCGCCCCCGCTCGTCGCACACGTAGAACGCGAAGCCGGGCGCGCGCTCCTCGAGGGCCTCGACCACCCCCGCCACGGTCGCAGCCTCCACCTCGAGGGATCCCTCGCCGAGCGACGGGAAGAACGTGTGGAGGTGCTCGGTGATCTCGACGGTCGCCATCGCCCGGGTCCCCTGGGGCCGGCGGGATCGCCTCGGCGCGGTCCCCCCCGGCCCGTGCCAGCATAGCCCCTGGCGTCTCGCGACTCAGCCCTCGTCCAGCAGCCCCACCGGCCCCTCGGTCCCGGGGATCACCCGCTCGGGGTCGGCGCCCATCCAGGCCGACGCCTCGGCCAGGACCCGCCCGAGGTCCGTCGTGACCCGGACATCGCCCGGCGCCTCGAGATCCTCCGGCCGCAGCCCCGGCCAGCGACCGAGCACCCGCCCGCCACGCACCCCCGCCCCCAGCGCGAGGGCCACCGAGCCCCGCCCGTGGTCGGTGCCGAGGCTCGTGTTCTCCGCGACCCGCCGGCCGAACTCGGTCACCACGAGCACCGTCACCCGGGTTGCCAGGAGCGGCCCGAGGTCCCGGGCGAAGGCGGAGAGCCCCTCGCCGAGCTCGCGCGCCAGCGCGGGCAAGGCGGTGCCCTGGACGAAGTGGTGATCCCAGCCCCCCAGGTCGACGGTGGCGACGCGAAGCCCCACCCCCGCCCGGACGAGCCGAGCGAGCTCGGCGAGGCGGCGCCCGAAGTCACCGTCGAGGTAGGCCGCCCCGTGCCGCGGGATCGGCCTCCCCGTCAGGCGGGCGAGTCGCGCGAGGGCCGCCAGGGCATCGCGGCCCGCCGCCCGGATGGCGCCCGGCCCCTCGTGGAGATCCTCGAGCGCTCGGAGGTGGGCCGGCGAGACGTCGAGCCGGTGCTCTGTCGCCGCCTCGAGGACGCTCGCCGAGGGTGCGCCCCGCAGCGCCTCGGGGAGGCGTGGGCCGAGCGCGACGGCGCTCGGGCTCGTGCGGGCGTCGAGCGCCACGAGCAGCCTCGCCAGCCACCCGCTCCCGACGCCCCGGCCCCTCGCCGCCCCCTGCTCCAGCCGGTCCTGGGCCGCGAAGTGGGAGCGGGTGCGGTCGTGGATGCCCGCCGCGTGGACCACGGCGAGCCGGCCCTCCCGGTAGAGCGGCATGAGCGGGGCGAGGCCCGGATGGAGGGCGAAGCGGTCGTCGAGGGGAGGCGCGCCGGGGCCGGCCCGCACGCCGAGGGTGGGGCGCGCTCGGTGGTAGTCGTCATCGTGGACCGGCGGCACCAGGCTCAGGCCGTCGGCGCCGCCGCGCAGGAACACCTGGACGAGGACCCGGTCCTCGGCGAGGCGCCCCGCCGCGACCCGCCACCGGGCGGCCGCCGACCGTCCGGGCGGGCTCCGACGGGCGGGGGGCTGTCCGGTCAGGAGCGCCCGACGGCTCAGCATCGCTGAAATCCGGGGCTCGAGAGGACCACGGCGAGGGTGGCGACGCGGTCCCCCTCGACGCGCCGCAGCGCTCGGGCCTCCGGGGCCGTGGGGCGACGGCCGACCATGTGCGCGAAGAGCCGCGAGCCGAAGCTCGCGCGCCGGCTCGCGCCGCCGAGCGAAGCGCGCAGGCGCGACAGCGTGACGCGCGTGTCGTCCAGCTGCCCGCCCGCGAGGGCGAGCGCGAAGCGCCAGCGGCCGAGCAGCGTCCCGAGGTACGCCGCCCCGTCGCGCGGGTAGCCGTCGGGCGTGGGGTGCTGGAAGGGGGCCTGCCCCAGGGCGCCCAGGTGGCGACGCAGGTCGCCTCGCGCATCCGTCTCCGCCCCCAGGCCGCGCAAGGCGGACACGACGAAGCGGAAGGGCCGCTTGACCTTGGTGCCCCGGCTGGCCGCGAAGCCCTCGCTCGTCAGGATCGTCCGGACGGTCGCGGCGATGTCGCCGCCCGTGCCCCGGAACGTGCGCCGGGCGGCGGCGACGACGGAGGCCGGCGGGTCGTCGGCGACGAAGAACCGCGCGAGCTGCGTCGCGATGTGGCGGCTGCAGCTCGGGTGGGCGACCACGACGTCGAGGAGCCGGTCGAGGTCGGCCGCCCCCCCGCCGGCGCCGATCCGCTGGCCGAGCACGATCTTGGGGCCGTCGTCGTGGCGCGCGGGCACGAAGCGGACGGCGCCGGGGGCGCCGCGCTCGAGCACCGTCCAGCCGCTGAGGCAGCGGGCCGCCTCCATCACGTCCCGCTGCGTGTAGCCCCCATCGAGGCCGAGGGCGTGGAGCTCCAGGAGCTCCCGGGCGTAGTTCTCGTTGGGGCTGCCCTTGCCGACCGCGTTGTCGCGCCCGTCGAGGTAGACGAGCATCGCCGGGCTCCGCGCCGAGGCCCCGAGCAGCGTCCGGAAGGACCCCAGCGCGTGCGGCCGGATGACGGCCCGGTCGTCGACCGCCTTGAGGTGCCGGCAGAGCGACTTGCCGAGGGCGATATGGAAGTGGTCGCTCCAGAAGCCCACGAGGGACTCCTGGAGCTGGCGGCGGCTGTAGACGGCACGCAGCAGCGTGTAGGAGGTCAGCTGCTCTTCGACGTGCCGCGGCGCCACCTCGAAGGCCAGATCCGAGGGCAGGTGCACGGCGTCGATGAAGGCCGTCCGCAGCTCGCATCCCCGGTCGTCGATCGTCCGCGGGTCGAGCTGCTCGTCGAGCCAGCCCTCGACCCCGAGCGCGTCGACCCGGGCCTCGTCGCCGGGCCAGGGTCCGAAGGCGGCGCGGTTCAGGAGGTGGCGGGCCGCGCTCGGGACGGCGCCCTCGGGGACGGCGACCGTGGCGGGGAGGTCGTCGGCCAGGAGCCGGGCGGCGCCGGCGAGGGCCCGGTCGCAGCCCGTGAGGGCGAGCCCCGCCGCGGCGGCGGCCAGGGCTTCACGGCGCGTCGGCAACGGCGACCCGCTGGGAGGAGGCCCCGAGGCGCGCGGCGACGGAGCCGGCGAGCGCCCCGAGCGCGGCGCCGAAGCCTCCGACCAGCGCGAGGGGCGCGATGACGAACCACCCGAACAGGGGGAGCAGGAACGACAGCTCGAGCACCGCTCCGCCGCGCAGGACCTGGACCCACGCGCGGCCGCGGTCCGCCGGGGTGGCCAGACCCTCCCCGATCCGCCCAGCGAGGCCCGCCGCGCCGGCGAGGGCGAAGGCGGCGAGGCCGGGCAGCGCGGCCGTCCCGAGCAGCTTGGCCGCGGGGTGCGGCGCGAGGGCGAGCAGGCTGGCCGCGAGCGCGCAGGCGCCGCCGAGGCCGGCGCCGGTCAGCAGCGTGAGGCCGGGGGCGTCGCGGAACCGCGCCTGGGCGCGCGCCACGAACCGCGGGGCGAGGGCGCGGCACAGGAGCCACCACGCGTTGAGGGCGAGCAGGAAGGACAGGGCGACGGTGGCGACGAAGACGGTGCTGCCGAGGTAGGGCATCGGGAACCTCCGCCGGCGAGCGCGGCCGGCTTCCGTCCCTACGCGGCGCGCGGCGCGAGGCTTTCAGTCGGCCTCGGCCTCGTTCATGTCCGCCGGCGCGGCCATCGCGGCGTACCCCTTGTCCACGTGGAGCACCTCCCCCGTGATCCCGCTCGCAAGGGGGCTCAACAGGAACGCGGCGGCCCGGCCCACCTCGTCCGCGCTCAGCGGCTCCGTCAGGGGCGCGTTGCGCTCGTAGTGGCGGATCATGTTCCCGATCAGGCCGATCGCGCTCGCGGCCCGCGAGGCGAAGGGGCCCGCGCTGATCGCGTTGACGCGGTGGCCGTGCCGCCGCCCCACCTCGTACGCGAGGACCCGGGTGTCGTTCTCGAGGGCGGCCTTGGCCGAGCTCATCCCGCCGCCGTAGCCCGGGACCACGCGCTCACCCGCCAGGTAGGTCAGGCTGAGGAACGCGCCGCCGGGCCGGACCAGCGGAGCGAAGCGGGCGACCAGGGAGACGAAGGAGTAGGCGCTGGCGCTGACCGCCGCGAGGTAGCCCGCCCGGCTCGTCTCGAGCAGCGGGTTCTTGACCTCCGGCCCGTTGGCGAGGCTGTGGACCACGATGTCGAGCCCCGGCTCGCCATAGGCCTCGGCGAGGACCTTCGCCGCCCCGTCGATGGTGAAGTCCCCTCGCTCCCGGTAGCGCTTGTTGTGCCGGACGTCCTCGGGCACCGCGTCCCAGGCGTCGTACACCGCGTCGAGGGGCACGATGTGCTCGAAGCTCATGGTGCGGCCGTTCGCCAGCGCCAAGGACGCGTCGAGCTTGCCCCGGCGAAGGAGCGTCTCGAAGATGCCGAGGGCCGGCGGCCAGGTCCCGACGCTGACCTCCGCCCCCGCCTCCGCGAGGGCCTTGGCGATGGCGAAGCCGAAGCCGCTGTCGTCCGCCACGCCAGCCACGAAGGCGCGCTTGCCGCTCAGGTCGATCGCGAGCATGAGGAGGGAGCGTCGACCGTCCCCCGCCGCGACGTCAACCTCCAACCGGCCGCGGCCGGCGCCCGACTGAACAGCGGGCGGGCGGCGCGCGTCGACCACGCGTCATGAAGCCTCACGTCCTTTTCGCCCTCGCCCTGGCCGGCGTGCTGATCGCGGCCGCCGTGGCCTGGCGGCTCGCCGCCGGGACCGCCGAGCCGGCCGCCACCCTCCCCGCGAGCGGACCCGGGCCCCCCCGCTCCGCCGTCGTCCCCGACCCCCCGGGGCGCGAGGCCCCGCGCCGGGAACTGGCCGACCGCCCGACGGGTGGCCCCGGCGCCGGCGGGTCGGCCGCGGCGGAGGCCGGGAGCGACCCCGCCGTCGGCTTCGGGAGCGCTGGCCGCGAAGGCTCGGACCCGGCGCCGCCGCTCGCGCGGCGCGCCTCGCCCTCCGACCCGGCCGCCACCTTCGCCGACGAGACGGCCGGCTTCCGCGTCGGCGTGATCGGTCAGCGCCGCCGGCTCCTGGAGCGGCGGCTGAGGGCCTACGAGGAGCGCGCGGAGGCCCTTCGGCTCGAGGGCCGGGCGGAGGCCGCGGCGCGCCAGGACGGTGTGGTCGAGCGGGCCCGGGCGCGCCTCGCCCGGCTGGCGCAGGAGCAGGCGCGGCTCGAGGCGGAGGCCGAGGAGGACGGGACCCTGGACGACGCCGTCCGCGGGGCCGAGGCAGTCGGCCACCTCGACCGGCCCTTCGCGCCGGTCCGGGCGGGAGCCGTGCGTCGCTGAGGCCGACCGGCGGTCAATCGCCGTTCTGCTTCGGCCGCCCGAACACTTTGCTCCCCGGCGGGACGCTCTTCGTGAGCCAGACGTTGCCCCCGATCACGCTCCCCTCGCCGATCACCGTGTCGCCGCCGAGGATCGTGGCGCCGCTGTAGACCGTGACCCGGTCCTCGAGCGTGGGGTGCCGCTTGGCCGGGTCGTGCCGGTCCGGGATGCTCAGGGCGCCCAGGGTGACGCCCTGGTAGAGCTTGACGTCGTCCCCGATCACCGCGGTCTGCCCCACGACCACGCCGGTGCCGTGGTCGATGAAGAACCGCTCGCCGATCGTCGCGCCCGGGCTCAGGGCGATGCCCGTCTGGCTGTGGGCATGCTCGCTCAGGATGCGGGGGATCATCGGCACGCCGGCCTTCCGGAGCTCGTGGGCGATGCGGTAGGCGGTGACCGCCTCGATGCTCGGGTAGCTGAAGACGATCTCCTCGACGCTCTCGGCGGCTGGGTCCCCCTCGTAGGCCGCCTTCACGTCGCCCTCGAGGCGACGGCGCAGCTCGGGGAGGGCGTCGAGGAGGCCGAGCACGACCGCCTCGCCGCTCCCCGCGGGGGGTGGCGCCTCGTGCTGATGCCCGCGCCACCGCTCGTACGTCAACGCTCGCTCGATCTGCTCGACGAGGAGCTGGTGGGCCGCGTAGAGGTGCTCGGCGACCGCCTGGCGGAGGTTGTCCCGGTTGAGCGCGCGGGTGCTGTAGAAGCCGACGTAGAGCGCGTGCTTCAGATGGTGAAAGGACTCCACCACGGCCCGCTTGTTGGGCAGGGCGGCGCTCTCGAGGTTGTCGATGTCCTTGTCGCCGCTGTAGCTGGCCACCACCGCGTCGATGGCGCGCTCCAGCTCCCGATAGCGCCGCGGCTCCCGTCCCATGGACACGTCATGCCAGGGCGGCGACGAGGACGCACGCCCCTCGTCAGCCATCGCGCCCCGGTCGCTCGGCACCCAGCTTCCACGCTCCATGCTCGGCCATCTCCACGTTGCCGTCTCGTCTAGAGCCCGTTCCGTCGGGAGGCCAGGGGGCTCGGCGTTCGGTGCTATGAACGGGCGAGCCCGAGCCGGGAGGAGCCCATGGCCAAGCCGAAGGTCCTGTTCGTAGCGAGCGAGTGCGCGCCCTTCGCCAAGATGGGGGGCCTCGCCGACGTCGCCGGGGCCCTGCCGAGGGCGCTCGCCCGCCGGGGCTTCGACGTCCGCGTGGTCCTGCCCCGCTACGCCCACCTCGACCGCGCCGACTTCGCGCGGCACCCGGCCCCGGTCGCGGTGCCGCTGGGCGACGCCGAGGCCTGGTGCGCGGTCTACGAGGGCCGGCTGCCCAACAGCGACGTCCCCCTCTACCTCCTCGACCACGACGAGCTGTTCGCCCGCGGCTACATCTACGACCCGCCGGGCGGCTACGACCAGGAGAACCTGGTCCGCTTCGCGCTCCTGAACCGCGGCGCGTTCAGCCTCTGTCGTCACCTCGGCTGGCACCCCGACGTCTTCCACGTCCACGATTGGCCGACGGCGCTCGTGCCGATCTACGTCAACACCGTGGAGCGTGAGGCCTTCGGCGACGCAGCGACGGTGCTCACCATCCACAACCTGGCCCATCAGGGCTTCTTCGGCGCGGACCGCTACCCGATCACCCAGCTCCCGTGGAGCGAGCTCAAGGCCGACGGCCTCGAGCACTACGGCCTCGTGAACATGCTCAAGGGCGGCCTCTACCAGGCCACCAAGATCACGACCGTTTCGCCCCGCTACGCCCACGAGATCCAGACGGCGGAGGGTGGCCACGGCCTCGACCACGTGACCCGCTGGCGGGCCGGGGACCTGATCGGGATTCTCAACGGGATCGACGAGGACGTGTGGAACCCGGCCACGGACCCCTTCCTGCCGGCCAACTACGACCTGGGCCGGCTCGACGGCAAGGCGGTGTGCAAGGCCGGGCTCCAGCGGGAGATGGGCCTGGAGGTGACGCCGGATCGGCCGCTGTGCGGCGCGGTCTCCCGGCTCCACTACCAGAAGGGGCTCGACATGCTGGCCGCCGCAGCACCGGGCATCCTCGAGTGGGGCGCCCAGATCGTGGTGCTCGGGAGCGGTGACGCCGACCTCGAGGGCCACTTCCGCTTCCTGTCGGACCACGGGGGCGACCGCTTCCGCGCCTACATCGGCTTCGACGAAGCCCTGGCCCACCGCATCGAGGGCGCCTGCGACTTCTTCTTCATGCCGAGCCGCTTCGAGCCGTGCGGCCTGAACCAGATGTACAGCCAGCGGTACGGCACGCTGCCGATCGTCCGGGCCGTCGGCGGGCTCGACGACAGCGTGGAGTCCTTCGACCCGGCCACCGGACGCGGAACGGGCTTCAAGTTCCACGACCTGACCACCGAGGCGCTGCTCCAGTGCTCCCGCTATGCGATGGACGTCTGGTGGCACCAGCCGCTGGCGATCCATCTGATGCGCGAGCAGTCGATGCAGAAGAAGATGGGCTGGGACGTCGCCGCGGTGCAGTACGAGGACGTCTACCGCTGGGCGATCGAGGCGCGTCGGGGGCGGCCCTACGAGGCCTCGACGTCCGCGCCGTCCAACCCCGGAGCTTCCGACGCGAGCAACGGGCCGGCGCCGATCCCCCGGCGCACCACGGTCCAGCTCCCTCGCGCCGCGGCGGGGTCCTTCGTCCGGCGGATCGCCAAGGCCCTCGCGGGCGAGGTGAGCACCACGTCGAGCGTGCCGCCCCCGCCGAGCGACCCGGCGGACGGGTAGGAGCTCGTCGCGGGGCGCCGCCACGCGCGCGAGCTGCGCGGCGGGGCGGACGTTTCCTGGGCGCCGCGCCGTCGGCCCTCAGCCCACCATGCCCGCCGCCACGGGCCCGCGCCTCAGGTGCTCGCGCGGCGGCACGCCGAACCTCCGCGCGTACTCGCGGCTGAACTGCGTGGCGCTCTCGTAGCCGACCTCGTAGGCGGCGGTCGAGACGCTGTGGTCGCCCGCCCGGAGCAAGCGCTGCGCTTCCGTGAGGCGGAGGTCCTTCTGGTACTGCAGGGGCGTGGTGGCGGTCACCGCCTTGAAGTGTTTGTGGAAGGACGAGCTGCTCATGCCGACGGAGCGCGCGAGGGCCGGGACCTCGAGCCGCTGCCGGTAGTCGCGCCGAAGGCGCGCGATGGCGCGGGCGATCTTGCTCGCGTGGCTGTCCCGATGGAGCAGGCGCCTCAACATGGCGCCGTGGGTCGCGGTGAGCAGGCGGAAATGGAGCTCCCGGCGGACCAGCGGGGCGAGCACGGGCACGGCGCCCGGGTCCGCCGCCAGGGCCACGTAGCGCCTCACCACGTCGAGCAGGGTCTCGTCGACCGCAGCGACGGCGTGGGCACCCGAGTCGTCCGAGGGGGCCCCTTGCCCGACCTCGTCGGCGAGGGTGCGCAGCTCGGAGAGGTCCAGGCGGGCGACCAGGGCGAGGTAGGGTGCGGCGGGGGAGGCCTCGGTGATCCGTGAGACCACCGGGAGGTCGTGACTGACCACGATGCACTCCCCGGGCCGGGTCCGAACCCGGCGCTCGCCCACGCTCGTCTCCTTCTGACCCTGGAGGATCAGGCACATCAGGGGCTCGTAGACGAAGGCCTCGAAGCGCGTTGGCTCCGTCCGCCGGATGTAGGCGAGCCCAGGGACGAGCTCACCGCTGTCCACTCTCGGGCCCGATTTCTCGATGTCCCGTGCGTAGCGTTCGACGTCCCGGGCGAGCGCGGAGCAGGTCATGGCGGCCCGGACCGTAGCTCGCGGCTGGGCCCGCCGGCAGCCGCCTGCTCCCCGATGTGCGCGATCGGGCAGGACCGGAGCAGGATGAGGCAGGCACCCGGCGGCGGTCGTCCGCATGCTGGGCCCACCCCCAGCCGAGAGGAGTCGCCATGACCATCGAGACCAAGCACCTTCAGACCGTCCTCGACCAGCACACCGCCGACCTGTCCGGGCGGGTCGTTGCGGTCACCGGGACCACGAGCGGAACGGGCTACGTCTGCGCCCGGGAGCTCGCCAAGCTCGGTGCCCGCCTGCTGCTCCTGAACCGCGAGAGCGAGCGCTCCACGCGCGCCCTCGCCCGGCTGAAGGAGGAGGTCCCCTCCGGGACGTTCGAGGCGATCGTCTGCGACCTCCAGGACTTCGAGAGCGTGCGCGCCGCCCCCCGGACGATCCGGGAGCGCTACGACACCCTCGACGTGCTCTGCAACAACGCCGGCGTCATGGCCCTTCCGGACCAGGCCACCCGGGACGGCTACGACGTCCAGATGCAGACGAACTGCCTCTCCCACTTCCTGCTCACCAAGGAGCTCTTCCCCCTTCTTCGCCGGAGCGAGGACGGGCGCATCGTCAATCACACCTCCATGGCGCGCCTCGGTCCCCCGCTCGAGGCGAGGTACTTCGAGAAGCGCGGCGGGGACCTCGGGGGCGACGGCACGGAGGAGGAGAACGCCAGCTTCTCCGGACCGCGCTGGGCTCGCTACCACCAGACCAAGCTCGCCAACTGCGCCTTCACCTACGGCCTGAAGGAACGCCTCGAGCAGGCGGGCCTCCACCACATCAAGGCGCTCCTCGCCCACCCCGGCCTCGCCGCGACCAGCCTCCAGGCGACCACCGCGGAGACCGGCGGCATGGACGCGAGCTCCGAGCTCATGCAGCAGGCCCAGTCCGCCGAGGACGGAGCGCTCGGCATCCTCCGCGGCTGCGCCGACCCGAGCGCCGAGTCGGGGGACTTCTACGGACCGGCGGAGTGGACCGGCTTCCCCGACAAGCTCGAGCCGGAGCCGGCGCTCTCCGATCCCGAGAACGTGCGTGTCAACTGGGAGGGCTGCGAAGCGGCGGTGGGGCGCTTCACGCTCTGAGCTCCCGCTCGGCGGGCGGTGGCTCTCGCTCGCGTGGCGGGAGTCCCCGTCGCGGCGCGATCTTGCCTGGCGGAGACGGATGGACGACGGTCCGCCTCTGGTGCAAGCCCCGACCTACCGGCTCGAGCGGCGATGGAGGGGCCTGGCGCGCAAGCCTCCCTCCGAGACAAGGCGCCACGCTCTGATGCTCGCCGTCGCGCTGAGCGTGGGGGCCTGCGGCAGCGCGGAGCCGGAGCACCCGCGGGTCCGCCTCGGCGAGGGTCCCCTCGCGACGCGGGTGTTCGCCGGCGCGGCGGCGCTGATCTACGCGCAGCACATGTGCCGGCTCCTCGGTCCCTGCCTCGGCGAGGTGTCGGACGCCTGGTGCGTCCGGAAGGTGGGCGACCGCGTGCTCCGGGAGGCGCGGAGCGCCGGCCTCCCGGACCCCGTGCCCCCCGAGGTGCAGCTCCGCTGGTTCGAGGACGTCGGCCGAACCGCGGTGATCGAGGAGGTCGGTCGCCTCGGGGAGGTGCCGCAAGGGTGTCAGCTCCGGACGAGCGGGGCTGCCCTCACCGTGGAGTGGCGGGCGGGGGGCTGCGTGCGCCTGGAGGACGATCCCACGCCGTGCCCGGAGGACTGAGCCCCGAGCCGCGCAGGCCTCACTCCTCCGGCGAGCACTCGTCGAAGGTCGGCGGGTAGCTCAGGCAGAAGCGGCACCAGCTCTCCTCGAAGCCCGACGCCTCGCACGCCTCGCACACCGGGTCCACGCAGCAGCCCGCGCCCTGGCACGACACGGTGTCGGGCAGGGTCTCCTCCGTCGCGAGCTGGAGCGTCCAGTCGGCGAGGTTCTGCCCGTCGACCTCGCGCTCGAAGAAGAACGGGTAGATGCCGGCGCAGTGCGCGGTCCCGGGGGGGCGGTAGTAGCGGAAGCGCGGGACCTCCTCTGCGATCTGGTCGAGGCTCGCCTGGAAGAGGCCTGGCCAGTTCGCGCGCGTGCCGCCCATCGCTTCGAAGAAGAAGATCTGGTCCTGGTCGAAGGCCGTCGAGGTCTGAGCCATCGCGAGATCCGGGAAGGTCTTGCCGACCTCGATGTAGACGTCGGTCAGGCTGAGCTCGGAGATCGGCACCTCGGTCAGAGCCGGGATGAAGTCCGGTAGGGAGCCGTCCGCGTTCCAGCTCGGGAAGCTGTCCTCGAGGAACGTCTCGGTGATGATCCCGCCGCCCGAGTCGGCGAACAGGGACACGTCCGCGTCCGCGTAGTGGTCCGCGACGAAGGGCACGTGGAAGGCGGCGCCGTACGCGCCGGCGCTGCACCCGGAGACCATCACGGTCTGCGGGCTCGGGTAGTGGTCGTACACCCAGTCGAGCGCCGTGCTCGCGTTGACGAACCCGCGGTGCTCGATGACCACGTCGTCGCCGTAGTCCGCACGGGCGTTGCCGATGTGGACGTCGCCGGTGCAGTAGGGGATGTGGATCACGGTCCACTCGGCGAAGGGGTGGTCGGCGCCGCCGTCCAGGTAGCCGCCGAACTCCGGGTCGTCGACGAGGTCGAGCCACTCGTCGAACGTCTGGACCCCGTCCGAGAACAGCGCGTCGGCGAAGCCGCAGGTGGCGGCGTTCCAGCAGGCCCCGCCCCCCTGGAAGTCGATGATCACCCTTTGCGGGTCGCCGCCACGGACGAAGAACCGGTAGTCGCTGCCCCGGGAGCATATGGTGTCCCCTCCGGGGACGACCTCGATCCACGTCCCCTCCGCGGGTCGGCCGTCACTCTCGCTGCAGGCGATCAGGGGGAGGGACAGGGCGAGCGCGCCCATCAGGGAAAGCATCCGCATGGCTTCCCATCATCGGACCAGAACCGAGCGGAGTCGAGGGCGAAGGGCATCTTGCGGACCGCGCGCGGGACGAGGGATCCTCGGGGGGGAGGAGCATCCATGTCCGAGCCTCGTCGCCCCCGTGTCCATCGAGCTGTCGTCCTCGCGCTCGCCGCCAGCGCCCTCCCCAGCTCGGCGAGCGCCTTCTGCGGCTTCTACGTCACGGGGGCGGAGGCCTCGCTGACCAACCAGGCCACGCTGGTGGTGTTGATGCGGGAGGGGAACCGGACCGCCCTCTCGATGCAGAACGACTACCAGGGCCCGCCGGAGGACTTCGCCCTCGTGGTCCCGGTCCCCATCGTCCTGAGCGAGGACAACGTCCGGACCCTCCCGCCTCGACTGTTCGCGAAGGTCGACCGGCTCTCGGCGCCGCGCCTCGTCGAGTACTGGGAGATGGACCCGTGCCGGGCCGAGCTCCCGGAGACCGCGGCGATGCCGGGGAGCCGCCGCCGGCTGCTCGCGGCGCCCGAGCGGTCGGCGGGCGCCGCGGAGCTGGGGGTCACCATCGAGGCGCAGTTCGAGGTCGGCGAGTACGACATCGTGATCCTGAGCGCGGAGGACTCGAGCGGCCTCGAGACGTGGCTCCGCCAGGAGGCGTACCGGATCCCCGAAGGCGCTTCGGCGGCGCTGCGCCCCTACGTCGAGCAGGGCACGAAGTTCTTCGTGGCCAAGGTCGACGTGGAGCGGGTCACGTTCCGCGACGGGCGGGCGGTGCTGTCCCCGCTCCGCGTCCACTACGACGAGGAGCGCTTCGCGCTGCCGGTCCGCCTGGGGCTCCTGAACAGCTCCGGCACCCAGGACCTCGTGGTCCACATCCTGGCCCGCGGCCAGCGGTACGACGTCGCGAACTACGAGAGCGTGACCATCCCGACCAACCTCGATGTCGCGGACGAGGTCCGCACCCGCTTCGGGGAGTTCTACGCGGGCCTCTTCGACCGGACGCTCGCTCGGAACCCGGGCGCGGTGGTGACCGAGTACGCGTGGCAGTCCTCCTCGTGCGATCCCTGCCCGGGCCCCACCCTCGGCCCCCAGGACCTGATGACCCTCGGCGCCGACGTCATGCCGGGCCTCGGCCCGCCGGACCCCCTCGCGCCGCGGGTCGGGGCCCTCACCGGCTTCGTCCTGACCCGCCTGCACTACCGCTATGGCGAGGGAGCGCTCGACGAGGACCTGGTGTTCCGGGCCGCCCCGCCGATCGCCGGCGGCCGTGAGGTGCGGACGAACGGCGACCTCGAGCACGGCGCGACCTCGGCCTCGTTCAACAACTTCCAGGCCCGCTACGCGATCCGGCACCCCTGGGAGGGGGAGATCGCGTGCAGGGACCCCGTCCGGGGTCGCTGGGGCGGCCCGCCCCGCGGCGTCACACGGCCGGAGGTGAAGCCGGCTCAGGACCTGGCCTTCGCGCGCCGGGGCGAGCTGGCCCTCGCGGGCGTGCTTCGCACCGATGCCCCCGAGATCGAGGTGGAGGCCGGGCTCCCTTCGATCGCCACGCTCCTCACCGGGACCGCGGAGGCCCAGGAGCCCTCGGACGGCGAGGGCCGCCGAGGCGCGCCAGGAGAGGAAGGGGCGGCGGGCGGCGCCCCGCAGGATGACGGAGGCGCGTGCGGGGCCTGCGCGATCGGGTCGCGACGCCGACCCGCGCAGGCTGGCGGCGGCCTGCTCCTGGCCGGCCTTCTCCTCGCGTGGCGCCGGCGCCGGCGGTCCGTCGCAGCGTGAGCGAGGGAGGCAGGCCTGCTCCGGGCACGCCTCTTCGTGGCGTGGCCCCGGGCGCCCGGCGGACCGTCAGCGAGCGAGGAGCTCAGATCTCGTCGAGGATGCGCCGCCGCTCGGCCTTGTACTCGGCCTCGCTGATCATGCCCTTCTCATGGAGCTCCTCGACCTTGGCGAGGCGCTCCGCGAGGTCGTCGACGCTCGGCGCGGGAGCCGGCGCGGCGTCGGCGTCGGCGCCAGTGCCCTCGGTGCGCGCCTCTCGAGCAGCCGCCTCGGCCTGCCGGCGGGCCTCCTCCGAGCGCGCCCGGCTCGGGTCGAAGGCCGACTTCGCCTCCGCCTTGGCGCGGTCGTAGATGCGCTTCATGTCGGTGTCGGTGACCGCGCCCTCGTTCTCGAACCAGGCACGGGCCACGGCCCCGATCGCCAGGGTGGACGCGAACATGAAGGGGGCCGCGACCAGCCCGCCGAGGCCCGGCAGGAGGATCTTGCCGGCGGTCATCGCGATGCGGCTCCCGACGAGGCTCAGACCGACCGTGCCTCCGATCTTGAGGAGCAGCTCCGTGGCGCTCTCCCGGGTGAGCCGCACGCCGTACTCCTGGCCGATGCCGATCACCATGCCCACGTGGAGCGGCATGACCCCGAGGATCTCGGAGCCCGGGATGGGGATCAGCGTCAGCGCCGCAGCCGCGTAGCCGCAGTTCTCGATGAGCCTCTGGCAGCGCCTGCCGCGCTCGTCCTGGCTGCCGAAGAGGGAGTCGAACACGAGCAGGAGGGTAGCAGCCAGGGCCGCGTGAGCGGAGTCAGCAACGGATCGGGCTCCCGGGCCGATAGCCCCCTGTCCCGCCACCGCCCCCGGGGGATCCGCCCGCCCGAGAACGCGGCGGTCGCCCCCGTTCGACGTGCGCGTGCCCGGCTGCGCCGGACCCCGGGCGCCCTCCGAGAGCGCCGATCGGGTGGGGAGCTACTCGTCCTCCGAGTCGCCCCGCCGGACGAGGGTCCACGTCGCCGCGAGGCGCTGGAGCTCCTCGGCCGCCTCGGGGAACGCGGCCACCATCTCGGCCACCGCCGGAAGCGCGACGAGGGCGGCCGGGTCGATCCCGGCGCCCTCGCTCAGCCACCAGAAGCGCCGCCGGTGCTCGGCGGCGATCCCGTAGAGCCGCTCTACGCGCCGCGCGTTGTGGGCGACGAGCAGGTAGGCCACTCCGTCGAGCGCGGCGCGCGCGAGGTCCGACGCCTCGGACCAGCGCTCGTCGGCCCCCCGGCGAGCCGGCGGCGAGGCCGCTTCGCGGCACGCCATGAAGCGGAGCTCCTGCTCGGTCAGCTCGTCCAGCACCGGTAGGACCGTGGCCTCGTCGGCGCCGTCGGCCAGGGCATCGGTCAGGGCGAGGGCGGCCGCCTCGCGGGCCACGAGGAGGTCGTCGAGGTCCGCGAGGTGGAGGTCGGCGATGCCCCTCAAGCGCTCCTGGAGCGCGGCCTCGTCGGGAACCGGCGCCACCCCGAGGGCGTGGATGCGACCCGCGAGCAGCAGCGCCTTGCGCCGGACGGACCGGTCGGCGTGGCGCGGCGCCGGCAGGGTACGGGCGAGCTCGTCGCGCAGGCGATTCGCCCGATCCGGGCCCTTCACCGCGACCCTCCGCCGGCGCCCAGGAGGCCGTCGAACCCGTGCTCGCGCATGCAACGCGCGAGGCGCTTGAGGAGCCGGGACTTGAGCTGCCAGGCGTTCTGGGACGCTCGCCGGAGGAGCTCCTCGAGCTCGGGCTCGATCGCCTGCTCGGCGGCGAGGACCGCGTCCCGGCGTTCGACGAGGTCCGCGGCCCTCACCTCGACCCCCGCCTCGTCCGCGACGGCCATGTCGAGGGCGGCCGCGAGCCGCAGCGCGTCCAGGTCGGGATCCTCGCGGAGCAGCGCGAAGGCTCGCCGGTCCCTCTCCGAGCGAAGCGCGTCGGCGCACCGGCGGAGCTGCTGCACCGCCCGCCGAAGATGGAGCGCACGGTCCTGCCCCGCCGCCTCGACACGCAGGGGCCGGGACTCGTCGTCCTCGGTGTCGAGGTCCTCGCGCCGGCGGAGGCGATCGAGCACCACGCGCCGCGCCACGAGCCGCACCCAGGCCCGAAGCACCACGTGCGCCGGCCGGCCGTAGGGGTTGGTCGGCGGGCGCCGCAGGAGGCGCAGCGCCACCTCCTGGTGGACGTCCTCCACGCCGAGGGTCGTGCGGCCCAAGAGGTTCCGGTGGCCCCGGAGGAAGCCGGCCACCGCGCTCGCCAGCAGGTCGTGGGCCTCGTCGAGCGCCGCCCGGCGGATGCCCTCGTCCGGGTCCGTGAGGGCGTCGAGGAGCGCGTCCGCCCGCTCCTGCTCCGATCGCTGGTCCTCCGGTGACGGCATCCGCGGGAGCCTATCGACGACGGACCACCCCGCGCCAGGGTTGGCGTGAGGGCCGGATGGCCGGGGCGCGGGGCAGGGGACGGTTCCATGGGCCGGGAGCAGGACGGGGAAGGACCCCGTCCCTGACCGGGCGAAGCTGCGCCCGGGCGCCCGTCTCCTCCCCGGCGCGGGTCAGGGCGACGCGGTGATGGTGACCGAGGCGGTGACCGTCCCGGTCGCGGAGGGCGTGGCGACGATGACGTAGTAGTCGCCCGGCGCGAGGCCGTTGCGCATGATGCTCCCGCTCACCCCGCCGCTCGAGAGGCACTCGAGCTGCCCCGCGGTGCTGGTGCAGTCGCTCGAGAGGCCGAGGAAGTGGGTGCTCGGCGCGGTGGTGTTGATCACCACGTCGCTCGTGACCCCGACGTTGAACTCGAAGAACGCGTCCTTCCAGGTCACCGGCGCGCACGACAGCCCCTCGTCGGCGGTGAGCCGCATCACGTTGACCGAGCCCATGGACGAGCCGATGTCGATCGCGGTCGCGCAGAAGTCCCCCGGCAAAGGCGGGAGGATATCGACGTCGATGCTGTAGCCGACGACGTCCATCATCGGGTCGTCCGGCTCGATCAGGAGCCAGTAGGTCCCGGCCGGCAGCCCCGCGACGCTGATCAGGTTGCCCGTGGCGCCGTCACTCTCCGCGCAGCCCTCCGCCGTCATGTTCGGCATCGTGCAGTCGGAGACGAGCGCGTAGCGGACGTCCCGGTCGTTCCCCATCCCGTCGTTCCCGGTGACGCTGATGTCGACGTCCTGGAGGCTCGCGAGCTGGATCCGGTAGGCGACGTCGACGTCGTTGGCGGCGAGGTCGCCGCAGTCGAGCGCGGGGTAGTCGTCGTTCGCGCCGGCGAAGGACGCGCTCATCGCGGTGGAGGTCGTGATCACCGGGGCCATCGCCACGTCGCAGAGGTCGGTCGGCGGGGCCGGGATCGGCGGGCTCATCGACACCTCGAGGTCGAAGATCGTCTCGGTCTGCACGGAGACGATCAGGGAGTAGGTGCCGGGCTCGAGGTCCTCCACCTCGATCAGGGCCGTGTCCGTGCCGAAGTTGTCGACATCGCACGCGATCGGCTCGGCCGCGTCGTCGTCGCAGTCGTCCGGGCCACGCAGCTCGAGGGAGGACTGGTTCGCGTTGAGCTCGAAGCTCACGTCGCGGATGTCGGGCAGCGTGAACTCGAAGACCACGTCGAGCTGCGTGCCGCCTCCCTCGCAGTCGAGCTCGAAGTCGTCCACGACGCCGAAGGTCGAGAAGGCCTGCGTGTAGGGCAGGTAGTCGGGCGCGGCGGGCACGCGCAACACGATCGGCGACACGCAGGTGTCGTTGGTGGGCCCGCAGGCGTCCCCGTCGTTGAGGTCGATCAGGGTGTCGCAGTTGTTGTCGACCCCGTCGTCGCAGATCTCCTCCGCGTCGGGGTTGATCTCGGCGCCGGTCTCCTCGTTGTCGTTGCAGTCGAGGCCGTCGCACTGGTCGCTCACGAAGCCGTCGCCATCGAGGTCGCGGAGCGCGTTCATGCAGCCCGCGACCGGGTCGCAGCTATCCACGGTGCACAGGTCGCCGTCGCTGCAGTTGAGCGGGGTGCCGGGCAGGCAGCCGTTCTCCCCGTCGCACACCTCGACGCCGTTGCAGACGTTGTCGTCGTCGCAGAGGTCGTCATCCGGGGGGTTCCGGCACGCCGCTTCGGCCTCGTTGCAGGAGTCGACGGTGCAGACGCTCCCGTCGTCACACGGCGGGTCGCCGCGGCCGCAGACCCCGCCGTTGCAGACCTCGAGGCCGTTGCAGAAGCAGTCGTCGCTGCAGTCCGCGGAGAACTGGCACACCTGGCCGAGGGTCGAGTCCTCGTCGCACTCCGGCAGGGGGCCCAGATCCGGCGGGAGGCCGAAGTCCCCTTCCGGGACCGCCATGTCGTCGGGCGGACCCTCGTCCCGAAGTGGCGGAGTGCTGGTCCCGCAGCCGGCGACGGCGACGAGGAGGAGGGCCGCGGCGAGGGCCGACGCGGGGCGACGAAGGAAAAGGCTCAGGTACACGGGACACTCCGAGGGGAGGGCTCGCGGAGGGCGAGGGCGAAGAATAAGCACCGTGCGGGTTATCGTACCTCTCGTCGCCTGTCGAGCGAGCGGTGTGTACCTTCATGGGCCCATGCCCCGCTTCGGCCTCTTCGCGGCGCTCCTGGCCGCCGCCTGCGGTCCCCGCAGCGCTCCGGAGGCCGAGCCTCGCTCGGCCGAGCGCCCGGGTCGCGAGCCCGACGCCTACGAGGCCGCACGCGCGGCGATGGTCCGCAGCCAGATCGAGGCCCGTGGCGTCCGCGACCCTCGGGTGCTGGCGGCCATGCGCCGCGTGCCGCGCCACCGCTTCGTGCCCGCCCACGTGGCCGCCCGGGCCTACGGCGACCACCCGCTCCCGATCGGCCACGATCAGACGATCAGCCAGCCGTACATCGTCGCCTCGATGACGGAGCTCGCGGAGCTCTCCCCGGGGGAGCGGGTCCTCGAGATCGGCACCGGGAGTGGCTACCAGGCCGCGGTGCTCGCCGAGATCGGCGTCCGGGTCTTCACGATCGAGATCGTGGAGCCCCTCGGCAGGCGGGCCTTCGCGACGCTGGCGGAGCTCGGCTACGAGGTCGAGGGCCGCATCGGCGACGGGTACATGGGCTGGCCCGAGGAGGCGCCCTTCGACGCGATCCTCCTGACGGCGGCGCCTCCCCAGATCCCGGCGCCGCTGCTCACCCAGCTCGCCGTGGGCGGGCGTCTCGTCGCGCCGGTCGGCGACCTCGATCAGGAGCTCGTGGTGATCGAGCGGACGGACGACGGGCTCACCCGCCGGTCCGCGTACCCGGTCCGCTTCGTGCCGATGACCGGCCGCGCCCAGGAGGACTGAGGCTCCACGAGCGCGGCGCCGACCGCGCGCTGGCTACTCCTCGGCGCCGGCGGCAGGCCCCTGACCAGGGCCCCAGGCGATGCGCACCGGGCTACGCGTGCCGTCGACGGCCAGCCCGGCGTCGTCCTGCAGGCGCGCCCGGACGATCAGGTCCTGACCGAACACGTCCTCTTCGGGATCCGCCACCCGCATCCGGAGATCGAGCGCCTCCACCGTGTCCTCGAGGCCATCCACCGGGGTCAGAATGGTGTTGAGGCGCACGAAGCGGCAGCCCTCCTCTCCGTCGCTCACGCGCTCGCACGTCAGCTCGAACACCCCGGGGCCGGGCGCGAGCAAGGTCGCCCGGAGCGCAACCGAGACGTGGTCGAAGCCCTGACCGCGCGGGGGGCGCTCGATCAGCGGCAGCGTGTCGCCATCCTCGAAGGGCATGAACTCGGTCTCGCCGATCCCGATCCTCAGCTCGGGCTGCGGGCCGGCGTCCTGGCCGAGGTCCGGGCCGTCGTCGGGGGCCGGCCCGAGGTCGGCGATCGGGCCCAGGTCCTCCGGCTTGCCGCCGGCGTCGACGACGTCGGTCGAGCCGCTGCACGCGAGGAGGGCGAGGGCGGGGAGAAGAGACAGATAAGCGAACGAAGAGCGAGCGATGAGCCTCATGGGCGCCAAAGGTAGCGCAGGCCGCGCGCCCGGTCCGGGCCCCGCCCCGTCCTCCTCAGGGCGCCGCCTCGGCGGGTCCTCGGCCCTCCCGCGAGCCGCCGCCTACCCCTCGGCGGCGGTCGGCTCCGCCAGGCGCTCGGGCGCGGCGCGCTCGGCCGGCCGCTCCTCCGACGCCGTCGTGGGCTCCGCGCCCGGCTCCCTGGCGCTCCGCGCGCCTGCCCCCGCGCCTTCGGCCGGGCCGTCGCTCCTCGTCGGGTCGGGCATCGCCGGCCAGTCCGCGAGGCGGCGGAAGCCCTTGCCAAGGTAGAGGGAACGGAAGCGGCCGGGCCCCGGCGCCACCTCGATCAGGCGGTCGAGGACCGCGTCCAGCCGAGCCCGCGTCAGCGGCGCCGCGTCGGGATGGAGCGCGAGGAGGGTGGTCTGTCCATCGTCCCACTTGCGCCGGGCGTAGAGGCCGGGCCGGCTCGGCGCGTCGTCCAGCGGTGGGTTTTCCTGGCTCGCGACCTGGAGGAACACGACGTCGTCGTCGACGCGCCAGTAGGCATCGAAGCGGTCACACTCCTCGGGGTCCAGCCCGAGCAGCCCGAGGAGCTCCGTCTCGTCGGCCAGGGGATGGACCGGGTCGAGCCCCCGCTCCGCGTAGTAGGGGGCGAGCTCGCCCTGGGGCTCCCAGCTATCCGCGAAGACGCGGAGCCGTCGCCGCCGGGCCCGGAGGTGCTTCTTTCTCCTCGTCGTCAAGAGCGTTCCTGTCTCGTCGGGACGAATCTCGTCGGGACGCGCGCGACCTAGCTCCGCTGGCTCGGGGCTGGCAAGCGACATCCTGAAGGCGGCGCGGGTCGGGCCCGCGACGGCCCGGGAACGTCCCGGAGGAGAGAGCCGGCGACCGGCGCGACCGCCTCGGATCTCGAGCGTCGGATCAGAGGAGGGCGCGCCGCGCCTCGAGCTCCGGGTCGCCGGGACGGAGGATCGCCATGACCTCCAGGTACTGCCGGAGCCACGGCGCCTCGCGGAGCGGCGCGGCCTTCGCCTCGAGCGCGGCGTCCCCGGCGAGCCGTGCGAGCGCGAGGTCGGTCACCCCCGCCTGGTCGACCGCGGCCCGGAGCCTCGCTGCCTCGTCGAGGCGCGGGTCCTCTCGGAGCGGGCGGGCCAGCGCGGGGTCGGCGTCGGCGATGGCGGCCAGCATCATGACGACCGAGAGGTCGCGCCGGCGCTCGTCCAGCATCGCCGCCGCGCTCGGGTGGGCCGCCACGGTGGCGAGCAGGACCTGCGCGCTCAGCGCGTAGGGCAGGTTCCCCGGGCCGAACGCGCCGCTCGCGCTCACCGCGGCCCGCGCGGACGCCACGGCTGCCTCGGCGTCGTCGACCGCGCGGCTCTCGAGCGCCTTGCCGACCTGGAGCGTGCTCAGGAGGTGGAGCGCAGCCGCGAGCGTGTCCGCGTCCCGCGTGCGGCGCGCCGCCTCGACGACCGCCTGCGCATCCGTGACCGCCGCGTCGATCTCGACGCGCTCCCGCTCGATGTCCTCCGCCGACCGCTCTCGGTTCCGCTCCTCCTCGAGGTCCCCCGCGTCGACGTCGCCGACCTCCCGGAGGCGCGTCAGGAGAGCGCTCAGCCCCTCCGCGTCGCGCGCCTCGGCGAGCCACTCGGCTTGCCGACCCCAGCCGCTGGGGCGCTGGGGCGCGAGCACCTGCTCCTGCTGCGTGAGCTCCACCGCCCGCCGATGAGCGGGGTCGCGGTTCAGCACCTCGCGAGCGCTCGGCCCTTCGGCGGGCGTGCTCAGGAAGGCGAGCAGGGTGTCGGCCTCGTTCCCGTCGAGCCGCAGCGTCGACGTTCGCACATGGCGGTCGAGGACGCGGATCTGGCCGCGGTAGGCCGCCATCGAGGCGGCGTTGCCGACCAGCAGGGAGTTGTTGGGGCTCAGCGCCAGGGCACGCTCGAGGAGCCGGAGGCCCCGGTCGAGGGTCCTCGCGTCGCCGTTGCAGAGGTAGCCCTCGTTGAGCGCGATCGCGGCGTTGTTCGCTCCCGCCGCGCTGGCCGCCCCCTCGGCCTCGTAGCGCTGCGCCACCTCGGCGAAGAGGCGGTCCGCCTCCCGGAGGTCGCGCTCCCGGTAGGCGCGCCGCGCCCGCACCTGCAGGAGGGAGGTCTGGACCGCGGGGCCGTCCTGCGGGGCGCGCCGGAGCCAGCGCTCCTCCTCCTCGAGGCGGGTCGCCATCACGGCCATCGTCATCGCCGCATCACCGCGCACGTGGGCGAGCTCGGCCGGCGCGCTCTCGGCCTGCTCGTAGACCTCGGTGGCCACCGCGCGAGCGCGCTGCTTCTGCCCGAGCTCCCGGTACACCCGCGCCACCTGGAGCCGGACCTCGAGGTTGCCCTCCTGGAGGAGCCGCGAGAGCTCCGCCTCCCCCTCCGCGTCCCGACCGAGCCGGTAGTAGACCTGGCCGAGGCTCAGGTGATAGGCGGGCAGGCCCTGGGCCTCCTCCTGGATCGCCAGGAACATCCGCTCGGCTTCCCCGAGGAGCCGGGCCCGCTCGTCCCCGGACGCCTCGCGGGCCCGCTGCAGCTTGATCATGCCGAGGGACAGCACCTCCGGTACGACCTCGGAGCGGGCCGTGTAGTCCTCCCGCAGGTCGGCGAGCAGATCGTCGGCTTCGATCTGCTCGCGGAGCCACGTGTTGACGATGCCGGGGACGTCCTCCTCGGCGGCCGACTGGAGCCGGAGGTTCAGGCGCGGGAACTCGCCCCGGTCCGCCCGTGCCAGCAGGTCGTCCACGCGCGCGTTCGACTCCATCCCGTAGGCCCACTGGGCCGACTGGAACGCCGGCAAGCGGGCCTCGACCCGGTGGCTCAGGAGGGCATCCGCGGCCTCGAGGCGGCCCGCGTTCCGGTAGGCGGCGACCAGGACCTGCTGGGCGGCGCTCGAGAGGAGACCCGGGCTCCCGTAGCCCTCGAGCACCGCCACCGCCCGGTCGGGCTCCCCGGCGGCGAGGTGGGCCTCGGCGAGGGCGGTGGCGACCCCCTGGTCCTCCGGCTCCCGCTCGAGGGCCAGGGCGAGGACGCCGACGTCCCCGCTCGGGAGCGCCTGCCTGCGCTCCAGGCTGGTCTCCCAGCGGTCTCGGGTCGCCCGAAGCGCCTCGAGGTGCCCCTCGACCTCCCCCGCCCCGGCGCCTTCGGCCCGCCAGCGCGCGAGGTCGGGCTCGGCGTCGGCGAGCAGGGACGGCGTGAGCTCGAGGACGATGCTCTTCGCCTCGCGCAGCGCGTCGGGCGTGCCCGCCTCGACGTAGTGGTGGAGCGCATCGAGGGGCCAGTCCCGCCGGTCGGCGGCGGCGAGGCGAAGATGGAGCGTGGAGGCCCGGGCGGCCAGCCGCTCCCGGTCGGGCCCCTGGGCCACGTCGGCGCCGAGGACCGCCAGGCGCAGGGACGCCCGCTGCGCATGGTGATCGCCCTCGCCCACCTCGTCGATCCACCTCTCGAGGGAGCTCGCGAGCAGGCTCGCCGCCTCCCCGCCTTGGACGATCGGAGGAAGGGCCTGGTAGCGCCGGACCACCGGCACGGCCTCGCCGACGCGCTCGGCGGTCATCGGGCCCTCCACGCCCCCGATCAGCAGACGGGTGAGGGCGGTGGCCGCCTCCGGGGCAGACGAGGAGAGCGGGTGCTCTTCGATGACCGTCTGGTAGGCCTGGACGGCGGCCTCCGGGTCACCCTGGGCCTCGACGCGCTGGGCGGACCACAGCGCGCGCTGGGCCCGAGCCGGGCCGGAGGACCAGAACGCGAGCCCGGCACCGCCGACCACCACCAGGGCGGCGACCGCCGCCACCGCCCAGCGCGCGCCCTTGGCGAACCCGCTCAGGGGCTCGCGGGACAGGAACAGGTAGCTGCCCCCGCCCTGGCTGATCACCCGGTAGGCCTTGAGCGGGAGGATCGGGATGAACAGGAAGCAGAGGCAGTAGGTCGCGATGTAGGACCCGTCGTCCCAGCGGTCGTAGGCGCCGTACAGCCCCGTCCCGACGCCGTTCAGGGTGTAGAGGGGTGGGGCGCCCTTCAGCGGCCGGGGCGCCTTCAGGCTCGCGTCGATCGCCTCCTGAATGATCGGGTCCTGGGTCGCTTTGCGCGCGCCCTTGAGGACCTGGTCGCCGGTCGGGAAGTCCCCCCGCCGATGGAACCACCGCGCGAGCGTCAGGCGCGTGAAACCCTCGGGGTCGTTCTGGGCACCGAGGAGCTCCTGCCGCACCTGACCGGTCGGCCGCAGCTCGGCCGCGGTGAGCAGCTGGCGCGACGCCTCGTCCCGACGCTGGGCCGCCTGGAGCACCGCGGCGAGCTCCATGGTCACCACCGCGGCCCGGTTGCGGAGCGCTTCTTTGTCGGGTGGCGCCTCGGTCTCCGCGAGCGCGTCGGGCAGCAGCGTGCCCGCGATCGACTCGGTCCGCGCCCTGAGCTCGTCGAGGCGGCGCCCCTGCTCGTCCCAATCCGCCCGAGCCGGGTCGGGCCGAAGTCCGTCGTCGTCCAACTGCTGCTCCAGGGCCTCGGCGGCCCGGGTGAGCTTCTCCGTCGTGTCCATCGCTGCTCCCAACCTTCAACGAGGGCGAGGGACGGGCCCAAGCCGCCCCCCGCCGACCCTTGGCGCGCAGCCTAGCCGCCTTCGAGCCGAGGAGAAGGGGGGAGCCCCTCGACACGACGTCCGGCGCTCCTCGGCGGACCGGACCGACGGGGGGCGTGGGGGAGGGCGTGGGGCTCGCGGGGTGCTTCAGCGCGCCGCCAGCGGGCTGCCCTCGGCGTACTGCATCAGGCAGGCGAGGTTCCCCTCCGGGTCGAGGAACTCGACGACCCGCCCCACCCCCGGGATGTCGGCGACCGGGCCGCGGAGCGACCCGCCGTGGTCCGTCACCCTCGCCATCATCGCGTCGAGGTCCCGCACGGAGATCGTGCAGCGGTAGGCGTTCGGCGCGCCGTCGGCGCGGGGGGCCTGCCGTCGGGACAGGGCGCCGTTGGTCGCCCCCGGGTCGTCCAGCGCGCCGGCCGTGATCTTCCAGTAGCCGGGCGGACCCCAGGGCTCGAAGGACCACCCGAACACGCCCCGATAGAACGTGATCGCCCGGTCCGGATCGTCACAGTAGATCGCGAAGTGCACCACCGAGTTCGCCACGCGTCACCTCCGCCATCGAGGGTCGTGAGTTGGCGCGTGGTCGTCAATCCGACGGAACGTCTTCCGTGTCGCTCGTTCGCCGAGGGCGCCCAAGCGCCGGCGGACCTCGCCCCCGCGCGCCAGAGGGGGCACGCTCGGGCTCGCGCCATGCGTCGACAGCTCCCGAAGGACCCCCTCCCCTGCGTCGCCGTCGGCTTCGGCCTCCTCGAGCTCCGCCGCGCCCTGAGGCGGCTCGGGCGGCGCCCTGGCCACGAGGTCGACGTCGCGGCCCTCGCCCCGCCGGACAGCGGGCTCTGTGCCCGCGCCGAGGACCTCGCCCGCGCCTGGCACCGCGAGGCTCTGCTCGGGCACGGCTTCCGGACGTGGGCGTTCGCGACCGCCGTCGCCGAGGCCGTCGGCCTCGCGCCGGACCCCGAGGTGCTGTTCGTCGCGTGCCTGCTCCATGACGTCGGCCTCGAGCCGGAGGCCCCCGGCGACGCGCCCTTCGAGCTGGTCGGCGCCCGGCGCGCTCACGAGCTCTGCCTTCCGGACGAGGCGCGCGCCGAGCTCGTGCACGACGCGATTGCCATGCACACGTCGCTGCGGGCGCTGTTCGGGCCAGCCGAGCAGCGCCTCGTCCAGAGCGGGTCCGGCTGCGACCTGGTCGGCCTGGACGCCGAGCTGCTGGCGCCAACCACCCGCCGGGCGGTCCGCGCTCGCTGGCCAGGGTCCCCCGCGCACTTCCGGGAGGTGGGGGACCGGCTGAAGGCCCGGACCTCCCTCTACCCCGGGTCGCCCGGCGCCACGCTCGTGCAGCTCGGGTTCATCGGGCGCATCGAGGCCGGGGCGAAGGGCGCGTAGGCGCGCAGCACCCGTCGCGTTCGCCCCGGGCCGGAGCTCAGCGGGCGACCGAAGCGTACCGCGGGGCGCCGCTCGGCTGGCGCGCGGCCCCGGTCGCGGCCTCCTCGAGGCGCGCCTCGAGGAAGGCCACCACCCGCTCGAAGGGGTCGAAGCCGTGGGCCTCGGCGATCGCGGGGCGCAGGTTCGAGTTGGCGTTGATGTCGTAGAAGACCGGCTGGCCGTCGACCTCGGCGTACTCGATGCCGCCGAGGTCGAGCCCGCCGGCAGCCATCAAGCGGCGGCCCATGGCGACTACCTCCGCGGGCACGTGAGGCTCGTCGTGGAACTCGACGCGCTCACCCGGCGCGGGCGCCGCGCAGGCCCCGTCGACCCCGTCGGCCGGGTGGCAGACCTCCGAGGGGCAGAGGTTGAACGCGCCGTGCGACACGATCCGCATCGCGTAGAGCAGCTCCCCGCCGAGGAGCTCCATCCTCACCACCCCCCGCTCCGGGTCGATCGGGAGGAGCTCCTGGAGCAGCAGCACCGGGTCGGGCGTCCAGAGCGACGGGTCGCCCGTGAGGAGCGCGCGCACCTCCTCGAGATCCGCCACCCGGTGCATGCGCGCGCCGCTCCCGCCCTGGTCGGGCTTGAGGAGCGCGGGGAACGGGAAGGGCTCGGCCTGCCGCGCCAGGGCGCGGGCCAGCCCGTCGGGGTGGTTGAAGGCGAGGGTGCGCGGAGCCCGGAGGCCGAGGCGCCGGGTCAGGGCGGCCTGGGCGGCCTTGCTCAGCTCGAGGGCGAAGGCCCGGTGCCCGTTGACCACGGGCACCCCCGCGGCCTCGTACGCCCGGAGCAGCGAGAGCGCGAGAGGGACCGCCCAGCCGTTCGCCCGGACGTAGGCGCTCGGGCTGGCCTGGTTGAACACCACGCGAGCGTCCGGCAGGGCGGCCGGGTCGAAGGCGGCCTCCTTCAGGTCGAAGGCGGCGTAGGCGAGACCCCGCGCCTCGAGGGCGGCGAAGAGCGGCTTCTGCCACTCCGGGTGCTCGAACAGGACCAGGATGTCGACGGTACGCATCGGGATACGCGCCATTCATGGCGCGGATCGAGCCCGACGTCGAGCCGGGCGGGGAGCCCGTCGGGTCAGCGGTCCCGGCCGAGCGGGCCTGGCGCTCCCGGCGGCGACGTCGAGAAGGATGCTGCGGGCGTTCCCGTCCGGGGACCGGGCGTCACGTCCGGCTTCGTGCATCGACACCCTGGCCCCGGGCGCCAGCGCACGGGACAGCCTGCACCAGGGCGGGGCAACGAGCCACGCCCAGGTTCGGCCCGGGAACGGCGCGTACGAGGGGAGCGAACGGATGTGCCTTCGCGCGGATCAACGGACGCGACGGGGTGAGGGCGAGGGCTTGGGCCCTTCGTCGCGGGGAGGTGCGACCGCGAGCCAAGCTGGCCCGCGGCTTGCGTCACCGTGGAGCAGGGAAGGAACCTCTCGATGATTCATTCGACGAAGCGACTCGTGCTCATGCTGCCTCTGGCCGTCGGTCTCTCCACGGCATTCGCCTGCAGCGAGCGGACGCAGGAGCACGCCGAAGAGTCCGCGGAGGCGTTCGAGGCAGCCTCGGCCTCGGCCGCCGAGGACGTGGAACGAGGCGCGGAGGAGGCGGGCCGGGCGGTCGAGGAGGCCGGACGCGAGGCCGCCGAGGACCTGCACGGCGCGGCCGAAGCCGCCGAGGGGGAGCTCGCAGGGGCCGCCGCCGAGGCCGAGGCGGAGGCCGAGGCGATGAACGAGGCCATGGACGAAGCCAGCGACGAGGTCGAGCGCGCCGGCGAGGAGGCCGAAGCCGAGGCGGAGAGGCGGGAGGCGGCCGCCGAGTAGACCACCGCGGAGCGAGCCCGCCTCGGCTCCCTACGCCCGACTCAGGCGAGCTCCGAACCGACGCGCCACGCGTTCCCCCACGGGTCGACGAGCGTGAACTCCCGCAGCCCGTAGGGCGCGTCGCGGGGCCCGGTGAGGTCTGCACCGTCGCCGGCCTCGCGCCACTCGCGGTGCAGGCCGTCGACGTTGTCGACGTAGAGGTAGAGCGCCGCCCGGCTCGCCGTCCGGTCCAGGGGCGCCGTTCGCTTCAGGTGGACATGGATCCCATCGCGGCTGACGAAGCCGTAGGGCGGCTCGGCCACGTCCCCGTCTTCGAAGCGCGAGCCACAGAACCCGAGACGCTCGTAGAAGGCGATGGCCGCACGGACGTCGGCGACCGGGAGGACGGGCTCCAGACGCTGCAGCTTGCTGGTCAATACGGCCTCCTCGCCCGCAGCGTAGCGTCCGAGCGCGAGGGGTGGCCACCGCCGGCTCGCCGCGCTCCTCGGCACGTCCGGCGAGGAGTCTAGATGAAGCCGCTGTCGTAGACCGTCCGCGGCCGGGAGAGGTCGCCGGGATCGTGGCTGATCAGCCGGAGCCGCACACCGACCTCGGCCCCGGTGGAGTCGACCTCGACCACGCCGAGGTTCAGGTCGCAGAACGGGTTCTGGTCGGCCGGGGGCCGGCCCGGGATCAGGGTCGCCCGCACGCGATCGGCCATGCGCATCGCCGTGCTGACCGCGCGTGGAGGCAGGCGATCGAGCGTGTTGGAGACCGGGCTCGACACGAGCTGGAGCGCCGTGCGGTCGCTGCCGGGAAGGCGCATCTCGTGGGCCAGCCCGATGTGGAGGTCGCCGCCGACCAGGACGATGCGTTGGCGCGGCGCCCGCTCCGCGTGCGCCGCCACCGACCGGAGCAGGGCGTCGCGGCCGGATCGGGCCGGGTCGACCTCCCAGCGGTCCATCAGGTTGCTGCCGGGCGTGGCGAGCATCCCGGCGGCCCGGAGCAGCCAGCCCGGCAGGCCCATCAGGGGCACGCTGAGGACGATCACGGCCGCACCCGCGTCCCGGTGCTCGCCGAGGAAGCGGGTGAGCCGCCCGAGCTGAGCGTCGCTGAGGACGCGCATCCCGTCGGCGCCCGCGCGCCGCTCCGTGCGCAGGTCGAGGACGTAGAGCGCCACGTCGCCGTGTCGTACGCCGTAGTCGAAGGACGGCGGGCGGGACTCGCCGAACACGCGCCGCGCCTGGTAGTCGTGGAAGGCCGCGAGCGCGCCCTCGCGGACCCGCCTCCAGGCCGAGGTCTGGTGGTCGGGATGCGTGCCGAAGTTGTCCACGATCTCGTGGTCGTCGATCGCGGGCAGGGTCGCGAAGCTCGCCTGCAACCTCCTCAGCGACGGCGGCCGCCAGAAGGAGCGGTATCGGTCCTGGTAGAGGCGGCGGATCTCCGCCGACGAGCATTCGAGCAAGCCCTGGCGACCCGGAGGGGCGACCTGCGCGAAGTAGTCCGCCTCGAAGAAGGAGAGCGCCGGTGGATGGTCGGTGTAGATCTGATCCCCGACCAGCAGGAGGCGATGAACCCCAGCACCCTCCAGCGCAGCCGTGGCCACCCGAAGCGTCCGGAGCGCCGACGGCTTGTACGAGCCGTCCTGGTCGAACGGCAGGTGGCAGCTGGCGACGCCGAGGACCGTCGTGCCGGCCTCCCTCGAGCCCGGCACGGGCGCCGTGCGGAACCGGCCCTCGCCGACCAGCGCCCCGCTCACCTCGTGCTCGACGGTGAATCGGTAGGGCGTGGCGGGGCGGAGAGGCGGGCCGGAATCGCGAGTGCCCAGCACGACCGAGAACGTCCCGTCCGACATCGACGAGCCCGCCTCGGGAAGGAACCGGCGCTCCTGCCCGTCGCCGTCCCTCGCCTCCGAGCTGACCCTCACGCGGTGAGGGCCGAGGTGAGGCGAGCGCGCCATGATCCGCACTGCGTCCGTCGTGCACCAGCCGGCGGACACCATCTGCGTCAGGGGCGGCGGCGCGTCCTCGGAACGCGTTGACGGCGCGTCCTCGGGGCGTGTGCGCGATGCCGTGGCCATCCCCCCGACGGCCGCCTATCCCCCCGAAATCACGTCCGGAGCTCGAGAGCGGGAAACGGGATTCGAACCCGCGACTTCAACCTTGGCAAGGTTGCACTCTACCACTGAGTTATTCCCGCGAGGACCCCCCGAGGGGACGGGTGGTCTACGATTCGCCGCCGGCAGTGTCAAGGAGCCGCGCCGCCCGCGCGCGCCCCGGATCGAGGCGCCACCACGCCCGCCCTGACCGGGGAGCTCGCGCCCCGTTCGGCTCGGTCGAGCGGGCGGCACCGCCCCACCGCGCTCGGGGCGGCGGGACCGGGCGGATGACGGGCCGAGGAGACCCCGCGCGACCGACCGCCACGCAACCTCGCCCGGCCCGGGCCGATGACCGAGCCCGGAGAACAGAAGCCATGCACGACCCCTACGACTCGGGCGAGATCGCCCGGGACGACGCCTTGCCTGTCCAGCTCGCGATCCCGGCGATCGAGGGCTTCGCCGCCTCGCGGCTCTGCCCACCGGGGCTGCGCTGGCACGCCCGCTCGTCCCTCCCCCTCGTCCCGCTGTTCCTCAGCCTGGGCGGGCACGTGTCGACGCGGCGCATCGACTGGGGCGCCCTCGACCCACTCGAGCTGGCCAGCACGTCGATGCGCCAGGCCGGCAACGACGAGGAGCTCCGGTTCCTGTCGGAGCTGCTCGAGCTGACCGCGGGCCTCTACCGGTGGCTCGGCCAGGCAGGCGAGCTCGACGAGGTGACCTCCCGCCGCCTGCAGACGCAGCTCCTCCAGCTGTCCCGTTCGGTCCTGCGGCCGGCCGGAGCCTGAGCCGCCGTCCCGCCGGGCCCTCGCGCGCCCGGCTCACTCGTACCGCACGCCCTCCGCGGGCAGGAGCCGCGCCGCCCACCAGCTCGGGATCACGGTCGCGAACATGCAGATCAGCACCGCGAAGGACACCGTCAGCAGGAACTCGACGCCGCTGGTCCGCACCGGCAGGTGGTCGATCAGGTAGACGTGCGGGTCGAGGGGGAAGGCGAAGCGCTCGAGGTAGAGGCACACCCCGCCCCCCATGAGGAGCCCGATCAGGGTCCCGAGGAGGCCGATCAGCACGCCCTGCACCATGAAGATGAGGAGCACGCTGACGCTCGAGGCCCCCATCGCCTTGAGGATGGCGATCTCCCGCTTCTTCTCGAGGACGATCATGATCAGCGTCGCCACGACGTTGAACGCCGCCACGAAGATGATCACGGTGATGACCAGGCTGAGGTAGACCTTCTGGATCTCGAGGGCGGTAAAGAGGTTGCGGTTGAGCTCGCGCCAATCGAGGGTGTGGTAGGGGCCGGCCCCGAGCACCCGCTCGAGGCGACGGGCGATCAGCGCGGACTGATCGAGATCGTGGAGCCGGATCTCCACCCCGGTCACGCTGTCGCCCTGGTCGAAGAAGTGCTGCGCCTCGTAGAGGTCGACGTAGACGAGACGGCTGTCGTACTCCTGGAAGCCGGCGCTGAAGATCCCGACCACGCGGAACTGGCGGCTTCTCGGGGCCGAGCCGCCGGCGCCGCCCAGGAACGCGGTGTCCAGCCCCGCCAGCGGGCTCGTGATGCGCACCCGGTCACCCACGCCGAGGCCGAGGTTCGCCGCCAGCGTGGTCCCGAGGACGATCCCGGGCACCTCGTCGTCCTGCGCCCCATCGTCCTCGAAGAGCAGGAGCTCCTCGTCGAAGAGCTGATCCTCGTAGGCGTCCTCCGGCAGCCCGTCGGGGCCCTCCGCCAAGGCCGCCTCGGCCTCCTCCGGCGTGGGGACCACCACCTCCGGCAGCGCGTCGGGGGCCAGGAAGCCCGCGTCGCCCGCGGCGAGGTCGTCGTCGAACAGGGCGTCCTCGAGGTCGTCGGACGGGAGGGCCGGCCCGCCGGCGCCGGGGGGCGCGGCGCCGTCGCTCGCGTCGCCGTCCGGTGGGCGGTCGTCCGCGCCCTCACCCCCCGCGCCGCCGGGCTCCGGGGGCCGGTCGGCTCCGCCCTCCCCGCCTCCGTCGGCGAGGCTCCGCAGGTAGACGTCCAGGCTCGTGACCTCGGACGGGTCCATGTCCCGCAGGAGGTCCCCCGGTCGCAGGGCCGGGGCCGCCCCCGGGGCCCGCAGGCCGCGCAGGCTGCCCTGGGTCATCTGCCCCGGCAGGTCGAGGACGTCGGGCATGCGGCCCGGGTCGACGCCCTTGACGAGGACGCCCGCGATCTGGTCGCCGCGGGTCAGCATCATGTCCTGGATGATGAAGGGTGCCGCGCCCGCGACCTCCGGCATCTCCATCGCCTGCTCGACGACCCGGCCGTACTCCGTGAAGTCGAGGCCGTACTTCAGCACCAGGACGTGCGCGTTGACGCCGAGGACCTTCGTGCGGAACTCCCGCTGGAAGCCGCTCGTGATGCTCATGACGGCCAGGAGCGCGGCCACGCCGAGGGCCACGCCGGTGACCGCGATGAACGTGATGACGCTGACCGTGCGCCGCTTCCTCGAGCGCAGGTAGCGCCACCCCACCCGGGCCGCGAAGGGGTGGCCGGCCAGCGCGCCCCCGAACGCGAGCAGCGAGAGCAGGACACCCGCCACCGGGATCGAGACGAACAGGAACTCGAGCACGAGCGCTGCTCCCTACCATGGGCCGGTACGGGTCACCACGAGCCCAACGCCGGCCGCGCCTCGGGGATTCGTCGACGACGTCAGCGCCGGCTGGCTCGGATCGGCACGCGGGGTATGATCGTGACCCTTCCATGTCTCGCTTGACTTCAGCCATGCTGGCCGGGCCCCGGGGCCCGGCGGCGGCCAGGAGAACGGGCGTGGCCCGGCGGCCGCGCGTGGCGACGTCGGTCGGCCTGGGATCGTCGGTCGGCCTGGGATCGTCGGTCGGCCTGGCGTCGTCGGTCGGCCTGGCGTCGTCGGTCGGCATGGCGATCGTGCTGGCGGGCTGCGGGCTCCCTCCCCCCGCGGCCGAGGTCATCGGCACGCCGGAGCTGCGCGCCGGCCTGCCCTCCCGCGAGCTGACGATCGCGTCGACGTCGAGCCTCGCGCTCCGGCCCGGGGACGAGGCGGACGTCCGGGTGAGCCTGACCGCCAGCGGCGCGCCCGTGCCCGACGAGCCCGTGCGCTTCGCGCTGGTCGGCGTGGCCCACGACTCGACGGTCCGCGACCTCGAGCTCGAGACCGACGCCGACGGGATGGCGACCACCGTGGTCACCGCAGGGTCGGTGCCGGCCGCGTTCCGGGTCCGGGTGAGCGCGGAGGACGCCGAGCCGACCTTCGTCGAGGTGTCCGTCGGCGAGCGGGGCTTCGGCGGGATCCTCGTCGAGACGCGCTACGACGGCATGCGCGTGGGCACGGGGACGTCGATCGTCAGCGTCCACCCGGACAGCCGCTGCGCCGTGGTCGAGCAGGACGAAGGCCCCCTTCCGGCGCGGGTGGCGATCCTCGCCGGGGAGGACGTGGCCTTCTTCGCCTCGCTGCCGACCGACGTGGTCTACGCGGTCCGCGCCGCGATCCGCACCGACGACGGGCTGGTCTTGGCCTCCGCGTGCCGGGACGGGGTCGGGGTGAGCGACGGGCGAGACACCACCGTGGCGCTGGTGCTCGACGACATCCCGGCGCGCCTCGACGGCGCGTTCGACCTGACGCTGGACCTCGAGACGCTCGACGCGACCGCTGCCGCCGCCGCCGCGTTCCGTCGCGAGGCCGACCGGATCGACGGCGAGGACGCGGAGACGCTCCTCGACGCCGTCGAGCTCTACCTCATCGAGGAGGGCGACCGCGACGCCGCGGAGCGCCTGGCCATGCTCCGCGCCACGCTGACCTACGGCCCCGAGCTCCAGGACCGGCTGATCGCGTCGAGCCAGGGCCTCTCCCTCGGCCTGTCGGAGATCGCGCTGCTGCTCGAGGTGCGGCTCGGGCGCATCGTGCTGCAGGGCCCGCTGGTCGTGGCGCGCGACGACGGCCCGGCGTTGGCGACCTGGGGGGCGGCGAGCCTGCAGGTGGGCGCGCTCGACGGAGACCCCGGCGGCGAGCTGCTGGTGCTCGACGGGGCCGTCGAGACGGTCGTCGGCGAGCCGACGCTGCTCGTGGGGCCGTCCCCGGGCCAGGACCTCGAGCTGAGCGAGCTGCTCGTGCCCCTCCCTCTCGACGCGCTGCCCGCCGCGGTCCTCGTGGCCGAAGCGGAGGTGACGGGCGCAGGGAGCGCGGTCGGCCTCCTCCGAGCCGCCGCGGGCTGCGAGGAGCTGGTCGCCTGGGGCGCGTCGGAGCCGGATGTCGACGCGATCTGCGAGGCTGCCTGCCTCGAGGCGGCCTGCGCGCAGGACGTGGCGCGCCGATGGGCCCGGATCGCGGACGACCTCGAGGCGGAGGGCGTCGCGCGGCGGCTTATCGAGGTTCGCGGCGACCTGGTGGGGAGGGACGTGAACGAGGACCTCCGGGTGGACGAGCTCGTCGGGGACGACGAGACGCTCGTGGCGAGCTGGGGGGGGGACGGCGGGACGGTCGACGCGAGCCTCGGGGTCAGCGTGTGCGCGGAGATGTCGAGCACCCCCTGAGGGCCGCGGCGGAGCCGGCGCGCGCCCCGAATGGCGCGGGCGGCGACGCGCTCGGGGGCCGGCCGTGACGCGCACGTCGTCGGACGGCGTCGACGCCCTTGGCAGGCTCCGGGCCGCGCGCGAGGCCGAGGCGTCCGCCGCCGTCGCCGAGGCCCTGGCTCGGCGCGACGAGGCGCGGCGGCGTCTGGAGCGCGCCCTGAAGGCGCTCGGGTCCCCGCCCTCAGGGGTCTCCGCGCCTCCCGAGCGCGCGATGCCGGCCGCGGGGGTGCTAGCCGCGCGCCGCGCGACCGAACGGGGCGAGGCGGCCGCCGAGGCGGGGCGCCACCGGGTCCGCCACGCGCTCGGCGCGCTCCGGCGGGCCGAGCTGGCTCTGGAGGTGGCGCGGGCAGAGCTGGCGCGCGCGGTCGGCGGCCGCGTCGCCGTCGACCGTCACCGAGCGAAGGTCGCCCTCCGGGAGGCCCGCGTCGAAGAGCGTCGGGAGGAGGAGCGGCGGGAGGAGGCGGCCCGAGGTCGTTTCTTCGAGGGTGCTTAAGGGTCGCGCAAGACCCGGTGGGTCTGTTGTGGGTGAGGCCGGGGCGACCCGGACCTACCGACCCGAAAGGACGATCCTCCCCATGATGAAGACCATGCGATCCCTCTTCCGACCCGCGACCTTCGCCGTCGCCATCGGCACCGCGACGATCGGCGCCCCCGCGATGCTGGCGGCGCAGGACGTCGACCGCGGGGCCGAGGGCAGCGTCGATGGACGCCAGGGCCACGGCGCCCGCCACGGCCATCGGGGCCCCCTCGCCCGCGCGCGCTTCCTGGCCCGTGAGCTCGACCTGACCGAGACGCCGCGCGCCCAGGTGCGCGCCCTCGTTCAGGGCGGCCACCAGCAGGCGCGGGCCCTGCGCTCATCGATGGAGCGCGGCCCGGAGCTCCGCGAGGCGGTCCGGACCGTGCGCGCATCGACGATGGCCCAGGTCCGCGCGGTCCTGAGCCCCGAGCAGCAGGCCCGCCTCGACGAGCTGCGGGCCGAGCGCCGCTTCGCGCACCACCGGCGGGGCCGCCACATCCGGCGGGCCTTCGCCCAGCTCGACCTGAGCGACGAGCAGAAGGCCGAGATCCGGGCCGTCCGGGAGCGCGCGCGGGCCGATGCCTCGTCGATCCGCGCGACCGAGACCGATCCCGAGGCCCGTCGGGCCGCCCTGCGAGGCCTGCGTGAGCAGGTGCGGGGCGAGATCCGGGCGGTGCTGACGCCCGAGCAGGCCGCGGAGCTCGACGAGATCCGCGCGAGCCACCCCCGGCGGGGGCGGCGGGGGCCCGCAGCCGACTGACGCCGTGAGGTCCGACATCGGCGCGACCCTCCCGACCGGTGCGCCCCCGAAAGGCCCGCTCCACGCGCTGGAGCGGGCCTTCGCTCTCGTCGCGCGGCGCGGGGACGCCGCCCCGCGCCGCGGCGGCGCCCGGAGGTCGGGACGGCGTTGCCCACACGGGGGAACGGGCGCACCCGGAGCGCCGGTGGTGGGGGAGGTGACGCTCACGCGATGAGGTCGACGTGCGCAAGAGGGCGGGCGCGCCGTCCGCCCCTCGGCCGGGGCGCCGCGGGCGGGCTGCTCGCGGCCGCGCTGGCGGCGGCGTGCTCGGCGCC
>JBHJHB010000125.1:0-22776 GCA_050331215.1 Sandaracinaceae bacterium | reverse complement strand
AGGTTAACCTCCTGCGGCGGGTGTCCCCTACGCCCGACCACGTGTTCGGGTGGGTGCGCTACACGCGGCCGTTGCTCCGCTGCGCGGCCGCTCCGGCGGCGCCGGCCGGCGCGCCGCCGGTGGGCGCGATGGCCGCCGCGGCGCCCGCGGCCGCGCCGTCCACGGGAGGCCCCGCCGACGCGATCCGCGACCAGGTGCTCGCCATCGTGGCGGAGCAGACGGGCTACCCGCCGGAGATGCTGGATACGGACCTGGACCTCGAGGCGGACCTCGGCATCGACACGGTGAAGCAGGCGGAGACGTTCGCGGCGGTGCGGGAGGCCTACGGGATCCCGCGCGAGGAGAACATCCAGCTGCGGGAGTTCCCGACGCTCGACCACGTGATCGGGTGGGTGCTCGACAAGCGCCCCGACCTGAGCGGCGCGGCGGCCGAGGCGAGCGCGCCGGCTGCCCCGGAGGCCGCCCCGGCGGCGGCCGAGCCCGGCCGTACGCTTCGACGGGTCCCGGTCGCCGTGGTGCGACCTGGTCTCGAGCGGTGCGTGCCGACCGGCGTCGAGCTCGCCGAGGGGCGCCGCGTGGTCGTTGCCCTCGACGGCGGGGGCGTCGGATCGGCCCTCGTGGGGCGCCTCGAGAAGCTCGGGGTCACCCCCCTCGTCCTCGACGGTGCGCCCTCCGAGGAGGAGCTCCTCGGCCAGCTCGACGGCTGGCTCGCGGACGGGCCGATCCACGGCGTCTACTGGCTCCCGGCCCTCGACGTGGAGCCGGCCATCGGCGACATGGACGTCGCGGCGTGGCGCGAGCACCTTCGGGCGCGCGTCAAGCTCCTCTACACGACGCTCCGCCGCCTCTATGACGAGATCGCGGCGCCGGACCGGTTCCTGGTCTGCGCGACGCGCCTCGGCGGGCGCCACGGCTACGACGGGGACGGCGCGCTGGCGCCGATGGGTGGCGCCGTGAGCGGCTTCGCCAAGACGCTGAAGCGGGAGCGGGCCGACGCGCTGGTCAAGGTGGTCGACTTCGCCGGCAACCGGAAGACCGCCGCGCTCGCGGATCACCTGATCGAGGAGACCCTCCGCGACCCCGGGATCGTCGAGGTCGGCTACCCGGACGACGACAGCGGGCGCTGGGGGATCGGCCTGGTGGAGCGGGAGGCGGGCGAGGCCAAGGCCGGCCTCGAGCTCAACGACGCCTCGGTCGTGGTGGTGACCGGCGCCGCAGGGAGCATCGTCAGCGCCATCCTGACGAGCCTCGCGAGCTCCGGGGCCACGTTCCACCTCCTCGACCTCGCGCCCGCGCCGCCCTCGGACGACCCCGACGTCGCGATGTTCGCGACGGATCCGGACGGGCTGAAGCGGCGCATCGCCGAGCGCATCGCTGCCTCCGGCGAGCGCGCCACGCCCGTCAAGATCAACAAGGCGCTGGCCGGGCTCGAGCGGCAGGCGGCGGCCCGCGGGGCGATCGAGGCGATCGAGCGCGCTGGAGGCACGGTCCACTATCACCAGCTCGACCTGCGGGACGCCGAGGCGGTCGGCGCGGTCGTCGACCGCGTGCGGCAGGACCACGGGAAGATCGACCTCCTGCTCCACGCCGCCGGCCTGGAGATCAGCCGCTTCCTTCCGGACAAGGCGCCCGAGGAGTTCGACCTCGTGTTCGGCGTCAAGGCGGACGGGTGGTTCAACCTCCTCCGGTCGGCGGAGGGCCTCCCGATCGGCGCGACGGTAGCCTTCGCCTCCATCGCGGGCCGCTTCGGCAACGCGGGGCAGGCGGACTACGCGGCCGCCAACGACCTGCTGTGCAAGTTCGCCACCTCGTTCCGGAGGACCCGGCCCGAGACCCGCGGCATCGCGATCGATTGGACGGCGTGGGCCGACATCGGGATGGCGGCGCGAGGCTCGATCCCCCAGATGATGGCCCAGGCCCGGATCGACATGCTGCCCCCCGCGGACGGCATCCCGGTCATCGGCCGGGAGCTCACGGCCGGCACCCGCGGGGAGCTGGTGATCGCGGGCAGCCTCGGCGTGCTCCTCGAGCCGTTTCACGAGACCGGGGGCCTTGACCCCGAGGCCTTCGAGCCCAACGGGCTGATGGCGCCGCGGCCGGCCACGATGACCCCGGAGGGCTCGCTGGTCGTCGAGGCCACCCTCGACCCCAAGGAGCAGCCCTTCCTCTATGACCATGCCATCGACGGCACGCCGGTGCTCCCGGGCGTGATGGGTATCGAGGCGTTCGCGGAGGCGACGCGGTTCCTCGCGCCACCCGACGAGGTGGTCGCCATCGAGGACGTGGAGTTCCTCGCCCCCTTCAAGTTCTACCGGAACGAGCCGCGGACGGTGCGCGTGGAGGTCCGCGTGACGCAGGGCGAGGACGGCTGGGTCGGGGAGTGCAGGCTCCTCGGCAGCCGGGTCCTCCACGGTCGCGACGAGCCGCAGATCACGACCCACTTCACGGCCCGGGTGCGCCTCGGCGGCGAGCCGTCGGCGCTCGAGGGCGCGACGCCCCCGCCGGCAGCGGTGGACCGTACCCTCGCGCGCGAGCCGATCTACAAGGTCTACTTCCACGGGCCGGCCTACCAGGTGATCGACGAGGTGTGGCCCATGGACGGCGGCGTGGTCGGGCGCCTGGCAGGCGAGCTGCCGCCCGACCTCCACCCCGCCGACGCTCCGCTCGCGGCGGCGCCGCGCCTCGTGGAGCTCTGCTTCCAGACGGCCGGGGTCCTCGAGATCGGGGCCACCGGTCGGATGGGCCTCCCGCGGCACATCGACCGCGTGCGCATCGCGCGGGCGGCGCCCCACGGGCGCCTGGGCGCGGTGGTGCGCGCGGACAACGGCGCCTTCGACGCGCAGGTCGTCGACGAAAACGGTACGGTCCTGGTCGAGCTGCGGGGCTATCGGACCGAGATCCTCGGCGAGGTGGACGAGCCTCTCCGCAAGCCCCTACAGGAGGTGCTGTCTTGATCGGACCCTTCTCGCGCATCGCCATCGTCAACCGCGGCGAGCCCGCCATGCGCCTGATCGCCGCAGCCCGCGAGCTCTCCGCCGAGCGCGACGAGCCCTTCACGACCATCGCGCTCTACACCGAGCCCGACCGGGCCTCGCTCTTCGTCCGGGAGGCGGACGAGGCCTACGCGCTGGGCGACGCCACGTGGACCGACCCCTCCGATGGGTTCCGCAAGAACGCCTACCTCGACTACGAGCGGCTCCGCCGGGCGTTGAAGGAGACCAGCGCCGAGGCGGTCTGGGTGGGGTGGGGCTTCGTCGCGGAGCACGCCGCGTTCGCCGACATGTGCGACGAGCTCGGCGTGGTCTTCATCGGGCCCGGCGGCGACGTCATGCGCCGCCTCGGCGACAAGATCAGCAGCAAGCTCCTCGCCGAGGAGGCGGAGGTGCCCGTCGCCCCCTGGAGCGGGGGCCCGGTCGAGTCCCTCGAGGAGGCCCGGGAGCAAGCCGAGCGCCTCGGCTACCCTCTGATGATCAAGGCGACGAGCGGCGGGGGGGGCCGCGGCATCCGCCGCGTGACGAGCAACGCGGAGCTGCCCACGGCATGGGAGAGCGCGCGGAACGAGGCGCGCCACTCCTTCGGCGACGAGACCGTGTTCCTCGAGCGCCTCGTGCCGGGCGCCCGCCACGTCGAGGTCCAGATCGTCAGCGACGGTCAGGGCACGACCTGGGCCCTCGGCGTACGCGACTGCACGATCCAGCGCCGGCACCAGAAGGTCCTCGAGGAGACGCCCTCGCCCGCGTTGACCGAGGAGGAGGACGCGACGCTCCGGGCCGCGTCGGCGCGCCTCGGCCAGGTGGCCGGCTACCGCAACGCGGGCACCGTCGAGTACCTCTACGACCCGGACGCCAAGCGGTTCTCCTTCATGGAGGTCAACGCGCGCCTCCAGGTGGCGCACCCGGTGACGGAGCTGTGCACCGGGGCCGACCTGGTCAAGCTCCAGCTCCACGTCGCGGCGGGCGGACGCCTCGAGGGCGAGCCCCCTCCCGCCCGCGGCCACGCGATCGAGGTTCGCGTCACGGCGGAGGCGCCGGAGCGGGACTTCGCGCCGGCGCCGGGGATCATCGAGCGGATGCGCCTACCCACGGGCCCCGGGATCCGCGTGGATACGGGCGTCGCGGAGGGCGACGAGGTCGCGCCGCAGTTCGACTCGATGATCGGCAAGGTCATGGCGTACGGCCGGGACCGGCCCGAGGCGATCAGCCGGCTCCGCCGGGCCCTCTTCGAGATGATCCTCGTCCTCCGGGACGGCGCATCGAACAAGGGGTTCCTCCTGAACCTCCTCGACCACCCGGACGTGAAGAGCGGGGACTACGACGTCGGCTGGCTCGACCGGCTGACGGCGACGCGGGACCACATCTCGCAGCGCCACCGCGAGGTGGCGCTGGTCGAGGCCGCGATCGAGGCGTTCGAGGGCCAGGAGGCGCTCGAGCGCGAGAGCTTCTACGTCGCGGCGTCCCGCGGTCGCCCTCAGGTCGGCGACGACATCGGCCACCGCATCGAGCTGTCCAGCGAGCACGTGACCTACAACCTGATGGTCCGCCGGGTCGACGCGACGCACTATCGCGTCGAGGTCGACGGGCGGGTGCTCGACGTCGTCCGCACCCCGGTGGGCGACGCCGGCGTGCGCCTCACGTGCGGCGACACGTCGTGGCGGGCGCTGTCCGCCCAGCAGGGGGCCGACCGGATCGTCGAGGTCAACGGCGTCCCCCATCGGATCCAGACCGAGGGCGGCGGCCTCGTCCGCGCGGTGGCCCCCGGCGTCGTGGTGTCCCTGCCGGTGGAGATCGGCGAGGCGGTCCAGGCCGGCGACCGGGTCGCGGTCCTCGAGGCGATGAAGACGGAGATGAGCATCACCGCGCCCTTCGCGGGCCGGGTGAAGCGCATCCTCGCCTCGCCCAACGTCCAGGTCCCCGCCGGGGCGCCGCTCGTCCAGATCGAGGCCGAGAGCGAGGAGGAGCAGCACGAGGCGTCCGAGCGCATCGACTTCGGCCCGCTGACGTGCGCTCCCTCCACCGACCTCGCGGAGCGCAACCAGGGGACGCTTCGGAGCCTGCTCCTCGGCTACGACGCCGACGCCAGGGAGCTGGCCCGGTCCGTGGCGGCCGAGGGCGTCGTCAGCCCGGGGGTGGACCCGGGGGACGCGGCCACCTGGGCCACGGAGCGGGAGCTCCTCACGATCTTCACCGACATCGCAGCGCTGTTCCGCCGCGAGCCGGGAGAGGACGAGCACAGCGACACCGAGTACCTGCACTTTTTCGCGCGGGACCCGGAGTCGAAGGGCGAGGGCCTGCCCGTCGCCTTCGTCGAGCGGCTCCGTCGGGCGCTGGCCCACTACGGCCTGCGGGACCTCCAGGGGTCGCCGGAGCTGCGGGAGGCGCTGTTCCGCCTCTTCAAGTCCCGCCACCATCAGCCGGCGCAGACCACGCCGCTCCTCAGCATCCTCCAGCGGTGGCTCGACCACCGGGACGCGCTGATCGAGCGCGCGGACCAGCCCTTCCGGGACCTCCTGGAGCGCTTCATCGACGTGACGGAGGGGCGCTTCGCGCGGTTGAACGACCTCGCCCGCGAGGTGCGCTACCGCTACGTCGAGGGCCCGATCCTCGAGGAGGCGCGCGACAGGGTGTACCGGCAGGCGGAGGCGACGATCGCGTCGCTGATCGAGATGCCGCGGGCCGATCGGGAGCCGGGCATCCGCGAGCTGGTCGACTGCCCGCAGCCGCTCAAGAGCATCTTCAGCCGGCGCCTGAGCGAGGCCAGCGGGCCTCTGCGGGAGGTGATGCTCGAGGTCCTCGCCCGCCGCTACTACCGGATCCGGGAGCTGCACTCGTTCCGCCACCTGGAGGAGGACGGCATCCGCTTCTGGGGCGCGCGCTACGCCCACCTGGGGCGGGAGAAGCAGCTCTTCAGCTGCCACGTCGAGCGCCCGCAGCTCGAAGCGGCCCTGGCCGCGGCGGCGAAGCTCGGCAAGACGGTCCCGGCCAACCAGGACTTCCTGATCGACTTCTACGTCTGGAGGACGGACGCTCCCCATCCCGACGACGTGGACCTCCTGCGTCGGATGCTGGAGGCGGCGCCCTTCACGCGACCCGTGCGGCGCGCGGCCTTCTCGATCTCCGCGGCCACCGGCGGCCTCGGCCGGGGGGGCGTCGAGCACTACACGTTCCGACAGAACGAGGAGGGATTCTACGAGGAGCGGGAGAACCGGGGCCTCCACCCCATGTTCGCCCAGCGCCTCGAGCTGTGGCGCCTGACGGAGTTCACCTACGAGCGGCTCCCCTCGGCGGAGGACGTGTACCTGTTCCGGGCCGTGGCCCGGAGCAACCCGAAGGACGAGCGGTTGTTCGCCCTCGCCGAGGTCCGTGACCTGACGGCCGTGAAGGACGAGGCCGGGCGCGTGGTCGGCCTGCCGAACCTCGAGCGGATGTTGATGGAGTCCCTCGCCGCCATGCGGCGCTTCCAGTCCGGGCGCTCGGAGAGGGAGCGGCTGCACTGGAACCGCGTGCGGCTCTTCGTGCGGCCCCCGATGACGGTGCCGCGGGAGGAGCTGACGGCGCTGATCCACCGGCTCGGTCCGGCGACCCGGGACCTCGGCCTCGAGCGCATCGAGGTGATCGGCCGCTTCCCCGGCCCGGACGGCGAGCTCAAGGCCCAGCGCCTCGAGGTGAGCAGCGAGGGCCGGCAGGGCGTCGTGCTGCGCTTCAGCGATCCGCCGACCGAGCCGCTCCAGCCCCTGGACCGCTACACGCAGAAGGTGGTCAGCCTGAGGCGGCGCGGCCTGATGTACCCCTACGAGGTCATCGAGATGCTCACGCCGCGGCCGGGCACGGGGGCGGAGTTCCCGCCCGGCGAGTTCGTCGAGCACGACCTCGACGAGGCGGGGGAGAAGCTCGTCCCCGTGGAGCGGGCCCCTGGAAACAACCGGGCGAACGTCGTCGCGGGGCTCCTCACCCACGTCACGGAGAAGCACCCGGAGGGGATGACCCGGGTGATCCTCCTCGGCGATCCGAGCCGGTCCATGGGCTCCCTGGCCGAGCCGGAGTGCCGGATGATCAACGCGGCCCTCGACCTCGCGCTGGAGAAGGGGATCCCGTGCGAGTGGATCGCGGTCAGCGCGGGCGCGAAGATCGCGATGGACAGCGGCACCGAGAACATGGACTGGATCGCCGACGTGCTGCGGCGGATCGTCCTGTTCACGCAGGCCGGCGGCGAGCTCAACATCGTCGTCGCGGGCATCAACGTCGGCGCCCAGCCCTACTGGAACGCCGAGGCGACGATGCTCATGCACACCAAGGGCATCCTGATCCAGACGGCCCACGGCGCGATGGTGCTCACGGGCAAGCAGGCCCTCGACTACTCGGGCGGCGTCTCCGCCGAGGACAACTTCGGCATCGGCGGCTTCGACCGGATCATGGGCCCCAACGGGCAGTCGCAGTACTTCGCGGCCGATCTCAGCGAGGCGTGCCACCTCCTGCTCCGTCACTACGAGCACACGTACGTGGCCCCGGGGGAGCGCTTCCCGCGGCGGGCGCCGACGACCGACCCCGTGGAGCGCGACGTCTCCCACTTCCCCCACGGAAGCGACGGCTTCGCCACGGTGGGCGAGGTCTTCAGCCAGGAGCTCAACCCGGGCCGCAAGAAGCCCTTCGACATCCGCAAGATCATGAGGGCGGCCACAGACCAGGACCGTGAGCCCCTCGCCCGGTGGCGCGCGATGCGGGACGCCGAGGTCGCCGTGGTCTGGGACGCGCACGTCGGCGGCTACCCGGTCTGCATGATCGGCCTCGAGAGCCGGCCCGTGTCGCGCCTCGGCTACGTCCCGGCGGACGGCCCGGAGCGCTGGACGGCGGGCACCCTGTTCCCGCTGTCCAGCAAGAAGGTGGCCCGGGCGATCAACTCGGCGAGCGGCAACCGGCCGGTCGTGGTGCTGGCCAACCTGTCGGGCTTCGACGGCTCCCCCGAGTCGATGCGGAACCTCCAGCTCGAGTACGGCGCGGAGATCGGGCGCTCGGTGGTCAACTTCGACGGCCCGAGCGTGTTCCTCGTCGTCTCCCGCTACCACGGCGGGGCGTTCGTGGTGTTCTCGAACCGACTCAACCCCAACCTCCAGGTCGCCGCGGTGGAGGGGGCCCATGCGTCCGTGATCGGCGGCGCCCCGGCGGCGGCCGTGGTGTTCGCGCGCGAGGTCCGCAGCCGGACCACGCAGGATCCCCGGGTCCAGAGCCTCGAGGAGCAGATCCAGCAGGCCCAGGGCGCGGAGAAGGTCCGGTTGAGCTCGAAGCTCTCGAGCCTCATGGCGACCGTCCACTCCGAGAAGCTCGGCGAGGTGGCGGACGAGTTCGACAGCATCCACAGCGTGCACCGGGCGAAGGAGGTCGGCTCGGTGCAGGCGATCATCCCGCCGACCGACCTACGCTCCTTCCTGGTGCGTGCCCTCGAGAGCGGCATGGAGCGCTCCCGGAGCTAGCCGAGCCCGCCGCGACGACGACGCGTGACCGACACCCCGAACGGCGCCAAGGCGAAGGAGCGGCGAGCCCGAACCGTCATCGTCCTCCAGCAGGAGGCGGCCTCGCCGCCGCCGCCGGGGACCGACTGGCTCGGGCTGCGGGAGCTCGACGTGCACGCCGGCCTCCACAAGCCGTCCCGCCGACGCGACTGGCGCCTCGGGCGCTGGACCGCGAAGCGGGCGATCCGGGAGGCCTTCGGCGTGGATGATCCCACGCGGATCGAGCTCCTGGCGGGGCCCGACGGCGCCCCGGAGGTCCACCTCGACGGAGCGCGGGCGCCGGTCACCCTGACGCTGAGCCACCGCACGGGCGTGTGTCTCTGCCTCCTCGTCGAGGACGAGCTACGCCTCGGCTGCGACCTCGAGCACGTCGAGCCGCGGAGCCCCGCGTTCGTGCGCGATTACCTCGTGGCCGAGGAGCAGCAGGCCGTCGAGAGCGCTCGCTCCGGAGCGCGGGACCGGGTGGTCAACACGATCTGGAGCGCGAAGGAGGCCGCGCTCAAGGCGCTCCATACCGGGCTGCGGCGGGACCCCCGGTCGGTGGCGGTGACGCGCCTCGACCCGGCGACGCCGGGCGGCGACTGGGGGGCGCTCCGCGTGGAGGACCGGTTGGTCGGCCACCGCTTCGACGGGTGGTGGCGGGGGCACGGCGAGCTGGTGCTCACGATGGTGGCCGAGGGAGGGCTCGTGCCGCCGGAGCGGCTGCTCTCGTGAAGCCGGGCCTCAGTAGAGCAGCTCGACCCAGCGCTCCCCGGCCATGAGCTCCGCCAGCCGGCGCTCCCACGCCTCCTCGGAGCCCGCCAGCTTGGTGAACACCTTGTCGAGCGCCGGGCGGAGCTCCTCGAGGCCGGCCACGTAGACGTAGGTCTTCGGCGAGCCGAGGGCGTCCCAGATCACCTGGCCGCGCTCCTCGATGGTCTCCTCCCAAGCGATGGGCGCCGACCAGTGGGGCCGCGGGCTCACGGCGCGGAACGCCTCGAAGGTGTCCCTGTCGTAGTACTGCGCGAAGTCGTCCTTCTCGTCGTTCATGTAGAGGAGCTCGAGGCCGCTCCTCGCGCCGTAGAAGAGCCAGATCTGGCCGGTCCAGTCCTTGACGTCCGCGTAGATGTGCTTCACGAGGGCCCGGAAGGGCGCGATGCCCGTGCCCTGCCCGATGAGGACGAGCGTGGCGTCGTGCTCGTGCGGCACCTGGAAGGGGTGCTCGTAGGGGCCGGTCAGCTCGAGGTCGTCGCCCTCCCGCCGGTTGCAGAGGTAGTTGGAGGCGACGCCGTCGTAGCGCTCACCACTGTACTCGTCGATGTAGGTGACTCGCTTCACCGCGATCTTGATCCGCGATTCGTCGTTGGGGCCGCGGGTCGGCAGGTCCGCGACGGTGTAGAGGCGCAGGTGGTCGGCTCCGCCCAGCTCCTCCTCACCCGGCGCGAGCACGCCGATGCTCTGTCCGACGCGCAGGCTCGGGCCCTCCACGTCGATCACGATCTCGCGCACCTCGTCCTCCGACGCGGGGGACGTGATCCGCTCGCTCGAGACGACCTTCCCCCGGAAGCGGGCTCCGGAGTCCATGTCCTCGACTCGCATGACGGCTTCGCTCATCGCTTCCTCTCCTCGTCCGCCCCGGCGCGCCCGGAGCGCTCGTTCACCTCGGCAGGGGTGCACGGCGTCATGCACCCGCAGCTCCCGCAGGACGTCCGGCGAGCGAGGACATCGGCGTCCGCCGAGCCGTCCGCGAACATCCTGCCCCACGCGCCCTGAATCGCGACCCAGGCGACGGTCACGCAGATCACCGTGAGCGTGCCGATCGCGTAGCTCGAGAGGACGTCGGCCATGCTCAGGCCCCCAGCCCCGCGAAGCCCATGAACGCCAACGACAGGATCCCCGCCAGCATCAGCGTCAGCGCCGTCCCGCGCACCACGTCCGGGACCGTGGCCAGCTCGAGCTTCTCCCGGAGGCCAGCCATCAGCACGAGCGCCAGGGTGAAGCCCGCGCCCGCGCCGAGGGCGTACACGAGGCACTCGATGAAGCCGTAGCCCTTGTTCGTCTGGAAGAGGGCGACCCCGAGGATCGCGCAGTTGGTCGTGATCAGGGGCAGGAAGATCCCGAGGGCGCGGAACAGCGCGGGGCTCACCTTCTTGATGATCATCTCCACGAGCTGAACCGTCGACGCGATCACCGCGATGAAGCTGATCAGCTGGAGGAAGGGGGCATCGATCGCGACCAGGAGCTTGTGGATGCCGTAGGCGCAGGTCGAGCTGACCAGCATCACGAAGGTGACGGCCGCACCCATCCTCGTGGCGGTAGGCAGCTTCCCCGACACGCCCAGGAACGGGCAGATGCCGAGGAAGTACGCGAGCACGAAGTTGTTGATCAGGCTCGCGCCGATGAAGATCGACCAGAGGGGCTCGCCGCTCATGGCGCCGCCTCCTGAGCCGCGGGGATCGCCGGCGCGCGGCGGCGCTGCTGGAGCGCGTTGAACAGGAGGAGCCAGCCCGCGAGGGTGAAGAACCCGCCTCCCGGCAGGACCATCACGACCCACTCCTGGAAGGCCTCCGGGAACAGGCGCACCTCGAAGAGCGACCCGGCGCCGAGGATCTCCCGCACCGCGCCCAGGCAGAGCAGCGCGATGACGAAGCCCACGCCCATCCCCAGGCCATCGAGGATCGACCGGCCCACCGTGTTCTTCGAGGCGAAGGCCTCCGCCCGTCCGAGGATCAGGCAGTTGACGACGATCAGGGAGATGAAGGCGCCGAGGGCGTTGTGCAGGTCGAGGCTGATCGCCTGGATCAGGTAGTCGACGATCGTCACGAAGGTCGCGATGACCAGGATGTAGGTCGCGATGCGCACCTGCTTCGGGATGAAGGCCCGGAGGGAGGAGATCACCGCGTTGGACATCACGAGGACGAAGAGCGTCGCCAGACCCATCGCGAGGGCGTTCAGCGCCGTGTTCGACACGGCGAGGACCGGGCACATCCCCAGGACCATCACGAACACGGGGTTGTCCCGCCACAGCCCCTTGACGAGCTCGTCGGTCGCGGACCGCTGGTCGTCGTCCGTTCCCGCCACCTCAGGCACCTCCCCCTTGCTCCAGTGTGTCCTCGGCCGAGCGGAGCGTCGGTACCCAGCGCCCGGTGCTCTCCCGGAGCATGTCGCCGATGGCGACCGACGAGATGGTCGCGCCGGTGATGCCGTCGATCTCCCACGGGTCGTCTTTCTCGCCGTTCTTCACGGTGACGATCGGGTGGTCGACCTCGGCCCCGCCGGGGGCGAGGGACGCGTCCAGGGCCTCGAAGTTGGCGAGGAACTCCGGGTCCTTGGCGATGCGGTCGCCGAGGCCGGGCGTCTCCCGGCTCTCCAGCACCCGGAGGCCGACGACGGCCTCCTGGTCCGGGGAGTAGCCGTAGAGGATCCGGATCACGTCGGCGTAGCCCATGCCGGCGGCCTCGACGGCGACCCCCACCAGCGCCCCATCGTCGGCGTAGCCGGCGTACACCCGGGGCGTCCCGTCCGGGAGCGGCTGCTCCGCGAGGACGAGCTCCTCTCCGTGGAGGGCGAAGGTGCGGCTGGTGGTCGCGGCGGGCAGGACCTCGAAGATGGCGGCCTGGAGCGCCTCGGCTCGGTTCTCCTCGATCACCGGCCGCGTGACGACGAAGACCGTGACGATGAAGAGTCCGCACAGCAGCCCGATGCCGACCATCGCCCGGTACATCGCCAGCGTGCTGGCCGGCTTCGGGCCCTCGAGGACGGGGAGGTGGGTCGTCATGACGCCCCCCGAGCCCGTCGCGTCCCGTACACCGCTGGCTGGATCCAGTGGTCGATCAGCGGCGTCGACGCGTTGCCGAGGAGGATCGCGTACATCACGCCCTCCGGCATGCCGCCCCAGGTCCGGATCACGATCACGAGGCCGCCGATCAGGACGCCGTAGAGCACGCACCCGATCGGCGTCATCGGCGAGCCGACCATGTCGGTGGCCATGAACATCGCCCCGAGCATCAGGCCCCCGGCGACGAGCATGAAGCCGGGGGAGGCGTAGGCGGTCGGATCGGCCCAGTGCAGGAGCGTACTGACGACCGCGACGGTGCCGAGGATCGCCACCGGGATCCGCCAGCTCATCATGTTGCGAGCGACCAGGTAGAGCCCGCCGGCCAGGATCAGCAGGGCGCTCGTCTCCCCGGTGGAGCCGCTGATGACGCCCATGGCAGCGTCGCCCGTCGCGGTCGCGACGCGGTCGAACTTCCAGAGCGCGAGCGGCGTCGCCGTCGTGACGACGTCGACGTACACCGCCTCCGTCAGCGGGAAGGCGAGGGTCGACCCCGGGACGGAGACGAAGCGGTCGACGGCGAAGCTGGGCGTCCACGTGGTCAGCGCGACGGGGAAGGCGGCCTGGAGGAAGGCGCGGCCCACCAGCGCGGGGTTGAAGGGGTTGAAGCCCAGGCCGCCGAACAGCGCCTTCCCGAGCGCGACCGCGATCACGCCGCCGACCGCGGTCATCCACAGCGGCAGCGAGGGCGGGAGGGTCAGGCCGTAGAGCAGCCCGGTGATCGTGACCGACCAGTCGCCCAGCGTGCTCGGGCGGCTCGACGCGCGGCAGAGCACGTGCTCGGTGAGCACGCAGGACCCCACCGCGACCCCGAGCGTCAGCAGCCCGGCGAGGCCGAAGGCGTAGATCGCGAACGCCGTGGTCGGCGCGAGCGCCAGGACCACGTTGAACATGATCGTGTCGACGCTGTTGCCGCTCACGATGTGGGGCGACGTGCGAATCTCGAGGGTCTTGGCCAGTCGCGAGATCACGACGCCGACTCCTTCGCTGCGGCGCGGGCCTTGCGCACGGCGGCCTTCGCCACGCGGAACTTCTGGACGAGGGGGATGTGGGATGGACACACGAAGGAGCAGCTCCCGCACTCGAAGCAGTCCATCAGGTGGTGCTCCTCGGCCATGGTCTCGTGCTGCTCCGATGCGGCCAGCAGGTTGAGCACCGAGGGGTTGAGGAAGATCGGGCAGGCGTCGACGCAGTAGCCGCAGCGGATGCAGGGGTAGACGTGCTTGTGGGTCCGCTCCGCGGCTTCGTCGTGGAACGCGACGATGCCGGAGGTCCCCTTCACGACGGAGATGTCCAGCGTCGAGGCGGCGGTCCCCATCATCGGCCCACCCATGAACACCCGGTGAACGTCCTCGTTCACGCCCACCTGCTCGAGGAGGAAGCGCAGGGGTGTCCCGATCGGGATCCGGTAGTTCCCGGGGTCCTTGACGGCGGGGCCGCCGATCGTGATCACGCGCTCCTGGATGCCCCGGCCGCGGGGGAGGAGGCGCCCGATCTCCGCGGTCGTGGCGACGTTGATGCACATGGCGCCGACGTCGAGGGGGAGGCGACCCGACGGCACCTCCCGCCCGAGGAGCGCGGTGATCAGCATCTTCTCCGCGCCCTGGGGGTACTTGACGCGGAGCGCCTCCACGGAGCCGGGGAGATCGGACGGGAACCCGTCCCGGAGGTGCTCGATCGCGTCGGGCTTGTTCGCCTCCACGCCGACGATGACCCGCTCGGCGCCAGTGACCTTCAGCACGTAGCGGATGCCCTGGTAGACGTCGTCGCGCTGCTCGAGCATCACGCGGTGGTCCGTGGTCAGGTAGGGCTCGCACTCGATGCCGTTGATGATCACGGTGTCGATGCGCTTGCCGTCCGGGACCTTGACCTTCACGTGGGTCGGGAACGCGGCGCCGCCAAGCCCCACGATCCCGGCCTGCTGAATCGCGGCCACGATCTCGTCGGGGGTCGCCTCCTCCAGGTCGCACGGGGTCCCGTCGGCTACCTCCTGCGTCGAGCCCGGGAAGGGCTCGAGGAACACGCCCGGCACCATCTTGCCCGTGATGCTGGGCGTCAGGCCGATCCGACGGACCACCCCGGACGCCGGAGCGTGCATCGCGGTGGACAGGAACCCGTCGGGCCTCGCGAGGAGCTGCCCCCGGCGGACCTCCATGTCCTCGGTGACGACGGGGACGGCCGGCTTGCCGATGTGCTGGACGAGGGGGATCACCAGCACCGGCGCGAACGGGAACTGCCGGATCGGCATCCCGGCCGTCACGTCCTTGGACTCCGGCGGGTGGACCCCGTGCCGGAAGGTCTTGAGGCCGAGAAGTCTCATCGGGTCCGGGTCCGGGCTCGCCCAGGGGAGGAGATGCGCCTCAGTTGTACTTCTCCGCCCGGCTGACCCACTTGTCGATGTTCTTCGCGCTTCGATCCTTGGGAAGGCCCGGATGGATGACCCGTGCGGTGCACTTCTCGGCCGCCTTGACGATGTCCTCGTAGGGGCCAGCGAGGGCGTCCTTGATGTAGGCCTTCTTCTTGTCGTTGTAGGCGAAGATCTTGTTGTTGATGTTGATGCACTCGTCGCAGGACGTGCACTCCTCCGTGTCGATCCACGGGGCCATGTAGCCATCGCCGTCGGCAGCGGCGCTCGGCGCGGCGCCCGACGCGGGGGCGGGCGCGGCCGGCGCGGCGAGGCTCTCGACCCCTGCCGCGAGCGCGCCGTTCGAGCCCCCCGACGCCATCTGGAGGAGGCCCGACGCGATGTTGCGCACCACCTCCTGCCGGACCTCCTCGGCGACCTCCTCGCGCGAGATCTCCTCCTCCCGGACGCCGGCCAGGGCCCGGAGCATCGTCCAGAAGTCCTGGCGGTCCTGCGTGGAGATCACCATCGCCGGGGCGCAGATCAGCCGTGTCAGCCGCTGCTTCTTGTCCACGGACCAGAGGAACGGGACCTTGTCCTCCCGCTCGTCCTCGTCGAGGGCGAGGTACTCGACGAGCGGCACCATCGCATCGTTCCAGGTGTCGGGCGGGGCGATCCGGAAGTGCTTCCGGAACCGCACCTCGGTGAGCGCGAAGTCGGCGAAGGTCAGCGGGACCTCCATCGTCTTCTCCCGGCTCCCCTCGCGGTAGCGGATCGTGTAGACGGGCCAGTCCTCGTCGCGGGCCGGGTTGCCGCTCAGGTCGAAGCACTCCTCGGGGGTCTTCCCCTCGTCCGGGTCGTACTTGAAGAGCGGGTAGGCCCGGGACTCGACGGCCAGCTTCGACTGCGCGCTGCTGCGGTCGTCGCCGATGCCGTGCTCGGGCTGGCACGCGGAGTAGATGTTGAACAGCGCGGGGCGGCGCGCCTTCAGGCCCTTGATGAAGCCCTCGATGAGGTGGTTCGGGTGGGCGATGGTGCTCTGCAGGACGTAGGTGGTGCGGTGCGCCATCCCGATCAGGCCGATCTCCTTTCGCGGCTCCTCCTTGCCGCGGATCGCTTTGCCGAACTGGGCCATGTCCGAGATCTGACCGAAGAAGCCCGAGGTGCAGGCCTGGCCCCCGGTGTTCGAGTACACCTGGGTGTCGAGCACGAGGCACTTGATCGGCTTCCCGGACGCCATCAGGCGCGAGAGGTTCTGGAAACCGATGTCGTACATCGCCCCGTCGCCGCCGACCGCGACGACCGGGGGACAGAGCTCCCACTCCTCGTCCGTGAACTGCTGCCAGCCGAAGTAGCGGAAGAAGTCCTCGTGCTTCGCCTCCCACTTGCCGGCGAGCTCGAGCTCGGCCATGCGGATCGCCCGGAAGCCGACCGCCATCTTCGCCATGTGCCCCTCGAACACGCCCATCGCCATCGACGGAGTGTCCTGGAACAGGTGGTTGGCCCACGGGATCGGGTAGGGGTTGTAGGGGTACGTGCTCCCCCACACCGACGTGCAGCCGGTCGCGTTGATCATCCCCATCGTGGAGCGGCCGCGGCCCGTCGTCCCCTCCTCGTAGCGCCACCGGAGTTGCTTCAGGTCGCTGAGGAGCTTGGCCACCCGCTGGAGCCAGTCCTGGTCGATCGGCTCGCCGCCGGTCCCCTTCTCCATCCGCTCCGCGAGCGCCGACAGGGTGACGTCCCGGTCCGACAGGTCCTGGAGCGCGGCGCTGATCGCCTGGGTGTCGGTGACGTTGATGTCCTGGACCAGCTTGACCTGGATGTGCCGCTCGAGGTTGCCGATCAGCTCGTCCAGCCGCTCGACGTGCCGGGCGACCCGGGACCGCATCAGGGCCTCGACCGTGGCCGTGAACAGGTGGACGACCGTCTTCTCGCCGCACCCGAGGCACGCCCCGTCCCCGCTCGAGAACGCGAGGTAGTTCGTCTTGTCGAGGAGGATGGTCTCGAGCGCGCCGATGCCCTCCTCGAGGTCGTCCACGCGCTGGTACTTCGGCTGCGTGTTGGGCAGGTCGAGCCACAGGTCCCACTGCCGGCGCAGGCGCTCCACCGACTCCCCGGTCTGCGTGACCATGCGGAGGGCGTCGTCGTCACAGACCTCGCCGCACTCCATGCACCCCTTGCAGGTGTAGGGGTTGACGGTGATCGAGAGCAGGCCGCCGGAGCCCGCCTCGTCCTTCTCCATCAGCGTGAAGTGCGGCCTCGAGAGCGCGAAGGGGAAGCCGTCGAGCTCCTCCCTGAACCAGCCGAGCTCCGTCTCGAGCTTGCTGCGCCCGTCGCCCTCGAGCCCGGAGGCGCTCACGGTCTGCTCGATCGCGTCCTCCAGGAGGTCGTTGACGCAGTCCTCCTCCTTCGCCTCCGCGAGGAGCCCCCGGAGCGTCTTCTCCAGCTGCCGTGACGCGCGCGGCAGGTGCTCCACGTCGTGGCCGGCCTTCTTGACCCGGCTCACCACGGTGTCGAGGACCTCTCCCACGGTGTTGACCAGGCCGGGGATCGCCGTGTCGGGACACACCGTGTAGCAGTTGCCGCAGGCGGTGCAGTTCTCCGCGTTCCACTCCGGGTGCTCGAAGCGGATGCCCGTCATGTCGCGGAACAGCGCGGTGGTGGCGGGCATGATCCCGAGGCCGATAAAGGGATCGGTCAGGTTCTCGTTGCCCATCCCCCGCGCGTAGAAGCTCCCGGTCTGCTCCCAGAACCGGTGCACGTCGGTCATCGGCGCCTTGCTCGACGGGAGGTCCTTCACCATCACCGGGATGTCCGGCTCCTGGATCGGGCTCCGCGCGACGAGGCTCGTGGACAGCGCTCCGTGGGGCACCTCCTGAACCTGGTCGAAGCCCCGGCGGACCACCCGCATGTTGTCTTCGACGACGCGCGCGCCCTTGGAGCCGAACTTCGTCTGGAGCTGGCTGTGGATGGCCTTGAGCAGCGTCTCCTCGCTCAGGCCGGCCTGCTCCATCACCGGCGACGCGGCGAAGAAGGCCCCCTGGAAGGCGATGCCCTGCATCCGGAGGACGAGGTCCGCGTCGGTGGCTTCCTCGCGCGCGATCTGGAACGCGTCGAGGGCGTACACCCGGATCCCCTTGTCCTTGATCGTCTTCTGGTACGGGGCCGGGATGTCGTCCCAGACATCCTCCGGCTTCTCCCGGTCGCTCTGGATGATGAAGGTCCCGCCCTCCTTGAGGCCGGCGAGCGCGTTGGTGTGGTGGAACACGTTGGGGTCGGGCGACAGCACGACGTCGACGTAGAAGTACTCGCAGTTGATGCGCACCGGCTCCGGGGCGGCCGAAAGGTAGTAGGTGGTCGGCTGCCCCTTCTTCTCCGAGCCGTACTTCGGGTTGGCCTTGATGTGGTACCCGAGCAGGTCGAACAGCGTCATCGCGAGGTTCTTTCCCGTCGTGATGGCGCCCCAGCCGCCGACCGAGTGGAAGCGAACCGGGATGCTGCCCGGCGGCATCAGATTCGGGTTCTCGGAGCCGCGGATCGCGAGGTCCTTCACGTGGGGGTAGGCCTTCTCGATCGTCTCCTGGTAGGTCGCCTGCTTCGGGGTCAGCGCCTCGTCCCGGAGGAAGTCGACGGACAGGTAGAAGAGCTTCCGCTTCGGGCCCTCGGGGAGCATGTTCTCCACCGCGGCGAGCAGGCCCTCGGGCTGCAGATCCCGGCTACCCATGCCGAAGGAGCCCGAGTAGAGCGGCGGCGCGTCGAAGACGTCCTCGTAGGTCGCGAGCTCCGGGTAGACCGGGTGGCGCGGGTCCCGCGCGTTCTCCAGGCACTTGCTGACCGTGGCCCGCACCTCTCGCATCAGCGGGAGGTCCACGGCGAGGGGCTGGTCGAGGCGCTCGAGGATCGCCACGCCCTTGCGGCCCTTGAGCACCTGGCTGATCCGGTCCCCCGGGAACGGCCGGAACATCACGAGGTCGACGACGCCGACCCGGATCTTCCGCGTCTCGCGCAGGTAGTCGGCGACGACCTCCGCCGACGGGATCACGCTGCCCTGGCCGAGGATCAGGTAGTCCGCGTCCTCGACGCGGTACGTGGAGACGCGCTCGTAGCGCCGGCCGGTCAGGGCGTAGAACTCGTGGAACGCGCGGTCCGCCAAGCCCTGGATGTGGTCGAAGAAGAACGGCCGCTGGGCGGCGACGCTCTGCATGTAGGAGTCCTGGTTCTGCACCAGGCCGGCCATCACGGGGTTGTCCACGTCCCAGAGCAGCGGGATCCGCCTCCGCGTGTCGCCGAAGATGATCCGCTGGGCGGGCGTCGGCGTCTCGATGACGTCCTCGGGACGCCCGAGGTACTCCGCGATCAGGCCCCGCTCGGGGATGCGGAGCGACTCGATCAGGTGCGTCGTGAGGAAGCCGTCCTGCGCGAGGGCGCCCGGCGTCAGGGCGAGCTCGGCGATGCGGTGCGCGATGATGTTCAGGTCCGCGGCCGCCTGGGCGTTCTTGGCGAAGAGCTGGAAGAAGCCCGTGTCGTCGATGCAGTGGTAGTCGTCGTGCCCCGCGTGCACGTTGAGCGTCGCCTTCGTCATCGCGCGGGCGCCGATGTTGAGCACGTAGGTCAGGCGCTTGCCGACCGCCGCATAGAGCGACTCGTGCATGTAGGCGATGCCCTGGCCGGACGAGAAGTTGGCCGACCGCAGCCCGGTCATCGAGAGCCCGGCGGTGACCGCCGCGGCCGCGTGCTCGCCTTCCGGCTCGATGAAGATCAGCGGCCGGTCACTGACGTTGATGTGTCCGCGGGCCGCGTTCTCGGCCCAGTACTCCCCCATCTGGGTGGAGGGCGTGATCGGGTACGCCCCCGCCGCATCGCTCGACTCCCGCTCGCACATGATGACCGCGGTGTTCCCGTCCATCGCGGCCCGCACACCCGGGTACTTGAACTCGCCTGAGGCCTCGACGGCCCCCTCGTCCTTGGACTTCCGAACTAGCGAGAGTAGTGACATGAATGGCTTCCTCGTTTGGTCGACGGGCGAAGGCTCAGGTGGGGGACGCAGCGCGCGTCCCCTTACGGATGATCTTCTTGGCGGCAGGACCCTTGACAGCTCCGGCGTCGGGGTCGAGCCACACGATGGCGCCGGTGGGGCATCGCTCGATGGGCGCCTGGGTCAGCCTCCCCCGATCATAGTCGATGACGGGGAGGTTGTGCTTCATCGTGATCAGGTCGCCGGGCGCGTCCGCTGCGCACTTGCCGCACGCCGTGCACCCGACCTCGCAGTCCTCGAGGATCCCGTCCCCCGCCTCGAGGGACCGGCACGCCACCCACAGCCGATGGCTCACGGCGTGGATGCTGAACAGGTCCTTCGGGCACACGTCGACGCAGTCGCCGCACGCGGTGCAGAGGTCCTCGTTGACCACGGGCACGTCGTGCTCGTTCATCACGATCGCGTCGAAGTCGCACGCGACCTCGCAGTCCCCGAGGCCGAGGCACCCCCAGAAGCAGCCCTTGCCGCCGCCGGCCACCGTGCTCGCGGCGCGGCAGGTGGCGAGGCCGTCGTAGCTCGCGCGGGGTCGGGCCACGTTGGAGCCGCCGGCGCACGCGAGGCGCGCTACCCGCTTCTCCTCGGCGCCGACGTCCACGCCGAGGAACGCGGCGATCCGCTCCCGCCCCGCATCGTCGCTGACCGTGCACTTGCCCGGCTGGGCTTCGCCCTGGACCAGCGCCTCGGCGAACGGTCGGCAGCCGGGGTAGCCGCACGCCCCGCAGTTCGCGGCCGGCAGGAGCTCCTCGACGACGTCGATGCGCGGATCCTCGGGCACGTGGAGGCGTCGGTTCGCCACCACGAGAAGGCTCGCGAGCACGAAGGTGAGCCCGCCGATGGCACCGACGGCCGTCAGTACGAGCATGCGAAGCGGTTCCTCTTTCCTCGCGCAGGCACGCCGCCCTCCGTTCGGTCCCCTCCCGGCCCGGCGGGAAGCAGCTTGCGGACCAGGCTCAGCACGCGCGGACGACGATACCGCGTCGATGGGCCTCGTGGGCGGACTTCGAGCGTCATGTGCGCACCGGGAGCGGTGTTTCCATGCAACAGCGGGGCGGGTGGGCCCCCTCGAGGTCGCGAATGATTTTCGTTCAATGGGGGCTCATGCGCAGATGCTGCGAAGGGCGGCGCGGCTTTGGCGCGGGCGCACACCGTGCGCGGGACGTGGTCCACGTCTGGTGACATGCCGGCCCGCTCCGGTGGTTATGTCCCGGCGGCTCACCCACCCGGGACGGCTGCTCGGCCTCGAGCCGCCACCTACTCGTACGCGGAGGAGGGTGCGATGCTGAAGAGGCGGCTTCCTGGTCTGCTGTCCCGCGCCGATGGCGGCGCGGACGCCCTCCGCGCCCCCCCGGTCCGCGAGCGGTTCCCCCTCTCGCCCTTCCTGTCGGGCTGGTTCCGCCGGCAGGCGACCGGACCGCTGGACGTGACCCTCCACGGCCTCGGCGTTGTGGTCAACCGATCGCGCGTCAAGACGCAGTTCTACGAGCACGCGGCCCCGGTCCTCGCCCCGGGCCGGGCGAAGGAGCCGGCGCGGTTGCCACGGCAGGGCGAGATTCCCTGGATGGGAGAGCACGCGATTCGCGGGCGGAAAGGGGCGGGCCCATGAAGAACGAGTACCTGCAGACCCACCTCTCGATGTACGACACCTCGGACGCGGATGCGGATGAGAGGGACAAGAAGCAGGCGCGCAAGGAGAACTATCTCGAGCTGGTCAAGAACTACTACGACCTCACGACGGACGTCTTTCACCTCATCTGGGGGCCGCACTACTCCATGGGGATCCTGTTCCCCATCGAGAACAAGAAGTGGCAGTCCTACGCCGCCTGCCAGCAGATGTACCAAACCTACCTCGCGCTCTCCTTGGGGGCGAACGAGAGCATGACGATCGGTGACTTCGGCTGCGGGACCGGCGGGCCGACCCGGACCATCGCGCAGTTCACGGGGGCCAGGATCAAGGCGGTCAACATCAACGAGCGGCACCTCGAGCAGATGAAGAAGTGGAACCAGGAGGCGGGGATCGACCACCGCATCGAGCTGGTCTGTGCCGACTACCATGACACGCCCTTCGAGGACGGGAGCCTCGACGGGGTCTACATGTGCGAGTCCCTCGCCCACTCCCCCGACTACGAGCGCCTCTGCCGAGAGGTCTATCGCGTGCTCAAGCCGGGGGCGAAGTTCACGGGCTTCAACTGGGAGCTCACCGAGAAGTACGACCCCACGAACGCGAACCATCGACGCATCCGCCACCTCATCGAGTACGGGGTCGGCGTCTGCCAGCTCGTGCCCATGTCGGAGCTCACCCGGGCGCTGGAGGCGGCGGGCTTCGAGATCATCACCCAGCGCGACCACAACGACTTCGCCGTCTCCCTGGGGGGCAAGCGCTGGTACTACCTCTTCGAGGAGCGCCGCATGTCGCTCCAGGTCCTCCTGCGTTCGCTCCGGACCTTCGTCGACGCTGGCATCCGCGCAGCGGAGACCGTCTCGGCGCTCCCCAAGGGCACCACGAAGGTCTACGAGGACCTGATGTACGCCCTCCGCGTGGGCCTCTACGACGGAGCCAGGGAGGGCATCTTCACGCCGATGCACTACTGGCTCGCCCGCAAGCCGGCCTGACACGGGGCTGCTGTCGAGGGCCGCGCCGACGGTCCTCGCGGGACGGCATCACGGGCGGTGCTCGGGTCCGTGTGGCACCTGCCCATGGCAAGTGAGCAAACTCTCACACGCCGCGCAGAGCGCCGGCCTTTGCGGCACTGTGGAGGCGTTGGACCGCGAGCAGCGTCCACGGCCGGCACGGACGGCGGAGCTTGGAGTTCGGGATGGCACGGATCGAAGCGAGGGTGGGAGTGGCGCTCCTGGTGCTGGCCGTCGGCTGCGACGGCTCGAACGGGGACGCTGACATGGGGACGGCCGGGGACCGCGGCCTCCCGAGCGCGCCGGCGGGTCGGGACAGCGACGCCGACTTCATCTCCGACAACGTCGAGGGGTTCCCCGACCGGGACTCGGACGGCGACCTGCAGCCCGACTGGCAGGACACGGACTCGGACGGCGACTCGATCTTCGACGCGATCGAGGCCGGCGACATG
>JBHJHB010000124.1:0-7592 GCA_050331215.1 Sandaracinaceae bacterium | reverse complement strand
GGGACCTCCTCCCCCGGGGAGGCCCTGTGGGTTTCTTCGTCTATGGCGGGCCCCTCGATCAACACGCGAGCGACGGGCGGGGCTGCCGCGAGGGCGCCCTCGACCAGACCGCCGAGGCCGGCGACGGGCTCGGCGCGGTGGGCCTGCTCCCGGCAGGCGAGCGCGACCCGAGCCAGCGCCAGCGCCTCGTCGGCCGCGGGGCCCGGCGCGTCCACCGCGGCGCGGTGGAGCGCGGCGATCGCTCCTCGAAGCTCCGGACGGCCGAGGAGCAGCCCCGCGAGGTCGACCGCGAGCAGCCCCGTCCGGACGCGATCGGCGCGGAAGGCCACGATCCGGCCGTCGACCCCGCGGTACCACCCGGGGGCGAGGCCTCCGAGGATCGGCCCCTCCGGCGAGGCGATGCCGACCGGGGCACTCAGGTAGCGGTCGACCCTCCGGCGCGGCACCCCCGCCCGCCGGAGCGCCCGGCGCGGGCTCGACCCCTCCGCCAGCATGGACAGCAGCGCCTCCCGCGTGCCCTGCCGCCGCCGAGGCGCCCCGGCCTCGGCGGCGCGCGCGCGGGCCACCACGAGGGGATCGACGGGGAGCCCGAGCGCCTCGAAGGCGAGCATCCGGGCCGTCGCGCGACGGAGCGGCGGACGGAGGCTCGAGCCGGCCATGCGTGCGATCCCCGCCCGCTCGGCCTCCACCCGAGGGGCGCGGTAGGCCCAGGCCACGGTGCCCCCCGGCGCCCGCCACACGCGCCGGGGACCGCCGGGCGGGAAGGGGCTCGCCGCGGCCTCCACCGTGCTCTCGAGGAGTCGCTCGGCCTCCTCGGCTTCCGCGTCGACCTCGGCGTCCACCAGCTTCGCTCGACCCGGCCCGGAGCATCCGCCGCGACGGGTGCGCAAGCCAGGTTGGGCCTTATAGTAGAGCGCCTTCCGGCCGCGGAGCCTCACTTCTGGGACCATTCCTCTTCATCATGGCCGTCGTCAGCGGCTTCCTGGTGCTGCTGTGGTCTGCCGATCGGTTCGTCCTCGGCGCAGCGGGCGTCGCTCGGAACCTCGGGGTGTCGCCGCTCGTGATCGGCCTCACGGTCGTGGGGTTCGGGACCAGCGCGCCGGAGTTCCTGGTCAGCGGCATCGCGGCGTCCTTCGGGTCCGCCCACCTCTGCATCGGCAACGCGATCGGGTCGAACATCGCCAACGTGGCGCTGGTGCTCGGGGCGAGCGCGCTGGTCGCGCCGATGCTCGTGCGGGGGACCGTGCTCCGGCGGGAGCTGCCGGTGCTCGTCGGCTGCATGGTGCTGGCCACGCTCCTGATGAGCGACGGGACCCTCGGCCGGGTCGACGGCCTGATCCTGGCCGTCGGCCTCGGCGCGATGATGGCCTGGGTCACCTTCCTCGGCCTGCGCACCGAGGACCCGTCCGAGGTGGAGGCCGAGCTCCCGCCGCCGGTGCCGATGCGCCGGTCGGTCGTGTGGCTGGTGATGGGCCTGGCCCTCCTGATCCTCAGCTCCCGCATCCTGGTGTGGGGGGCGACGAGCCTGGCCCGGGACCTCGGGGTCGGAGAGCTCTTCATCGGCCTCACCGTGGTCGCGCTCGGCACGAGCCTGCCGGAGCTCGCGGCGTCGGTGATGGCCGCCCGCCGGGGGGAGCACGACCTCGCGGTCGGCAACGTCGTGGGCTCCAACATGTTCAACACGCTCGGGGTCCTCGCCTTGCCGGGGCTGATCGCCCCCGGCCCGGTCCCGAGCTACGTGCTGAGCCGGGACCTGCCCGTGATGTTCGGCGTGACCTTCCTCTTCTTCCTGATGACGCAGTTCTTCCGGCGCCCGAGCGTGGTCTCGCGGTGGGAGGGCGGTCTGCTGGTCGCCACCTTCGCGGTCTACGTGATCGTCCTGCACAGCACGATGTGAGCCGCGTGACGTGAAACGCGCGGTGTACCGCCGGGCGAGCTCCCCCTCGGCCGCGGCGAAACCCCAGACGACCTCCCGCGTACCCGAGCCGAAGACCGTCGATGCCCGCCTCGTTCCCCCGACTCCTCGCCCTCGCCGTGCTCGCCCTCGCGGCCGCATGCCAGGCCCCGCCTCCGCCCTCGACCTCGGCGCCGAGCGAGACGGCGGCGGCGCACAGCGACCCGGGACCGACCTACTCTCCGTGGGTCGTCGAGGTCGAGGCGGCCTACGCGGACATGTCCACCTTCGACCTGATCAGCTTCAAGGACGTTGGCCTGATGAGCGTCCCTTCGCCCCGTCGCGAGGAGGCCTACGAGACGATCGCCCGCTCGCTCGCGACCGAGCTGATGAGCGGAGGCGAGGTGATGAGCCGGGTGTCCTTCTCCTCGGAGCAGGCCGACCCCCAGCACCACCTCGCGTGCGGCGCGCGGCAGATCTACGTGGACCTCTGGGCGGGGCGGCAGCCTGCGCGCTACGGCTACTCGCTGTGGTCCGGGTGCAGCGACGAGGATCGCTTCGCGTGGAGCGAGGTCCCGCGCCCGGAGGAGGATCCGGCGTACGGGGCGCTGGCCACCTCGATCGCCGACGCCCTCCGCTCCGCGATGCAGACCGGCTGCTTCCAGCGCCACTGTTAGACCCCTCGCAGACGGGGCCGAGCGCCATGGCTATGGTACCGCCATGCCCCGCCTCCTCCGCGCCGCGCTCCTGAGCGCGGCTGGCGCGCTCGCCCTCGCGCCGGGGGCGGCGGAGGGCCAGACGCGGGCGGTGGTCCTCGTCGTCGATCCCGGCTCGTCGTCGGTCGACGGGGACCGCCTGACCGAGGAGCTCGCCGGCCGCCTCGACCGGACGGTGCTCCGCCTGACGGACCCCGGGGCCCGCGACGCCGGAGGACGCCTGACCCTCGCGTTCAGCGCCACCGACCGCTGGGTGCTGAGCTTCGAGGTGGCCGGCGAGATCGAGTGGGCCTCCGAGGTCCTTCCCCCGGGGGACGACCTCGAGGCCCGCCTCGCCACCGTGGTGGCGCGGTTGGTCGCCGAGGCCGAGGCGGTCCCCACGCCGACGTTCATCGATCCGTGGCGGGTCAACGGCGACCTGACCCTGCCGCCCGGCGCCGAGATCGTGGACCCCTTCCGGCCGGCTGACGCCCTCGACGTGCCGAGCCCGCCGATCTCCTACGTGTGGTCGGAGATCATCGACCCCTTCGCCGCCGACGACGCGCCCGGCTTCGCGCCCCGGGGGGGCGCCTGGGGCACGGTCTGGAGCGAGGTCCTCGACCCCTGGGCGGAGGGCTCCGGCCGCTAGAGCGGCGAACGGTTTGAATCCAGCGTGATCACGCAGCCTTCGCGACCGCGCCGTGGATCACCTCGAGGTTGAGCACGGCAGCGGTTCGACGCAGGTCGTAGAGGTTGGCGCGCTCGCGTCGGTAGCGGGCGCGGTCCCCCTGCTTCTGCTTGAGGTGGGCGAGGCGGTGCTCGACCGGAATGCGGGCGCGGAGGGCCTGACGGCCGCGCCGGCTCTTTGCGAGCCGCAGGAAACGCTGCTGATGGACCTCGTCCTCCGAGATGGTGAGGACGCGTCCTTCCTGACGAGTGGTGCAGCGGGGCTTCAGCTCGCATGCGGAGCACGCCTCGCGGAAGTGGACATGCTTGCCGGGCCGAAAGGAGCGGACTTCGCCGGCGGGGCAGGTGACGGTGCGATTCCGCAGGTTGAAGACGAAGTCGCGCTTGGTGAAGCGCCCGCTGTTGGGGGGCATCTGCCGCGGCTTGGACAGCACGCGCCATCCCTTCTCCGACGCCGTTCTGGTGAAGTCGACCGTCGTGTAGCCCCGGACCCCGAGGACCTGCTCGACCGGCCGCCCGTGACGGGCGAGGTCCTGCTGGAGGGCGGGTAGCGCCTCGTGCTCCCGACGATTGGCCCCCAGCACCGCGCACGCGAGGACGAGGGTGGAGTCGATGTCGATGAGGACGTGCTGCTTGTAGCCGTGGAAGGCCTTCGAGCGCGTCTTGCGGCCGTGGCGCATGTCAGGGTCCGTGACCGAGACCCGCCGGTCCTTGGCGACGCCCCGGCGGAGGCGAAGACGCTTGCCCTTGGGGTCGTCCGGGTCGGGCTCCAGGTCCTGGTCGAGGATCTGCTGAAGCGCCTCCAGAGGCTCGCGAAGCGGAGCTTGTCCAAGCTGCTCTGGCATCTGCTCCTGCACATAAACAAGCAGCGTCCTCAGCTGCGCCAGGAGCTTCTGAAGCGTCCGGGCCTTGCGCTTTGGATCGGTCCAGTCGGTATCGAGGGCGACCTTCGTGCTCGTCTCGAGCAAGAGCGGGATGCCGGCCTGCCGGGCCACGTCGTCAGGGTTGGTGTCGGTGAGCAGGGCGACGCATCGGACGACATCGCGGGCGGCATGGCCCAGCAGATTCAAGGTGTCCTCAACGCGACCGGCTCCCCGAAGCGGCTTGGAATCGGCTGCGACCCGAAGGCTCTTGGGCAGCTTCTTCGCGTCGAAGCCCTTCGTTTCACGAGCCAGCTCTGCGGTGCGCTCGAGCAGGCGCCGGTCGAGATCGTGCGCGATGAGGCGATGCCGAAAGTCGTGGAGCGTGCCCTGCGAGAACGCCGGGGTCGTCGCGCCAAGGACGTCGAGGACCATCTGCCAGCGCAGATCCACCACCGACTGCTGCACGGCCTCCGCGTCGGACGTCCCGGTGTACGCCTGGAGAAGCACCACCATCGCCATGAACGCCGGTGGCTTCGGCTCCTTGCCCGCTACCGTCCGGCGGTAGGCCTGCGCCAGCTCTCGCTGGAACGCCTCGTCGAAAAGCCGCGACCGGTGAAGTCGAAGGAAGCCGAACAGCTTCTTCGTCCGCTTCACCGTCTTCATGAGCATCTTCTCTTGGCCCGTGAGCGCGTCTCGCGGCTCCCAGCGCAGCGTCGTCATCCTCGACCTCCGAGGGTCAAGGGATCACGGCTCGACCCTCCCTGCGAGGGCGAACTGGCAAGCGATCGGAATCGCTTAACTCTTCGCTCCTCGAGAGAGGCCATGCCTCAAACTGATCGCCGCTCTAGGACGGGGCCCAGGACCGCCCGGTCCAGAGCTCGCCGGGGGGACGAGTCGGCGAGCGCGCGTGCAGGAGCCTGATAGCTTTGCGCCATGCGCTTGCCTTCTGCGTCCCCGCGCCTCCTGCGTGCCTGGGCAGCCCTCGTCGTGGGTCTCGCGGCGACCTCGATCGCGTCGACCGCGATGGCCCACGGCCGGCCCCCGCGAGTGGGCGAGCTGCACCTCGACCCGGGCGATCCGGACCGCATCGTGGCCCGGTCCACGTGGGGGCTCGTCCAGAGCGATGACGGCGGCGAGACCTGGCGGTGGGTGTGCGCCGTCGCGATCGGCTTCGACCCCACCCTCGAGGACCCGGCCTTCGCGATCACGGAGGGCTCGACCCTCCTCTTCGGCACCTTCACGGGCCTGACGCGGAGCAGCGACGACCGCTGCACGTGGGAGGTGCCCGCCCCGGTGGTCGACCGCCGCTACGTGATCGACCTCGAGACCGAGGCGGGCTCCCCCGCGGACCTGCTCGCGGTGGTGACGAGCGGCATCTCGGACGACCTGCTCTTGCGGAGCGACGACGGGGGCGTGCGCTACGAGGAGATGCAGCGCTTCGACGACGTGCTCCTCGAGCGGGTCACGATCGCGCCGAGCGACGTCGGGCGCGTCTACCTGAGCGGCGCGAGGCTCAGCGAGGACCGGACCGACCGCGAGGGGGTGCTGCTGAGGTCCGAGGACGGCGGCCGGACCTTCGAGGAGGCGACCATCGAGCTCGATGACGGCGAACGGAACGTCTTCGTCCTGGCCGTCGATCCGACCGACCCGGGCCGGCTGTGGGCGCGGGTCGTGCGCCGGATCACCGACACGCGGGACGAGCGGCTCCTCCTCAGCGAGGACGGCGGCCGGAGCTTCCGCACGGTCGCCGGAGCGCGGGAGCTGTCCGGCGTGGCCGTCGCGAGCGATGGCTCGGTGGTGTGGGCCGCGAGCGGCAACGGGGGAGGGCTCCTCCGGTCCGTCGACGGGGGCCGATCCTTCGAGACCATCCACGCCGATCTCGACGTGCTCTGCCTGGAGGCGCGGGGCACCTCGGAGCTCTGGCTCTGCGTCAACGAGCTGATCGACGGCTACGCGATCGGCCGGAGCCTCGACGCGGGCGACACGCTCGAGCCGATGTTCGTCTTCGCGGACACCGGTGCCTTGCCCGCCTGCCCGGCGTGCACGCCGGTCGACGTGATCTGCCCGCAGTGGATCCCCGACCTCGTGGCCGACCTCGATCTCGACGCGGGCATCGAGCTTCCCGACGCCGCCACGGGGCTGCCCCGGGACATCGGCGTACCCGAGCGCTGCAGCCATCTCTTCGACGCGGGCCCCGACACGACGCCGCCCGCGACCGGCTGCGGCTGCCGCGCGGCCGGACGCGGACCGGCCGCCCCGCCTGCCCTGGCGAGCGTCGCGCTCCTCGGGCTCGTGCTGGCCCGACGGCGCCGGCGCGGTCGCTGAGCGGGGCGGGGGCCGCTTCCGCGGGCCGATCGCCCCACGGGGCGCTCACACCTCGAAGTCGCCGGCCTCGAGCAGCTCGTGGATGCGGTAGAGGAAGCCGTTGGCCTCGACGCCGTCCACGACGCGGTGGTCGTAGGACAGGGCCATGAACATCACGGGGTGAATGGCCATCACGTCGACGCCGTCCCGCTCGATCACGACCACCCGCTTCTTGATCTCCCCCATCCGGAGGATCCCGACGTTGGGCTGGCTGATGATCGCGCCGCCGACGAGGTTCCCCCGGCGGCCGGGGTTGGACACGCTGAAGGTCTTGCCCGCGAGGTCGTCCGGCGTGAGCTGACCGTCCCTCGCCCGCACCGCGATGTCCCCGATCGCCCGGGCGCGCCCGCGCACGCTGAGCTCGTCGGCGTGGCGGATCACCGGCACCACGAGGCCGTCGGGGGTCTCGACGGCGAGGCCGAGGTTGATCTCCTTGAGGAGGGCCACCTCCCCCTCCAGGACGCGCGCGTTGAGGGCCCGGAACTCCCGGAGCGCCCGGGCGGTGGCGGCGCACACGAAGGCGAGGAAGGTCAGGTTGATCCCTTCGTCGCGGAGGGCCTTCTTGTGCTGGTCGCGCAGGCGGGAGGTCGCGAAGATGTCGGTCTCCGCGAAGGTGACCACATGGGGGGAGGTCAGCTTCGAGTAGACCATGTGGTCGGCGATGATGCGGCGCCGGCGGCTGAACGGAACGAGCTGATCGCCGGGCTTGGGTTGGTACGGCGGGACCCGGAAGGCGCCGCTGTCGAACCGCATCGGAGCCGTGCCCTCCTGGGCCTGGGCCCGCGGCCCGGGGCGCCTCGACGGCGCCTGCGGCGGCTCGGGCGACCGCGCGGGCTCCGGCGACCGCGCGGGCTCCGGCGACCGCGCGGGCTCCGGCGACCGCGCGGGCTCCGGCGCCCGCGCGGGAGGGACCTCGGCCGCGCGCCGGCCGGGCTCCCGCGGCTGGCCGCCCTCCGCGGCCCTCAGCACGTCGTCGCGGGTGATCCGGCCACGCTCCCCGGTGCCCTCGACCTGCCGGAGGTCCACGTCCCGGTCCCGGGCGAGCTGTCGAACCGACGGGGGGGCCGCGGGGGGCTCGCCCGGCGGCGA
>JBHJHB010000123.1:0-60078 GCA_050331215.1 Sandaracinaceae bacterium | reverse complement strand
CGCCCTTCTGCTCCTCGACGCCCTCCCCGCTCCGCGCCTCCTCCCGCCCCGGCGCGGTGCTTACCTCCGCGCCCTCGGCTTTGCGGGCGCGGCCGCCCTCGCCGGCCCGTTGCGCTTGGGCGGCCGCCGCCCGCTGCTCGGGATGGGCCGCCGGGTTCCGCAGGAGGCTCACGAGCTGGTCGGGCGCGATGCCCGCGGCCCGGTACCCCATGCCCCGTGCCGCGCGGCCCACCCGGGCGAGCCAGGCGCCCAGGTCCTCGTCGCGCCGCTCGAGCGCGGGGTGATGGGCGCCCGCCGCCTCGCCCCGGCCGACCATCGCGACCCCCTCCTCGACCAGCGCCGCGCACAGGACCGCCCTCGCGTGGGGGATCTCGTAGAGCCGGAGAGCGGGGCCCTCCCCCGCCCCCTCGAGCACGACGTCCGCCTGGAGCCCCGCGCGGCGCGGCTCGACCCGCGCACCACGCAGCCGCTGGAAGGCGCGATGGCGCCGCCCGAGGGCGCCCCACGCCTCGAGGCCGTCCGCTCCGAAGCGGACCCGGCGCCGGGCGGACGCACGCCACGCGAGCAGGCCGGCGAGGACCGCGACCGTCAGGAACACGGCCCACGGGGTCGAGGACGCCGCCACGACCGTGACGGCCGCGACCACCCAGGCGACCAGCGCGCGGCCTGCGGCCCAGCGCGGGTGCTCGAGCGCGAGGACGTAAGGTCGGCGAGGAGGCCCGAGGCGCTGCCGGGCCGCGACCACGGCGTCCGCGTCGTCCACCCCCGAGAGGCGGACCTCGTCCCCGCCGTAGGTGATGAGCTCGACCGCCCCCGGCCTCGGGATCCACGCGATGGCGATGTCGTCCCAGGGCAGCTCCACCCGCGGTCCGGCCGGCCGGAACACGGTGAGGGCGCGGTCGCTCGCCCGGACGCTGAGGCCCCATCCGCCGCCGTGGAGCCGGGTCCGGACCCGGGCCAACAGCACGAGCGGCGCCAGGAACGCGAGGAGCACGAGCAGCACCGGGTCGAGCGACGACGGTCCGCGCCACGCCGCGCCGACGAGGACCGACACGATGACCGGCACCGCCACCAGGGGCGCCGAGCCCACGGCCCAGCGCACCATCGCCATCCGCGTTCGCTCGAGGCGCTCGGCGCGGTGCAGCCCGGCGTCCCTGGTCTCCGCGCTCGGCTCCGCCATCGGTCCTGCCCGCCCCCGCGCGCCGGGTGATCCCGGGCCCCGAGGTCAGCGTACCGCCCGCCCCCGCGGGGTTCATCCGCCGACGAGCGCGCCCTCCCCGCCACCGGTGCTGCGCCGCTCTCGTCGGCCTCCGTCAGCTAGGCTAGGTTCGCGCCGTGGACCGAGCCTTGGGCGAGCTCCTGAGCGAAGGCGCGACCGCGGAGGGACCGCTCCTGTTCCTCACCGGCGCGGGGATCAGCGCGGAGAGCGGCATCCCGACGTTCCGGGGACCGGAGGGCTACTGGACGGCCGGCAGCCGCCACTACCACCCCCAGGAGCTAGCGACCCGCGAGGCCTTCCAGCGCATGCCCGAGGAGGTCTGGCGCTGGTACCTGTACCGACGGAGCGTCTGCCACCGCGCCGAGCCGAACGAGGCCCACCGGGCCCTGGCGCGCCTGGAGCGCGCCCTCGGGGATCGCTTCCTCCTGATCACCCAGAACGTGGACGGCCTCCACCTCCGCGCTGGCAATACCCCGGCGCGGACGTATCAGATCCACGGGAACATCGACTTCTGCCGGTGCGAGGGGGAGGACAGCCCGCCCCGCCCGCTCCCCGACGAAGTCGGGACCGACTGGGACCCGGGCCGCCCCATGGACGACGCCACGCGCCGGCTCCTGTCCTGCTGCGCCGGCGGAGGGCTCTCACGCCCCCACGTGCTGTGGTTCGACGAGTTCTACGACGAGGACAACTTCCGCTGGGACAGCTCCCTGGCGGCGGCGTCGCGGGCCTCCCTGCTCGTGATCGTCGGCACCAGCGGCAGCACCAACCTCCCCCTCTACGTGGCGGAGGTGGCGGCCCGGCGCGGGACGCCCATGGTCGTGGTCAACCGGGACGAGAGCCCCTTCACGACCTACGCCCAGCAGAGCGAGCGCGCGTTTTTCTGGCGCGCCTCCGCGGCCGAGGCGGTGCCCGCGGTGGTCGACGCGGTGATCCGGGCCGCGCCCGCGCCGTGAGCCAGGGCCGCGCGGAACCGCACGGGCCGGCGAGCGGCAACCCGGCGGAGGCGGACCGCGACCGGAAGGTCGAGGACCTCTCCCAGTGGCTCGAGAGCGTCGTCCCGTCCTATCGACGCTACGCCTACGGCCGGGCCGCGTGGCTCTTCGGCCGGCTGCTCGGCCTCACGTTCCTCGCCGCGTTCGCGAGCTTCCATGTCCAGTTCCCGGGCCTGATCGGCGAGCACGGGATCCAGCCGGCCGAGCAGCTCCTGGGGGCGCTCTCGGCGCGGGGCTACGGCTTCGCGGACGTGCCCACGCTGGCCTGGTTCCTCGGCGCGAGCGACGGCGCCGTCCGGGCGATGTGCATCCTCGGGGAGATCGCCGCCCTCGGTCTGTTCGTGGGGGTGCTGCCGGGGCCGTCGGCGCTGCTCAGCACCGCGCTCTACCTGTCGCTGACCGGCGTCGGAGGGATGTTCTACCGGTACCAGTGGGACAGCCTCCTCGTGGAGACCGGGGCCGTCGGCGCCCTGCTCCTGCCCTGGCGGCTCCTCGAACGCCCGGACCGGATGGTCGAGCCTCCGCGCCTCGCACGCTGGGCGCTCTGGTTCCTGCTCTTCAAGCTGATGTTCCTGAGCGGCTACGTGAAGCTGGCGAGCCGGGACCCGACCTGGGCCGACCTGACCGCCCTCGAGTTCCACTACTGGACCCAGCCCCTGCCGAACCCGTGGTCCTGGTGGGCGCACCAGCTCCCGGAGGCGGTCCACCGGGTCGCCACGTTCCTGGTGCTGGCCCTCGAGACCGCCCTCCCTTTCGCGATCCTGCTGGGCTCGAGCGGCCGGCGGGTCGCAGCGGTCGGGCTCGGCGTCCTGATGGCGCTGATCGGGCTGACCGGGAACTACGGCTTCTTCAACCTCCTCGCGCTCGCCTTGATCGTGCTGCTGGTCGACGATCAGGCGATCGAGCGCCTCCTCGGCCGCCGCCTCTGGGTGGCGCTGAGAGGCCGGTGGGAGCCCGCCCCGTCGATCCCGCATGGCTGGGGCCGGGGGCTCCGCAGCGGCCTCGCCGCCCTCCTGGCCCTGTTCGCGATGGTGCCCCTCCTGCTGCGCCTCGGCGCCGGTCCGGCCCTCCCCGACCGGGTGCTCACCACCTTCGACGCGGCCCGCCCCTTCCGCGTGGCCAACGGTTACGGCCTCTTCGCGGTGATGACCACCTCGCGCAGGGAGATCGTGATCGAGGGGAGCCCCGACGGGCGGACGTGGACCGCCTACCCGTTTCGCTACAAGCCGGGGGATCCGTCCGCGACGCCGCCGTGGTGCGACCCCCACCTGCCCCGCCTCGACTGGCAGATGTGGTTCGCGTCCCTCGGCACCGTCCGCGACAACCCCTGGGTCGTGCGCCTCCTGCGCCGCCTCCAGGAGGGCCGCCCGGAGGTCCTGGCCCTGTTCGCGGCCGACCCCTTCGACGGCGACCCACCCCGCTATGTCCGCGCGCGCACCGTCGACTACGGCTTCACGGGATGGCGCGAGGGGCTCGAGACGGGGCGGACGTGGGCCACGACGCCGGAGCCGAGGCCCTACGCGCCGGCGTTGGGGCCTGCGGAGCAGGGGAGGGGCGGCGCCCCGGCGGGGGGCAGCCGGGCCGTCCACGCCCTCGGGGCTACAGCCAGCCCGCCTCCCGGTACCAGCGGAAGCTCCGGCGAACGCCCTCCCGGAGCGCGACGCCCGGACGGAACCCGAAGTCCTCCTCGGCCCGCTCCCCGCTCGCCGTCCACGCGTCCGCCGAGCTCATCTTCACCTTCTGGCGGTTGAAGAGCCGCGGGCGCCCATCCATCCGCGTCACGAGCTCCCCGCCGAGCGCTGCGAGCCCCGTCAGGAACTCCGGCAGGTCGACCTCCCGCACCCGCGGCCGGCCGCTCTCGGCAGCGATCGCGCGCTGGAAGCCCTCCCACGTGACGGGCTCCGGGTCGCAGAGGAAATAGCCCCGGCCGGTGGTGGCCTCGCCCTGGGCGCTCGCGACGATGCCCCGCACGCAGTCGTCGACGTAGATGCTGCTGAACCAGCGGCGGCGGTTCCCGAAGAACAGGTTGCGCCCCCGCTCGACCTCCCGGAAGAGGTTGAAGTAGTCGACGTCGCCGGGCCCGTACACGCCGCCGGGCCGCACGATCGTCCAGGGGATCCGCTCCTCGGCCTCGACGACCTCCTCCGCCTCGAGCTTGCTGCGGCCGTAGTGCTCGATCGGCCGGCGGGGCGCGTCCTCCCGGTGGGGCTCCTCGGGGCGCGACGGTCCATAGGCGACGACGCTCGACACGTGGAGGAAGCGCCCGAGGCCGGGGTGACCGTCCGCCGCAGCGCGGAGCAGGTTCCGGGTGGGCATGACGTTCGCTCGCTGGAAGTCCTCGTACGTGACCCCCTTGGTCGCGCCGGCGACGTGGTAGAGGACGTCGGGCTTCTCCTCGCGGACGATCCTGGCCAGGGCGTCCACGTCGTCGTAGGTCGCGACGACGGAGCGGCCCTCCGTGGGCTCGGGGGAGCGGGGACGTCGGATCGCGACCACGTCGACACCGGCCTCGAGGAGCGCGCGCCGGAGGTTGGTGCCGATGAAGCCGCTCGCGCCGGTGATCAGCACCTTCGTCGGGAGGGCGTCGGGGAGCATGACCGCGGCTTCATGGCCCGCCAGCGCGAGGACTTCAAGCGCCTCCGGCCTGGAGGACCGGCGTCAGTCGACCAGGACGAGGTTCCCCTCCGCGGTGGCGACGCCGTCCGACACGCTGACCGCGGCGCTCACGTCGACGACCCAGGCCCCCGCCCTGACCTGGTCGACGGCGCCGGCCCCGACGGTGACCTCGAGGAGGTCGCCGGGCACCATGGTCAAGACCTCGAGCGGGACCTCCCCCTCGCCGTCCTCGGCCGGGAACAGGCACTGGGTCCGTCCCGTGAACGCCTCGTTCTCGGACGTGAAGGCAACGATGAGGAACGCCTCCTCGGTCGCGTCGCCGGTCCAGGCCACGGGGAGATCCTCCGTGCGGCTGATCTCCTCCGGCCCGACGCCCCGCAGCTCGGGCGCCGTCAGGACGATCTCGGCGAGGCCGGGCTGGAGGGTCGTGCTGAAGGCTGGCGCGTCGGCCCCGGCCGCCGTCAGGACCACCTCGTCGTTCTCGCCCCAGAGCACGCCGCCCGTCGCCGGGAGCGCGGGGTAGGCGCCATCGACCGGGCCGAGGGTCAGGCTCGGCTCACCGGAGCCGACCGACGCGGTCAGGTCCCCGGCGCTGCGGGCGCCCTGCTCGGCGGTCCGGTCGCAGCGGAGCAGCGTGCAGGCGCCCTCCCCCACGCGGATGCACGGCGCGGTCCCGACGGCCGACCAGGACGTCATGCTCGCGAAGAGGCTGCTGGCGCCCGCACCCTGGCCGAGGCGAACGAAGCCCTCGAGGGAGTGGACGACCGGGGGGCCCTCGTCGGGCGCCGCGCCTCCGTCGCCGGGCCCGCCGTCGCCGCCGCCCGACGCGCCGCAGCCCGCGGCCAGCGCCACGAGGCCGAGACCGATCCATCGCCTTGCCATCCTCGCCTCCCTCCCGTGTCCTCGCGGCCGGACCGGGACCCGAGGGGAGGATGACCCGCCCGGGGTCGTTCGCCGGCACCGCCACGTCACCACGGGCGTGGCCGGCGCGCAAGACGGCGACGCGTCCCGCGGCTCGAGCCCCCGGGGGAGCGGATCAGGCCCCGTCGAAGGGGTCGGCGCGGTACAGGGCGCGGATCGCGGGCCGCCGGGTGCTGAGGACCGCCCAGAGGTAGTAGGCGAGCTTGACGAGCAGGAGGAAGACCCCGAACGCGACGCCCGCCATGAGGGAGGCCTCGGTCACGAGCTTGACGAAGCGGGTCGCCTCCTCCGCCCCTTGTCCCGCCGGCATGCTCGCCGTGATCGCCGTGGTCAGCTCCCCCATGTCCAGGGCGGCCAGCACGTTCTTCACCGTCCCGCCGAGGTCGACGACGGCGTTGGCCACCGCCGCGACGACGAGGAGCCTCAAGCCCCGCTCCTTCCACATGAGCAGCAGGATGCAGGCGACGGCGAGGAGCAGGGAGGCCGGGAGGTTGAGGGCCTGGTGGATCAGGTTCGGCCAGAGCCACCTCGCCGCGTACGCCCGGGTCGCCTCGTTCAGGCGGCGCTGCGCCTCGCGCTCGGCGGGCGGCATGTCCGTGCCCTCGAGCAGGCTCTCGTTGACGCCTCTCAGGGCCTCGTCGGCGGCCACCCCGATGAACTGCCCGGCCGCGGCGACCACACCGGCCAGGCCGATCAGGATCCCGATGACGAGGACAGCGAGGAACGACGCCGGGTGCTTGCGGTTCATGGCGGATCTCCGGAGCGGTCAGGGGGGGGCTGGGCTGACGCGAAAGCGACGGACGACGTCGGCCCGCAGGAGAACGAGGAGGCCCCAGATCAACACCCCGAGCGAGGTCGGGAAGCAGTAGCAGCCCACGAGCGTGACCGGGCCGAGCAGCGAGCCGACGAGCGCCCAGGCCCGCCCCTCGAGCCGGTACAGGCGGTAGCCGCCATAGGCCTGCGCCGCGCCCACCAGGGCGTGCAGCAGGGTCGCGACCCCCGCGACCCCCAGGACGACCCAGGGCGGGCCGCCGAGGACCTCCGCGTCCGGGCCCTCGACCCGCGCCAGCGAGATGGCGAAGGCGACGGTGAAGAACGCGCCCATCACGGCCGCCGTGAGCAGCATCCCGCCGTGGACCATCAGCACGACGCCGTAAAACGTGACCTGACGCAGGACCGGGCTCGGCTCGACGCGGAGCAAGCAGGGCCGACACAGCGGCGGCTCGACGCCGGGGGCTCGGCACTCCGCGCACACGTAGTCGCCGCAGCGCGCGCAGACGCCGGCCGCGTCCACCTCGGGGTGATGCGCACAGCGAGGCGACCGTTCGCCGACCTCCATCGCCACCGGGTCTAGACCTTCTCCTCGACCTCCACCAGGAGGTCGCCCGCCGCCACGACGTCGTCCTTGCCCACCGCGACCCGCTGCACGGTCCCGGCGACGGGGCAGCCGACCACCGTCTCCATCTTCATCGCGCTGAGCACGCAGAGCGGGTCGTTCTTCGCGACCACGCTTCCCTCCTCGACCCGCACGGCGACCACCGTCCCCGGCATCGGCGCGCCGACGCTGCCCGCCCGCGCCGGGTCGGCGGCTTCCCGGACGAGGGCGGACGCGGCGGCGGACCGGTCCCGCACCCGCACCTGCCGAGGCTGGCCGTTGAGCTCGAAGAACACGGGCCGGTAGCCCCGCTCGTCGAGCTCCCCCACGGCGGTGAGCACGATCACGAGCGTCTTGCCCCGCTCGATGTCGACGGTGATCTCCTCGCCGAGCCCGAGCGGCGCGAGGAAGACCCGGGTGGGCAGAACGCTGACGTCGCCGAAGTCCTCCCGGAACGCTCGGTAGGCCCGGAAGACGTCGGGGTAGAGCGCCGCGCTCACCAGGTCCTGCTCGCGGAGCGGGGCGTCGTCGGGGCCGTCGGCGAGCTCCGCCTGGAGCGCGTCGAAGTCGAAGGGGTCCAGCGCCGCGCCGGGGCGGCCCTCGACCGGAGGGCGCCCGCGCAGCACCTGGGTGCGCAGCGGCTCCGGGAACCCGCCGTGGGGCTGGCCGAGGCGGCCCTCGAAGAAGTCGACGACGCTCGAGGGAAAGGAGAGCTCTCCGGCCCTCGCGCGGACCGCCTCCTCGTCGAGCTCGTTCTGGACCATGAACTGGGCGAGGTCGCCGACCACCTTCGAGCTCGGGGTCACCTTGATCTGGTCGCCGAGCAGGCGGTTGGCCTGGGCGTAGGCCCGCTTGATCGCGGCCCAGCGGTCCGCGAGGCCGAGGGTCTGGGCCTGGAAGCGCAGGTTGGTGTACTGGCCCCCCGGGATCTCGTGCTCGTAGAGGTCCGGCGCGTAGCCGGTGAGGCCGGTCTCGAAGGGCGCGTAGAGGCCGCGCGCCCCCTCCCAGTAGGTGTTGAGGCTCCGGATCGCGTCGCTGTCGAGGCCGGTGTCCCGGGGCGTGCCGCGCACCGCCTCCACCACCGCGGCCAGCGTCGGCTGGGACGTGAGCCCGGCCATCGCCGGCCGCGCGACGTCGACGACGTCCGCCCCCGCGGCCGCGCACGCGAGCATGCTGGCGACCCCGGTCCCGGCGGTGTCGTGGGTGTGGATGTGGAGCGGCAGGTCCGGGAACGCCTTCCTCAGCGCCTCCGTCAGCAGCGTGGCCGCCCGGGGCTTCAGCAGGCCAGCCATGTCCTTGACGTTCAGGAGGTGGATGCCGAGGTCGGCGAGCTCCCCGGCCAGGTCGACGTAGTAGCCGAGGGAGTACTTCGTCCGGGTGGGGTCGCTGACGTCGCCCGTGTAGCAGAGCGAGGCCTCGACGACGCCGCCAGCCTCGCCGACCGCGTCGATCCCGAGCTTGAGGTTCTCGACGTAGTTCAGGCTGTCGAAGATCCGGAAGACGTCGATCCCGAGGTCCCGCGCGAGGCCGACGAAGCGGCGGACGACGTTGTCCGGGTAGGAGGTGTAGCCCACGGCGTTGGCGCCGCGGAGCAGCATCTGGAACGGGATGTTCGGCACGGCCGCCCGAAGCTCCTCGAGGCGATCCCAGGGGCACTCGCGCAGGAACCGGAGGGAGACGTCGAAGGTCGCGCCGCCCCACATCTCGAGGCTGAACAGCGACGGGAGGAGCCGGGCGGTGGCGGGCGCGATGCGGCGCAGGTCGGCCGTCCGCACCCGGGTCATCAGCAGCGACTGGTGCGCGTCGCGCCAGGTGGTGTCGGTCAACAGGAGGCCCGGCCTGGCGCGGACGGCGCGGGCGAAGCCCGCCGGACCCTCGCGGGTCAGCACGTCCCGCCAGCCCGAGGGGACCGGAGCCGGGACGTCGGGCACGATCGGGGTGATCGCGCTCGGCCGCGCCGGTCCCATCCCCGGGAGCCCCAGGCCCGGGACCTGGGGGCCATTGACGACCACGTCGGCCAGGTAGCGAAGGAGCCGCTGGGCACGGTTGCGGCGACGGGGGAAGCGGAACAGCTCCCCGGTGTCGTCGACGAAGGTGGTGTCGACCGTCGCGCCGAGGAACCGCGGATGGGCGAGCACGTTCTGCAGGAACGGGATGTTCGTCGCGACGCCCCGGATCCGGAACTCCGCGAGCGCGCGCCGGAGCTTCTCGACGGCGACCTCGAAGCGGAGCGCGTGGGCGGTGACCTTGACGAGCAGGGAGTCGTAGTCCGGGCTGACCCGCGCCCCGGTGTAGCCCGACCCGCCGTCGAGGCGGATCCCCATGCCGCCGCCGGAGCGGTAGACCTCGATGCGGCCGGTGTCCGGCTGGAAGCCCTGGGTCGGGTCCTCCGTGGTGATCCGGCATTGCACGGCGACGCCGCGGAGCGCGATCGCGCTCTGGGTCAGCCCGAGATCGGCGAGGGTCGCGCCGCCCGCGATCCGGATCTGGGACTGCACCAGGTCGACGCCCGTCACCTCCTCGGTGACCGTGTGCGCCACCTGGATCCGGGGGTTGACCTCGATGAAGTAGTGACGCCCCTGGCGGGCGACGAGGAACTCGACGGTGCCCGCGTTCACGTAGCCGACGTGCTCGGCGAGGGCGACCGCGTCGCGCCAGAGCGCCTGGCGCACCTCGTCGGCGAGCCCCTGCGCCGGGGCCATCTCGACGACCTTCTGGTGCCTCCGCTGAACGGAGCAGTCCCGCTCGAAGAGGTGGCACACCGCGCCCGTCGCGTCGCCGAGGATCTGCACCTCGATGTGGCGGGGGTGCTCGACGAACCGCTCGAGGAACACCGTGCCGTCGCCGAAGGCCGCTCCGGCCTCGCTCCGGGCGCGACCGAAGGCCTCCTCGAGGTCCTCGGGGCGGCGCACGACGCGCATCCCACGGCCCCCGCCCCCCATCGCGGCCTTGACGATCAGCGGGTAGCCGGCGTCGGCGGCGAAGGCGCGCGCCGCCCCGACGTCGGCGACGGGACCGTCGGTTCCCGGCACCGTCGGGACGCCAGCCTCGACGGCGACGCGCCGGGCCGCGGTCTTGTCGCCGAGCACCCGCAGCGTCCGCTCGCTCGGGCCCACGAACGCGATGCCGGCCTCGGCGCAGGCCCGGCTCAGCTCCGGGTTCTCGGCGAGGAAGCCGTAGCCCGGGTGGATCGCGTCGACCCCCGCCTCCCGGGCGACCTCCAGGATCTCGTCGATCGCCAGGTAGGCCCCGACCGGGCTCCTGTCCCGGCCCACCAGGTAGCCCTCGTCCGCCTTGTAGCGATGGAGATGGACCCGGTCCTCGTGGCTGTAGATCGCCACGGTGCGGAGCCCCAGCTCGGTGGCCGCTCGGAACACGCGGATCGCGATCTCGCCGCGGTTCGCGCAGAGCAGCTTGCGGATGGGTCCAGCGCTCAACGAGCCTCCAGGGCAGCTGCCTTAGCAGCTGGCTATGCTCCGCGTCCATGGACGCCCGCCGCGCGCTGCTGCTCGCCCTCGCCCTGTCCGCCCTCGGCGCCTGCCGACGGGAGAGGCCGCCCGCCCGTCTGGCGGCCGGCGGCGCCGAGCCCGCGCGGGGGCAGAGCGCCCCGCCCGGCGAGCCGGAGCGACCCGCCCCGGCGCTCCCCGAGCGGCAGAGCTGCGCCGACCTCGCGTCCCGCTTCCCCCTCTATCGCCTCGAGGCCGTCGAGGGTGGCGTCCAGGCGCGCCGGGACGGCGGCCGCGACCCCGCTGCGGCCGTGGCGCCGGAGGGCCTCGTCCACCCGTCCGGCCCGACCGCCCGCCTGGACGTCAACGGGGATGGCCACCCCGACCTGCTCGGCCGCCTCGTGGCGGCCGCCGACGCCTGCGCCGAGGCCGGCTGCCGGCAGGGCCTGTGGGTGAGCTGCGACGCCGAGCGCCACGCGCTCCTGCTCCTGCCGACGCCCCGGGGCACGCTGACGGTGGGGGACGTCAGCTTCGGCTACCGCGGGCGCCCGTGGCGCGAGCTGAGGGAGGTGTCAGCGGGCGGCGCCACCTACTACCGGCGCATCGAGAGCGGGTACATGCCATTCCGCGAGGGAGCACGCGGTCACAACGACCGTTGCGCCCTCCTCCTCCAAGAAGAGCAGCTCGACGCCGCGACGGAGGCCTGCGAGGAGGGCCTCCGGACGAGCCCCGACCGTCGCCGGCGGGCCTTCCTGCTCTACACGCTGGGCCGGATCGAGGAGGCGCAGGGCGACATCGTCGCTGCGCAGGATCGCTACCGGTCGTCGCTGGAGGCCCGCCACAGCGAGGCGGTGCTCGCGCGGCTGCGCCGGATCGGGGGGCACCCGCCACCGATCGCGTTGGTCGACGAGCCGGAGGGCGACCGCGCCGGGGCGACGGGCGACGGCGAGGAGAGGGCCGAACGCCCGGGCAGCGCGGAGCCCGCGCCGACCGCGAGGCCGGGCGCACCGGCCGAGTGAGCCCTGCGTCGGCCCCTCAGCCAGCGCTTCGGCCTCACGCGTCCTTCGGCGGCGGCCGGCGGCGCGCCCGCGCCGCCGGGCGGGACTTACGCCGCCGCGGCAGCGCCTTGACCAGCTCGGGGAGGCGGTGCTCCGCCTCCGACGCCGAGAGGCGGGTCACGTTGCGGAGCCCCTTCGTCGCGTACTGATCGGGCTGGCCGACGAGGACGACCGGGAGGTCGGCGGCGCTCGCCGCCCTCGCCTCATCGGCCACCCACGGGCTGATCGGGCCGTCGTCTTGGGCGAGGAGGACGAAGACGTCGCTCTGGTCGATCGCCGCGCTCGCGGCGACCGCGAGGGGCTCGCCAGGGGGTAGGGAGTCGCTGTCCCGCACGCGGATCTCGAGCCGCTCGAGAGCGTCGCGAACGCGGGCCGCGGCGCCCGTGTCCTCGGCAGCGTAGGAGAGAAACACCTGAGGCCGGGCGTCGGGGTCCGCCTCCTCGCCGGGCTCCTCGGCGTCCGCGGGGTACTCGAGGGTCAGCTGATGCTCGAGGGTGCGGGTCTCGCCCCCCTGGAGCTCGCAGGTCGCGAACAGCTTGAACACCCCCCAGCCCCCGGACTCGAGGCGGAACTTGGTCCGGCGCTCGTCCACCCGCCGGATCGGGTTCGGGAAGGTCGCGTGCAGCTTGTACGTGACGTGCCGGACCGCATCGAGCTCCCGCTCCGGCCCTTCGACCCAGACCGACCAGCTCCACCAGTCGTCGCCCTCGTAGGTCGAGCTCTGCGCGATGGAGAGCGTCACGACACCAGCTCCAGCGAAGCGACCGGCTCCTGCGTCGACGCCGGGGCCTGCCAGTCCTCGTCGTCGAGCGTGAGCCACAGCTCGTAGAGATGCCGGTCGGCGACGTTCGGCAGAAAGGCGAACACCCCGCCCGCCTGGCGCACGACCTCGACATCCGCCCAGTCGGACTGGTTCGGTCCGTCGTGGAGGCGGTAGCGGCAGACGTAGCGAGCGTTCGGCCGGGCTGCGGCGCGGGCCACCTCCTCGGGGGTGAGCCGGACGCGCAGCATGCGTCCGTACTCGTCCCGCCAGCTCGCGAGGGTCCTCGCGAGACGGAGGATCGCGGGGAGCGGAGCGGAGCGGTCGAAGGGGATCCGCTCGTGGCCCTCGCCCATCCCGACCACGCTCACCCCCGACTCCAGCAGGACGATCGTGGGCTTGTCCTTCGACCTCGCGTAGACCGTCTCGTCGCGCAACCAGTCGCTCGTCGTGAAGGTCTCCGGGTCGCCCCCGAGGGGATCGCGCCGCGTCCAGATCCCGACGAACGCGTCGGCTGCCTCGATGCGCTTCTTCACCTTGTCCGAGAGCTGCTCGCCGCCGAGCACATCTCCGGTGACGGGCCTCATGCCATGGGACTCGATCACGGTTCGCACCCACTGCGCGGGGTCGCGATCCTCGGGGCGAAAGGAATAGGACAGGAAGACCCGTTCCATGAGACCTCCAACGAGCGTCAAGGGGTGTCTCAGAGCCTACGCGTGCACGGACGGGCGTCGAGCCCACGAATGAGCTGGCGAGCAGCGATGTGTGCGGAGTGCACATCGCGGAGGGCGGTCAACTCCAGCTCCGCTCCGGGGTCGTCCGGGACCACCCGATCGCAGTGTGCCTCCAGGATCCGGACGTCCCCGTGGCGCGCGTTCGCTCAGATGTGCGCTTCGTGGGCCATGGCGTGCTCGTCGACACCACGAGCTTCCCCTTCCCCGACCCGGCGAGCGTCCTCGACTCCCTTGCCCCCTGATGCGCCGTTGGTTGCCGATGTCCGCGGGTCTTGCCGATGGCGAGGACCGCGGCAGGGGACATCGTGAGCGTTGGGAGGTGGGACCCGCGCCAGCCGTCGGGGGCGCCGGCCCCCGCGGACGGGGGCTCACGACCGCGACCCGTCCGGCCGTTGATCGGCTCCGTGGATCGGATCCGATCGGCGAGGTTGTTTCACCCGGCCCGGGGTGTGAAGGGCATGGCCGGCATCCGGGGATCGTGGGCGGCGCTGGCGATCCTCGCCGCGCTCGGCTGCGAGGGGCGCCTCACGGTGCAGCAGGGAGGACCGCCCGGCGCGTCTATGGCGGATGGCGGACCGGCGAGACCGCCTGATCCGAGGGGGGACGCGGGCGATTGGCCCGACCCCGACGCCGGGCCCCGGCCCGCGCTCGACGCGGGGCCAGGTCGTGACGCTGGGCCTCCCGCCGATCCGGACGCGGGCCCGCCCGATCTCGGCGCACCGCCTCCGCCCGGATGCGGGACCGCGGTCGAGCAGGAGGTGCTTCGGCTGGCCAACGAGGCGCGGACGGCCGCCGGCTCGCCGCCGCTGACCTGCGACCGGAACGCGACCGCCGCGGCCCGCGGTCACAGCCAGGACATGTGCGACAACCGCTACTTCAGCCACACGTCCCTCGACGGGCGGCGCTTCACGGACCGGATGCGGGAGGCGGGGGTGCGCTTCGGCGCGGGCGGCGAGAACATCGCGCGCGGGCAGCGCACGGCGGCGTCGGTGCACGACGCGTGGATGAACAGCAGCGGGCACCGCCGGAACATCCTCAACGCCGCCTACCGCCGCCTCGGCGTGGGCCACGTGGCGTGCCCCGGCTACGGACCCGTCTGGACTCAGAACTTCGCGGACTGATCGGAGCGGCCGGCGACGCACCGGAGGCGACACGGCACGGGCACCGTTCCGCCCTTGCAGGGCCCGTGAGGAACGTCGAAGGTCCCCCCATGGCCGACCATCCGCATCAGAACGTCTCCTTTCCCTCCAACGGGCACACCGCGCACGGCTACCTGAAGGCGCCGTCCACCGGGAAGGGCCCGGGCCTGATCGTGATCCAGGAGTGGTGGGGCCTGACGGACCACATCGTCGACGTCTCCAACCGCTTCGCCCAGGCGGGCTTCGTGGCGCTCGCCCCCGACCTCTACGGGGGCAAGACGACCCACGACGCCGAAGAGGCCGGCAAGCTGATGAAGGCGCTCCCCGAGGCCGACGCGGCGCGGGACCTCGGCGGGGCGGTGGGCTTCCTCCTCGGCCACGATGCGGTGACGAGCGCGAAGGTCGGGGTCGTGGGCTTCTGCATGGGCGGCGGCTTCGTCGTGCAGCTCGCCGCCCAGCAGGGCGGGCGGATCGGCGCCGCGGTGCCGTTCTACGGCGTGCTGCAGAGCGAGCCCGACTACGGCGCGATCGAGGCGCCGGTCCTCGGCCACTACGCGGAGACCGACGACTTCGCGCCGCCGGAGAAGGCGCTGGCGATGGGCAGGGCGATCCGCGACGCCGGCGGCGCGGCCCACATCCACGTGTACGGGGGAACGGGGCACGCGTTCTTCAACCCGGAGAACCGCTTCGGGACCTACGACGAGGCCAGCGCGGCGATCGCCTGGGACCGGACCGTCGCCTTCCTGAGGCAGCACCTGGGCGGCTGACCCGCGGCCGGCCCCGTCAGCTCAGGATGTCGTTGACGGGCTCCATCGGAGGCGGCAGGCGATCCTCGTCGAGCATCTCGCGCATGTCGATCTCGATCGTGCGCGACAGCGCCGTGATCGGGATGTCGTTCCACAGGCCCTCGAAGGGGTTCTCGCTGTAGTCGCCGATCTTCTCGGTCGTGTGGAACACCCAGGACACGAGGGCCGACGCGGGGATCACCGCCCAGTGGGTGTGAGCCCCGGTCCGATCGAAGGCGCTGAGCAAGCCGAAGGGCAGCATCGCGATGAAGATCCAGATCGCGTAGAGCGTGAAGCTCGCGTACTGGCGGGGGAACGGGAAGTTCTTGATCCGCTCGGCCTTGCCCTGCTGCGTGTAGAGCTCGACCAGGAGCTCCTGCAGATGGATGTGGCGGAAGGCGTCCAGGTGGCCCGAGCGGCGGAGCTCGGCGATGCGTCGGGACTGCTCCGCCAGGAGCTGGGCGGCCGCGTTCTGCCGGCCCGTGACGCGCTCGATCTCGTCCGCGCCGATCAACCCCTCGAGCTCGATGCGCAGGTCCACCTGGTGCTCCCGGATCGTGGAGCGGACCGCCTGCTCGTCCGGGCCGCCCGGGTGCTCCCAGGTGCGCGGGCCGCGCAGCATGTGCCGGAGCGCGGTCAACCAGGCGATGTGGCGATGCACCAGCTCCGCGTGGACCGCCCTCAGCGCCTCCGTCTCCTCGGGGTCGCCCACGGCGAACACCAGGTCCCGCGCCCCGATGCCCCAGGAGCGGCTCGCGTTGACGATCGCGCCCCAGATCTTGCGGGCCTCCCACAGGCGCCCGTAGGAGGAGTTGTTCTTGAAGCCGGCGAAGAAGGCCACCGCGATCCCGACCAGAGACAAGAGCACGGGCGGGAGGCGCATCCAGCTCCACCCGGTGAGCTCGTAGGTCAGGACCACAGCGAGGGCGAAGCCGGTGGCGAGGACGATCTGCTGGCGGGTCCAGAACAGGACAGAGGGCAGCGAGTAGTGACGCCGGGTCTGCATCCGCGGCGGAGCCTAGCCCAGAAGGGAGGCACCCCGCGGCGCGACGCTCGCCGCTAGAGCGTCACCGAGGCGCCCGCCTCCTCCGGGGGCCCTTCCCGCGGCAGGGTGACCTCGAAGCGCGCGCCGCCCTCCGGGCCCTCCTCGACGTCCACGGAGCCGCCGTGGTCGCTGACGATCCGGTGCACGATCGCCAGGCCGAGCCCCGTGCCGTGGGGCTTGGTCGTGAAGTACGGCTCGAACACCTGGCCCCGCTCGTCGGGCGGGATCCCGGGGCCGTTGTCCTCGACGCTCAGTCGTACGCCGCCCCGCGGCCCGGACCGAACGGCGACGCGTACCTCGCCGCCCGCATCGCCGTGGCGGGCCCGGGCGGCGTCGGCGCCGTTCTGGACGAGGTTGACGAGCACCTGGACCAGCTGGTCCGGGTCGGCGCGCACCGCCGGCGCGTCGTCGGCCAGCTCGAGGCGCACCGCCACGGGGCCGGCGGCGTGCAAGCCGACGACGTGCTGGGCCACCTCCCGCACGTCGAGGGACACCGGCGACGGTCGGGGCAGGCGCGCGAAGCGGCTGAACTCGGTGACGATCGCCTTGAGGCGCTCGACCTCCTCGAGGATCGTCGCCGTCGACTCCTCGAAGATCTCGTCGAAGTCCGGGTGACGCCGCGCGTGGGTCTTCCGCATGGTCTCGATCGAGGTCTGGATCGGCATCAGCGGGTTCTTGATCTCGTGCGCGATCCGCCGCGCGATGTCGCGCCAGGCGGCGATCCGCTCCGCCCTCAGCAGCCTGGCCTGGGCCCGCTGGAGCTCGGCGGTCATGCGGTTGAAGGCCGACAGCGTCCGGCCGACCTCGCCCGCCGCGCGCATCCGGATCGTCGAGTCCATCGCCCCCTCGGCCACGCGGTCGGCCGCGCGGCGCAGCTCCCCGAGGGGCCGGGCCAGCCCCACCGCGAGGACGAGCCCGAGGAGCAGCGCGACGCCCACGGTCGCGGCGAGGCACCCGGCCAGCGTGCGCCGCAGCGCGAGCCGTCGGGCCCGGAGCGGTCGTTCCTCCGCGCGCGCCACGATCGTGAGGCCCGCCCCGCCGCCGACGGCCATGAGCGTGGCCACCGCCTCGCCCTCCGCCGGGGGAGGGCCCGGCGCGTACACCAGGGAAGCGGCCGGGTCGCCGGCCCCGAGCTCCTCGAGCAGGGCGGCGTCGAGGGCCAGGGCGGCTGCCGCGAGCACCCGGGCCTGCCCCTGCCTCGCCACGCAGCCGGTCCACCACCCACGGGCCCCGGGATCGCCCGGCAGCGCGCCGACGAGCCATCGCGGGTCGTCGTGCCCCGGAGCGCGGCGCCCCCGTGGACGCAGCAGCGCGTCGACCAGGTCGACCCCGAGCGCGCCGCCGGCCGGGTGGACGGCAAAGGGCGACCCGAAGCCGGGCCCGGCGCGACCGTCGAGAAGCACGAGGGCGTCGACGCCGAGCGCCCGGGCCAGGCCCGGCACGCGGCGCTGGAGTGGCGCGGCGAGGGCGGGCTGGGCCCGCCCGGCCTGGAGGCCGAGCAGGAGCTCGTCGACGACCAGGTCCTCCGCGCACAGCCGCTGGAGCGCCGACCCGACGCGGCGCTGGCGGGCGCGGAGCCGAGCGGAGGCGGCTACCGCCGTCGCCTCCACCCGGGCGCCGAGCGCCGCCCGCTCCGCCTTCTCCACCTCCCGGAGGAGGACCCAGCCGCTGACCCCGACCGGCACGACGGAGGCGAGGAGCATCACCGCCGCGACGCGCCAGCGCAGGCTCACGGCGGCGCCGCCTCCGACCCTTCCTCCGCCCCGTCGTCGGCGAGGGCGTCGGCGAGGGCGTCGAGCTCGTCGAACTCCGCCATCGTCAGGCTGCTCTCGTCATGGAGGCCCGGGTCGGGCGCGCGCTCGGTCGGCGCGGTGCCCTCGAGGAACACCTCCTCGACGAGCCCCTCGGTCTGCCCCTCGTACGGCAGGAGCCCGCTCTCGGCGTCCACGGTCACGCTGACCACCCCGCTCGGCCGCGGAAACGGCGTCGCCGGGCGGCCGCGGGTCCCGGCCGCCATCACCTCCACCCAGATCGGGAGGGCGGTCCGCGAGCCGCTCTCGCGCCGGCCCAGGGTCCGCCGGTCGTCGTAGCCGACCCATACGCCCGCGACACGCTCCGCGGTGTAGCCGACGAACCAGGCGTCCCGGACGTCGTTGCTCGTCCCCGTCTTGCCGGCGACCGGTCGCTGGAGCCGCCGGGCGCGACGCCCCGTGCCCTCGCGGATCACGCTGGTGAGCATGTCGGTGACGACGTAGCTCTCCGCCGAGGTGAGGACGTCGCGCGGCGGCTCGCGTGGCGGCAGCTCGAGCTGTCGCCCGTCGGGACCGACGATCGCCGTGACGAGCCGATAGGGGGCGTAGCGGCCGCCCGCCGCGAGGGTGGCGTAGGCGTTGACGAGCTCCGCCGGACGCACGTCGCTGGCGCCGAGGGCCAGCGAGAGGCTCGGGTCGAGGTCGGTCCCGATGCCCATCTCCGCGGCGAGGCGGGCCACCTCGGGGGGGCCAACCTCCTCGATCACGCGGACCGCGACCTGGTTGACGGACCGGGCGAGCGCCTCCCGAAGGCGCATGCCGCCCTCGAAGCTCCAGGCTTCGTAGTTGCTCGGCCGCCAGTCGTCGTAGACCCCGGGCGCGTCGAGGACGATCGTGGCCGGCGTGTAGCGCCGGCTCCGGATCGCGGCCGCCATCACGAAAGGCTTGAACGTGCTGCCCGGCTGGCGGACCGCGCTCGTGGCCCGATCGAAGCCCGGCCCCTCGTCGTAGCCGCCGACCAGCGCGAGGACCTCCCGGCTCCGCGCGTCGATCACCACCACCGCCCCCTCGGGACCCAGCTCGAGGCGGGCCCGCGGCAGGGCCTCCGGATCGTCCTCGGGCGGGAGCTGCTGGATCGACACCCGGACTCGCGCCCCCTCGGGCGCGAAGGCGGTCGGCCCGAGGCCCTCGGGGTTGAAGCGGGCCGCCTCCTCGAGGCGCGCCGTCGCGCGATGACCCCCGACGTCGAGCAGGATCAGGCCGTGCTCGGGGTCGACGCCGGCCACCTCCGCGTCGTGGGTGGCGCCCACCCGGAGGGTCTCGACGGGGGGCAGGGGCGGCCGGCGCTCGGCCACCCGGAGGGGACCGCGCAGGTGCTGGCGCCCATCGACGGCCGAGAGGCCCTCGCGGAGGGCTCGCCGCGCGGCGCGCTGGAGGCGAGCGTCGATCGTCGTGCGGATCTCGTAGCCGCCCCGCCGCGCCGCCTCCTCCCCCACCTGCGCGGAGAGCAGGCGCCGGGCGTGGGCCACGACCTCCGCGGCCGGGTAGTCGCGCTCCGGCACGTCGATCAGCTCCGGCGCCGCCTCCCGCGCCTCCCGGATCTCCTCGAGGGCGAGGTCCGGCCAGTACTCCGCCCGCTTGTCCTCGAGCTGCCCCAGGACGAAGAGCTGCCGGCGGCGGGCGGCGTCGGGGTGGGTGCGAGGCGAGAGGTACGTCGGCGACTGCGGGATCCCCGCGATCAGCGACGCCTGGGCGAGCGTCAGATCCTCGACGTCGACCCCGAAGTAGTACCGCGAGGCCTCCTGCACGCCGTAGCGGCCGTGGCCGAAGTTCACGTGGTTGAGGTAGAGGGCGAGGATCTCCCGCTTGCCGAGCTCCTGCTCGACGCGCCGGGCCAGCAGCAGCTCGCGGACCTTGCGGCCGACGGTGCGCTCGGGGCTCAGGAGCAGGTTCTTGATCACCTGCTGGGTGATCGTGCTCGTGCCGCGTACCCGCCCGCCGTTGAGGATGCCCCGGCCGAGGGCGCGCACGAGCCCGGGGTAGTCGAGCCCCCGGTGGCGGAAGAAGTCCGCGTCCTCCGCGGCCAGGACGCTCAGGACCAGGACCCGGGGCACGCGCTCGATCGGGACCACCGTGCGGCGCTCCTCGAAGGCCTCGCCGAGCACGCGTCCGCGCCGGTCGAGCACCCGGGTCACCTGGGGCGGCTGGTAGCTGCGGAGCGTCCCGACGTCCGGGAGGTCCCGGCCGTAGTACCAGAGCACCCCCCCGAGCCCGAGCAGCAGCATCGCCACCAGCGCGAGCGCGCCGAGCGTGATCCGCTTGACCCAGCGCCACAGCGTCCCGAGCCGGGAGAGGCGCGGCGGCGGGCGACGGCGGAGGGCGCGGCGCGTGGTCCGGTCGTGGAGCGACGAGCGCCCCGGGCTGGCCCGCCCGCGCGACGGGTGACTAGGCATCGTCGCCCTCCGCGCCGCGCACCCCGGCTTCGTGGTCCCGCACCAGCCGCTCGGCATCGCGCACCGCCGACAGGAGGTAGCGCGCGAGGATCGTCCGCTGGTCCTCCTCGGTCAGGTCACCCCCTCGGCCCCGGGACGCGACGTAGAGCGTGATCGCGGAGGCGACCGACACGTTGAGGCTCTCGACGAAGCCGACCATCGGGATGCGGTAGGTCCCGTCGGCTGCGGCCTCGAGGGCGTCCGAGGCGCCCCGGTGCTCGTTGCCGAACACCACCGCCGCCCGCGGGACGGCGGCGAGCTCCTCCGGGTGAAGGCGCCCGTCCATCGCCGCCACGAAGACCCGGTAGCCTCGCCCGTGGAGGTGGGCGAGGCAGGCGTCGAGGGACCGGTGCCGCACGACCTCCAGCCACCGGTGCGTCCCGCGGCTCACCCGGTGGCTGATCTTGAAGGCGTGGCGCCCCTCGACGGCGTGAACCTCGTGGCAGCCGAAGGCGTCGGCGCTGCGGAGGATCGCGGCGCCGTTGTGGGGGTCGGCGAGGTCCTCGAGGACGGGGATCAGGGACCGGCTCCGACCGCGGATGACCTGCTGCATCCGGGCCAGCCGAGCCTCGGTCACGAGCGGGGCGAGCACCTCGATCACCGTCGACGCGGCCGCCGGGAGGGCGACGGGTCCATCGGGAGCGATGACCTCCGGCAGGTCGCGACGCAACGGACGCAGGTGGGCATCGGCCAGAGCACCGTCAAGCAGGCTTCGACGGGTCCAGCCGCGCCTCGTAGGTCGCCTCGAGCATCCTCGCGGGCCGCGTCAGCGTCGGGAAGCGCGGCAGGAAGAGCGCCCAGGACAGGAGGAAGAAGGGCAGGGCGTAGAGCCATGGCGCCCCGAGGAGGGCGACCAGGAAGCCGAAGATCGCGACCGCCTCCGCCATGCTGAGCTCGACCAGGAGGCGCACCTGCTGAAGGCCCAGCGCCTTCTCCAGGGCCTGCTCCGGCCGGGTGAACACCCGGATCGTCGGCGTGTGTTCCCGGAAGCTCACCGAGGAGTTGGGGTCCGGGACCTCATGGACGGGCAGGTTGGCGGCCAGGAGGCTGCGGCGCGCCATGAGCGTGGGCAGGACGACGCTCACCCCGGCCGCCCCGAGGGCGGCCACCGCGAAGGCCAGGACGAGCACCGGCCCGGGCGACCCCGCGGACACGTCGAGGAAGAACGGCAGCACCGCGTAGAGCAGCGTCGCCCAGAGGAGGGCCAGGTAGATGATCCGCTGCGTCCTCAGCATCGCAGCGGTCGACGGGGCCGGCGCGCTCGCCACGGCGTCACCCTGCCACGTCGCCGCTTCCCACGCGATCACCGCGTCCCGAGGCGCACGCCGATCACCAGGGTCCCGCCCTGGTGCGCTTGACCGCCGACGAAGAAGGGATCGCCCGGGGAGGCCTCGATCCGGGCCTCGGGGAGGTAGTCCCGCCGACCGGGCCGGTTGATCGACACGGTCACCCGGAAGCGGCCGTCCGCGGTCACCTCCTCGAGGACCAGCCGGACCTTGCGTCCGTTCGGGAGGTCCACCTCCTCCGGCTGGCCCGGCCGGAGCCGGATGCGGGGCGACGACAGGAGCTCGAGGGAGCGGTAGCGGTCGAGAGGAGGCTCGCGCAGGGCCGACAGGTCGGCGAGCGCGGGGGCGACCGGCCCCTCCTCGGTGCGCGCGAGGATCACGAGAACCTCGCCGTCGACACCGTCCACCGCAGGGGACTGGGCGAGGAGCGCACCGGGCGAGGCGAGCGCCGCGACCAGGAGAACGCGGCCGACGGCCGCGGCGCGGATGGCGCGGAGCCAGCGACTCACGGCGTCGCTCCCCCCTCCTCGGGCAGCTCCTCGTCGCTGATCCAGACCACCGCGTACCGGGCTCCGTCCTGGCCCTCGACGCTGAAGATCGTGCCCGTGGAGGAGCCGAAGTCGGCATCGAGGACCTCGGAGCCCGCCGCCGCGACCTCGGGCGGCGTGCTCTGCGGCGGTGGGGCGGGGTCGCGGAGGAGCAAGGCGAGAAGCGCCGCGGCGGCGAGCGCGAGGCCGGCGCCGACCACGTAGAGGGGGGTCCGACGGGGGCGCGACGGGGCGTCCTCGGCTCCCCCGTCGCCCACGCGGAGGGGCGGGCCGGCGTCCGGCGCCTCGGCGTCCGGCGCCTCGAGGCTCGCCTGCACGGCGGCGAACAGCGCGTCGCTGTCGAGGTCCGCCGCCATCGCCGAGGCTCCCTCCCGCACGAGCGAGGTGAGCCCCCGGAGCCCCTCCCGCCGGGCCCTCAGCTCGGCGTCCTCGGCCAGCTCGCGGTCGAATGCCGCCGCCTCCGACGGGGACAGCTCCCCGTCGTAGTGCTGCATCAACCGCTCGTCTCGCTGCTTCGACTCCATGGTCTCAATCCTCGATCGGTCCCGACCGTCAATCCTCGATCGTCAGCTCGCCCTGGATGTACTCGCTGAGGGCGGCCTGCATCTTCTTCCGGGCGTGAAAGAGGCGGCTCATGATCGTTCCCTTCGGGACGTCGAGGGCCTCGGCCATCTCCTCGTAGCTCATCCCCTCCACCTCCCGGAGCAGGATCACCGCGCGGTGGTACTCCGGCAGCTCGTCGAGCGCCGCCTGGATCCGCTCGAGCAGCTCCTTGCGCGCGACGGTGCGACCGGGGTTCGCGTCGAGGATGCGCGGAAGGAGCGTGCCGTCGCCGGCGACCTCCTCGTCGTCCCGGCCGAGCCGGTCGTCGTACTCCACCCCCCGACGGTTCTTGCGGCGGCGCACGTGATCGATCGCGAGGTTCATGACGATGCGGTAGAGCCAGGTATAGAAGCTGCTGCTGCCCTGGAACCTGGGGATGTGGCGGTGGACCTTCACGAAGGCTTCCTGGACGACGTCCTTGGCGTCCGAGGGGTTCTTGACCACGCCCAGCGCGACCGCGTAGGCGCGGCGGTGATAGCGGTCGAACAGCTCCCGGAAGGCCTCCGCGTCGCCACCCTGGACCCGCTCGACCAGGTCCGCGTCGGGGGCCTCCTCCAGCCCTTGCTCGCCCGCCGAGGACCCTGCGAACGCCTTGGACGTGACCGCCTCCCCTCGATTCACCCCACCCGAGGGCCCGTCGCCGCGGGACGCCGCCGTCATGGCGAGGGTGTAGCATGGTCCACCGCGGGGCCCCGGAAACGGCGGTGTCCGGCGCGCGGGAGGGGCCGTTCGGGCGGGGCCTCCCACGCCGCGACGGGGGACCGACCAGGGTCCTGCTACGTTGGCCGCCGTGCAGGGCGAGGCGTGGACCGAGGGGGGCGCGGAGGAGCTGGGCGAAGGGCTCAACCCCCCGCAGCGAGAGGCGGTGCTCCACGAGGGGGGCCCGCTCGTCGTGTTCGCGGGAGCGGGCAGCGGCAAGACCCGGGTGATCGTCCATCGGGTGGCGCACCTCGTGGCCGAGGCGGGCCTCGCGCCGTGGCAGGTGCTCGCCGTGACCTTCACCAACAAGGCCGCGCAGGAGATGCGGGAGCGCCTCGCCCGGATGCTCGAGCCGGGCGACGCCCGGGACGTGTGGGTCGGGACGTTCCACGCGACCTGCGCCCGGCTCCTGCGCCGCTACGGCGCGGCCCTCGGCGTGCGGCGGGACTTCACGGTCTACGATGACGCGGACCAGCGCGCGATGGTGACGCGGGTGCTCCGGGACCTCGGCCTCGACGAGAAGCGCTACCAGCCGCGGATGGTGGCCGGCACGATCAACAAGGCCAAGCAGGAGGTGCAGGGGCCAGCCCAGATGACGCTCCGGCGGGCCTACGACGAGGTCGTGCAGCGCGTGTACGTCGCCTACGAGGAGCGCATGGCGGCTGCGGGCGCCCTCGACTTCGGCGACCTGATCACGAAGATGGTCGTGGGCCTCGAGACCGACGAAGCGCTCCGCGGCGAGGTCGGCGGCCGCTTCCGCCACGTCCTGGTCGACGAGTTCCAGGACACCAACCACGCCCAGTACCGCCTCGTGCGCGCGCTCGCCGCGGACGGCCTGACGGTGGTCGGCGACGACGACCAGAGCATCTACCGCTGGCGGGGCGCGGACCGGCGCAACATCCTCGACTTCACGCGGGACTACCCCAGCGCCCGCGTGATCAAGCTGGAGCGCAACTACCGCTCGACCCAGCGCATCCTCCGGGCCGCGAACGGCATCATCCGCGTCAACGTCGATCGCGAGCCGAAGACCCTCTGGACCGAGAACGAGGAGGGCGCGAAGGTCACGGTCCTCACCTGCGTCGACGAGCAGGAGGAGGCGCGGCTGCTCGTCGAGGCGGCGCGGGAGCTCCAGCGGGGCGGCCGCTCCCTCGAGGACATCGCGCTCTTCTACCGGATCCACGCCCAGAGCCGCGTCTTCGAGGACGTGCTCCGGGCGGCCCGGGTCCCCTACCGGATCGTCGGGGGCCTCCGCTTCTACGACCGGGCCGAGATCAAGGACATGCTCGCGTACCTCCGCGTGCTCTCGAACCCGCGGGACGACGTCAGCCTGCTGCGCATCCTGAACACCCCGCCGCGGGGGATCGGCAAGAAGACCGTGGAGGGGGTCCTCGACCGGGCGGCGGCCGAGGGCCGCGGCGTCTACGCCGCCTTGACGGGGGCCGCCACGGGCCGGGGCGCCGCCGCGAAGCGCCTCGGCGCGTTCCAGGAGCTGATCGAAGGCCTGACGAGGGAGGCGGAGCGGGGCGTGGCGCTCTCCGAGCTCGCGAAGACGGTGTTCGAGGAGAGCGGCTACGGCCGCTGGCTCGTCGAGCAGGACAGCCCGGAGGCCCAGGCGCGCATCGAGAACATCGGCGAGCTGGTCGGCGCGCTCGAGGAGCGGGAGGCCGCCACGCCCGGGCTGACGCTGCCCGCCTTCCTCGAGTCGGTGACGCTCGACAGCGCCTCGGACGCCGAGGGCGGCGACGAACAGGCGGAGGAGCGCTTGACCCTGATGACCGTGCACGCCGCCAAGGGCCTCGAGTTCCCGGTGGTGCTGGTCGCGGGCCTCGAGGAGCGGATGTTCCCCTACCGGGGTGTGGCCGAAGAGGAGGACCTCGACGACCTCGAGGAGGAGCGGCGCCTCGCGTACGTCGCGCTGACGCGGGCGCAGCAGCGGCTGATCCTGAGCTGGGCGAGGACGAGGCGCATCTTCGGGCGGCTCCGGCCGAACGAGCGCTCCCGGTTCCTCGACGAGATCCCCCGCGACGACGTCGAGGAGATCGGCGCGGGGCGCACGACAGCTCCGTCCCGTTCGCCCGCGCGGCGGAGCGCACCGAGCCCCTCGCCCCGGCGGGCGATCGCCCCGGGCGACTCCTACGTCGACCGGTCCGAGGGCTCGGACCTCGGCCTCGACGCGCTCGAGATCGGCGCCCGGGTGCGCCATCGGAAGTTCGGCGAGGGCCGGATCGTTAGCATCAAGCCCACGATGCCCCCCCGGGCGGACGTGGAGTTCCCGGGGTGGGGGCGGAGGACGATCCGAGCCGACTGGCTCGAGCCCGTCTGAGGACAGCCGCCTCCGGGGTCTCGAGGGTCGTGGCGGACCCGCGCCAGCGACGGCAGGGTGCCCCCCGCGGCGGGCACGCTTGACGGGTCCCGAGCGGGAGCTCGCCTAGGCGCGGCGGCGGACCCAGGCCACGAAGGCCTCGAGCATCGTCCGCAAGCGCTCCTCGGTGTCGCCGTCCGCGAGCTCGCCGTCCTGGAACCGCTGACCTGCGCGGGACACGAGGACCTCCGGGTAGGGGAAGGGCTCGGCGACCATCCCGAGCAGCACCTGCTTGAGCTGGCCCTGGGCCCGCGCGGTGCCGACCGCGCTGCCCGACGCGCCGATGATCGCTACCGGCTTGCCCGCGAAGACCGACTGGTAGGCCGGCCGCGAGGCCCAGTCGAGGGCGTTCTTGAGGACGCCAGGGACGCCGTAGTTGTACTCGGGGGTGGCGATCAGGACCGCGTCGGCGGCGTCGATGCGTGCCTCGAGGCGCTCCACCTCGGCGACCGGCCCGTCCGCCGTCAGGTCGGTGTTGTAGAGGGGCAGGTCGCCGATCTCGGCGATCTGGAGGCGCGCGCCGTCGGGCAGGAGGCTGGACGCCGCGCGGAGGAGCGCTCGATTCGCGCTGGCCCGCCGCAGGCTGCCGGCGAGGCCGAGGATCTCGAGCGGTGCGTCGTTCGCTTCGGGCATGAGGGCACCCTGGCACCAAGGCCCCACGACCGCGAGCCCGGCTCCGTCCTCTCGCCCCGCCGGCCCCGCTCCCTAGCGGGCGGACCCCCGCACGGCCCGCGCGAGCCCCTCCGTCGCCGCCCGAGGATCCGCGGCACGGCTCACGGCCGTGACCACCGCGACGCCCACCGCCCCCGCGCGGATCACGGCCGCGGCGTTCGAGGCGTCGATCCCGCCGATCCCGACCACCGGCACCCGACACACGGAGCAGGCGTCCCGGAAGGCGTCGATCCCGAGGGCCGGCGCCGCGTCGGGCTTCGTCGAGGTCGGGTACACCGGGCCCAGCCCGCAGTAGTCGACGAGGGCCGGGTCCGTCGCCTCCGCTTCCGTCCGGTCCCGCGCGCTCCATCCGATCACCGCGTCCGGGCCGAGGAGGCGGCGCGCCTCCCGGACCGGGCGGTCCTCGGCGCCGAGGTGGACGCCGTCGACCGCCGCTCGCGTCGCCGCCTCCAGGCGGTCGTTCAGGATCAGCAGGCCCTCCGCGCGCCGGACCGCGGGGGCGAGGCGCGCAGCGAGGTCGATCAGATCGCCGTCCGGGGCGTGCTTGTCGCGGATCTGAATGGTCCTCGCGCCGCCGCGCAGGGCCGCCTCCACCGTGGCCGCGACGTCGGCCGACCCCTCCGGGTCGGTCACGACGTAGACCCGGAGGTCGAGGGGGCGGCCCCGGGTCACGAGAGCTCGAGGCGCGGCTCGAGCGCTTCGCCCCGAGCGGCGTAGAGGCCATCGAGGATCGCGAGCTGCAGGGTCCCCGGCCCCGGGGCGCTCTCGGCCGCGCGCGCGCCGACCACCCCGAGCACGGCCATCGCGCTCGTCGCGGCGACGAAGGGGTCGGGCTCCACGGCGAGGAACGCGGCCACGAGAGCGCTCGCCGTACAGCCCATGCCGGTGACGAGCGACATCATCGGGTGGCCATCGCTCAGCGTCGCGACGCGCTCGCCGTCGGTGATCAGGTCGACGGCCCCGCTGGCCACCACCACGGTGCCGAGCTCGCTCGCGAGGGCCCGCGCCGCGCTCGAGGCGTCGGCGCTCGAAGCGGTCGAGTCGACTCCCTTCGGCCCCTTCGTGGTGCTCCCCGCCAGCGCGAGAACCTCGGACGCGTTGGCCCGGATCACCGTGGGCCCGCGCCGCGCGAGGTCGGCGCTCACGGCCGTCCGGTAGCGCGTAGCGCCCACGCCCACCGGATCGAGCACCCACGGGATCGACCGCTCTGCCGCCGTGGCGACCGCGAGGCGCATGCTGGCGACCCAGGTGCTCGAGAGCGTCCCGACGTTGACGACGAGCGCCCGCGCGAGGCCAGCGAAGTCCTCGACCTCGTCCGCCGCGTGCACCATCGCGGGCGATGCGCCGACCGCGAGCAGCGCGTTCGCCGTGCTGTTCATCACCACGTAGTTCGTCAGGTTGTGGACGAGAGGCCCCTCGTCCACCAGGCGCGACCAGCGTTCGGCGATGCCCTCCACGTCACGCCCCCCGGCTGGGGAGGACGAGGTCGTTCCGCCAGAGCTGCTCCGGGCTCACGCGGCGCTCGACCAGCCCGCGGGCGTGCATCCAGCGGGCGAGCGCGTCGAGGTAATCGCTCGAGAGCGTCAGGTCGAAGGTGAAGCACGGCACCGTCGCCGCGAAGATCGCGCTCATCAGCGGGTCCTCGGGGTCCGTCTCGGTCCGCCGGAAGTACACCGCGCGGGCCTCCGTCGGCTCCTCGTGGATCGCGTCGATGCCGCGGCGAAGGACCGCGACCATCCGCTGCAGCGCGCCCAGCCTCTCCGCCAGGGCGTCCCGCGACGTGAAGAGAACGAGCTGGCAGAAGTCCGGGATCCCCCAGTCCTTCAGCGCGAAGAACCCCGCCTCGCGGCCCCGGTGGGTCGCCTCGACGACCTCGAAGTTGCGGAACGCGAGCGTCGCGACGTCCGCCTCGCCCTCGAGCAGGGCGTCCGTGTGCTGGAAGCCCCGGTTGACGGGCGTCAGGCCTTCGGGCCGGCCACCGTCGGCCTCGATCATCGTCGAGACCACGGCCAGCCCGCCGGGACCGGGCGCGCCGGGGTACTGCACGCGCTTGCCGACCATGTCCCGGGGTCGCTCGATCCCGCTTCCCTTCAGGAACATCACGCCGCCGTTGGTGTGGAGGAACCGGGCGAAGCCGACCGCGGTGCGGCCCTTCGCGGCGTCCTCGACCAGGTGCAGGGGCTCGGTGATCGCCACGTCGAGCTCGCCCCGCGCGATCGCCTCGAAGGCGTCGAGGTGGCCCTCGGGCTCGACGAGGGTGACGTCGAGGCCGGCCTCGCGGAACCAGCCGCGCTCCAGCGCGACGAGGAAGGGGACGTGGTCCGGGTTGAGGAACCACTCCAGGCCGATCTTCAGCTGCTCCATGCTCAGGCTCCGGCTGCTCGGATGAGTCGCCGGGGCAGCGGGGGCGCGGAGGCGAGCGCTCGACGGGATCGTGAGATGATCGGGCGTGCTCGCATCGCTTCCCTACGCTGGTGTGAACCAGTTCAGGTTCGACGGGTGTGATCTCAGCCCCGGAGGGCACCCCGGCGATGTTCGATCGAGGGTCGGGGCCCGGCGCCCTGCTGTCAAGGGCGCGCTGGGCGAGGCTAGGCGGCCTTCGACGAAGCGCTGCCGCCGGTCTTCTTGTCGCCGCCGCCCGCGGGCTTGGCGCCCCCACCATCACCCCCGCTCGGGGAGGCCTCGCTGGGCTTCGACGTGGAGGCCTCGCTGCCCTTCGCGTCGGGCTTGGCGTCGCTCTTGGTGGCCGCGGGCTTGTGGTACAGGTCCGCGTACCAGCCGGATCCCTTGAGGATGAAGTTGCCGCCGCTGATCAGCCGCTGGGCCTTCATCTTCGAGCAGCTCGGGCACTTCCTGACCGGATCCTCGCTGATCCGCTGCTCGAGCTCCCACTCGTGGCCGCAGCTGCGGCAGCCGTAGTCGTAGGTCGGCATCTCGCTCTCCGGGGTTCGCCGCGACTATCGTGGGTCATCCGTGGCAGCAGTCAACCCCCGGGAGTGCCAGCCGGTCCCGCCCGGCGCCGGACCTCACCCCTTGGCCATCTCCTCGCGCCGCTTCAGGTCCTCGAGGGCCGCCTCGAGCTCGGCCATCTCCTCGGCGTCCATCTCGGCCGCCTCCTCCTCCACCTCGACCCGCGCTTCCACGGCGGGGGCCGGGGCCTCCTCCTCGATGAGCCCCATCTCCCGCTTCAGGGCCTCCAGCTCCGCGTCGGCGCCCGCGGTGGCTTCGAGGTTGGCGAACTTGTGGGCGAGGACGTCGCCGGTGAACTCCTCCGAGAGCTCGGCCCCCGCCTCCGCCTCCGCCTCGATCTGATCGATCTTCTCGGCCATGCGATCGAAGGTCTCGAAGGCGCTGTTGTCCGCGAGACCGCTCATGGTCTCCTGGATGGACTTCATGGCCTCCGCGCGCCGCTTGCGCGCGATCAGCACGTTCTTCTTCCGCTTCGCCTCCTCGATCTTGTTGTTCAGGGCGCGAAGGGCGGGCTTGAGCTGGTTGACCGCGAGCTGCTGCTTGCGCCACTGGTCTTCGAAGGCGCCGGCGAGGGCCTCGTGCTCCTTCTTGCGGGTCAGGGCCTCCTTCGCCAGGTCATCGTCGCCCGCCCGGACCGCGAGCATGGCCTTCTTGTGCCACTCGTCGAGGACCGACTTCTCGTTCGAGTACTGCTTGTAGAGACGCTTCTCGTCCGCGATGGCGACCGCGACCTGCTTCTTGGCCTCGACGAGCTGCTGATTCATGTCGATGATGACCTGATTCAGCATCTTCTCGGGGTCCTCCGACTTGGAGATCAAGTCGTTGAGGTTGCTCTTGATGAGCGTCGCGAGTCGGCCGAAGAAACCCATGGGGAGACACCTTCCTAAGCGGCGGCGGAGCGGAAGTCCCGGAGGATGGGATAGTGGTTGGTCACGGCGAGGGAGAAGTCGTCGAGCGTGCTCGAGAACTCACTGAAGTCGAGGTTCTCGAGGCGGAAGGTGGCCGTGATCACGAGATCGCCGTCCGTGATGCCGTAGGCGCCGTGGACCATGTCCTCGGCGTTGAGATGCAGGATCTTCTCCAGGAACTCCGCCTTGCGGGCAGGGTCGATGCTCTCCATTTCGAGGATCTTCATCCGGAACAGGACGAGATCGCTCGTGAGTCGGACCACGACGTGGTCCTGCGTCTCCGACGGGTCGCTGACCAACCAGGTCTGGTCGTCGAGCTCGCGGTGAGGATGGCCGGAGCGGGCCAGGTAGGCCTGGATGTCCTCGCGGGTGCGCATCGTGGTCTCCTCCATCGCGGCGCGGCGCGGCCGGGAGCGTAGCAGCTGCCCGTCGCGCTGCGCGAGCCCGCCCCGGCCCACGGGCACAAGGCGCGGGGTCGCGTGCCTATTCCGGGTGCCAGCGCGGCTGGCTAGCTCGACTCGTCCTCGGCCGGGTTCGCGAGCTTCCGGGTCCAGAGCACGGCGTCCTTCCGATCCTCGCCCACGAGGATGCCGCCGGCGAGGAGGCCCGTCTTGCGGTACCCGGCGGCGGTGTAGGCGGTCGCCAGGCCGATGTCGTCGCTCGGCGCGAAGCCGAAGGCGCTGACGATCCCGCGCTCGAGGAGCCAGTCGCCGAGGTAGCGGAGCCCGCCCGTGATCGCGAGGACGTCGAGGTCGTCCTCCGGGGACCGCAGGATCTCCACGAGGGAGTGCCCGAAGCAGTCCTGGAACTCGGCGGACAGGTAGTTCACCTTGCCGCGCTTGGCCTGGGCGTCGATGTACACCCGCTCCGCGTCCCGGCCGAAAGGGTCGAGAGCGTTGAGCCCCTTGCCGCGCCGCCACACGTCGTCGCGCGCCTTGAGCGCGGGGCCCGAGTCGACCGGGCGGACCGTGACGAGCGGGAGCTCATCGGGGACCTCCCGCGCGTTGCGCTTGCCGTGATTGACCGTGCGCTCCGCGCGCTTGACGCCCTCGTCGGTCACCTCGAGGGACGCGGTCCGATCGTTGATCAGACAGCCGCACAGGTGACCGTCACTGCGCTTGTAGAAGCCCGGGATGGTGCCCTCGCGCACGAAGCCCACCCGCGTCCAGGAGGAGACCTCGTCCTTCTCCACCAGCGTGATGACCTTGTCGACCCCTTCGCGCTTGGCGACCGACTGGATGAACAGGCGCTTCGCGGGCAGCGCGCCCGAGCGGAAGTCGATCACGCGGATGAAGCCGGTCCGGCGATTGAGGAGCAGGCACAGGAAGGCGCTATCGCTCTTGAAGTGGAGCTCCTCGACGGTCGGGATGTCCTTCGTCGCCTGTGCCCTGGCCATCAGCGGAGTCTCCTCGGGGTAGGGTCGGGCGCCCATCGCCGCGGTACGCCCGCTCGGCGGGTCGCGCCCGAGCCGCGGAAGGCTTACGAACGAGTCCGAGCCGTGTCAATCGGCCGGCGGCGCCGCGACCCTGGGGTGAGCGGGCGGGGCACGCCGTGGCGCCCCGCCCGCCCTCGAGCCCCGGACGCGCGCGTCAGCCCTCGAGGGCCTCGTCGATCGCCGCCTGGAAGCTCGGGAACGGCTGAGCGCCCTGCAGCAGCTTGCCGTTGATGAAGAAGGACGGCGTGCCGATCCGGGCGCCGGCCTCGCGCACGGCCTCCATGTCGGCCTGGACCCGGGCCCGATGGGTGTGCTGCTCCATGGCCCGGCGGAAGCGAGCCATGTCGATCCCGCCAAGCTCCTGGGCCCAGCGCTCGAGGTTCTCGGGGTTGATCTCCCGCTGGTTCTCGAAGATCAGGTCGTGGTAGGCCCAGAACTTGTCGTCCCCGGCCTGGGCGTGGACCTCGAGGGCCGCCTCGGCCGCGGGCATCGCCTGCGGGTGCATCGGCAGCGGGTAGTTCCGCCAGACCAGGCGAACCTGGTTGCCGTAGCGCTCCACCACCTGCTCGATCGTGGGCCGGACCCGACCGCAGAACGGGCACTGGAAGTCGCTGAACAGCTGGATGGTCACTGGCGCGTTGCGCGGCCCGCGAGCCGGAGCGTCCCGCGGGACGTCGATCTCGTAGACCTGGGAGGGCGGCGGCTGCGCGGGAGCGGACGGCTGGGCGCCGGCGCCCTCCAGGAACTGCGGGCTGGTCGCCCCGTCGGCGATGATCGCGTCGTAGAGGTTGCGGGGCGACGTGCCCGCCGCGACCCGTTCCCTCGCTGCGGCGAGCTCGCGGTTGATCGCGGCCTCGAACGCCGTGAACGGCTGCGCCCCGCGCAGGTTCTTGCCGTTGATGAAGAAGGACGGCGTGCCGCTCGCGCCCAGGGACCGGGCGAGCTCCTGGTCCTCCTCGATCCGGGAGCGGTGGCGGTGGTCCTCCATCGCCGCCCGGTACTGGCTCATGTTCACGCCGACCTCCTGCGCCCAGCGCTCGAGGTTGTCCGGGTTCAGCTCGCTCTGGTTCTCGAAGGCGAGGTCGTGGAACCGCCAGAAGGCCTCCGGGCCGCGCTGGCTCAGGACCTCCATCGCCGCCTCCGCCGCCGGCATGGCGTTCGGGTGGAAGGGCAGCGGGTTGTGCTTGAACACGATCCGGACGTCGTCCCCGTAGCGCTCCTCGATCTGGGCCAGCGTCGGCTGCACCCGATTGCAGAACGGGCACTGGAACTCGCTGAACTCGATGATGGTCACGAGGGCGTTGCGGTTGCCCTTGACGGGCGAGTCACCGACCGGGACCCGGTACACCGCGGTCGGGTCGGGCTGGGGTCGGCCCCCGCGGGCCGCTGCGGCGGGACGGTCGCCGCCGGAGGGCTGACGGCCGGTCGCGGCGTTGCGCATGAAGGTGGCGTAGAGGCGGCTCCGCGCGACCCCCTCCTCCTCGACGAGGCGCTCCGCGGTGGCGATCTCTTCGTCCACGATCGCCTGGAAGCGCTCGAAGGGCTGCGCCCCGCGGAGCTCGCGACCGTTGATGAAGAAGTACGGCGTGCCGCTCGCCCCGACCGAGCTCGCCGCCTGCTGGTCCTGCTGCACGGTCTCGCGGTGGGTGTGCTCCTCCATCGCCCGGTTGAACCGGGTCATGTCGAGGCCGAGCTGCTCCGCGTAGCGGCGAAGGTCCTCGTCGCCCAGCTGGCGCTGGTTCTCGAAGAGCAGGTCGTGCATGGCCCAGAACTTGTCGTCGCCGCCCTGGGCGTACGCCTCGCGGGCCGCCTCGGCGGCCGGGACCGCTTGGGCGTGCATCGGCAGGGGGTTGTCCCGCCAGACCACCCGCACCTTGCCCTCGTACTCGTTGACGAGCCGCGACACGGTCGGGATCACGCGCGAGCAGAAGGGGCACTGGAAGTCGCTGAACTCGACGATGGTCACGAGAGCGTCGTCCGGCCCCTTCTGGGGCATCGAGTCGGTGACCTCGATGCGGGTGCGCTCGACGTCTTCGTCGAGATCGACGTTGGCGGCGCTGGTGTCGACGTTGCCTTCCTCCGTGATCTCGGCGCTGGTCCCGCCCCCACCCTGCGAGGTGAGGAACGTCCCGATGATCAGTCCGGAGACGAAGGCGATCATGATCGAGATGATCGCTGAACCCTTACTCATTGCTCTTTCTCCCTGACGCCCCGCACGCCGCGGGCGCGCCGATGCGGAGGCCCCGATGGGGGTCCGCGTGTGGACACATCGACCTCGGCCCTCTCGGGCGGGCGGGCGCACCCCACCAGTGGGGCGGCCCGCCTCAGGGCTGCGGAGGCCGGTCCAGGGACGGTCGGTGCTCGTCACCGCCGCGACCCGTGGTCGTGGCGGCGAAGACGGTGGGCGGCCCGGCGGGGGGAACGGAGGGGGCACCGGCGCGAGCCGCGCCGCGCTCGCCTCGCGCCAGGGTCGGGCCGGGCTCGTCGCGGTGGTCCCGGGGGGAGCAGCGCGGGTCATCGATATCGATGCACCAGCGCACCTCGACGGGCGCGGGCCGCGGCTCCTCGGCCTGGGACACGAGCTGGTCGCCGTCGACGGAGAGCGCGTCGTCGTCCTCGACGGCGGGCGCCTCGGACGCGAGAGCCCCCGGCGGAAGACCGTGCTCGTCCGACCAGCCGATCTCCGGGAAGCGGCACATGCAGTCCTGGCTCTCGGCAGACGCGGTGCTCGCGACGACCGCCCCGGACAGAAGGGCTGCGAAAAGGAAGGGAGCCATGGCCTGGGCCGCGAAGAGGCAGGAGTCTACCGTTGTCCTACGCCGCAGCAAGGGAAGCGTCACCCGGCCTCTGCGCCCGGTCGGCCACGCTCCTCTGCGGGAGGCCGCCCTTGCCCCTGTTCGACCCGACCCGAGACCCGCCACGCCTGCCGCGTGCGCTCCTCGGCCACGCGCCGTCCGCCGACGCGCTCGCGGCGCTCGCCACCTTCGCGTCCCTGGTCGACCGCTGGAACCGCAAGGTCGACCTGACCGGGGCGTCCGACCCGGAGGCCTTGCTCGACATCCTCTTCGCCGACGCCGGAGCGCTGGCCGACCCGGCCCTCGCGCCGCTCGACGCCCACCTGGTCGACGTCGGGGCAGGCGCCGGCGCGCCGACGCTCCCGCTCCTGCTGCTGCGCCCCGATCTCCGGGCGACGCTGGTCGAGCCCCTCCACAAGCGGGTGGCCTTCCTCCGCACGGCGCTCGGCCGCCTCGATCTCGCCCGGCGCGTCACCCTCGTGCCGCTGCGCCTCGAGGAGGCGTCCCTGGGCGATCCCTTCGCGCTGGCCCTGTCCCGGGCGACGTTCGCCCCCGCCCGGTGGCTGGAGATCGGCTCGCACCTCGCCCCGCGCGTGGCGGTGCTCGCGGTGGAGCCGATCGCCGCCCCGGCGGGGTTCCACGTGACCGCGGAGCGCGCCTACCGGCTGCCCTTCGGAGGGCAGGCGCGCTGGATCGGGGCCTTCGAGCGGGAGCGCCCCGGGGCGCTCAGCGGCGACGCCGGGAGCGACCGCCCCCCATCGACGCCCGGGACGGAATGATCTGGATCCGGCGGCCCGGGCCCTCGCCGTTGCTCTTCGTGGTCACGTCGGGAAACTTGGCCAGCGAGAGGTGGATCAGGCGCCGGTCCCGCGGCGGCATCGGCTCCAACGTGATGGTCCGGCCCTGCTCGACCGCCCGCTTCGCCTCCCTGCGCGCGAGGTTGACGAGGCTCTGGTCGTGGCGATCGCGGTAGTCGTCGCTGTCGACGACGACGTACCGCCGGCTCTCCGGGAACCGGTTCACGACCTTGTTCACGAGGAACTGGATCGCGTCGAGGGTCTGACCCTTCTTCCCGATCACCCGGCCCGCGTCCCGGCCCGTCACGTCGAGCACCACCCGCTGCTCGTCCTCCCGGATTGACACCCGGGCGTCGAGGCCCATGCGGTCGATGATCCCCTCGACGAGGTCCCGGGCGTCCTCCGCCTTGCCGTCGTCGAGCACCTCGGCGGCGTAGTCGTCGTCGTCCTCGAGGTCGTCGTCGTCGTCGAAGTCGTCTTCTCCGACCAGCAAAGCACCTTCGAGCTGCGGCTCGCGTTCACGCTCGTCCACGGCGTGTCCTCCGCTGCCGGCGGCCTCCTCGCCGGGGTCGGCGGGAGGGCGTCGGCGATGATGGGTTGGCGTTGGACGCGTCGTCGGACGCGTCGGAGTCGTCGTCCTGCTCCGCCTCCCGCGCGAGGCTCTCGCGGTGGACGCGCAGCTCGTTCATCTTCTGCTGCCCGAGGCCCAGGACCGAGTTGGTCAGCATGTACAGGCAGAGCCCAGAGGGCATGAAGAGCATGAAGACGGTGATCATCACCGGCATCATCCACATCATCATGCGGGCCTGAGCGGGGTCCAGCGCCATGGGCGAGAGCCGCTGCTGCAGGTGCATCAACCCGCCGAGCATCAGGGGAAGCGCGAAGTACGGGTCCGGCGCCGTCAGGTCGGTCCACCACAGCGCGAAGGGCATGTGATAGAGCTCGATATTCGACGAGAGGGACGCGTAGAGGGCGATGAAGATCGGCATCTGCAGCAGCTGCGGAAGGCATCCGCTCAGCTGCTTGGCGGGGCCCATCCCGTGCTTGCGGTAGAGCTCCATCGTCGCCCGCATCTTCGCTTCGCGGTCGTCGCCGTACTTCTCGTTGAGGACGTCCAGCTCCGGCTTGAGCTGCCGCATCTTCGCCATCGACCGGAAGCTGTGCTCGGTCAGCGGGAACATCGCGAGGCGGACCAGGACCGTCAGCAGGATGATCGCGAGCCCCCAGTTGCCCACGAGGTCCTGGATCAGCGACAGGAGCTTGGCGAGCTGTCGAGCGATGACCGCGAACCACCCGAGGTTCACCACCTGGTTGAGGTCGTGACCGGCGGCCGCCAGGGCATCGGGGTCCTTCGGGCCGAGGTAGGCGAGGGTCTGCCAGGTGGCCGAGCCTCCGGGGGCGAGCTCGACCGTCGGGTAGACGAGGCGGCTCTCGAAGAGGGTCCCGACCACCGGGTTGCCGCGCTCCGAGGCGAGCATCCCGCAACGGGAGGCCGCCGTCTCCCCGCTCGGGAGCATCGCCTGCACGAAGAAGAGGTTCTCGAGCGCCGCGAAGTCGAGCTCCTCGGCCCCGTAGGGGTGAGGCGCCACGCCGTACGCGTGCGGGGTCTCGACGAGGCCCTGGCCGTCCTTGCGGACGACCGCTCCGTCGAGGGCACAGACCCCGGAGCTGATCTGGGGCGAGCGGCTCAGGTTGGGCAGGAAGGGCAGGCTGAAGAAGCCCTCCGCCTCGGCCTTCGTCACGTAGTGGAAGGCGTGGAGCTCGGGATGGACCGGGCGCGTCGCGCCGCTCGTGTTGGTGACCTCGACCCAGGACCAGAGCTGGTAGGGCCCTTCGCCGACCCGGAGGTTGCGCTCGACCCGGACGCCGGCGCCCTCCCACGTCATCCGGACCTCGCGCTCGGACACCTGCTCGAGGTCCCAGATCGGGTCCGCCAGCTCGGCCGCCGCGGAGTGGGGCCCGATCTCGGGTCGCCGGATCGCCGCGCCCGGCAGGGACAGCCGGAAGGACGCGTACTCGTCGCGGTCGGTCGTGATCAGGTCGAGGGGCTCGCCCTCGTCGGTCTGGAAGCGGTCGTCGCCGAGGAGCCGGAAGTGGCGGATGCCGCCGGAGAGGTTGTCGACCTCGACCTCGAAGCGCTCCCCACGCAGCGTGGCCGTCGTCCGCGCCGCGTCCCGCTCGGCCCTGCGAGCCTCGAGGTCCGACGGCGCGGGCGGCTCGGGCTCCGCCTCCTGCGGCCCCTCGTCGACCTGGACCTCTCCGGCGGTCGGCGCCTCCTCGGGGTCGGGGGCCAGCTGGGACTGCACCAGGTACAGCGACGTCACCGCGACCGCGATGACCACGAGCGAAACGGTGCGTCTCCGGTTCTCGTCCATCAGTCCCGCTCGCGCCGAGGCGCTGGCAGCTCCGGGGGCGGATCGTAGCCGCCCGGATGGAAGGGGTGGCAGCGCGCGATGCGACGCACGCCGAGCCAGCTCCCTTGTAGGGCCCCGAAGCGCTCGATGCAGGCGGCGGTGTAGCGCGAGCAGGTCGGCTCGAACCGACACGCCCCCCCGATCAGCGGGGAGAGTGTCCACCAGTACACCCGGATCAGGAACAGAAGCACCCGGGCGAGGGGACCCGGGGGAGCGCTCGAGGCCGCCTCAGGCACGGGCACTACCCGGGGCGTCCTTCGCCTCGCGCTCCGGCGCCTCGCCCTGCTGCGCCGTCGTGGCCGGCTCCGCGCCCCGTCGACCTCCGGCGGCCCGCCGCGCGGCGGAGCGCATGGCGCCCCTCAGCGCTGCCAGCTCGTCCCGCACCTCGCTGTAACCGAGGCCGGGGGCCCCTTGTTTCGCGATCACCACCACATCGAAGCCCGTCGGGAACAGCCGCGGGCAGCGCCGGAACACCTCCCGCACCCGCCGCTTCGTCCGATTCCGGGCGACGGCGTTGCCCACCTTCTTGGTCACCGTGATCCCGAGGCGGGTCGGTCCGGCCGAGGAGCCGGTCGCGGCCCGCGGGGCGCCCGGCGGTGGCTCGGCGGGCCGCAGGACCACGACGAAGTGGCGGCTGTGCACGCGGCGGCCCTGCCGCTGGATGCGCAGGAACTCGTACCGTCGGCGCACGCGCGCCTCCCGCGGGAACCGGTGGTCCCCGCGGCGGGCCGGCGCGGCCTCCGCAGACGCCGTCATCCGCGGCGCGCTACTTCTTGTAGACCGTCGGCGCGAGGCGCTTGCGGCCCTTCGCGCGACGCCGATTGATGGTCGCTCGACCCGTCGGGGTCTTCATGCGGGCGCGGAAGCCGTGCTTGCGAAGCCGTCGCGTCCGGTGCGGCTGGTACGTGCGCTTCACCGGGATCCTCCAGGATGGGCGGGGGACGCCCTCGCCGGGCGTCGGAGCCGACCGCCCGTGCGGCCGACTCCAGAAACGAAGGGTCCGAAATAAGCACCGGACAAGGCGAGGTGTCAAGGCGGCGGGGGGCGTGGAGGAGGCCGCCGTCCGCGAAGCTGAAGTAGCCCTCCCGCGCCACGATCACGTGGTCGAGGATCGGCACCCCGAGGAGCGCCCCGGCCTCGACCAGCCGCGACGTGAGGGCGACATCCTCCGCGCTCGGGCTGGGATCCCCGCTCGGATGGTTGTGGACGACGACCGCCGCCGCCGCCGCCTCACGCAGCAGGAGGCGGAACACCTCGCTCGGCGCGACCGGGCACGAGGCGACCCCGCCGCGGGCGACCTCCTGGCACGCGATCAGCCCGCTCCGGGCGTCGAGCGCGACCGCGAGGAACCGCTCCGTGGCCACGCCGGCGAGGCGCGCGCGGACCAGCCGGTCCACGTCCCGGCTCGTCCGGACGCGCCGCCGGCCCGGGTCGCCGCGCAGCGCTCGGCGGCCGACCTCCACGGCGGCGACGAGGCGGGAGGCCTTCCCGGGGCCCAGGCCCGGCACGGCCTCGAGCCCGCCCAGGCCGATCCCGCGGAGACGCGAAAGACCGCCCAGCGTGTGGAGGAGCCGCGCCGCCAGCGCGTCGACCGGCTCCGCCCGCCGTCCCGTACCGAGCAGGACCGCGAGCAGCTCGCCGTCGCTGAGGTGCTCCGCCCCGACCTCCCGGAGCCGCTCGCGCGGCCCCGCCCGTCCCGTCCTGCGCGTCCCGCCCATGGCCCTCGACCAAGCACGCCTCACGCCAGGCCGGCCCGGCCCGGCGGGCGGCCCCCGGGCGCCCATCGTCGCGGCCGGATCGGCGACGGCTGGCGGCGGCCCCGCCGGCGAGCCCCGGGCCGTGCGGGCTGCTAGGCCAGGCGGGATGCAGGGGCGGCATCTGCTGGTGATCGGCGCGATGTGGGTCGTCGCCCTCGGCGCGGTGACCTTCCTCGTGCTCCAGGAGGAGCGCACCCCGGCGGCTGGCGGGCGGCGGGTCGAGACGGCGCCGACCCATCGCCATGACGCCGCGGCCGCCCCGCGCCGGGCGACGCTCCCACCCGTCGGCGCAGACGACGAGAGCCCTCGCGCGTTTCGCGGGGGGCGGCGCCACACGGGCCGCAGCCCCTTCCGGGGCCCGTCGAGCGGCCGCGTGGCGTGGCGGGTCGACGCCGGCGGGCGGGTCACCGCCCAGCCGATCCGGGCGCCGGGGGACCGCGTGGTCGTCGGGTCCCACGCCGGGCGCCTCCTCAACCTCGACCTCGCGGGCAACGTGCGCTGGGTGGTCGAGGACCTCGGCGCGATCTGGAGCGCGGCGGCCGTCGACGCCGACGGCGGGCTGGTCGTCGCCAGCGACGCCGAGGCGATCCTCGCGTTCCGCGCGGACGGCGGCCCCCGCTGGCGGCTCGGGACCGGGACGGCGGCGGAGACCGCGGTGACGGTCGGGCCCGACGGTGACCTCCACCTCGCGGCGGGGTCCCAGCTCCTCCGCCTCGCCGCCGACGGGACTCCGCGCTGGCGCTTCCTCTGCCGGAGCGGGGTGCTCGGCGCGCCGGCGGTCGACGCCGACGGCACGGTGTACGTGGGCGACCAGTCGGGGACGGTCCACGCCGTCGCTCCGGACGGGCGGCCTCGCTGGACGGTCCGGACCGGACGCGCCTACGACACCGGGGTCACGATCGGCGATGGGGGGCTCCTGCACCTCGGCTCGGACGACCACCACGTGGTCGGCATCACGCGGGCTGGCGAGGTGCGCTGGCGAACCGACGTCGGCGGGATCGTGCGGGCGCCCCTCGCCCTCGACCGGGACGGCGGGATCATCGCGAGCGTGTACGGACCGAGCCCCCGGATCGTCCGCCTCGACGCGGAGGACGGCGCCGTCACCTGGAGCTACGCCCTCACGCGCCAGGAGACCGGATCGGACAGCGGACCCGTCGTGGATGGGGAGGGGGCGATCTACGTTGGCGGAGGGGACGGGTTCGTCTACGGCCTCACCGCAGACGGACAGCTTCGCTGGATCACCGAGATCGGCGCCCCGGTGGAGGGCACGCCCCTGCTCGCGGCCGACGGGCTCCTCCTGGTGGGCAGCGAGCAGGGTACGGTGACCGCCGTTGGCCGCAGGTGAGCGGCGCCTTGTCCGGGACCGGCCGGTCCTTATACTGCCGATCGACGTCATGCGCGGGTGGATCGTCGGCATCGTGCTCCTCGGCGCCGGCTGCACGGGGATGGACCCCGTGCCGGCGGTCACGGCCGAGGAGCTGACGGGCTCGGTCGGGGTGCTCCACCTCGAGCGCGACCACGATCCGGCCGGTCCGGAGCTCGGGCGGACGCTGCTGCGCGCCGCCTTCGCCCGCTACGAGGGCGTCGACGGGCAGGAGGTGATGCGCATCCTCCGGACCGCGGCGCCGGCAGGGCCGGGCGACTGCGCGTGGGACGCGGCCGAGGACGGAGTCACCGACCTCGTGAGCGCGGGCTCCGGGGCCGACGTCGAGCTCCTCGACGTGGGCGCGCTGCGCATCCGGGTCGCGGAGACCGAGGCGCGCCTCACGCCCCGCACCTTCCCGGACCTCGCGAGCGTGATCGCCGGGGTGTTCTACGCGGGCGACGCGGAGCTCGCCATGCCCCGGGCGGAGCGCGACGAGTATCGGATCGAGGCGGAGGGCAGCGCCGACGTCGGCGCCTTCGAGGTCGTGGTCCCCGCGCCTGCCGCGCCCGCCAACCTCGCGCTGGTGGGCGAGGACGGGACGAGCGCGCGGCTGGACGAGGCGGGCGGGCGCTGGACCGAGGTGAGCCGGACCGGCGCGCTCACCGTGCTCTGGGACGCCGAGGACCTCACCGATACGGTCGAGGTCGAGCTCACGGCGCAGGGCGTCACCCTCGCCTGCACGGCGATGGACGAGGGAAGCCTGGTCCTGGACGCCGAGCTCCTCGCGGCCCTGCCCGCGGACTTCGACGCGAGCCTGACCGTCCGGAGGGTCCGGACGACCCCGTTCGACGCCCCGGGGCTCGGAACCGCGTACGCCCGCGTCGGGGCGGTCGGGACCTTCGCCCTCTGGCTCGTCGGCCCGGCGGTCGGCGAAGGCCCGGCCGACGACGTCGAGGCCCTCCCCTAGCCGCTCCCCTGGCCGCTCGGTCCGGCCGAGCTCGGCCTCAGCGCTTCTTGTCGGAGCCCCCGCCGCCGAACAGGCGCGACAGGAACCCGTCGTTCTTGGACGGCTTGCTCGGGCGCCGGCTCTTGCCGGGGTCGCTGCTCGACCGGCGGCCCTTGCCCTTCAAGCCCCGCATCCGGGCGAGCCGCACCTCCCGCTGGGCGTCGATGTTCTTCGAGTTCAGGCGCGCCGCCTTCTCGAAGTGAGCCAGGGCGCGGGCCTCCTCGCCCATCTGCTTGAGGTAGGTGCCGAGGTAGAAGTGCGCGCGGTCGTTGCGGTCATTGAGCTCGATCGCGCGCTGCAGGGAGGCGAGGATGATCGGCCGCACGGCGGGCTCGGTCCCCTTCATCTGGAAGAGAACCCAACCCTGGGCGGCGTGGTAGTCCGGCTCGTTCTCGTTGAGGAGCAGCACCTCCTCGAGCAGGTGGGAGGCCTTCGTCCACTCCCGGCGGCGGATCAGCACCTCCACCTTGCGGAACTCCATGGCCGCCTGGACGATCCGGTTGAGGCGGCGGTCGGAGGCGGGGGTGCCGCCGCCGCTCTCCACCGCCTGGACGTACGCCGCCCGCTTGGCGCCGTTGGTGAGGTGCTCCTGGGCCTCGGTCAGGTACCGGAAGATCGCCTCGACGTAGGGACGGAGGCCGACGAGCTCGGGCGGCACGCGGTCCGGGTGCCAGCGCTTGACCAGCTGGAGGTAGGCCTTGCGGGCGTCCTCCTCGGAGGCGCGGATGCTCAGGCCGAGCATCTGGAAGTAGGTCTGGGAGTCGAGGCTCTCGAAGCGGCGGGCGACGTCGTGCCAGTACTTGCGGTGCCCGTCGCTGAGCCCCTCGGGCGGAGGGGGCACCGGCTGCGGCCCCTGGGCGGCGAGAGACGGCCGGGCCTCGGGGGAGCCAGGCTGCGCGTCGCCCGGCGCGGGATGGGTCCCGGACACCGACGACATCCGCGGGCTCGAGCCCGGACCGTCCGGCCCCTTGGAGTCGGGGCGCTCCGGGACGTGGCGGAGCCACGGGTCCGAGCTCGGCGAGGCGGGCTCGGACGTCACCGCCGCGGACGTCACCGCCGTGGGCACGGTCGCGGTGGGCGCGTCGGTCGGCGCCCCGTCGGACGGGTCGAGGGAGGGAAGGTCCTCCGACGATCCCGGCGCCCCCGGCGGCACGGGCAGCGAACGAAGCAGGCCCCGCATCTCGCTCCCCGCCGGCGGGAGCGTGGGCATGGACGACGTCGCCGCCGTGGGGTCGCCTTCGAAGGCGGCCAGCGAGCGGGTGATGGTGAGCAGGTAGAGCACCCGCTCGGCCATCTTCCCCGGCAGCTCGCTCGCTTCGCTCAGCTCCGCGATCGTGGCGGGCTCGGCCCGGATCAGCTCGACGAACGCCTGCTCGGGCGGCAGGAGCTGGAACCGGTCGAGGTCGACGCCCGGGACGAGCCGCACCGGGCGGTCGCCGAAGCGGGCGAGGACCGCCTCGACCGCATCGTCCCGGCAGGACCCCCGCAGCGACGCGGCGAGGAGCTCCATCGGGTCGACGTTGCCCCGCCGCACGCTCGGGTGGTCGCCGACCAGGTCCACCCCCTCGTAGAACGCGTAGGGACCGACCTGCCGCGCGAAGATCGGCAGGAGGCTCCGGTCGAGGCGCGACGCAGGCCGCGACAGCCGCGCCGCGACCGGCTGCCCTTCGAGGAACGCGATGCGGTCCTGCACCGGGCGCTTCTTCGAGGGCACCTGCTGCCAGAGCACCAGGGTCCCCGCGAGGCCCCGCTGCTGGATGTAGAGCATCACGTGCGCGAACGGGGTCTTGGCGAGGTTGCCCTGCGCGATCGGCTCGGGAAGCTGCGGCTGGGCGCTCATCCGGGCGAGGATCATGGCACACCGACGCTCCCTTGTCCGTGCTAGGAACGGCTACGAATGCTGCCGATCCACCGCGCCGGGACCGAGGGCTACGAGCGGGCGCTCCAGGCCCTGAGCCGGCGGGGGGAGGCCGACCTCGAGCGGGTGGAGCCGGAGGTCCGGCCGATCCTCCGGGCGGTGCGCGAGCGGGGCGATGACGCGGTCCGGGAGCTGACCGCGCGCTTCGAAGGGGGGCGGGCCCTCGCGTCGGTCCGCCTCGAGGACGCGGACTGGAGAGCTCGAGCCGCCACCGTCCCGGCCGCGACCCGCCAGGCCCTCGCCGAGGCCGCCGACCGCATCCGTCGCTACCACGGCCACCAGCTCGATCGCGGGTTCCGCTACGAGGAGGACGGCGTGGAGCTCGGCCAGCGGGTTCTCCCGGTGCGGGCAGCCGGGGTCTACGCGCCGGGCGGCAAGGCCCGCTACCCCTCCTCGGTGCTGATGAGCGTGGTCCCCGCCCAGGTCGCAGGGGTGCGGCGGATCGTCCTCGCCAGCCCGGACCCCACCCCGGCGATCCTGGCGGCGGCGGAGGTGGCCGGCGCGACCGAGGTCGTGGACGCGGGGGGCGCCCAGGCGATCGCTGCCCTCGCCTACGGCACCGCCAGCGTCGAGCCCGTGGACAAGATCGTGGGTCCCGGAAACCTCTACGTCGCCTGCGCCAAGCGCCTGGTGTTCGGGCGGGTCGACATCGACAGCATCGCGGGCCCGAGCGAGATCCTGGTCGTCGCCGACGACGAGGCGGAGCCGGCCTACGTCGCGGCGGACCTCCTCAGCCAGGCGGAGCACGACGAGGACGCCTACGCGCTCCTGGTGACGGTGTCCGAGGCGATGGCCGAGCGCGTGGTGGCGGAGCTGGCCGAGCAGCTCGCGGACCTGCCGCGACGCCGGATCGCGGAGGCGTCGCTCACCACCCGGGGCGCGGTGTTCGTCGCCGGCGACCTTGGGGAGGCCGGGCGCGTGGCGGACCGGCTCGCCCCCGAGCACCTCAGCCTGGCGGTCCGCGAGCCCGAGGCCCTCCTCGATCGGATCGGCGCCGCGGGAGCAGCGTTCCTCGGCGATCACACGCCCGAGACGGCCGGAGACTACGCGGCGGGGCCGAGCCATGTCCTGCCGACCGGCGGGGCGGCGCGGTTCTCCTCGCCCCTCGGGGTGTACGACTTCGTCGTGCGCACCTCGGTGATCCGCTACCGCGCGGAGGCGCTCCAGCGCCAGGCGTCCCTGCTCACCGACCTGGCTCGCCTCGAGGGGCTCGAGGCGCACGCCCGAGCGGTCGAGGTACGGCGCGGCGAGGGATGAACGCAGCGCGCGCCGCACGGTCGGCGCGCCTGTGAAGGCGCCGAGGAGCCCGCCGCCGCGGGTGCGCTAACGGGAGCCGCCCTCGGCGAGGACGGTCCGGACCCGGCCGAGATCGGCCCGGAGGCAGCCAAGGCAGTCGAACGTCGTTGGCCGGGAGGAGGACCCGCTGCGCCGTTGGCACGCATCTCGAGGGGTCTCGGCGAGCAAGTCGAGGGCCGGCAGCACCCGTCGATCCCCGAGCTCCTCCAGCTCGAGGAGGTAGCTGCGCATGTTCGGGCAGTTCCGGGAGGTGACCAGGCGCGCGAGGGCCCGGAACGCAGGAGGGACCGAGCTCGGAGGGCGGTAGGCGAGGATCGGCCGGGCCGCCCGACGCCGCTGGACGCTGGAGGTCGCGGACAGCAGGCGCTCGGCCGCCTCGTCGAGGCCGGCCGGCAGGGGGAGTGGCCCGGAGGGCGCGGGCGCTGCCGGGGTCGCCGCGGCCGGGACCGGGACCACGGCGGCGGGGGTCGGCGCGCGCGGGGGCTCCGAGGGTGTCCACGCCGACCCGAGCCCGAGCACCAGCGCGAGCCCGGCCGCGACGCCGACGCGCAGCGCGGCCGCCCCGCCGAGGGCCAGCACCGGCGCGGGCCGGCGGGGCGCGGGGGTGGGGGTCACCGCGGCCCGCCGCCGGACATCCGACCGCACCGGGACGCTTCTCGCCTCGCTGGCTGCCCGCACCAGCGCCGACGGGCTGAGGTGGGGCACGCGCGCGTCGCCGCCATGAACCGCCTCGATCGCGGCCCCCAGGAGGAGCCGGGACAGCGTGTCGCGGGTCTCGCGAGCCGACGGGCGTCGCTCCGGGTCCTTCGCGAGGAGCAGCCGGATCAGGTAGCCGAGCTCGAGGGGCGCCTCCGGAACGTGGACGTCGACGCGGGGAGGCGCCTCGGTGAGCTGGCGGGTGAGGATCGACGAGGCGCCGAGCCCCTCGAACAGCGGGCTGCCCGTCAAGAGCTCCCAGAGCAGGGCGCCGAGGGAGTAGAGGTCGGCCCGGTGGTCGACCGACTCGCCGAGGGCCTGCTCGGGGGCCATGTACCCCGGCGTCCCGACGACGGCGCCGCCCCCTCGGAAGGGCGTGATGCCAGCGCGGTTCGAGCCGTCCATCAACCGCGCGACACCGAAGTCGAGGACCATCGCGTGGAGCCCCCCGTCACGCTGCGGCTCCAGCATCACGTTGTCGGGCTTCAGGTCCCGATGGACGACGCCCTGGTCGTGGGCGGCGACGAGGGCGTCGGCGACCTGAGCGCCGATCTCGCACACCTGCGGCCAGGCGTAGTGGCCTCGCTCATCGACGATGCTCGACAGGGTGGGCCCTCGGACGAGCTTCATCACCAGGTACGCCCCCCCCTCGAGAAGGACGCCGTAGTCGGTGATGTGCGCGACGTGGGGATGGTCGAGGCGCCCCGCGGCCGCCGCCTCGCCCGCGAAGCGCCTGGCCAGCTCCCCGTTGCCGGCGATCTCCGGGAGGATCACCTTCATCGCGAAGCTCTTGCCGAGCTTGATGTGCTCGACGCGGAAGACGGCGCCCATACCCCCTTCGCCGATCAGCTCCTGCACGCGGTAGCGCTCGTCGACGACCCGGCCGATCCACTCGTCGAAGCCACCCTCGTCGGGGCGGAGGGAGGGCGCCTCGCTCACGGCTCCGGCTCCGCGAAGGGGGTCACGCTCAGCAGCTCGCGGAGTGCCGAGGCCTGGAGCCCCGAGAGGTGGAGGAAGGCCATCCCGAAGATCCCGTCGAGCCCCGCGCCGGTGGACCAGCGCACCTCCCCGGGGAGCTCGAGGGGGTCCCACGCGCTCGGGGCCACCAGCACGAGCTGGAGCCGGGTGCCCGGGAGCGGGGGCCGGGTGCAGCGGACCTGGGCGCCCCCGAGGCCCAGGTCCACCAGCTCGCCGTGACGCTCGAAGGTCGCCTCCGCGTCGTCATCGCGGAAGCGGACCCGGAGCTCGACCGGACGACGCGCGGTTCGGCGGAAGTGGTCCTGCCCGTCGCCCATCGGGGGAACGATAGCACCGTTGACCGCAGGGTTGCGTGCGCGCTTCGTCCTGCGCGGAGGCGCGAGCGCTGCGACCGGACCTCTTGCCGCGAGCCGGCGTCCTGGCTAGGCCTCACCCGGGATGGGGAGCGAGCTCGGCCGCCTGTCACGCGAGCTGTCGCGGGACATGGGACGCTGCATCGGGGACTTCGGCCTGATCCGGGACGGCGACCGGGTGATGGTCGCGGTCAGCGGCGGCAAGGACAGCTACACCCTGCTCGACCTGCTGGAGCGCGCCCGACGCCGCGCTCCGGTGCGCTTCGAGCTGATCGCGGTCCACCTCGACCAGGGCCACCCGGGCTACGACGGCACGCCCCTGGCCGGCTGGCTCGACGCGGAGGGGTTCACCTACCGGATCGTGCGGGAGGACACGTACCGTATCGTCAAAGACACGCTCGCTCCCGGCACCACGGCGTGCTCCCTGTGCTCCCGCCTGCGGCGGGGCGTGCTCTACAACGTCGCGGTGGAGCTCGGCTGCAACCGGATCGCGCTCGGCCACCACCGCGACGACGCGATCGAGACGCTGCTCCTCAACCTCCTGTACACCGGCTCCCTCAAGGCGATGGCGCCGCTCCTCGAGAGCGACGACGGCCGCAACGTGGTGATCCGGCCGCTCCTGTACTGCGCCGAGGCCATGATCGCCCGCTACGCGCAGGTCCGGGGCTTCCCGATCCTGCCCTGCGACCTCTGCGGGGGGCAGCTCGACCTGAAGCGCCAGCGGGTCAAGGCGTTGCTCGAGGATCTGGAGGCGCTCGCGCCACGCGCCCGGGAGAGCATGCTCGCCGCGCTCGGCAACGTCCGCGCCTCCCACCTCCTCGATCGCCGGCTCCGGCCCGGCGAGGCCCGCGACGAGGTGCCGCCGGATGACGCCCTCCCGGAGGCGCCCGCGACGGCGAACCCGGGCCACCTGCCGGTGCTCTGAGCGGCCCGGGCGGTGGTCGACGTGCTCCGGGGGCCGCCAACGGCGTTGGCAACACGCGGGAGCGGACGGACCCGAATGTCCCGGTCCGCAGTCCTCGACCGGACGAATCCGGGAGCGAACGAGGGTTGGTACGGCTCTCGCTTCCACCAAGCCGGAACGGGAGCCCCGGTGGATGCGCACCCTCGTTGATCACCACCGGGGAGGTCGATACAGTACGCCGCCGCGGTCGAACTGCGGCCTCCCCCGCCGCAGTCCCGCACTCTTTTCGGAGGAACCATGATGTCCCGGACATTCCGGACCCCTCGTCGCGCGGCCTCCCGCGTGGCCCTGACCTTCCTTGTCCCCTTCGCCGTGGCCGGCTGCCTCGAGCGTGAGGGCCGGCCCGTGAACCCCTGCACCCAGAGCGCGGTCGGCCAGGAGATCCAGGTCGAGAGCGTCGACCGGGTCGACGTGCTCTTCGTGGTCGACAACTCGAACTCGATGCGGGACGAGCAGAACACCCTGGCCCGGGAGTTCCCGCTGCTGGTGAACACCCTCGCCACCGGCGACTTCAACCGGGACGGCGACAACGAGGACCCGGAGGACTTCCGGCCGGTCCGCGATCTGAATGTCGGGGTGATCAGCACGGACATGGGCACGGGCGGCTTTGGCGGCATCGGGGGCTGCACGATGGCCGACATCGGCGATGACGGGATCCTCCAGAACACGGGGGCGGAGGACGACCCCACCTGCGTGGGCCGGACGTTCGAGCGGTTCCTCAACTTCGTGCCCGAGGAGGCCGACGAGGGCGACGCGACGCAGTTCGCCAACGACTTCTCGTGCATCGCTCGCCTCGGCGTGGGCGGATGCGGCTTCGAGCAGCAGCTCGAGGCGGTGCTGAAGGCCACGAGCCCGGCCAACCCCACGGCGTGGACGGCGCCGGGCTACGTCGCGCCCCGCTTCCTGTTCACGCAGGGTCAGGCGGACGGCCCGAACGAGGGCTTCATCCGCGAGAACTCGGTCCTCGCGCTCGTCGTGGTCACGGACGAGGACGACTGCTCGGCGGCGAACCCGGACCTCTACAACGGCGCGAGCGGTCTCCCGGGCTCGCCCGAGGAGCGCTGCACCCTCGAGGCGAACCAGGACGAGCTCCACCCGATCGACCGCTACGTCGACGGCCTCCTCCAGCTCCGGCAGTCCCCCGGCCAGCTGATCTACGCGCCGATCGTCGGCGTGCCGCGGGACCTCGTGCCGCGTCCGGAGGACGACAGCGTCAACTTCTCGCGCATCCTGAACGACAGCCGGATGCAGATCCGCCAGTCGGACGGCGATAACCCGATCGAGTTCTCCTGCATGCAGCGCGGCGTGAGCGAGGCCTTCCCGCCCCGCCGCATCGCCCGGGTCGGCGAGGGCCTCCAGGCCGCCGGCGCCAACGTCACGATCCAGTCGATCTGCAACCCGGACTTCTCCGGCACCCTCGACGCGATCATCCGGCTGATCGCCGACGCCCTCAGCCAGGCCTGCCTGCCGCGCCCGCTCGGGGTCAACGCGGACGGCACGGTGGACTGCAGCGTGTCGGTCGAGCTCCCGGCGGCCACCGGCCTCGGGTGCGAGGACGTGCCCGGCTGGGACGGGGTCCCGGGCGAGGCCGTGGGTGACGACGCCCTGGTGTGCCGCGTCACCCAGCTCGTGCCGGCGCCCGAGGAGCGGGCCGCGGGCCGTGAGCCGACGGGCGAGGGCTGGTTCTACGACGACTACACCATCACCGGCAGCGACAACTGCGCGGTCGCGGGCGAGGCGTTCCAGCGGATCGCCTTCACCAACCCGCCCCCCGGCGGGGCGACCGTTCAGCTCGAGTGCCTGCAGGCGGTCGTCGGCGGCAGCGACGTCGGCGAGTTCTGCGTGCCGGAGGCGGCGGACGACACCTGCGCCGCGGGCTTCGCGCCCGACCAGACGACGCCCCTCGCCTGCGACGACGTGGACCGCGTCTGCGGCGTGGAGTGCGCCGACGACTCGGACTGCCGGGACTCGGGCCTCGTGGGGTTCGTGTGCGACGCGCGGCCGAAGTGCGTGGCCAACCCCGAGGACTTCACGTGCGGCACGGCCAGCGGCGACGCGTCGCGGCTCTTCTGCGTGAACCCGACCTGCGAGGTGAACTGACGCGGCTCGCGCCGAGCTAGTCACCTGTCTCAGCGATTCGTGGCAAGATCACTCACTGCTGTTCCAGGTGACTAGGCCCTCGCGCGGCGCGCTCGGTGCGCGCCGCGCGAGGCGCGCCGCCTCGGCTCCTGGCGGCGGCCCGGCGGCGGTCCCGCCGCCAGATGAGGCGGATCGGCCGCCGCTTTGCCCTTTCCGCCCGGCTTCCACGGGCCGGCACGGCGCCTGCGTTGAGCCGGGTCGATGCTGGCTCGAGCGCGCGCCGGATGCCTGGCCGGGGTAGAGGCCCGCGGGGTGGACGTCGAGGTCCACCTCGGCGGCGGGCTCCCCGGGTTCGACCTGGTGGGGCTCCCCGAGACCGCGGTGCGCGAGGCCCGGGTCCGGGTGCGGGCCGCCCTCGCCCAGAGCGGCTTCTCGTTGCCCCCCCGCCGGGTTGTCCTCAACCTGGCGCCGGCCGACCTCCGCAAGGGCGGAGGCGCCCTCGACCTCGCGATCGCGGTCGCCCTGCTCGCCGCCGCGGGCCGCTGCGCGCCCAACCGGCTCGAGGACACGCTGCTGTTCGGCGAGCTCTCCCTCAGCGGCGCCCTGCGGCCGTCGAGGGGGCTGCTTCCGCAGCTCCGGCACGCCCGGGAGCGGGGCCTTCGCCGGGCGGTGGTCCCCCGCGCGCAGCTCGCGGAGGCGTCGTGGGTCCAGGGGCTCGACGTCGGCGGGGCCGACGACCTCGTCAGCGTGGTGGGCTTCCTGGACGGCCGCGTGGAGCTCGCTCGCCCCGAGGGGGCGCCGGAGCCGAGCCAGGGGGCGGGGGGTCCCGACCTGCTCGATGTTCACGGGCAGGCCGCGGCCAAGCGGGCCCTGGCCATCGCGGCCGCCGGAGGGCACCACGTGCTGCTCGTCGGGCCGCCGGGCGCGGGCAAGACGATGCTCGCCCGCCGCCTGCCGGGCATCCTTCCGCCGCCCACCCCGGAGGAGGCGCTCGACATCGCCACGATCCGGAGCGCGGCGGGCCTCTCGCCGGAGGCCGGGCCCCACGGACGGCCGTTCCGGGCGCCGCACCACACGGCGAGCGCGACGGCCCTGATCGGCGGCGGCGACCCGATCCGCCCGGGCGAGGTGACCCTCGCCCATCGCGGCGTGCTGTTCCTGGATGAGCTGCCGGAGTTCTCGCGCCGGGCGATCGAGGCGTTCCGTGCCGTCCTCGAGAGCGGCCGCGCGGTGGTCGCGCGCGCGCGCCAGCGGGTCGAGATGCCGGCCGCACCGCTGGTCGTGGCCGCGATGAACCCGTGCCCCTGCGGCTACCACGGGACGGACCCGATGCGGTGCCGCTGCTCGCCGGGGCGGGTGGAGGGCTACCGCGGCAGGGTCAGCGGCCCGATCCTCGACCGCTTCGACCTCCACGTCGCCCTGCCCGCCGTCGACCTCGCCGAGCTCACCTCGCCGTCGACGGCCGAGGCGGAGGGAGCGAGCTCGGCGGCGGTCCGGACCCGCGCCACCGAGGCGCGGGCGCGCTTGGCCGGCGGCGCGCCGGGCAGCCGGGGCGGCCGGGCTCGCGACGGGCTGCGGGACCGGGTGCTCGACCTGCCGTCCGACGCGCGCCGGGTGCTGGCGGACGGCGGGGCCCACCTCGGGCTGAGCCTGAGAGGGGCGGCCAGCGCGGTCCGGGTGGCCCGGACCGTCGCGGCGCTCGAGGGCCGGGACCGCCCCTCGGCCGCTGACGTGGCGGAGGCGCTCGGCTACCGGCTCCTCGAGGGCGAGGACGACGAAGCAAGGACGGGAGGACGATGATGTCGATGAAGGACAAGTGGAAGGCCGTGACGGCCGCGTGCTCGACGATCGAGAAGCAGTTCGGCAAGGGCGCCATCATGAAGCTCGGCGAGAGGACGGCAGAGCAGGTCCCCGCGATCCTGCCGGGGTGCCTCAGCCTCGCGGAGGCCCTCGGGTGCGGCGGCTACCCTCGAGGTCGGGTGGTCGAGGTGTACGGCCCGGAGGGCAGCGGCAAGACCACGCTGACGCTCCACGCCATCGCGGAGTGCCAGGCGGCGGGGGGCATCGCGGCGTTCGTCGACGCCGAGCACGCCCTCGACGTTCGCTACGCGGGGGTCGTCGGCGTCCAGACCGACAAGCTACTGGTGAGCCAGCCGGACCATGGCGAGCAGGCGCTCGAGATCGTCGAGGCGCTGGTCCGGTCGGGCGCCGTGGACCTCGTCGTCGTGGACTCCGTCGCGGCGCTCGTGCCGAAGGCGGAGATCGAAGGCGACATGGGGGAGCCCCACGTCGGATTGCAAGCGCGGTTGATGAGCCAGGCGCTGCGCAAGCTGACCAGCATCGCCCACCGGACCGGGACGTGCATCATGTTCATCAACCAGCTCCGGATGAAGATCGGGGTCCAGTACGGGTCCCCCGAGGTGACGACGGGCGGCGCGGCGCTGAAGTACTACACGACCGTGCGCCTCGACGTGCGCCGGATCGGCCAGGTTAAGGCCGGCGATACGGTCGTGGGGCACCGGGCGAAGGTGAAGATCGTGAAGAACAAGCTCGCGCCCCCGTTCCAGACGGCGGAGTTCGACATCCGCTACGGCGTGGGCATCGACGCCGTCGGCGACCTGCTCGACCGGGCCGTGGCCGAGGGGCGGGTCGACAAGAACGGGAGCTACTACGCGCTTGGCGAGACCACCCTCGGCCAGGGGCGCGAGCGTGCCCGGGCGGCCGTCCTGGCCGACGAGGGGCTCCTCGAGCGTCTCCAGGCGGAGGCCCTGGGCGGGGCCGCACCAGGCGCCGGGGTCGACGGCGGCGCGGCGACCGCCACGGCGGGGCCCGCGCCGAGCGCTGGGACCCAGGCGGCGTCGGCGGACGGCGAGGCCGAGGCCGGCGCTGCCAGCCCGACCGGGCCCGCCAAGGCGGAGCCGACCAAGGGCAAGGCGCCGAAGGGCAAGGCCGACAAGCGCCGCGCCGCGTGAGGAAGGTGGTCGGGGACCGGGCCGCGCGAGCACCCGCTGCCCAGGTGACTAGCCTCGCGGACAGTCCATCGCCTCGAAGGCGTTTCGCGTGTCCTGCACGGGGACCTCCCGACAGTCGAAGTTCTGGCGGTCGATCACGAGCTGGAAGACCTCCTCCGTGCCCGACCTGTCGCCCTCGAAGACGCAGCGGGTCCGCGTGGGACCGTCGCCGAAGGAGATCTCGAGGATGAAGGGGCTTCCCTGGTCGACCACGCCGGGGAAGTCGATCTGGATCGCCGCGGCCTGCACGCTGCCCAGGTAGTACAGGCCGGTCTCCTGCTCGGTATCGAGGATGTTCACGTACACGATCTCCGCGGCGCGCCCTTCCTCGGCGTCGAGGCCGGTCACCACCAGCTCGAGGTCCGCGAGCCCGAACAAGGCAGGGTCCGTGACCAGGTCGGTGAACGTCGTCGCGTGGGGGAAGGTGATCGAGCCGTTGTCGAGCGGCTCACGCCAGGTGTGATCGGCGGGGAAGTTGTCGAGCATCCGGTTGTTGTTGAGGTCCGCCCAGAACTCGAGGGTCTCTGCGCCGACCGGGACCGCCTCCTCCAGGTTCACGTCGATGCACGCCGCGGGCAGGGGATCGATCTTCGCTCGCGCGACGATCACGTTCGCCGAGTCCACGACGGACATCTCGACCAGCTGGTTGAGGTGCGGGATGAAGTTCTCGAGCCGGGCCGATAGCGGCAGGCGGGCGAAGCGGTCGCCCTCCAGCGGGTCGAGCTGGTTGTTGATGATCAGCGAGCAGCCGCTCACCGGAACGGCCATCAGGGTGGCCAGGAGGAGGGCGAAGGGGGTCGTACGCATCAGAAGAAGCTCCCACGGAGACCGGCTACGCAGCCGGTCGGCCCGCACGCCACGTCGGGGGTGAGCGCGGCCTGCGCCGCCTCGGCCTGGTCTTCCCCACCCCGTGGCAGACCGACGGCGAGGACGGAGATGAAGCCGACCACCGCGACCGTCAGGCCTCCCCAGATCAGCCCATCGGCGATGCGCGAGAGGCGCTTGATGTCCGAGCGGCGAGACTCGAAGTTGCTGTCCGGCGGGCACATCTGCTCGGGGCAGGCCGAGCGCAGGTTGTTGCTCCGGCCGAGGGCCACGGCGCCGGTGATCAGCCCGGCGACCGTGATGGCCCCGCCGATGCCGCGCACGACCCAGGGCCAGACCTCGGCGCGGCGAAGCTCCCGGCCCCGCTCCTCCGCGAGGCGGGCCTGGACCTCCGCGCGCTGCGCCTCCTCCGCGGCCCGGCGCTCCGCCTCCTCCAGGGCTTCGGCGCGTGCGTCCTCCCGCTGGATCGCCTCCTGCAGCTCCTCGAGGCGGCGTTCGAGGTTGGCCCGGTCGGCCGCGTCGGGGGTCTCCTGGAGGTATCGTTCGAGCATGGCGGCCGCGAGGCGCCGATCGTTCGCCTCCCGATAGGCGATGTACGCGTTGTAGAGCAGCTCGGATCGCCCGGAGAGGCGGTAGGCCTCCTCGAACTGGACCGCGGCGCGCTCGAACTCCCCGCGATCGTAGAGCTCGGCGGCCGTGCGGAAGTGGACGCGGGCCCGCGCGGCGTCGAGCTGGCGCTCCTGGGTCATGCCGCCGCCGGACATGGCCTGCTCCATCTCCTCTCCCTCCTCCTCCGGCTGGGCACGGGCCTGCCCGTGGCCGAGAGCGAGGACGGCGAGGACCGTGGCCGCGAAGGCCATCCCTGAACGCATCGACACCTCCACGGGAGAGTCTATCAGGCCCCGCCCCGCCGGCCGTCCGGGGTCGCCGAGCCGGGAGCCGGCGAGGCGGGCCCCCGTGCTGTGGCTCGCCGCTGCTCGCGCACGCTCACCTACACTCACCGGCCCGTCCCGTCGCGCGATCGGCGGATCGCGTCCGACCGGTGGACCGACGCCTCAGCCCGGCCCCGGGCACGCCCACTCCACGCCCACCCGGGTCACCCGGGGCGCCCCCACCGCGCCGCTCGCCTCGAGCGTCAGCCGCACCTCCACCACCCCTCCCTCCGGGAGGTCGAGCTCGAAGGGTGCGTCCCCCGCCGGCACCTCGCCCACCGGTCGGAACATGGCCTCCGCGAGATCCGCGCGGCTCGCGCCGTGCCGGGCGGCGACGCGTACGGTCCCGGTCGAGCCGGGGGCCGCGTCGAGGTGGAGCCGGAGCCAGGCGGTGGGCTCCTCCGGGCCGCAGCCCTCGAACACCCGGAACAGGCTCGCGCTCGGCACGAGGTCCCACCTGACCCGCGAGCCCGTGAGGTCCCCCTGGACGTGGGGGGCCCGCCCGACCGGGATCTGCGCGGTCACCGCCCCGGCCTCCGGGTCGACCCGGGTGGCGATCCCCGCGCCGTCGCCCCCTCCCTGGCTGCTGGCGACCCAGACCCGATCCCCGCCGTCCCACGCGACGCCGATGCTCTCGAAGGGCTCGCGCTCCCGACCGGCGAGGTCGAGCGTGCGCAGCACGCGGAGCGGTGAGGTCAGGACCTCGCTCACCTGCCCCGCGGTGTGGGCGATCCAGCCCCGGTCCCCGGGGCCCAGCACCACGCCCCGGGGGCTGGGCGGCGACGGGATGCTCCGCCACCCCCCGAGCCGAGGATCGTGGACCGCGATGCGGTCGCAGCTGAACCCGGTGACCACGAGGCGGCCCTCCTCGTCGGCCGCGATGCCGTAGAGGAGGTAGCAGGCGAGCGGGACCTCCCCGATGTCCGCCACGCCCGTCGTCGTGTCGACGCGGGCGATCAGGCCCTCGCGCGCGATCATCCAGAGCGTCCCCCAGCGATCGAACGTGGCCGCGTAGGGCTGGAAGCCGGGGGTGTCGATGCGGGACCGCGCCTCCCCGGTGAGCCCGTCCAGCTCGACGATCGCCTCCTCGTCATGGAGCCCCACCCAGGCGTCGCCGCCCGAGATCTGGTCGAGGCCACGATCGCCGTCGATCGCGATCGCCCGCGCCACTCCGCCATCGGCCCCGACCGGGACCCGGAGGAGCACGCACTCGTCGTCCCCGAAGGGGAGCACGTCGCTCGGACCTCCGGAGGTCTCCAACCCGTCGCCGTCGCGGTCGACGCAGCGCTCGCGCTCGCCGGCGATCTTGACCGCGCTGGCCGTCCCTCCGAACTCGCGGTTGAGGACCCAGACGTCCCCCGCGCGGTCGACCGCTGCGCGGCTCGGCTCCGTACCCCCCGTCGCGTAGCGCGCGGTCTCGACGGCGGCCTCGGTGTCGATGCGGCTCACCGTTCCGTCGGCGGTGTTGGGGATCCACAGGTGACCGAAGCGCACCGGCTCCCGGGCGAGCGTCAGCTCCCCGAAGTCGGTGAGGACGAGGCCCGCGCCCGGCGCGAAGGGCACCGGCCCCGTGCCCCACACGCCGCCGACGCAGGCCGGGTCGCACCCCCCGCAGGGGCTGACGACGCCCTCGTCGACCAGCCCATCGCAGTCCTCGTCCACATCGTTGCAGCGCTCGGAGGTGGGGCCGACGCCGCCCTCGCACGGTCCCCAGGCGCCGCCGACGCAGCGGGTGACCCCGGCGCGGCAAAGCCCGATGCCGTCGAGCGCGTCACCGAGGCAGGCGGAGGTCGCGCCGGCGAGGCAGGGGCACCCTGGCGCGGTGCGATCGTCCCGGCACTCCGGCGGGGCGTTCTCGCAGCGGAAGCTCCGCTCGGGGTCCGTGTCGTCGCAGTCGTCCCCGAAGAAGCACCCACGACCGAACCCGTCCCCGTCCTCGTCCACGCAGACCGACGGCCCCCCGCAGGCCACCGACACGACGGCGACGATCAAGCCCAGGCCGACCCGCACGGCAACAAGCGTAGCCGCGCCGCGGATCGCCGCTAGGGCAGGACCAGGATCTCGTCCCCTCGGCCGTTCCGGCCGTCCGTCCCGCCCACGCCGGGGCTGAAGCCCCCGCGACCGGCCCGGCCCGGCCCGCCGGCCTCGTCGCTGGTCAGCGACGCCGCGCGCTCCGCCACGTAGGCGTTCACGTTCGCCCCGCGACGCACGACCACCACGCCATGGCTTCCGCCGCCGCAGCCGCCGCCGCCGCCGCCGCCTGCGCCGCCGCGCCCGCCATCGCCTCCTCGGCCTCCCGCCCGCGCGCAGAACACCCGGCCGAGGCCGCCGATCCCCCCGATCCCGGCCCGCCCGCCGTCCGCGCCGACCCCGCCGTCGCCCCCACGGCCCCCGCACGCCGTCACCACGCGGACCTCCGCGAAGGTGGGGCCCGCGTCCTCGCCCTCGGGCACCCGAACCACGAGCCCGACCGACGCACCGCCCCCGGTCCCGACGTCGGCCGCCGGCGCCCCGCAGCCGCCGCTGCCGCCCCCGCCGCCGCTGCCGCCGCGCGCGGCCTGGCTGCTCCCGACGGTGCCGCCGATCCGGTCGTACCCGGCCCCCGCCGACGCGCCGCCGCCGCCGGAGCCGTCGGTGCCGGGCTGGCCGGACGAGCCGTCGCCTCCGGCCAGCCTCCCGGTCGCGAGGTCGAGGGTCGGGGGGACCGTGCAGCCCTGACCGCCCACGCCGTCGTTGCCCGACCCTCCGTCCTCGCCGTTGGCGTTGTCCCGGGGAAGCGTCGGGTTGTCGTCGCAGAAGTTGCAGGTGCCGCGGTTGGTCGGGGAGTTGTACGTCAGCGGCCCGGCGTCGCCCGGGTCCAGGCCTCGCCCGTCCCCGGGGGCGGGGTTGGGCGTGGCGGCGTCCAGCACCGCGTCGAAGTCGCACACCCCCGCGGTCGTGAAGTCGGTGCACCCGCCGTTGCCGCACGGGCTCCCGTTGACGCATCCGGTCTCCACGCAGGAGCCGGCGCCGCCGCTGCCGCCGGAGACGTTGCGGGTCCGGCAGGCCTTCGTCCCGGCTCGACCTCCCGCGACCAGGGTGCAGAGCTGCCCGGCTAGCGTCCCGTCCCGGCCGGGGGCGCCGTCCACCCCGTCGAGGTCGGCGAGGCGGCTCAGCCCCCAGTCGGCCAGGTTGTCGCTCGAGTCGTCCCCGCCGACGCCGTCCGCGCCGCGGCCGGAGAAGACCGTGATCCGGGTGAGCTCGACCTCGGACCCGCACCCGTCGAACCGCGCCGCGGTGCTCCCGTCCCCGGCGCGGGCGGCGTCGGACGCCACGAGGGTGATCCCCTCGACCCGGGTCGCCTCTCGGATGTTCTCGCAGAGCAGGGGCGGCGCCCCCGGGTCGGCGCTCCGCTCGACGACCACCCGGAACAGCTCGAGGTCCCGGTCCCGGAAATCGGCCCGGTAGCCGCCGAACAGGCTCACCCCCGGCAGGAGGTTGACCGGACCCTCGTAGCTGCCCTCCGCGACGAGCACGTCCCGACCGGTCGCCCGCCCGAGCGAGAGGCCGACGGGGATCGAGCGCACCGGTCGGGCCAGGGTGCCCGGGTTGGTGTCGTTGCCCGTCGTGGTCACGTAGACGAACTCGTCGTCGTCGTCGGGGACCCCATCGCAGTCCGCGTCGCCGCCGACCACCGGAGGCGGGCCTTCCCCGTCGAAGCGCTCGCACTCGCAGCCGTTGGCCCCGATGCCGTCCACGTCGACGAAGCCCTCCTCGCAGTCGACCTGGCAGATGGGGTCGCCCACCGGGCCGGGAACGAGGCACTCCGCGGTCGCGTTCGGCCCCGGGGGCACGCACGGCATGGCGCAGCCGCCGCATGCGAGGGGTCCCACGTAGCGGCCCGCCCCGTCGACGAAGTCCTCGTCGATGGAGCCGTCGCAGTCGTCGTCGGCGTCGTTGCAGGCCTCGACGAGCGCCGGCACGCACGGACCGGGGCCGTCCGCGCCGCAGCGCTGGATGCCGACGCACCGGTCGTCGCCGGCCCCGTCGAGGAGGCACGCGATGTCGGCGTCCTCCGTCTCCGCCGAGCATCCGCACCACCCGCTGTCGGGGGTGCACTGGCCGTCCGCGCACGAGAAGCCCGCCGGGCAGTCGGCCGGGGCCATGCAGGGGAGGCCGCAGCGGGCCTGGCCGGACCCGGTGGGCAGGCACCGAGCCCCCGGGACGCGCAGGTCGCAGTCCGCGTCGGCCTGGCAGGGGAGGCACAGCACGGGCAGGAGCGGCGCGCAGGCCCCGGCCCCGGTGGGACGGAAGCCGTCGGGGCAGGAGACCAGCACGCAGGCGGGGCCGTCGGGGCGGTCCTCGCACGCGACCTCCGCCGCCCCCGGAAACACCTCGGCGCAGCGGACCCCGCAGGTGCCGCAGTTCTCGACGCCGACGTAGTCCCCATCGGCGTCGACGAAGTCCTCGTCGACGCGCCCGTCGCAGTCGTCGTCGACCCGGTTGCAGCGCTCGTCCGGGGCGCAGGGGCCGCTCGCGTAGCAACCGCCGAGGAGGGCCGCGGCCAGGATCGCGGGGACGAGCCCGGACGGCCGCCGCGGCGCGCGAGCCTCAGAACAAGACGACATCGACCGCTCCTCCCTGCGCTCCGTCCTCGCCCGGGGCCGCCCCGCCGCCGCCCTGCCCCGGGGCGCCGGGGAGGCCCAGCGTGAAGGTGTTCATGGAGCGCCAGGCCTCGATCGGCGGCGTCTCCGCCTCGACGCCGACGACGCCGATCCCGACGCTGGCGCCGCCGCAACCGCCCCCCCCGCCGCCTCCGTCCCCGCCGTTGCCGCCAGGCCCGCCCCGGCCGCCGGGGAACGGCTGCGCGAGCGTCGGGTTGCTCCGCTCCTCGAGGCCGAGCTCCCCGCCGAACGCACCCGGCTGACCCCGGCCACCCGAGCCCCCGGCCCCGCCGTCGCCGCCGCGCGCCCCGTCCGCGGGGATCAGGCGCAATCGGCGCAGCGTGGGCAGGCCGCGGGGCGCCCCCTCGGAGAAGCGCTGGAGGACGGCGATCGCGGGGCCGCCGCTCGTGCCCGGCCTGCCGCCGGCGCCGC